>JANNBN010000041.1:0-62385 GCA_031385545.1 Acidimicrobiia bacterium | reverse complement strand
CGAGGCGTGCGAAGTGGCATCGATCATCGCCGTGAAGAGCCTCGACACGGAGTATGAACCATGGCTTGCTGGAGCGTCGATCGGCGATCCTTGTGTCACGGTTGGCGACGACGCCGTGGTGCTGCTGCTGTACACATCCGGCACCACGGGGCTGCCGAAGGGAGTCGAGCTGACCAACCGTGGCATGTCGTTCAGTCGACAGCTTGCCAACGACGTCTGGGAGTTTCGCCCCGACAGCGTGAACCTGGTCGGCATGCCGATGTTCCACATCGGTGGGTGTGGGTACGGGATGGCGGCGTTCGTGTCAGGTGGCCATACGGTGCTGCTGCGCGACCTCGATGCTGCCTCTATCGTCGAAGCGATTCAGCTGCACCGGGTGACCAACGCGTTCTTCGTGCCGGCAGTCATCCAGTCCATCATGCAGGCACCGGGCATCGCGGAAGCGGACCTGTCCAGCCTGGAACTGCTCTGCTACGGCGCGTCGCCGATTGGCGACGCAGTGCTTCGGAACGCAATCGCCGTGTTGGGCTGCGGCTTCACGCAGGCTTATGGGATGACCGAAACATCGGGGACGATCGTCTCGCTGCCGCGTTCGGACCATGATCCGGATTCTGATCGAGCGCACCTGTTGCGCTCGTGCGGCAAAGCGGTGCCGTGGGTGGAGCTGAAGATCTTCGACCCGGCGCTTGGGGCACCCGTTCCAGTAGGCGAAGTCGGCGAGGTGTGGGTCCGTTCGGACATGAACATGAAGGGGTATCGGGCAAAACCCGACGAGACAGCCGCAACGCTGACGGCCGGCGGATGGCTGCGCACCGGTGACGCTGCCTACGTGGACGACGACGGGTACATCTTTCTGTTCGACCGCTACAAGGACATGATCGTGTCGGGGGCAGAGAACATCTACCCAGCCGAGGTCGAGAACGTCATGTACGGACATCCTGCCGTCGCCGAGGTGGCCGTGATTGGGGTGCCGCATGACCGTTGGGGCGAGACGCCCATGGCCATGGTGGTACTGAAAGCAGGGCTGATGTCTGACGCAATTCCCACGGCAGACGACCTGCTTCAGTTCACACGCCAGAGCCTGGCTCGCTACAAGTGCCCGACGGCTATCGAGTTCGTCGGGGAACTCCCTCGAAATGCATCCGGGAAGATCCTGAAGAAGGAGCTGCGCGCACCGTACTGGGTCGGCAGGGACCGCAGGATCTCGTGACCAACAGCAGCCACTCGACGGCAGCACACCACCCGTTCGTCGCCCTCATGCGGCGTTACGTCGTCGACTACTTGGTGTGTCGGAACACATTGGTATGCGCGCAGATCATGGAGGCCGACTACGTGCTTCGCATGGCCGACGCCGAACTAGGACCGCGCGACGAGGTGTACGTGCCGGCAGTGGCGACGCAGCTGCAGCAGTTCCCCGGAATGGGCATGACGGTCCACGAGCTGTGGCTGAGCCACGGCGATGCTCCCGATCGGAGCGACGACCGGTTGGCCATGCTCTTCTCCCAGCACGGCGCCTCTGCGCTGCACAACGGAGCCCTCGCAGGTTGGATGGGCATCGGCATCTACCGCTGGAACGGGTCTCGGCTCACGTCGAACACTGCCCTTGAGGACTACGAGGGTCGACGCAACCAACTTGCTTGCACCGCTCCCGTTGCGAGGCTGCCGGGGCCGGCACTGGCCCCGTGGGACGAGCAACCCCGAGCTCGTTCATTCACGGCAGAGGCCGCGGTGCGGGCATGGACCCAATCACCGGACTGGATGGACTCGCCGGCCATCCGACGTGACTCGGGTACCGGTGAGATGCTGCAGTTCGAAGTTGACCGGACGACCATCTCCGAAACTGCCTCGGCTGGCCGGAGCGTCGCGTTTGCCGGAGTCGTGGAAGGCCGTTATCGAGGTGGTCTCGACGTTCGGCCATCCTGTGCAGGTATGCAGGCCGTGATGCACGTGATGGGGTTGGTGTCGGTCGACGGCGGGTCGAACAGCACGAACATCGTCAGTGGACATATCGTCGGGGGGCGTGGACCGCTTCGCCGTGCACTGCTGAAAGCCTCGGCGCACTAGTCCGGGCCGCTCTTGCTGATCAGAGGCGCTCCGCCGATCGCCGCGCGAGAGCGTTGGAATTCAGTCTGTGACTAGCGCCGAGGCAACGACCCCTGTGGCAGCGGTTGGGAGGGAGGCTTCCACGGCAACGCTGGCGTTGTAGAACTGCGTGAAGGTGAAGTACCCGTAGAACAGGGCTCCGACGACCGTAAGAGCGAAAATGCACGTGCCGATGCTGAACAGCAGGACCTGGCTCATCGAGGCCCTCGGCTCCCGCCGAGCAGCAGGGAACCAGCCGACAGGATGGATGGTACCCACAGCCCGACAAAAATGCCTTGGAGTTCGTGGCCGTTGAACCACAGCGACACAGAGAGCACCAGCGAAGCGAGACTGGCGATGAGAAAGGCCAACTTCACGCGAACCAGCGGTTGAGACAGGAGAGCGATGGCGACTGAGCGCTTCGAGGTCTTGTTTTGAACGGGGTCCATTTTGCTCCTGCCTTCCTCGCAACCTGCTCGGGCGGCCCATCCTGACACGGGACGTAAGAGAAGCGTGAGCCGGGGCCGTTGTCAATGACAGCCGGTGTGTCAATGACAGCCCGCCGTCAGTAACTGCGGGGGAGTCCGAGTGAATGCATGGAGATGTGGTTGAGCACCATCTCGCGGCTGACGGGCGCCGACTTGTGTACCCGGGCGATGAGCCACAGGTCCGCGAGGCCGTACTCGGTGGCGAAACCATTGCCTCCGTGCACCTGTATGGCTTGGTCGACGGCTTTCAACGACGCGTCGGCAGCGGCGAACTTCGCCATGTTCGCGGCTTCGCTCGCATCCTGACCCGCATCGTTCAATTCGGCAGCCCGCACTGTCATCAGGCGTGCCAATTGCACGTTGATCGTCGCTTCGGCCAGCGGGTGCGACACACCTTGGTGCGCGCCGATCGGCGTACCCCACACCTGTCGATTGTTGGCGTACTCGACGGCTCGGTCGATGGCGTAGCAGGACACGCCGTTGTTCATCGCAGCCACGGCAATCCGTTCGGTGTTGAGGCCAACAAACACCTGCTTCAGGCCGTTGCCCTCGGTCCCGACCAACGCCTCGGGCGTCAGCTGCACGCCGTCGAAGAACAACATGAACTGCTTGTCCGGCGACTGCACCGCAACGTCGATCGCGTTGCGCGTGATGCCAGGCGCGTCTGGGTCGACGATGAACAGCGACAGCGGGTGGCGACCGTTGGGCCCGGCCACCGGGCCGCGGGCCACGACGAGGATTGCGTGGGCCTCATCGACGGCCGAAGTCCAGTACTTTGCGCCGTTGAGCACCCATCCGCCATCGGCGGTCGGCGTTGCGGTGGTGGTGATCTTGTGGGTGTTGGTCCCCGCATCAGGTTCGGTGATGGCGAACGACATGCGCACGGTTCCGTTCGAGAGACCAGGGAGCCAGCGCTGTTGCAACTCGACGCTGCCGAAGCGCTCGATGATAGGTGAACATATGGACTGCAGCACCATGGTGAAGAGCGGGCATCCCTGCGCGGCGGTTTCTTCGACGATGATGTTGTACTCCATCATCCCGCCGCCACCCCCGCCCCACTTCTCGGCAACGTGAGCCCCCAAGAATCCGGCTTCGCCGAGTTCGGCCCACAACTCGGTCACCTTCTCACCGGTCTTCACCTTCTCCTGGAAGTACGACCGCCCGTACTTGCCAACGAGTTTGGCCACGCTGGAACGCAGTTCAAGATGATGGTCCTGGGTGTGGACCAGGGGGGAGAACGAGAGTGGCTGGACGGTCATGCTTGGCTCCAAGCGTGCAGGGTCGGTGGCCAGGTTAACCGGGAAGCCGACTGTGGTCAACACGAGTGTTGACAGAATTGGCGGATCGCCGTTACGGTGCAGTGGTAGTCCGATGAGCGGAGCTTGCAGATGACCGAACCCGATAACAGTGATCGCACTTCCAGCACAACGGAGTTGGCGACGTGGCGCGCTGCCATTGATCTGGCCAACGTCCCGACGCTGCAGATGGTGCTGGTTCAGCTGACGGGGGATCGGTCGTGGATCGAGGATCCTTACCTGCCGACCAGGCCCCAGGGAATCAACGACCATGACAGCGGCGGGCTCAGCGAGGGGCATCAGCAAGAGGTCCGGGATGCGACCTTCGATGCGATCGTCGCGTGGCTGGAGGGCGAACCCGTTGCCATCGCCGAGCCGTCGTCGGAACTGCTCCTGGAGATGCTGCGGACGTCGCTCGCGGAGCCGATCCCCGAAGGCTACGTGCACATGATGCGCCACGAACTGGGCCTTCCGTCGGAGATCTCTGTCGAGCGGTCGGACTCACGAACAAGTGAGCTGCCGTTGACCGCTGTCGTCATCGGCGCAGGAATGTCCGGCATCTGCGCATCAGTTCAACTGGCGGCGGCCGGTGTCGAACACGTCCTCATCGAACGCAATTCCGATGTGGGTGGCACCTGGATCGAGAATCGCTACCCGGGATGCGGTGTCGATGTGCCCAGCCACTTGTATTCGTTCTCGTTCGCGCCGAACGACTGGACGCACTACTTCGCGTTGCGAGACGAGATCTTCGACTACTTCCAGCGCGTTGCTCGCGAGCGCGGGGTGTACGAACGCACCCGTTTTGGGACAGAGGTGCTAGAAGCGCGCTACGACGAGACGACCTGCATGTGGGATGTCACGGTCCGCACGGCGGACGGGCGCACGGAAACAGTTCGGGCGAACATCGTCATCAGTGCCGTCGGTGCGTTCAACAAGCCGAAACTGCCGAGCCTGCCTGGTCGCGACACATTCACTGGACCGCAGTTCCACACTGCTCGGTGGCCAGAGGGACTCGATATTGCGGGAAAGCGTGTCGCTGTCGTCGGGACCGGCGCCAGCGCGATGCAAATAGTGCCGGCCATTGCAGGAACAGCAGAGCGGGTTCTTGTTTTTCAGCGCACCCCGCAATGGGCTGCGCCATTCGAGAAGTTTCGTGTGAAGGTCCCGGGTCCTATTACGTTCCTGATGCGCAACATGCCTTTGTACGCCGCGTGGTATCGCATTCGGATCGGATGGGCGTTCAACGACCGGATCTACGAGGCGCTGCAGGTCGACCCCACGTGGGAACACCCCGAGCGGTCGCTCAACGCCATCAACGACGGCCAGCGACGGGTGCTCGCCCGATACGCTGAGACCGAGTTGGGCGATCGATCCGACCTGCGCAAGCACGCAATTCCGACGTACCCACCGTTCGGAAAGCGGATGTTGCTGGACAACGGGTGGTTCAAGACGCTCACCCGAGACGATGTGGAACTGCACGCGGAGTCCGTCGCCACGGTTCTGCCTGACGGCATCGTGACCGAGTCCGGCGAGGTTCATCAGGCCGATGTGATTGTCTGGGCAACCGGGTTCGACGTCGTGAGCTTCATCGTGCCGATCCAGATGTATGGACGCGGCGGTACGTCACTCCAAGAGGTGTGGGACGGCGATGACGCCAGAGCGTTCCTCGGAACCGCCATCGCAGGATTTCCCAACCTGTTCGTGCTGTACGGGCCTAACACGCAATTCGGTCATGGCGGTAGCCTGATCACCGTGGTGGAGCGCCAGGTGAGCTACATGATGGACCTCATCAACCAGATGCGCACCGAAGGTCTCGCCAGTGTCGAGGTGAAGCAAGAAGTGCATGACGAATACAACCGCCGTGTCGACGAAGCGCATCGCAAGATGGTGTGGATGCACCAAGGTATGGACACGTATTATCGCAACTCCAAGGGCAGGGTAACCGTCAACAATCCCTTCCGCATGGTCGATGTGTGGCGGTGGACCGCGTCGGCATCGCTGGACGACTACTCGACGTCACCTCGCGCAGGTACGCTGATCTGAGCATGGCACCCGCCAAGTCGCCGTCCAGCCAGATTTCCAAGCGGCGAAGTCACGCGCTCGCAAAGGGTTCCTCGGCGTATCAGGAGCGTCGACAGGAAATCGCCAAGGCTGCGACAGAAGTGTTCAACCGGCGTGGCTTTCGCGGAACCAGCCTGACGGCTGTCGCGGAAGAACTGAACATTGATCGGGCGACCCTGTACTACTACGTGTCCAGCAAGCAGGAGTTGTTCGACGAGGTGGTGCGCGAAGCGTCCGAACGCAACGTGGCGCTCGCCGAGCAGGTGCTGACCGGTTCGGCGAAGCCGCTCGAAAAGGTTCACACGCTGGTGACAGCGCTGATGAAGTCCTATGAAGAGCACTACCCGCTGCTCTTCGTCTACATGCGGGAGAACCTCAGTCATGTCGAGACCGGGCGCACCGCATGGTCGACACAGATGCGCAGCCTCAACCGCCGCTACGAGCAGGCCATCATGGCCATCGTCCAGGCAGGAATCGACGATGGGTCGATCCGCCCGACATCGTCCGCACGTGTCCTGGCTTTCGGCATCATCGGGATGGTCGGATGGACCAACCGATGGTTCGTACCGGATCGATCTCCCGAAAGCGCGGAAGAAATCGGTGCGGCCTACGCTGATCTCGTGGTGAGAGGTCTGAGACGCTGAAAAGTTGAGGGACCGGCTCTTGCTGATCGGTCAGTGCGCTTAATTCCCTGTCCACCGCGGCGGCCGCTTCTCCGCGAAGGCGCGTGCGCCTTCGGCGGCGTCGTCCGATGTGAGCACGGCATCGACGATTGCGCGCTGATTGTCCCAGGCATCGTGCATGGTCCAGTCGGCCGATTCGGCAACGATCCGTTTGGTCGCCGCGATCGAAAGGGGAGCGTTTGCAGCGATCTGTGTCGCAAGGCGCAATGCGCCTGCGAGCGCTTCGCCGTGCGCAGTGAGCCTGTTCACCAAACCCCAACGATGCGCATCAAGAGCGGCCATCGGTGCGCCCGTCAGCGCGTATTCGAGCGCGATCTGCACCGGAATGCGCCTGGCCAGGCGGATGGCACCGCCGGAGCCGGCGACAAGACCGCGCGTGACTTCAGGAAGCCCGAACGTGGCCGACTCAGCAGCAACAATGAGATCGCACGCAAGCGCAAGCTCGCAGCCTCCGGCCAATGCGTAACCCTCGACGGCTGCGATGAGCGGCTTCAGCGGTGGCTTCTCGGTAATGCCTCCGAATCCTCGCCCGGGGATTTCCGAAGGGCGTTCTCCCGGTGCCGAACCCAGAAACGCCTTGAGGTCCATGCCGCTGCAGAACGTCCCAGCCGCGCCGGTGATGATGCCGACCACGATCTTGGGATCGTGATCCAACTCATCGACAGCAGCTGCCACCCCCAAAGCCGTCTCCTGATCGAACGCGTTGCGCACCTCAGGGCGGTTGATCGTGATGATGAGGACCGCGCCGTGTCGATCAACGATGACTTTGTCGGCCGGCCGGGAGGAATCGGCGGCAGCGCTCATGGGAAGGCGCTGCTCATTGGGCAGGCGCTGACTTCGATGCCCCGAGCGTGGCGAGCGCTGCTTCGACGAGTGCGAACTTCTGCACGCGTCCGGTAACGGTGCGCGGCAGCTGAGTCGCTTCCACGAACAGCACGTGTCGAGGCACTTTGAAGCGGGCAAGTTGTGAGCGACAGAGTTCGATCAGCGCCTCGGCAGTTGGCGTGGTGGCCATTTCGCTGCGGAGAACCACGAACGCGCAGCCGACTTCTCCCATCCTTGGATCAGGGATGCCTGCGACGTGCGCGTCGGCGACTGCTGGGTGCTCCATGAGAAGCAATTCAATCTCACGTGGCATGACCATCTCGCCACCGCAGCGGTAGGTCTCCTTCAAGCGGCCGGACAGGCTGAGACACCCGTCGGCGTCGATCATGCCGAGGTCCCCGGTTCGGAACCAACCGTTGTCGTCGAACGCAGATGCGGTCTCTTCGGGCTTGTTGTAATAGCCAGACGTCACCGCTGGCCCCTTCACCACCAGGTGGCCGGTGGTCCCGCTGGGGAGGTCTTCGCCGGTGACGACATCGACTGTTTTGTAGACCGCAAGAACACCACCCAGGGCCGGGTCGCCTGCCGCGCCGGCCGGACGGAAACGACCGTTGGTCGTGCGCAGGTAGTCGTCGCTTTCCTCTGGCCGCGTCGAGGTCATCGCTGCGGTCGTCTCTGTCTGGCCGTAGCCGGCCACGAGTTCATCAGGCCCGAGCACCTCACGAATCTGGGCGTGGATGGTTTCCGGTGCGGCGGTACCCGAGGAGTACACGATGCGAAGCGTTGACAGGTCGTATGTGCCAACCCGCGCAGCATCGAGCAGCGCGAGTGTCATCGTAGGGACGCATGCGATTTCGTCAGCGCCGTGCGTGCCGACCGCGGTCAGAACGTCGACCGGGTCGAACACGGGGCGCGGCACCACTGCACCGCCCACCCACATCACTGCCAGAAGGCACTCGATGTAGCCGAACACGTGGTACATCGGCAGCGCGAACACCACTCGGTGACCGGGTGCCAGAGCGCGGGAGTACGCCGCTGCGTATCCGGTGCGGACCACCATGTCATGGGTGAGCAGGGTGCCCTTCGGGGTGCCGGTGGTGCCGGACGTGTACAGGATGTCCGAGAACCAGCCCGGGTCCGACCGACCATCGATGTGCTCAAGCGATTCCATCGCAGTAGCGGCGGACCCGACGCCAAGGTCTTCCAGGTCTGCCACCGTGCACCAGGCTCGGCCTGCGGGCGGATCGCCGAACACGACCACGTTGCGGAGAGTGGGGACCGTTTCGCCTCCGCCGTCGGTTTCCCATCCGGGCATGATCGAGTCGGCGATAGCGATGTAGTCGTGATCGCGAAACGACGACATCGTGATGAGCGCCACCGCGTCGGACTGCCTCAACACGTACGCAAGTTCTCGTTCGCGCAGCAGGAAATTCACCGGAACGGTGACTGCTCCCGCTCGGGCGATGGCGAACTTCAGGGCCACGAACTCGGGATGGTTCGCCATCACCAGCGCCACGTGCTCACCCGTCCGGACGCCCAAGTTCACCAGCCCGGCTGCGAGCCGCGCAGACCACTCACGCACGTCAGCGTAGGTGTACGTGCGGTTGTCGGTGACAATGAAGGGAGCGTCGCCGAAGCGGTCCGCGGCATGGTCGAGCAGTTGCCACAGTGTGCGCGGTTGCCACGGCTGGGTGGCTTCGTCGAGACGGTGGCGTCGTTCTTCAGGATGGGCGGAACGCACGGTGTGCCTCCGACGGTGTCTTCTGGCGGGACGCATTGGTTGCGTCCCGCCAGCGTTGCAGATCCTTGCTGAATGTGTCAACACCAACGTTGAAAACGCGCCCCGACCTATCATCGGCGGATGGCCGTTGACCTGAGTGCGCTGATCGCTGATCTCATGGCTGAAGGCGATGCGCTGGCGGCTGTGCTGCAGCAGGCGGTTTCCGACCGGGGCGAAGCCGTGTGGCACCTGCCCTCATCAGCTGTGCCGTGGACGGTGCAGAACCAACTCGTGCACCTCGCATGGAACGACGAGGCTGCCCAACTTGCGATGGCCGACCCCGAGCGATTCCGCGCGCAGAGGCCGGACACACCGGAAGGAATTCAGGCGATGGTCGATGGGGCTATCCGCGCACATGCCCACCGGGAGGGGTCGGCCGTTCTTGAGTGGTTCCAGACCGCCCGGCGATCGCTTGCTGACACCGCACGCGTGCGCCTCTCCGGTGATCGAGTCCCGTGGTACGGGCCGGACATGAGCGTCGCGTCGAAGCTGACCGCTCGTCTGATGGAGACATGGGCCCATGGCTACGACATCGCCGAGGCGATCGGTACCCCGACGGAACCCACGGACCGGGTCGCCCACGTGGCGTTCCTCGGTCTGCGGGCGGTGCCCAACGCGTTTGCTGCCCGCAACAGGCCAACTCCCACGGAACCCGTGAGCGCACTTCTGCGTCTTCCAAGTGGCGGTTCATTGGTGGTCGGTGATCCAGCGGCTGCCGACAGGGTGACCGGCGATGCTTATGAACTGGCGCTGGTTGTGACCCAGCGTCGGCACCGAAACGACACAACGCTGGTCGCCGTTGGGCCCGTTGCCGACGAGTGGCTGTCGATCGCGCAGGCATTTGCCGGCCCGCCCGGAACCGGGCGCGCCGCGACGGCCAGATAATGCAATAAATCGGTCCCAGACCGATCCTTGTGAACGATTTTGCTGGCCCGCAGCAATCCGTAACGGGATCGCTGCCGAACGAGAGGCAACAACGCGCACTGATTGTCGACCAAGAGACGAAGTCCGCGCTTCAGCAGATCACTGCGAAAGGCTGATCATGATTGCTCGTTCTGTCCGTCGGTTGGTGCGGCCGCTTGGGTTCGTCGCCGCTGTGGGGTGCTCAGCGCTCTGGAGTGCTCCTCCCGCATCGGCTCATCCACTCGGCAACTTCACCACCAACACGTCGCTCGAGGTGCGCTTCCTGAGCGACGAGGTCACTGTCCGATACACCGTGGATATGGCCGAACTACCGGCGCTCAGGGTTCGCCAACAGCTCACCGGAGATGACGCCGGCGCATTGCAAACCTGGTCAGCGCAGGAGTGTGTCCGCTTGGGAAAGGGGATCACGATCGGCACAGGTGAGGAGTTGCGATCTGCAGTGTTCGGCTCGGCTTCTGGCACCTTCCAGCCGGGACAGGCCGGTTTGTCGACGCTGCGTCTCACGTGTACCGGAGCCGTTGCGCTCCCGGTTGGCCTGGGTGACTCGGTTGTGATCGACGATGCGAACTACGGCGGTCGTGCGGGCTGGCGCGAGACCGTTGTCCCGGGCGCAGGTACCCGCTCGACGACTGATGCCCCGGCGGTCTCGCCGACCGGCATCCTGCGGACCTACGACGCGGGTCTCGTGCCGTTGCGGGCTTTGCACACCGAGGTCACGGTCAACGCGTACGACGACGCCGCCGCCAGCGGTACGCCGAATCCACCAGCCTCCGACGGGTCGACAAGTCGTGGGTCCGACGGCCTGAGCACGCAGTTCCAGTCGCTTTTGTCCGATCGGGCGCAGTCGCCGCTGGTGATCGTTGGCGCGCTGATGATCGCCATGGTTCTCGGTGCAGGCCATGCGCTGGCACCCGGACACGGGAAGTCGTTGATGGCCGCCTACGTCGTCGGGCGACGCGGTGGACGCCGAGACCTGGTCGTCATCGGAGGGACAGTTGCACTGACCCACACTGTCGGCGTTCTGGTGTTCACCGGTCTCGCGCTTGCCTCGGGTGCGTTCGCTCCAGATCGCACGGTACGCGCGACAGGTGCCCTATCAGGCGTTCTGGTCATGGGTGTGGGGTTCAACCTCCTGCGGACCCGGTGGAAGCGGCGCTCCGCCGCGCAACTGGTCACCTTGCCAGCATCGTCGGCTGCGCATGCGCATGAGCATGCGCATGAGCATTCGAGCCATACGCACGCTGATCATTCGCACGCTGGCCATTTACACGGCGGGCACGACCATGCCCACGATGCCCACGATGCCCACGATGGTCACGTCGATGATCGTGCGCGACCGTCGGCACTTCGCGCACGATTCCGACCGACCCCTTCTACGGTCGACCCGAATCGATGGATCGTGACCGAGCATCGTCACGGCGGAGGGTCGCATACCCACGTGCTCCCGAAACCCGGTACCGACGTGTCGCGCCGGGAACTGGCGGTCATGGGCGTAGCCGGCGGCATGGTGCCCAGTCCTTCGGCACTGCTGGTGCTGCTTGGAGCGATTGCGCTGGACCGGGTGGCGTTCGGCCTTGCGCTCATCATTGCGTACGGAATCGGCCTGGCTCTCACGCTGATCGGCGCCGGCCTGCTGATGGCGCGCATGGAGCACACCGTGCGCCGTATCGCAGGACGTCATCAGGGTGGAGTGATGTCAGTTGCCGTGTCCGCCCTTCCGCTGGTGTCGGCGTGCGGGCTGATCGGTGGCGGTGCGTTGTTCGTCGTCCGCTCGATGGCCCTGTAGGAGCGGGAGCCAGCGCCGCGGCCCCGCAGTGACCGTCAGAACGAATCAGACTTCGTACTCCACGTGGGTCGTGGCGTCTCTGTCGACGAATCGTGCGCCGAGGTGTTGCATCGCTGCGGCGCGCACGATCGGATCCGTCGGGGCGCCGGCCACCACCGTTCCCGCCGCGGCCACCCACACGGCCGTGCAATGCGGTACCACGAGCTCGAGATCGTGCGTTGACACAATGGCAGCGAACCGGCCGGCCTGGATGAGATCACGGAGCAGCCGGATGACCGATACCCGTGCCCGCGGGTCCAGGTACGCTGTTGGCTCGTCGAGGACCAGCAGCGCTGGCTGCTGGGCAACGGCTCGGGCGATCGAAACCCGCTGGCGTTCACCATCGGAGAGTTCGGTCACCCGACGGTCGAGCAGCGGACCGACACCAGTGGCCTCGATCGCTTCGAGCACCGCTTCGTCGTCCGTTTCGGCGAACGTTCCGCTCATCGGCGTGTAGGGGTGTCGCCCGAGGTCGATGACGTCTCGGACCATCAGACCGTTCGCTTCGATCCGTTCTGAAAGCACGAGCGCGATGTGCCGGGCGCGATCACGACGGTTCATCGAAGCCACGTTCCTGCCGACCAGTTCTGTTCGGCCCTCCAACGGAGCCTGCAGGCCGGTGATGGTGCGCAGCAGGGTCGACTTGCCCGCGCCATTGGGGCCGACCAGCGCGATCAGGTCACCGCATCCGACCTGAAGTGTGACTCCGGCCAACGTGACGGTTGTGAGTTTGCGAGTCCGGTAGCCAGCGGCGAGATCCGTGATCCCGAGCAACGGTGCCGACGGGTCGGACAGCTTCGGCGGGGGAGTTCTCATTGCGAGCCCATGGGCCGTCGGCGAATGAGGACCCATAACACCACCGGTGCGCCGACCAGGGCTGTCACTGCGTTGATCGGCAGTACTCGGTCGTCGCCGGGCCACTGAGCAACCAGTTCGCACGCAAGAGCGGTTGCCGCGCCGATGAGTGCCGTTGCCACGATGAGGCTGCGATGGCGACCAGTGCGCACCACCGCACGGGCAAAGTGCGGAACCGCCAGCCCGAGGAACCCGATCGGGCCGCAGAACGCAGTTGTCGCTCCGGTCAGGAGCGCGGCGCTTGCGATGGTGAGGATCCGGACCGCTCGCAGGTTCATGCCCAGCGATGCGCTGTACCGATCGCCCAACAGCAACCCATCGAGTGACTTCGAAAGGAACCACGCAGCACCCAGACCGGCGATGGTGGCACCGGCGAGCACGGCCACTTCGCGCCACGACGTGCCACGGAAACTTCCGAGCGACCAGACCGAGAACGATCGTGCCGCGTCCAGCGAGGAGAAATACATAAGCACACTGACGAACGCGCCAACCATCGTGGCGACCATCAGGCCTGCAACGAGCACAATGACAGGGCTGCCAACCCGGTGTGCGATCGACAGCACGATCAGCAGGACTGCCGCTGATCCTGCTGCAGCTGCCGCCGTGACCCCGAACGCACCGGCACCTTCGAAGCGGCCGATCGAGATGAGCGAGTTCGAGGAACCGAGGACGACCAGGGCAACGCCGAGACTGGCTCCTGCGCTGACTCCGAGCACCGCAGAGTCGGCAAGTGGATTGCGGAAGAGGGTCTGCATCAGCAGGCCCGATGTGGCGAGCGCAGAGCCTGCACACAGGGCCGTGAACGTGCGTGGCAAGCGGACGCTCCACACGATTGTGCGGGCGACCGGGTCGCCTCCGGTGGACCGAAAGAGGACCTCGATGACCTTCGCAGGCGACAGCCACACGGACCCAAGCGCAACGGAAGCAACCATCAGGCACAGCAGTGCGACCACCGCGATTGCAAGCCGCACCACTTGCGGGCCACCGGGCTGCTCGCTGCCAGCAACGGTTGTGGGATGCGCGCGACGGGTTCGCGGTCGTGGGGTTTGCTGCGGTTGCGACATGTGTGTCCCTTTCCCCATGCGGCGTGGGGTGGCGGTTCGGTGTCCTGGCCGGTCTCTGGCTCGCATCTCGCCCGCAGAGTCCTCACGGACGGCTGACGACGATCTGCTTACAGTGGCGGCACCGCGCCGGGCTCACACCGGCTTCCCGTCCACCAGGACGCCTGCGAGCGTACTCGACCCAATCGTCTGGCTTCAGGGCGTGCGTCCAGGCCAGGTTCGGGAGCGGGAGCCGGTACGGTTGGGCATGGCGTCAACGCTGGACGGGCTCCGGTTCGACAATCGTTTCACCGCACAGTTGCAGGCCGACCCCGACCTTGCGAACCGGCGTCGCCGAGTGCTTGGAGCGCATTTCAGCCGGGTTCGTCCCACCCCGGTGGCCTCGCCTCGGCTCCTCGCGTGGTCGCCCGAAGTGGCTGCGCTGCTTGGCATCAACTCCGAAACGGTGCAGTCCGACGATTTCGCGCAGGTGTTCGCCGGCAATCGGCTACCTGACGGAAGCGATCCGTTCGCCATGAACTACGGCGGGCACCAGTTCGGCAACTGGGCCGGTCAATTGGGTGATGGTCGCGCCATCGCTATCGGAGAGGTGATCGATGCCAACGGAGATCACCAGACCTTGCAACTCAAGGGGCCAGGTCCCACCCCGTACTCGCGCTCGGCCGACGGCCGTGCAGTACTTCGCTCGTCGATCCGAGAGTTTCTCTGCAGCGAGGCCATGCATCACCTCGGGGTGCCGACCACCAGGGCGCTGGCCCTGGTGGCCACCGGCGATCTCGTTGTCCGCGACATGCTGTACGACGGCAACCCTGAGGCCGAGCCTGGTGCCATCGTCTGCCGTGTAGCTCCGTCGTTCGTGCGGTTCGGCAATTTTCAGCTCCCGGCTTCGCGCGGCGAGGTCGAATCACTCCGGGCCCTTGTCGAGTTCACTGTGCGCAACGACTTTCCGCAGTTCACGCCGCTCATCGACGCGCCTGGGACATGGGATGCAGGCGTAGCCGCCTGGTTCGGTGAAGTATGTACACGTACGGTTCGGTTGGTGGTCGAATGGATGCGGGTCGGGTTCGTGCACGGGGTGCTGAACACCGACAACATGTCCATCCTGGGGCTCACCATCGACTACGGCCCGTATGGGTGGCTCGAGGATTTCGACCCCGGGTGGACACCCAACACAACCGATGCCGGCGGCCGTCGCTATCGCTTCGGTCACCAACCGCAGGTTGTGTATTGGAATCTTGTCCAGCTCGCAAACGCGCTTGCTGCCGTGGTTTCCGACGTCGGTCTGCTGCAAGCTGAGATCGATCAGTTCCCATCGCGCTACAGCGACCTGTTCCGCTCGATGATGGGCGCGCGTCTTGGGTTGGCAATGCCCACTTTCGACGATGACCTGCTGTTCGACGACCTGCTCAAGGTGCTCACACGTGCCGAGATCGACCAGGTCATCTGGTTCCGTTCGCTGGCCGACGTACCGAGCGGTGCCGATGCGACAGACGACGACTTGCTCGATCCGCTCGCCGATGCCTGGTATTCGCCAAGTGCGATCCAGGGTGACATACGTGGTGCGTTGGTCGGGTGGTTGCGTGAGTGGGCCGCTCGGGTGCGTCAGGACGGTCGATCGGTCGAGATCGTTCGTGCACAGATGAATGGGGTGAATCCGAAGTACGTGTTGCGCAACTATCTGGCCCAAGAAGCGATCGACCTCGCCACTGCCGGTGACCCGTCGCTGGTCAACAAGCTGCTCGACGTGTTGCGCCACCCGTACAACGATCAGCCCGGCAACGAGCGGTTTGCTGAAAAACGTCCGGAATGGGCTCGTTCACGGGTCGGATGTTCCATGCTGAGTTGCTCGTCGTAGCCGCAGCTCGGCTGCGTGATCGGCCCCGCTGCTGGACCACTGGGGAAGCCCACGTGGCTGGTGCTGTTCATGGGGCGCTGGGCGGGACATTCATCCGTTGGCCATCAGCCCTTTAGGCTGGACAGATGTCGTCCAGTCTCGAACCGAAACAGGCCACCGCCCATACCGTTGCGGCCAATCGCGAGGCTGGACACAGACTGGCGGCAATCCCCGGCGGGTCCGGGCCGGTTGACACGTCTGACCGTGAGCGGGTGATGCGTGGCCTGGTGGCTCAGCACCCAACCGGTCGCATCGAGGGGGTCAACGGGCACCTTGCCATCGACGTCAACGAACTGGCATTTCTCGACGAAACAGTTGCGCCGGACACCGTGCATCCTGCGCTGTGGGAACAGGCACGGTTGAACCGCGCGCACGGCCTGTTCGAGGTCGCGCCTCGGCTGTGGCAGGTACGCGGGTACGACATCTCTAACATCTCGTTCATCGCGGGCGATACCGGTTGGATCGTCATCGACCCGCTCACCAGTACGGACAGCGCCGGCATTTCGCTTGCGCTGGCGAACGAGCACCTTGGCGCCCGACCGGTGGTTGCCGTGATCTACACGCACTCGCACGTCGACCACTTCGGCGGAGTCCTCGGCGTGACGTCCGAGGCCGACGTGGAAGCTGGCCGCTGCAAGGTGATTGCGCCCGTCGGTTTCCTGCACGAGGCGGTTTCCGAGAACCTGCTCGCCGGGCCAGCCATGAACCGGCGCTCGTCGTACCAGTTCGGCACGCGGCTTCCCGCAACACCTCAGGGCTACGTCGACTGCGGGTTAGGTAAGCGGATCGCAACCGGGGGAATCACACTGATTGCCCCGACCGACGATGTCACGTCTACCGGCCAAGAAATGGTCGTCGACGGGGTGCGCATCGTGTTTCAGCTCACGCCCGAGGCTGAGGCTCCCGCCGAGATGAACTTCTACTTCCCGGACTTCGGGTGGCTGTGCACGGCAGAGAACTGTACACATACGATGCACAACCTTGTCCCCATACGCGGAGCGAAGGTGCGCGACTCGTTGGCATGGTCCAAGTACATCAACGAAGCATTGGTCCGATTCGGTTCCGAAACGCAGTTGGTGTTCGCTTCGCACCATTGGCCGCGCTGGGGAAATGAGGACGTCCACCAGTTCCTTGTCCTGCAACGAGATCTCTACAGGTGGATGCACGATCAGACCTTGCGTTTCGCGAACCACGGGATGACGCCGCAAGAGATTGCCGAGCACCTGGACCTGCCGCCGGAGTTCCAGGCGCAGATGCATACCCGCGGTTTCTACGGTGACCTGGTGCACAACGTCAAGGCTGTCTTCCAGCGATACCTCAGCTGGTACGACGGCAACCCGTCCCGGCTGTTCTCGCTGCCACCGGTCGAGGCTGCGAAGCGGTACGTCGAGTTCATGGGTGGTGCCGATGTGGTGGTTGCAAAAGCACGGCTGTCGTTCGAGGCAGGTGATTACCGGTGGGTGGCCGAGGTGATGAACCACGTGGTGTTCGCACAACCCGACCACGGCGAAGCACGGGCGTTGCAGGCCGACACGTTGGAACAGCTGGGTTATCAGGCGCAGTCAGCAACGTTTCGCAACGCGTTCCTTACCGGGGCGATGGAACTGCGGCTGGGCCCTCCGCCGCCACGTGGGAACACCGTGCCCGGGCACATGTTGCGCTCGCTGACCATGGGCCAGGTTTTCGATCTGATCGGTATCAGGCTGAAGTCCGAGGAGGTCGGCGGCCGACATATCGTGATCGGTTGGCGGTTCACCGACCTCGGCGAGGACTGGACGCTGGAGTTGTCGAACCGTGCGCTGAGCGCGTACCCGGTGGCTCCGGGCAATCCCGATGTGACGGTGCACCTGACCGCAGCGTTGCTGCGCCAGGTGGTGGGAGGGCGCACGACATTTGTCGAGGCAGCTGCCGCAGGCGACTTGGTGCTGCATGGTGACGCCGAGGCGCTGCGGACCATGTTCGGCAACCTCGACCGGTTCGCCGGCGATCATGCGATCGTCGAACCGTGACCGCTTCGTGTTGCTACGGTACAACCCGAAGTGTAAGAGCCGGGTGAGAGCCTGGGATTCGCGCCGAACCAGTGACCACTCAAGTCCCGCCTTCCCATTCCGCTCAACCTGCAGCGGCAGTCCAGCCGCCGGGGCGCGCTGAAGTACCGGCGACCATCGTCCAACGGTTGCACGATGTTGCGGCCGCAGCACCTGATCGCAATGCGGTCGTCGGCCGCGGCCTCACTCCGTTGTCGTATGCAGATCTCAGTCGACGGGTCGACGCGTTCGCCCATGGGCTCGTTGCGCTGGGCGTGGGTCCCGGGGCTGTCGTTGCACTGTGTCTTGGCGCATCGCAAGCCACAGCCGTTGCAATCCACGCGCTGTTCCAGATCGGGGCGACCGTCGTACCCATGCCGGCCCACCAGCCGTTGTCACGGATCAAAGCGATGGTCGATGACACCCAACCGGTGGTCGTGATCACTCCGGCTGATTCGGCCGACTTGTCCGCAACCGGGCTTCACCAGGCAGTGAGCGACGGCGTTTTGGTGGTCGGTGTGTCGGCCGACGGTGTGGACTGGACGGCGGGCCTGCTCGGATCCATCCGGATGCGCCCCGCTCCACTCCCGTCCGGCGAAGAAGACCTTTTGGCCTACGTGATGTTCACCTCTGGTTCGACCGGGCGTCCGAAGGGCGTGATGGTGTCGCATCGCAACCTGCGGACCTTTCTTGACGCCTGGACAGCCGTGGTCGGCGTGCCAGGAGGACGCTTCGCAGGTGATGGCACGGCCTGGCTCTGGCTCACCACGGTTGCCTTCGATCCGGTCATCGTCGAATTGGTATGGGCACTGACGAATGGGGCCACGGTCGTCATTCCGGAACGAACCTCGACCGGTCCGGATGTCGCCGGTGCGATCAGTCAGTTCGGTGTCACGCACCTGCAGTGCACTCCAACGCGTGCGTCGTTGTTTCTCGCCGATCCGGTCGAGCGAGGCGCGCTCGGTGCGGTATCTCATATGTTGGTCGGCGGCGAAGTGATGACGCCAGGACTTGCCCGGGCGATCCTTGATCTTGGTGTCGGTCGCCTGACCAACATCTACGGCCCCACGGAGACCACCGTATGGGCGCTGGCCGCCGAGGTCACCCGGCAGGTTGCTGACATCGCCGGAGCTGGGTCCATCCCACTTGGCCGCCCAACCCGGGGCACGATTGCGCTCGTCGTCGACGAGCGGGGCGAGCAGGTTCCTGCAGGTGCCGAAGGTGAACTCTGGCTCGGTGGCGCCGATGTGGCGCTTGGGTACATCGGAAACACTGCCCTGACGGACGAGGTCTTTGTCCAGGCGCGGACGTGTCATCGGAGTGTGTCGGCGGCCGTCGGCCAGGCTGGAGGGTCCGATCGCCTGTACAGGACCGGTGACCTGGTCCGATGTGATGACGGGGTTTTCTGGTTCGTCGGGCGGCGGGATGGCCAGGTGAAGATTCGGGGTCATCGAATCGAGACATCCGAGGTGGAGGCTGCGATTGAGTCATGCACAGCAGTGCAGCGGGCGGCGGTCGTGGCCGTGGGCGAAGCCGGGTCGCCTGAACGCCGCCTCGTCGCATTTCTCACCGGTTCGTTGCGTGGCACCGACCATGGCGCGTCGGCGACGGCGGACGAATTCGTTCGCGAGGTCAGGGCACACAGTGCTTCGATGTTGTTGCCTGCACATGTCCCGACCGACTGGCATGCGGTGTCAAGCT
This sequence comes from Acidimicrobiia bacterium, assembly GCA_031385545.1. GTDB lineage: Bacteria > Actinomycetota > Acidimicrobiia > Acidimicrobiales > JANYDT01 > JANNBN01. The sequence goes on along the minus strand of JANNBN010000041.1, from coordinate 42,884 downwards.
TGCCGCTCACTGCCACGGGGAAGTTGGACCGAAGGGCGTTGGTCGCGCTCGCCGAAACGTCGGGCGGATCACCGGACTTGTCAGGCACGCAACCAAACCCCGGAGTGAGCCTCCCTCCGGTTCCAGCGCTCACCAATGACCTGGTTCTGCTCTTCGCCGACGTCATCGGAACGCCGACAGGTCCGAGTGATGACTTCTTCTCTGCCGGTGGAGACTCCACCGGCGCTGTGGAGTTGTTTGCCCGACTGACCGAACGGTTCGGCCAGCGGTTCCCACTTCGACTGCTCGCCGAGGCTGGTTCCCCGGCACTGCTTGCAGATCGTCTGCACACCTACGAACAGGGTGGCGATGGCGTGTTGGTCGATTTCGCAACGTCTGACCGGTCGGCGCCTGTGTTGTATCTCGTGCATGGCGCCGGTGGCACCGTTATCGGCTTTGCCGAATTGGCGGCGGCGTTGGCGCCCGCCGTCAGGCTTGTCGGTGTGCAGGCAATCGGCACCGACGGCACCCATTCGCCCGATCTTTCGGTTGCTGCCATGGCCGATCGCTATGCGGCTGCAATCGCTGACCGGCATCGCTCGCAGGGAGGCGGGCCGCTCCATCTCGGCGGCTACTCAGACGGTGGTCTGATCGCGGTTGTGACGGCGGCCCTGCTTGCCGAACGCGGGTTCTCGATCCGTCCGGTGTTGCTGCTCGATGCGTTTCTCGGGACACATGTGCCAGCGGGTGTGGTTGGCAAGTTCGCGGTCGCGACGCGCAATCTGGCTGATCATCCGTCTCGATCGCTTACTCGACATGTACTTGGTGCCTGGAGCGGTTGGCGGGTTCGGCACACAACGTTGCAGCGTGACCACCAGTTGGCCGAGCGGATGGCCCAGCTCGGTCATCGTGACTTGTTCGATGTCGTGGTGGCGGCTTGTGCTCAGGCAGGAGGAGCCTCGCCGTCGCAACGAGTCGAAGCGACGTTGATCCGCTGTGGTGACTACAACCCGTCTGAACAGCATGACTACTCGTGGATCGACCGGTTCTGTTCTTTGCGTTCACTCTCGTGGACGACGGGGCATCACCTGTCCATGCTCCGAGCTCCGAACGCGGAACGATTGGCCGCCGAGATCTTCCGCCTCCGCTGACCAGACCGCACACGTTTGCAGAACTGGTGCCAATCGGGTTCAATCTGCGGGCAGCCGGTCAAACCCGACGACCAGCGACGTGAGTGCAGTGGTGATCGGCACTGCGGCGATCAGGCCGATGCTGCCGGCGAGCATACGGACGATCTCGGTTGCGACAGGCTCTCCGTTGAACACCTCCGCAAGCGGAGTACCAGCTTGGGTGAAGAGCAACAGGAGCGGTAGAGCTGCCCCGGCATAGGCGAGCACCAGTGTGTTGACGACCGATGCGATGTGGTCGCGACCGATTCGCATCGCTGCCGCGTACCGACCTGCGAACCCGAGCGCGGGGTTTGCCTGGTGCAACTCCCACACCGCCGAAGCCTGCGTCACAGTCACGTCATCGAGCACGCCGAGGGCACCGATGATTACGCCGGCGAGGAGCAAACCTTTGAGGTCGATGTTTTCAGAGGTGGCTCGAAGGTACGTGGCGTGGTCGTCCGTGAGACCCGTGAAGTTGGCGGCACCGACGGCGGACCAGGCGATGAGTCCGGTGATCGCCAACGACGCGACGGTCCCGATCGCTGCTGAAGTGGTTCGAACGTTGATGCCGTGCGACAGGTACAACGCGAGGAACATCACTGCGGAAGCGCCGACCAGGGCGACCGTGAGCGGGTTGCGACCGTCGACGATGGCAGGAAGCATGAACTTCACCAGCACGAAGATCGACAGTGCTAACGCGATCAAGGCCTGCAGACCCGCACGGCGACCAACCACTATTGCGAAGATCACGAATGCCGCGCCCAGCACCAACAGCGGTCGTTCACGTTGGTATTCGTAGAACCCGTATTGGTTGGAACCATCGGTACTTTTTCCCAGATCGGTGAGGTACACCTTGTCACCGATCCGAAGCCGGAGGGGGCCGACCACGGCCTGCTGGAACGTGGTCGTCGAGTCGTCGCGAAGTTGAGCCTCTATTTCGAGGCAGTCGATGGCCCCCAGTTCCTCGCTCACGGCGGTCTGACATGGAACGAGGTTGACATCGATGATCTTCGCTGCGACGAGGGGAGGGATCGCTCCGGGCGAAGTCAGCGCGGTGTCCGTTCTGTCTCCACGGGGCCACAGCATGGCCAGAGCGACGAGATTGATCAGGATCAACGGGATAGTGAGGCCGATCAGTCCCCGCCGAACCGCTCTCGAGGCCGGCTTCAGGTCACCGCCTCCGTGACTGTGCCCAACGTGGCCAACGTGTTCAACGTGTTCAACGTGTTCAACGTGTTCAACGTGTTCAACGTGTTCAACGTGTTCAACGTGTTCAACGTGTTCAACGTGTTCAACGTGTTCAATGTGGCCAACGGCGCTGCGGCCGTGGCTGTGATCTGAGCCGCGCGGGTCGTCATCAGCAACCATCCCCGGCCGCCTGTCGGGACCCGATTCGTATCCTGGGGGTAACACCATCCACAATTGTCGCATCGGGGTCGCCGTACCTCGAGGGATGCTCTTCAGCTCACCATCCCCTGCACACTGTCGCCCACCTCTCAGAGAGGGAAACCTCCGATGGCCAGAGCGAATGTCTTTGCTCCACGCGACTCCGATGCGGTGACCAGCGTGTGTCCGTCAGGGCTGGCACATAAGGCTTCGCCCTGCACCATGGGCGGGAGATCGAACCGTTTCGGAGTTGCTCGCAGCACGACTACGAGCGGTTTCCCTGCGCTTGCGGACAACGTGTAGCCGTTCGCATAGGTTCGCAACACGATGACCGACCCAACGAGGTCTGCAGCGGTGACCAGATTTGGTTGCGCATGGCGTTCCCCAGTGATGGTGATTGTGCCGATACGCGTCATAACCTGTTCCGTCGTTGCGTTCAGGGCTGCCATGAACACCGCTGATACCCCGTTTCGTTCTTTCGTGAAGACGACCGCAGAAGTCGCGTCGGGTGTCAAAAGCATCGCTTCAGCGTTGTGTGCACCATCGGGGTACCGCAGGTCGATTCGGGTCGCATCTGTCGTCGTTGAGTTTGGCGACGGCTCGGGGAACCGGTAGAGCTGAATCGACTTCCGTACCGAGCTGTTGTCACCGACGTCGGCAAGGACCAGGTCCCCGCCTTCGGTGATGGCTATGTCTTCCGGGTCGAAAACCGCAACCCCGTTGAGCGTCACGGGGCGACCACGATGTGGTTCAACGGCAAGGTCGTGAACAATCCACTCGGCCGGGGTCGCGAGCGTGGAACCTCCGACATCTTGTACATCGCCGGATGAACTTCACCATGAACTACCCGATGAACTGCACAGATGACCTGAACGCGATGATCATCGTTGTCCCCGCGTACCAACCCGATGCCAAGCTTTTGCGGCTCCTGGACCAGATCCGTTTGGCTGACGCTTGTCAGAAGATTCTGGTCGTCGACGACGGATCTGGCCCGGACTATCAAGACGTGTTCGCTGCAGCGGCCGAACATGGGGCCACCGTGATCGGGCACCCCCTCGACCGCGGGAAGGGCTGTGCGCTGAAGTGTGGCTTCACGTACGTGGCCGAGAACTTCCCGAATCAGGCGATCGTCAGCGCCGACTGCGACGGGCAACATACGTACACAGATATTCAGCGGGTTGGTCTTGAGGTTGGTCTTCACGAACGCACCATGGTGCTGGGCGCTCGCGACTTCTCGGCCAGCTTCCCGACACGAAGCCGCGTCGGGAACACAGCGACCAAGTACCTCTTTCGCCTTGCCACCGGGACCCGGCTCAACGACACGCAGACGGGGTTGCGCGGATACCCGAGCGCGCTCCTTCATCGAGGGGAACGCGTCCTCACACTTCCGCCCGATCGTCGATTCGGCACGTGTTTATGTCTCGCTTCTCCGGTTCGTCTTACGGCAAGCGCTGCGGCGATGGATCTTCCCGCGGGTCGAGGTTTTCACACCAAATCCTTTCCTTCGGCTCACTCCGACGTCACCCTCGCAGGATAAACACGCAAAATGAAGAAATCCGCCGTTGGACTTGTCGCAGCTGTCGCCCTTGTCCCACCGGGTGTGCTGCTCGGCCCCAGCTTCGCGTCGGCCACCGCAACCGCTGCCGTGCGCGCCACCGCAACCACCAAACCCAAAGTCACCACCAAGGCGACAGCGAAAGCCACGACCACGGTCAAGGCGACGACCGGCGTGAAGTCGACGGCAACGGTTGGAAAAGACATCACCCGCGTCGAGGTTGCGTCGACGGCTGATAGGTACTACGTGCTGTATGCGAAACCAGTGACGGGTAGCGAATGGGAAATTCCAGTCGCGATTGCCAAGGGTGGCGCCACCTCGACGGTCTTGACCGACGGGCGCAAGCAGTTGCCGACGGCACGGCTGCGGGTGGAGAGTTTCGCCAACGGAAAACCTGGCGACGTCGACGGTGACGGAATCGATGATCTCACGGAGTTGAAAGGTGCCCCAACGCTCAACCCGCTGAGCGCGGTGGCGAGGCTGGACGCAAGCGACGGCGTGGCCATTGTTCCTGACCGTGCAACGTTTGAGTTTCTGTCATACCAAGGCGACGACGTGGCACGCGACAGTTACCTGGCGGGCCTCGAATACGTCAAGTTCTACATCACGAAGTCCAACACCGCCCGCCCGCTCGTGTACGTCATGAATACCGAAACCTGGCGAGCGCATCCGATGTTTGCGCAGGCAGTCGGCATCAGCAGCGGCCGTGGCCGCGGTGCGCCGGGCGAGATGCGCGGCGATGTGACGTACTACCCGAAAGCAATCGGGCCCGATGGTACGCCGGGTCTCTACCGGTTCGCTTTTCAGCCGAACGATTCGTATTCGTTCGCAGAGATCAGCGTGGCTTTCGAAGCAATTGCCACCCAGATGCCGTTCCTGGCGTCGAACCTTGCTTACTACCCAATCCAGAACGGCCTGCCCTATTACCAGCAGGAGAAGCAGCTGTACAGCGCATCGAGAGTGCCCGTCGTGCTCGAGGCTCAACTCGTCAACGGGTGATTCGTGGAACTGAGCCGGCTCGCTCGGGTTGCGATCACGGCATGCGCGCTGTTCGTCAGTTCGTGCACCCACTTAACGACGAAGGCCGATGCGCAATCGGCTTCGGTTGAAGTTGCTCCTGCGACAGGGGCCAGACGTGTTGTCGGCCTGAACCGCGCTGTCGGCTATGGGTTGCTCCGGGTTATGGCATTGGGCGAGCGACCCGGGCCGCTGGATGTCGTCGTCTACGACGGTCTGCCGAACGAGATGCCCCGGGTTGCCGGCGTCATCACGACTGTCATGCAGACGCCACTTTCACATGTGAACTTACGAGCGGTGCAAGACCATGTACCGAACGCCGTCGTAACGAATGCACTCCATGACCCAGCCGTGACCAAGCTCGTTGGTCGGTATGTTCGCTACGCGGTCACCGACGCGGGGTACTCGTTGACATCAGCTACCCAGGCCGAGGTCGAGGCACACCACGAGACGGAGCGTCCGGCAACACCACAAACACCGCAACGTGACCTCAGCATCAAAGCAATAACCCCGCTCAACCAGGTGATGTTCGAACAATGGACTGCTTTCGGGGTGAAATCCGCCAACGTGGCCACACTGCGCACCTTCGGCCTTTCCGATGTTGTGGTGCCCGACGGTTTCGCCGTGCCGTTCTGGTTCTACGACGAGTTCATGCGGCGCAACGGCTTGTATCGGGTTGCCAAGGCGATGCTCAGCAACCCGAGGTTCAGGGCCGATCCGGATTTTCAGGACGTCCAACTTGCAGCGTTCCGTTCGATGATCAGGAACGCATCGACGCCAACGGATCTCAGCGCTGCGCTGCGCGACATTCGGCCCCAGTTCCCGGCCGAACAGTCCGTCCGCTGCCGGTCAAGCACGAACAACGAGGATCTGCCGGGGTTCAGCGGAGCCGGGCTGTATGACTCCAGGACCCAGCATGCCGACGAAGGTCCTTTGGATAAATGCATCAAGCAGGTCTTCGCAAGCGTGTGGAACCTTCGCGCCTACCTGGAGCGGGACTATTACCGGATCGATCACCTGTCAACGGCGATGGGTGTTCTCCTGATTCCGAGCACGTCCAACGAGCAGGCCAACGGCGTCGCCGTGTCGATCGACCCGGTGTACAACGAACCCGACGCGTACTACGTGAACGCACAGTTGGGCGAGAACCTGGTGACGAACCCCGAGGCACTTGCGGTGCCAGAAGAGCTGCTGCTATATGCCGAAGGGACGATGGACGTGGTGACGAGGTCGAGTCTCGTGGCACCCGGCGAGTCCCTGCTGTCTCAAGCCGTTATCGAGTTGCTTCGCAAGGCATTGGCAGAGATCCACAGCCGTTTCGCGGTTCTGTACCAGGTGAAGGCCGGGCAGAAGTTCGCAATGGAAATCGAATTCAAAGTCACCGAGAACGGACGACTGATGATAAAACAGGCGAGAACCTGGCAGTTCCCGTCAGGCAGTTAACAGCTGGCAGTTAGGAGCGGGCTCTGCGGGCTGAGGCGGCTGGCCACCTGTGTCCAGCGGTTCAGCGGGAGATCAGGCCGAAAGCTGGCGATGGCGAGCGCATACTTCGACAATGACAGTGGGCGGAAGTTCTGGCCCCAAAGTGCTCTATCCATCGCGGTCGGTGATTGGCCAGTTGATTTCGTTTCCACGATCACCAAGTTGGAGCCATCGTCGAAGAGCCGGTGCGTAAGGGCGTCGTGCCGGCCCACCATTAGCTGACGATCGATTGTCATTCGGCCACCGCTGCTCAGCAGCAATGCGACACGTTCGTAGGCTGTCTGAGCCGTCGGCACGAGATGATCGACAAGCAGGTCCATGACTGTGGCCGATGATCCCAGCGACTCGTGGAGAAAGTGCCCCGCTTGTGCGATTGACCCGGCCCACGGCTGTCGAACCTTCACGGTTTCATCACGTGTGTTACGCCGCTTCACCTCGATGAAGCGATCATCGGTGTCGAGGTAGTAGCGCACGCGAACCTTGCATCGCTGGGGGCGTTGTCCGCGTGCTGCATGAAAGAACGTGAGTTCAGGGGTGTCGAAGTACATCGTTTCGTAACGCTGCGTCGTCAGCCCTGCCACGGATTCGGTAGTCCACAGGTTGCTGTTTGTCGACAGGACGTTTTCGAGTTCGTCCTCGGGCAGCAGATACTTCCGATCGACTCGTGTCGAGGTCATTGATCTGCGTTGCCTTTGGGCTTGAAACGCACGTCGACGAGGGTGGTCTGTTTCATCATGTCGAGCTTGCGCACGTTGACGCGATGGATTTTTGCGGCGAGCAACGCGCCGAGGGCAGATTTCAGTTCGACTTCGTTAGTGTACAGACGATCGAGGAGAATCTCTTGGCGCTGATTGGCGCGGGAGACCCGGGAGTGGTCTCCGACGAACACGGCGGCAAGGAGACCCGCACACAAAACCGGGGTCAGCCAGAGCGGGTCAACAGTCAGCCCGCCGACGATGCCGATGCTCAAGGAAGCAAAGAAGTACGCAACATCGTGATGGTCGATCTCGATGGAGCGGAGGCGGAAGACCGACAACACCCCAAGGATTCCGAGCCCGAATCCGGCTCCGATTGTTGTTGCCTGTCGGAGTGACACCATGATTGCCGCGAGGCCGAGGCCGATGACCAGGTAGGCCGCAGCGATGTCACCACGGTGATGCCGCGGCATATACAGGCCAAAAGTCAGCACGCATATCGCTACGGCCGACGTTCCCAGGCTTAACCACATTGTCAGATCCTCTTTGTTCGACGTCGAGCTGGATGTGCGCGGTTCCTCGCGCGGCGGAGCGTACGAAGTCTGGCCTGCGAAGGTATGAGTTTGGTTTGAGGCCGGTGCGGAAATCCATACCTTCTAGAGGTCTGGCACCCAGTTCCCATGAAACCCATATGGAACCCGCGCAGGAATGTGCACGGTTGCAACGGGAGCGCTGGATGGCTCTCCGGCATCGAGCAGCACCAGGTCGGTCTGCTGAGTGTTGGCGTCGTGGACCATCGACATCAGCCACCCGTCGTCCTCGGCCGACTGGTCCGTGCGAGGGATGAATACCGTCTCCATCGTTCCTCGCCCAGGCCCGTGCGAGATGGTCTGGACGGCTCCGGTCACGAAATCGGTTCGCACCAGCGGACCGTGATCCCAACCCTTGCCGATGCCGACGCTCAGCCCGTAGCGCGCCTGTCGGCCGACCAGTCGCTCGTCGACACGAGGGAACTCACTGGGAACGTCGTGCAGCGGCTCGCGCTTCACGGTCCGGGTGTTGGGATCGATCGTCCAGCGTTGTGTGGTCGGGATGCCCTCGTCGGGGCCGTGCACGTCGGAATGGAACATGCGAGGGTGCACCACGCAGTCCATGATCACCTGTCCGTCGGGGCCGTCGAACGCGGTGTAGCTGTGGAACACGTAACACGGCTCGTCGAGGTCGCACCAGATGACGTCGCCACCGTTGAGGGGGAGCAGCCCGACGCGTGCGCCCAACTCCGGCTTCCACCGATAGGGGAGCCGCACGCCGTTCATCGCTGAATCGATGTCGAACACGCATGGCAGGTCGTACAGCACGGCCCTTGTGGCGGTGATGGACAGCTCGTGCATCATCGGGTTGGCCCCGCTCGGGATCTCGATGTCCTGCACGAATTCGATCGCGGCCGACGGGTCCATCACGATGTATTGCACCATCGGCCCCTGCGCCCAATGGTACCCAACGGTATGCAGACGGTTCGTCGCGGGGTCACGCTTGGGGTGTGCAGAGAACGCGGCGGGCAGCGTGCCGTCGAAGTCTGTGCAGCCGATGGTGTCCAGTTCGTAGGTCAACTCGCAGGGTGCCCCGCCCGCCTCGACGATGGCGAAGGTGCGGCCTGCGTGTCCGATGACGTTGGTGTTGGCAACGGTGGTCGGGCGTCCTTCGCGAATTGCGTGAGTCAGCGGCGCTTCGCCGAGCGCTGCGCTGGTCGAAGGAGTGCGGGTGTAGCGGTTGCGGTACCAGGTTGCACGGCCGGCATCGAGGCGGACACCGTGGACCATGCCGTCGCCGATGAACCAATGGTGCTTGTCCGTGTCGATCGGCTGTGCCGGGTTGGGGCCGTTGCGCAGATAGCGCCCAATGAGTTGCGGGGGAAGGGTGCCGGTGACAGTGAGCCGGCTCTCGTCGAGCGTGAGCTCTTTGTCGACCGGGCCGAGGTTGCCTGCGACGTACCGGGTTGCGTCCTTGTCTGCGTTCATGGTTGCGTTCATGGGAAGAACTCCTGTCGAAGTGTACCTAACGGCTGTTAGGTACATTACACTCGTGAGCGGGAACTATGTCAAGCAGATCGACGACGAAGCGTCGGCCACGGGCTGACCAGGGAGACGGTGGTCGGCTCAAAGCCGAGATCGTTCAGGCCGCCATCGATCTTCTCACCAGTACCCGCAGCCTGGACCAGGTCACGTTGCGTGCCGTTGCCCGCCGTATCGGCATTGCGGCCCCGTCCATCTACCTCCACTTCGCCGACCGCGACGAACTGCTTATAGCGGCCTTGGTCGAAGCCAACGAGCGGTTTGCCGACGCGTTGGAGTCTGCGGACCCAGGCCTTCGGTTCGGCGTGAAGCGTCGGTTGCATGCGGTTGGTATGGCTGTCATCTCATTCGCATCCGAACAGGTCGGCTGCTATCAGATCCTGTTCTCCGGCCTCCTGCCTGGAGAACTGATCGGGGTCGACATGGCAGGCGAACTGCCCTCGTCGTTCGCAGTTCTCTACCGGGTTGCCGCCGCGGCGCGAGGAATCTCCGCACCACCGGTCGCCGGCGAACCAGACGATGAGTCAATGCGGCTCGCACTGCAGATGTGGGCGGCGCTGCACGGCTACGTCACCCTGCGGGCGAACATGCCAGGGTTTCCCTGGCCCGAGCCCAAGCAGGCACTGGACGACCTGGTCGCCCTTCTCCCATGACGACCGCTGAGAGTGAGGAAAAAATGATTTGTCAAGAGTTTCTCAACGCGTCGCCCCGTCGGTGTCGCGGGGTACGGTGTGGACGCCCTGCCAGGCGCGGGTAGGGCGCTCACTGTTTCGCGACCCAGGCTGAATGACCTTGTCCCCGCAACCAGAAATCGCACTCGCCGGTTCATCGGGGTTTCAGTCAACCCGGTTGGTGGCCGCTGCCAGCATTTCAGCCCTGGGAGACGGGCTGCTGGTCACTGCACTCCCACTGCTGGCGGCCTCGCTGACGAAAGACCCGCGCCTGATCACAGGCGTCTACGTGGCCGGGCGAATCCCATGGGCGTTCTCGCCGTTCATCGGGGCATTGGTCGACCGTGTCGGCCGGCCGCGGCGAACGATGATGCTCGCCGACGTGTTCCGGGCGACGGTCCTTGTCCTCATCGCTGTTGCGTTGAGTCGGGGAGCCGGCCTGGTGATGCTGTACCCGACCGCATTCCTGCTGGAGGCGGCCCAGATCGGTTTTGCCACCTCGTCATGGTCGCTCGTCCGGCACGTCACCGCGGACTCGCAGATCGACAAGACCAACTCGCGATTGTCCGCCGCTCAGACTTCGGGTGAGCAGCTCGCCGGGCCGCTTCTCGGCAGCGTGATTTTCGGCTGGGGGCGTTCGATCCCGCTGGTCGGCGATGCGATCAGCTTCCTTGTCTCGGCGGTGCTGCTTGCGGGACTGCGAGAACCGCCGGCCAACCCACAGCCGAAAGCCGTGATGCATCTGGTCCGGGAGGGCATGAGGGTGGTTCGGCACACCCCAGCCGTGTTGGTGCCCACCGCGTGGGTGGCCTTCATCGCGTTGGCGCATTCCATGCAGGTGTCTGGCCTGGTACTGCTCAAGGAGCAGTTCAAGTTGTCCGACCGGGGGTTCGGTGGGTTCATCGCGATTATCGCTGCCGGCAATGTGCTGGGGGCGCTGATCGCCCCCAAGCTGATCGGGTGGCTGAAACCGCACGTGGCATTGTCGCTGGCGACTCTTGTGTCCGGTTTGTCCCACATCGTCGCTGGCTCCGTCGGCAGACCATTCCCTGTCGCTGCGGCGCTTGCTGTCGACGGAGTAGTTGTGGTTGTCGGCTCCATCACCGGTGTTGGATTGCGGCAGCGCAATGCTCCGAAGCACCTGGTCGGGTCGGTGATGGCGACTTCACGGATGGCGATCTACGGTGCGGGCATCCCGGGAGGGATCATCGGTGGCCTGATCACACAGGCAACGTCGGCGACCACCACGCTGATTGTGGCCGGCGTGATGATGACGGCGATTTCGCTCCTGGGTACCCGCGTCTTGCGCGGTGCGCTGCGGTCGCCGTTGAATGCGTCGTTCGGCTAGCTCGGCGGCGCTACTGCTTGCTGAGCCGAGCGGCCGTCCGTGAGGTCGATGGCGATTTCGTTGTCGTTGTCGTTGTCGTTGTTGTTGTTGTTGTTGTGCGGACGTCGGTAGACCGAGATCACCCGAGTCGAGTCGTCGAGCAACGGACTTCGGCTCCAGCTACTCCATCGATGAGCACGCTCCAACCCGGCGATCTCGCCCATGAGGTCCATTTCGCCCATCGTGACCGGACGGAGACGCAGCGGACGAATCGAAATGCCGGAGGGCAACCCGATGTGCTCGTCGATCTCAAGAATGCCAGCACCCGGCAGGAAGCGCCTCTCGTGCAGGTAGAGGTGCCCCTCGCCGGCTGTGATGAGCCGCAGCGGTTCGTAGGTTCGGGCGGTGGGGATTCCTGACTCGACGACGAAGTGGCCACCTGGAGCGAGCGCACGTGACACATTCAGGAACAGTTGCCGCTGACTTGCGAGTTCAGGAAGCGCCCACAGCGTGTTGACGAGGATCGCAACCAATGAATACGGGCCGCCGGTCAGGTCAGGCATGACCTCGACGCTGGTGTCAACCAGATCACTGCCCGGCTTCTCGCGGAGTTGACGGAGCATTGCGGCTGACGCGTCGCAAGCACGGACTTTCAGGCCCCGTTGGGCCAGAGGAATCGCCACGCGTCCTGTGCCTGCGCCAAGTTCGGCCACGGGACCGATGCCCGCAAGTGACGCGAGGACGTTGACTGTTTGGGTTGTGTCTTCGAGCGACTCGACATAGAAGTCGTCGTAGTCCTGCGCCCATCGCTCCCCGAACGCCGAGGGCGAGGAATCGGTCGTTATCACTTTTTCGCTCGATGTTTGGTCGCTGGCCATGGCGGGTCCCCTGCAGGTCGGTCGTGTTGAATCGTGGAGCGCAATGTGCGGTTGTCGGGCCCGACAACCGCACATCACAAGTTTTGTGACCCGTACGGGACCCCTGAGGAACCGTTTGGGTGTCTACGGGCTAAGCCCGTTCAGTTCCAGGAACTACCGCGCATGACGACCCTCCTCGCCAGTGTTTGGTACGACCGCCTGTCGCACGAATGAATCTTGCCTCATCGTTGACCACAGGACCAACCATTCCTCATCAGTTCTGACGATACGAATCGCAGCCAGTAACTGTCGTAGCTATGGGTAATGCAGTCGCCTGCGGAAACGACCACTGGACGCGCCCGTGCGGCCCCGGAAAACCGGGACCGCACGGTTAAACGCTTCAGTCCTGTGTCGGACTGACCGATGTGACTAGAGAGCAGACGCTCTCAGTCCCAATTTGCTCCACGCATGTTGGATTCCTCCTGAAATGTACGAACACGGCCGTTTGTACATCTGAAGTTTGGATCAGCTGTGAGCGTCTGTCCAGTTTTCTTCGGGAGTACTTACCCATGACCAATCAGCGTCGAACCAACCAATTGCTACGCGTCGTGGCAATTTGTCTGTTCGTCGCGGGGGTCGGGCTAGTCGGGTTGGGTACTGTTTTCGGTTCTCCTTCGGCAGTACCCAGTTTCTCCATGCGATGGGCGGTACTACTGCTAGCGGCGGTCTTCGCGCTGGCCGTAGTCGCGGAGATGAAAAAGGTCACGATCGCCTACGGGAACCAGAGATACGGGATTTCGTGGGTGGAGGTCTCCACCATCATGGGTGCGCTGACACTTGTTCCTTGGACTCACGTCTGCGTTCAGGTCGCTGCTGTGACGTTAGGTCACGTCTATCGGAACCGCCTGGTCGGTGCGCCTGTCGACGGTCACAAGGTCATCTTCAACGGCGGGCTTGTCGCGTTGAAGGTTGGGGTGCTGTCTGCGCCTGTCCTGCTATTTGGCCGGGCGGGACTCGAACCCCTTCTTTTGGGTGCGCTGCTCATCCCCGCTGCCGCTGCAGCCGAACTGTTCGCTGTTTCGGCCATCAGTGTGGTTTTTCACCTCATGGGTCGATCGTTCGAACTCCGAGAGTGGGCTCGGGCGCACTTCGTTGGATTGGTGGTATCGGTCGTCGTCGCGAGTTCGACGTTCACGGCAGTTGAACTGGCGATCTATGAGCCGGGCGTCCTGCCGTTCATGATGATGCTTCCGGTGGTGACGTTCTGGGCAATTCCGACGGTTGCCCGGTTGCTGGAGGATCGCAACACATGGAGCCGACACGGGACGTTCATCTCGACGCTTGATCAGGCCACGCTCGAAGAGGCCCTGCGTCAGCTGTGCACGCAGTTGGCCGTCGAGCGAATTGACATGGTGGCGCACATCAACCGGTATTCCGACGAGTTGCAGCGAGCATGGATTACCGCTGATGGTGAATTCCACGAGACGATCGTGGACAGCGACCCGTTGTGGAATGCGCACCGTGCCGACGAGCTGAACCATGTGCACGCATACCATCGCGGCGGCCGTACTGTCCCGGCATATCTGAAGGGTGCCAGGGACGCTCTGGTCGTCACGGTCGGTGCCTCGGATGGCACTTCAGTTTGGGCGGCGACCGGTTATTCGGCACGAACCAGCCGACTGCGGCAACGGTCGACTTTTCCGCACAGCATGCACGAGGTGTTCGCCTCGTGGACGTGGAACATTCACAACGCCCTCGACGCTCGCCGCCGCCTGGCCGAAGTGCAGCAGCGCGCATCACGAGACTCGGTCACAGGGCTGGCCAACCGTGACAAGTTTCGCAGCGTGCTCGAACTTGAAGTCGAACTTGCGCTGACCCGCGAACGCGGGCCGATGACGGTAGCAATGGTCGACCTCGACTCGTTCAAAGTCATGAACGACACGTGGGGCCACCACGTCGGCGATTCGTTCCTGGTGCACATCGCACGTGTCTTGCTAGCTGCTGCCCCGGCTGATGCAACCGTGGCACGGTTGTCGGGCGATGAGTTCGCGATCCTGTTCCCTGACATCAGTCCTGAGCAGGCCGACGAAGTGGTGTCTCGGCTCGTGCCCGCTCTCGGTACCACGTTCAGACCCACGAACAACTCTGCCTACAACGGGAGCGGGTCCGTGGGGTTTGCGTGCTTTCCGAACGATCTGGCGGATGGGCTCAACCCGAGTGATGCCACGTCCCAGCTCATGCGTCACGCGGACGCTGCGATGTATTCCGCGAAGCGAACCAAAGCGTTGGTGCCGTTCCGATTCGATGTTTCACGTGACGAACGCTCCGAAGAGCACGACCGCATCTCGGTCGAGATCACTGACGCGCTGGCCACGGGTCGCCTGATCGTGTGGTTCCAGCCCATCTTCGATACCCGCTCGCTGCTCGGCGACCGGCGCAAGGTTGTGATGCTGGAAGCACTCGCACGTATCGAGACACCCAACGGCATGCTGATGCCCGGCGACTTCGTTCCGGTCGCCGAACAGACGAAGCAGATCCACGCCATCACCGACCGGGTCCTCGACCTGGCCTGCGAGCAACTCGGGAAGTGGAAGCAGTTCGACGTGGGCGTTGCCGTCAACCTGTCGGCCGCGAACCTGCTTGACGTGAACCTCGCAGGGTCGATCAAGGGGCGGCTGGATCGGTGGGACATCGACCCCCACCGTCTGGTGGTTGAAGTCACCGAGACGATGATGATGACCGAAGAACTGAACGCCGAAGCAACGCTGACCAGCGTTCGGGAACTTGGTGCGCGCGTTTCCATCGACGACTTCGGTGTTGGCCATTCCTCCTTGTCACGTCTTCTCACGCTGCCGATCGACGAGTTGAAAGTTGACCGCGATTTCCTCGTCGAGGCGACCCGCGCACGGCCCGATGGGGACGACCGCGGCGCTCGTGCAAGAACGGTGTTGCAGACGATGATCGAACTCGCACAGCGCCTGGGCATCGGCTCGACCGTGGAAGGTGTCGAAACGATGGACGCGCTGAAACTCGTTGCCGACCTCGGCGCCGACAAGGTGCAGGGCTACATCGCGTCCCGCCCGATCTCGCCGGCCGATGCCACGACCCTGCTTGAGCGGACGTCAGCCCAGAACACGGCTGCTGGACCTGGTGCAAAGGCACCGAAGCCTCTGGTCGGGCGCACGAAGGCTCGGGCCGCCGAACCATCCTGAATCTGGAGCGGCGACCTTCCGCACAATGCCTACGCTGCGGCAATTCACCTCGCAATCGTGTTGAGAAGTGGACTACCCCCAACGTTGGGGGTGTCCTCTCTCGCGACGCGGGCGAAGGAGATGAGGACGGCTGCTAGCGCGTTGATCAGCGCCAGCACGCGGAACGGCATCGAGTAGCCGCCGGACGAATCGACCGCCCAGCCGGTGAACAGCAGGCCACCTGCTGAGCCCATCGAACCGGCCAACGAAACGACGCCGTAGATGGTGCCGTAACTCACCATGCCGAACACTTCACCGGTGACCAGTGCCTGCAGCATGTAGACGTTGCCGACGGTGAAGCCGAACACCAGCGCCACTGCGTACAACGCGACCGTGCCATGGGCAATCGTGTAGCAGAACGACATCGCGGCCTGCATGGCGACGAACACAACCGCAAGGCGAACCTTGTCAGCCCGGTCGGCGAAGCCGCCGACGATGAGCCTCGCCACAATGGAACCCGATGTGGTGACCGTGACGGCGAACGCCGCTGCCGAACGCGAACCCAGCTGCCCCGGTCCTTGCAGAAACGCGAGCTGATGGATGAGCACGCCGGTCTGGGCAGCCAACGCGAGCGCAAACCCCAGGACCACCGCCCAGAATGCCATCGTGCGCGCAGCGGCCCGCCGTGTCCACACCTGGTATTGGCCGACCGCCGCACCATTCCTGCGCTGCAGATCAGTCGCGTGATCAGCACCATCGGGACGAGTGTTCATCGACTGCGGCGACGGAGCGATGACGGCCCACAGAACCGGAAGCGCGATGACAGCAACCATCGCACCCAGCACCGGCGCGCCTTCACGGAGACCACCGCGGGCAATCAATGCAGTGCCGACCGGAACCAAGATTGCGCCGCCCAGCGACACGCCCGTCGACGCGATGGACACTGCTCGGGCGCGCCGGTCGATGAACCATTTGGTGAGTAACGACGACACCGCAACGCCACCACCTCCACCGAACGCGACGGCCATCACGGCGTAGCAGGCGAACAGCTGCCACACCGAGTGGACGAAGCCAAGGCCGATCGTGCCGATGCTGATCAGGACGATGCCGGCGTACATGAAGGGGATCGGGCCGATGCGATCCAGTCGGCGGCCCACGACGAAGCTGGTGATGCCCGAGACGGCGAAGAACGTCGCACTTGCGGTGCTGACGATCGAAGCGGACCAGCCGTGTTCGTCTCGCAACGGCTTCAGAAAGACTTGCAATCCGTAGAACCCCACGCCGACGGTCACGAACTGGATGAGGAGACACCCGACTGCGATGTACCACCCGTAGAACACCCGCTGCGGAAGGATCTTCGCTGCAGGAGGGGCCATCAAGGGGCGACCCTACCGGGGCACGAGCTTCAGTCCCAATGCGTTCGCCGATGACACGTGGGAGTGGCGGCGTCGTTGTGCTGCGGTCTCAGGAGATCAGTCGAGGAAGGTGGCCTGTACGTCGCGGCGTTGGTGAAGAACACGCACTTTGCCAACGTCGTGTCAACCGACCCGTGTACTCAGGACGGTTCGCTTGGTGAGGGCCTCGGACAGCTCCCACAGTCGCGTGGCCGCTTCGGCGTCTCGGGCCGCCTTCGACGGGGTCTCCAAGACCGCGTGTCCGGCGGTGATGAAACGTGGACCGTAGAACTGTCCGCTCAGCGCAGTCGGATCTGTGGCCGCGCGCAACGCTGGTTGTGCGCCGCGTGACGCCGGCTGCATGAAGGCTGGACTGACCGCCGAAACCACCTTGTTGCTGAGTCCTTTGCCCTCGTGGCCAAGGTCGGTACGGGACCCACCGGGGTGTGCGGTGAGCGCAGCGGTGGTGCTGCCGGCGCGCTGGAGGCGCGTGTGCAGTTCGAGTGTGAACAGCAGGTTGGCGAGCTTGCTCTGGAAGTACGCACCCCAGCGGTTGTATCGCTTCGCGAACATGATGTCGTCGAAGTGCATGCTGCCCATGCGGTGGCCCATGCTTGACATGCTGACGATTCGTGCCCCGGGTGTGGCGTCGAGGGTGGTCAGCAGGTCGGCGGTGAACGCGAAGTGTCCGAG
The DNA here is from genome assembly GCA_031385545.1 of Acidimicrobiia bacterium. Taxonomy (GTDB): domain Bacteria; phylum Actinomycetota; class Acidimicrobiia; order Acidimicrobiales; family JANYDT01; genus JANNBN01. The sequence continues at coordinate 25,396 of JANNBN010000041.1, read as the reverse complement.
GTGGTTAACGCCGAACTGTGTCTCGAAGCCGTCGACCGTGTGTGATTCGTCGAGTGCCATCAGGCCGGCGTTGTTGATCAGCAGATGCAGCGGTCGTTTCGAAGCAGTGAATTCGGCGGCCGCGCGGCTGACCGACGCCAGATCAGCAAGATCGAGTTGCAGCACTTCGACCGAACCAGACGCAGTGGACCTGATGCGCTCAGCCGCAGGTTCTGCCTTTGCGATGTTGCGGCACGCAAGGATGACGTCGGCTCCGGCACGTGCGAGCTCGTCGGCGATGCAGAACCCCAGGCCGGAATTGGCGCCGGTGATGATCGCGACCTTCCCAGCCAATGAACCGATGTCCCTGCTCGACCAATGCGCACTCATCTCGGCACCGTAGTCGTGCAGACGAACCGTCGAAGTGAGGTGCTGGCGAAGTGGTACGTTTCTGTCCCGTTCCCTGAGGGTACGGAGACTCCGCTGCATGGCCCCACCGCTGCCGTAGGCAACCCCGTGGCCCGCTCGGCGAGAACAGCCCGGCAAAGGCGCACCAGGTTCTTCCCACGTGTGCGACTTCTGTGACCGGCTGCCATCACACGAGAGGAGTTCCATGCCCGATGCTGACTTACCCGACGCCGATTTGACCGCTGACTCAACGACCGCTCCGGTGGACCACGAGGACTTCCGTGCGGTCGAAACCAGACTGGAACAGGCACACCTTGACCTGGCCCATACGTCGCTGGCTGCGATGCGCGCGCGAGCGCTCGGCGCGTTGGACCAGGCCCGTCGTGATGCAGCCCAGACCAGCGATCGAGATGACGCCGCTGCCATCGAAGCAGCGTTGATGGCACGGCTGGAGAACCTCGCCGACTCCCGCGCCGCGTTGTGCTTCGGACGGATCGACGAGGCAGCAACGGAAGGTCGGCCGATCGAGCGATGGCACATCGGGCGCCGTCATGTTGAGGGACCGGACGGTGAACCGGTGGTTCTCGATTGGCGGGTGCCGGTTGCCGTGCCGTTCTACCGGGCCACCTGGGCCGACCCGCAGGGTTTGCGGCTGCGGCGGCGCCTTGCCGTTGACCAACGGGTGGTGGCAGGTCTGTTCGACGAGGACTTCACCGACCCCGATGGACTCGGTGAGGGCGGTGGGGGAGGAGGCGTCCCTGACCCGCTGTTGGCCGAGTTGGAGCGCAGTCGTTCCGGTGAGATGCGCGACATCGTCGCAACCATCCAGGCCGAGCAAGATGTCATCATCCGTGCCGGGCTGGACGAGCTGGTGGTAGTGCAGGGTGGGCCGGGTACGGGCAAGACGGCGGTGGGGCTGCATCGTGCTGCGTTCCTGCTGTTCGAACACCGCAAAGACCTTGAGCGCCAAGGTTTGCTGGTGGTTGGGCCGAATGAGTTGTTCCTGCGGTACATCGCGCAGGTTCTGCCATCACTGGGCGAGCGGTCGGTCACCCAGATCAGCGCCGAGCGGCTGTACGGGCTTGCGATTGTGAAGAGCACCGAAGACGCAGGTCTTGCACGCCTGAAAGGCGATGCCCGGATGGCAGCCGTCATCCGCAACGCGGTTCACCGTGCAATCTCACCGGTGTCCAATGACTCGGTGATCCCGACGAACTTCGCCATCCTCACGCTGCGCGCAGGAATCGTGAATCAGGTTCTGGCCGAGGTGCGGTTGAGAGAATTGCCGACCAATGATGCGCGCGAGGTACTTCGTGCACAGATGATCGCGGTGTGCTGGCGCGACTATCTCACCAGGCCAACTGCGTCAGAAGCTCACAACGAGTCGTTCCACCGCGATCTGAAGACCCGGCCGGAGTTCAAGAAGCTCATCGACACGATGTGGCCGGCGTTCACGGCCGTGAGCCTGGTCCGCTCGCTGCTGTCCAGCCCGGCGCGGCTGGCCCGTGCGGCCGACGGCGTTCTCAGCGCCGAGGAACTGAAACTGCTGAAGCGCTCCAAGGCAGCCACGCCGAAGGAGGAGCGGTGGACCAGAGCAGATCTGGCGTTGCTCGACGAGGCACAGGCCCTTGTTGCCGGTGTGGTGCGAACGTATGGCCACGTGGTTGTTGACGAGGCCCAGGATCTGTCTGCGATGGAACTGCGCATGGCCGGTCGTCGTTCTCCTCGGCGCTCGATGACGGTGCTCGGCGACCTCGCTCAGGCCACATCGTCGGCGGCGCAGACGAATTGGGACGATGCTCTGGTGCATCTCGCTGCCGGTGCCGACAACAACGGAACGGTGGCCGAGCTGACGCTGGGTTATCGAGTCCCGGCCACCATCCTGGAACTGGCTAACGCGCTGCTGCCGGTCGCGGCCCCCGACGTGACCCCGTCACGGTCGGTCCGTCTCGGCGGACGTGAACCGGTCACCGTTCCTCGCAGCGAGATGCTGACCGACGTGCAACGGTTGCGGACGCACTGGGCAACGGTTGCGATCATCGGGCCGGATGCTGAACTCGACGTGCTGATGGACGAACTGGCTGGGTTCGATCCTGCCGATGCCCGGAAGGGCGAGGCAGTGGAGGAGGGCATCACCGTGCTGGGGCCGGTTGCGTCGAAGGGCTTGGAGTTCGACGCGGTCGTGGTCGTCGGACGAGACCGCATCATCGCCTCGTTCGACGACGAGCCCCGCGGGTCGCGTGCGCTGTACGTTGCGCTCACACGGGCAGTGCAGGAGTTGGTCCTGGTCGACGGGTGACGCACGGAGCGGTTCGAACGGCCCCGCCGAAGCAATTCGTGTAGCCGCCGCTGGCTACCGTGCTACCGATGAGCGAGGAAGGAACTGCGGCGACGGCGGACCACCCCGTGGTGCGGGTGAACGATTTCCCGGCAACACCCGAAGAGCTGTCCCCGGCTTGGCTGACTCGGTTGTTGGCACTCCACGGCATTGATGCACACGTTGAAGAACTTCAGCATCGGCGCATCGGCACGGGTCAGATCGGTCAGAACCACCGGTATGCCATCACCTACGCCGATCCGCACGCTGCGGCCCGTGCCGGTGCACCGGCGTCGTTGGTCGGCAAGTTCGTGTCGCCTGATCTCACGTCTCGGATGACGGGCCTGATGATGGGCATTTACGAGAAGGAAGCTGTCTTCTATCAGCGGTTCGCCCCGATGCTGGCCGGGCGGATGCGCACACCGCGTGCCTGGGTGGCCGAGTTCGATGCTGCACGCGAGGCGACGTTGGTCCTGATGGAAGACCTGGCGCCGGCGGTGCAGGGTGACCAGATGGAGGCCTGCTCGGTTGCCACAGCCGAGATTGCCGTCGAACAGTTGGCCGGGTTGCATTCCGCGTTTTGGCAACACGATGCACTGAACGATGAAACCCTGTTCGCGAAGCACAACGACCCGACGCGGGCGATGATCCTTGCGCACCTGATGAACGAGCATTGGCCGACGTTCGTGGACAGGTATCGAGACCGTCTGACTCCTCCGATGATTGCGGTGGGGGATCGGTTGACGGCCGGAATCGGTGAGTGGGTACAGGCCAGGAGTGGCCCGATGACACTGACACACAACGACTACAGGGCAGACAATCTGATGGTGGGCGATGGATGGACGGTGGCGGTGGATTGGCAGACCGTTGGCGCCGGGTTCGCGGGAAGCGACCTCGGGTATTTCCTCGGCGCTTCGTTGCTGCCCGATGATCGCCGTACCGAGCAGGACCGCCTGATCGACCTGTGGCACGGCCACCTCGTCGCTCATGGTGTGCGCGCATACGGGCGTGACCAGGCGTGGGACGACTACCGCAACGGACAGTTCTCCGGCATCACGACTGCGGTTGTGAGCAGCATGATCACCCAACGCACCGACCGCGGCGATGAGATGTTCTGGGCCATGGCCGGCCGTCACCTGCAGGCGGCCATCGAGACCGACGCCGTGTCGCTGCTTTCCTAAGACATGCTGGCAGTGCGTTGAGTTGTCGTTTTTCGCGCACTGAAGGCGACAAACGTGGCACTTCAACTCTGCCGACGTCGGGTCGCTAAGGTCTTCTGCGTGTCGATCGGAGTTGCAGGGGGGTTGACCCGCGAGGAGCGCTCGTCCATCGCCCGCCAGGCGTTGCCCATCGGGCTATCGGTTTCCCCCTTCGGGATCGCGTTCGGGGTGATGTGCACACAGGCCAATCTGCGCTGGTTCCATGCACTTGGTATGTCCTCGCTGGTGTTCACAGGCGGTACGCAGTTCGCTGCCGTAGGCGTGCTGAAAGACGGTGGCACTGCGGCTGCTGCGATTCTCGCCGGGCTACTGCTGAGCATGCGCAGCCTCGTCTACGGGTTGATGATGACGCCCACGCTGAAGGGCTCGTTCCTGTTCCGAGCGTTCGCCTCGCAGCTGATGATCGACGAGTCCGTTGCCGTCGGCACAGCGCAGCACACACCCCAGGCACGGCGTGCTGGATACCTTGCCGGAGGCCTGTCGGTGTTCGTCTTCTGGAACCTGGCCACGATGATCGGCTACTGGTTGATCGGGTCCAATGCGGACTTCACCCGCCGGTTCGGGCTCGACGCAACGGTGCCCGCAGCGTTCGCCGCGCTCGTGTGGCCCCGTGTTCGCGACGCGCGGCAGCGTCCGATCACACTCGTTGGCGCGGTGATCGCCTTTGCGCTCATTCCGCTCGTGCCACCAGGAATGCCGATCGTGGCAGCTGCACTTGCGGTGCCGATCGTGCTAGCTGCTCGGCAGGTCATCATCAGCAGAGAGGGCGGCGAGTGAGCACTGGCACCGTCGTCCTGCTTTCCGTCGCAGCGGGAACCTACATGTGGAAGGCGGCCGGGCCGCTGCTGCTCGGCAACCGAACGCTGCCCCTGCGCGTTGAAGCAGTCATGGGCATGATGCCCGGTGCGCTGCTGGCCGCACTCGTCGTTACGGCAACCGTTGCCGACGGGCGGCGCTGGTCATTCGACGCTCGCATCGTCGGCTTGGCCGCAGCGATCGTTGCCCTTGTTGCCCGACGAGGGTTCGTCACCGTGGTCGTGGTCGCGGCTTTGGCCACCGCTGCGGCGCGGGCGGCCGGGCTTCCGTGACTCTCCGTGGACCGTCCGGCCAGCAGCACTACGTCGCGCTCGGACTCGTGGCCGGAGCTCTGTCCGGGCTGTTCGGCGTGGGCGGAGGGTTCATCGTCGTCCCCTTGTTGATTCGCATGGGTCTGCCGACCCGACGGGCGGCGGCAACGTCGCTTGCGGCTGTCATCCCCATCGCCTGCGCAGCGCTGGTTCCGTACTGGCTGGACGGCAACGTGCACGGCGGCGTTTCCCTGATCATCTTCCTCGGCGCAATGGTCGGCACGTTCCTTGGCACCACGTTGTTGCGCCGGGTCCCGGTGCGGGCCATCCAGTTCCTGTTCGTGTTCATCCTGCTTGCAGCTGCAGCCAGGCTGGCCATCAGCGTGGCCGGCGGAGACCAGGAACCGCTTACCTGGAAGATCGACTTGGGACTCGTCTCGCTGGGATCAGCTACGGGCGTGCTGTCCGGGCTGCTCGGGGTGGGCGGCGGATTCATCCTCGTCCCGGGCATGATGGTGATCGCCTCGATGCCGTCAGCGCTCGCGAAAGGAACGTCGCTCGCCGCGATCATCCCGAGCGCAATGTTCGGGTCGTGGCGAAATCATCGCAACGGGTTGGTCGAGGTGCCCGCTGCAGTGCGCGTTGGCTTGGCCGGAGCGTTCGCGTCGCTGATCAGCGCAACGCTTGCGACGGCGATCGACCAGCGTGTGATCAATGCGGCGTTCGCCGCGCTGCTGCTTGCTCTCGCAGCCACGATGCTCCGAACCGCCATCGACGGCGAGCCCACCGACGACGCCAGTGACGAACTCGGCACCGCGTGAAGTTCCGCACGCTGCAGCCACTTCGGCGCCGACCGTTCGCCACGGTGTGGACGGCCACGGTGGTGAGCGACATCGGCACGTGGATGCAGCTCAGCGTGCTGGGTGCGTTGATCGCAAAGACGTCGTCATCCACCTTGGCGGTTGGGGCGGTGATGTCCGCCCAGTTCGTGCCGGGTCTCATCGGTGCTCCGGTCGGTGGACTGATCGCCGATCGCTTCGACCGTCGGATATCGCTCACGTCGGCGCTCTGTGCGCAGACCGTCATCACCGCCGTGTTGGCTGTCGTTCTGGCTTCCGGCGAGCGACGCCCCGCCGTGATCGCCGCATTGGTGATGTTTCTCGGCGGCGCAACGCACCTCGGCAACGCGATTTCAGGGTCGATGCAACCCGACCTCGTGCCGAAGGAGGAGTTGCTGGCAGCGGTGTCGTTGGGAAGCGCATCCTGGAACACCGGCCGCGTGATCGGCCCGGCGCTCGGCTACTTCGTGGAGCGCCAGGTTGGCGCCACCGGCGCAGTGGTTGGCAATGCAGTCTCGTTCGCGGTGATGGCCGTCGCGGTGTGGTCCCTGCGCAAGCCGTATCGGCCGCTGGCAACAACGACCGGGAAGTTCTTCGCCGAGATCGGTGTCGGGATCCGCACGTTGTGGGCAACGCCCGGGTGTCGTGCTGCACTGCAAGGGCTGTTGCCGATGCAGTTGTGTTTCGCGGCGCTGATGGCCCTGCTTCCGGTGATTGCTCGTGACCTCGGTTCCGGGCTTCGCGGCACAAGTCAACTCAGCAGCGCGCAGGGAGTCGGTGCAGTTCTCGGAGCCACGATGGTTCCGGTGCTGGTCTCGCGCATTGGACGAGTGCGAACATTGAAGGTCCATTGGGTGATAAGCGCGCTCATGGTATTTTCATTCGCGTTCATCAACTCGATGCCGGTCGCCATGGCAGCGATTTGTCTGTTCGGCGGTGCGTTCTCCGGCGTACTCATCACGTTCATGGCGTTGATGCAGCACCACGCTCCGGCGGAGAAGCGTGGTCGCGTCATGTCGATCTTCATGGCGTGCATGGGTCCGACGTACGGTGCCAGCGTTGCGGTTCAGTCCATCTACGCGGATGAGTACGGCCGCCACCAGATGCATGCCACCATGGCCACGCTCGCCCTGGTGATTGGCATCGCATCACTTGCCGTTGGGGCAGGGTGGCACGGGTGGAAGATCTTGGGGATGACCGGGACACCCATCGGCGGGCCTGTAACACGAGCAGCAGAAGCGGTGTCGGCGCCCGACCTCACCCACCCCGATGTCGGTGCCTAAGGCTCTTTTTGTTCATGTCGTGGCCGATCAGACTGCGAGCGTATGGGCTATGGTCCGGCTGCTGGTCCCGACGCGTAGCTGCCGATCGCCGGCCAGGTCGACCCAGCCATGCACCGTTTCGTCCCAACGCTCGAACGCTCGGGAGTCGACGGGGATGGCGACGCCGACCGACTGGCCCGGAGCGATCTCGGGAGTGCGCACGAACCCGACCAGCTTCTGCGTCGGCTGATCGGCTGCCACCCGCTCTTCGGTCAGCACAGCGGCGTACACCTGCACCGTCTCACGCGTTGGGCGCGACCCGGTGTTGGCGACGACACACTGGACAGACCCGGTCGAGTCATCAGTATGCGCGCTGATGATCGAGGTGGTGGAGTAACCCAGGCCGTGTCCGAACTCGAACAGCGGCTCGCGCCCGACCGTGTCGTACCAGCGGTAACCCACCAGGCGACCTTCGCGATACTGGGCGATGCCGTTGCGTCCGGGATGATGCTCGCCGGCCGGTGTGTCTTCCAGCCGCCGTGGGATGGTGACGGGGAGACGGCCCCCGGGCTCGACGCTGCCGGTCAGCACGTCGGCCAACGCATCGCCGAACTCCTGTCCCGGGAACCACGTGTACAGCACGGCATCGACCTGGTGCAGCCAGGGCATGGTGACCGGCGAGCCTGCGTTGATCACCACGATGGTGCTCTTGCTGACCGCTGCCACCTCGCTGATGAGGTTGTCCTGTGCACCGGGCAGGTCCATGACAGTGCGGTCGTAGCCCTCGGACTCCCAGTCGTCGTTGGTGCCGACGATGATGATCGACGTATCGCTGTGTGCCGCAAGGTCGACAGCCTCCAGCAACAGGTCGGCCGTGACCGGTGGCAGCAGGCCGATGGTGAAACCGGCCAGCACCACCTCGCCCTTTCGCTCGTACTCAACCACCAGCTCGTAGGTGCGGCGGGCTTCGAGGTGACGCGTTACCTTGTGCTCGGCCTTTCCCATTCCGAAGAAGCTGCCACCGGTCGGGGAGTTTGCGTCGTTGATGATCTCCTGCCCGTCAAGCAGAATCCGCGAGTCGCCCACGCCGGAGCAGCCGATCGTCCAGTCTCCGGTTTCATCCGGGGTAATTGTGGTGCGGGTGACGCATCCGATTGTCTGCAGCGGAATATCTGCCGACGGCGGGCTCATCCACATCAGCTTGAGACCGCGGCCAGGTTCGGTGAAGAGCGGCGCAACGCCGTTGCGGTAACTCGTGAGGCCGTCTGCCCAGTAGTCGAGCGTGATCGGCCCCAGTACGTCCCTGGCGGGTGCAGGCAGGGTGCGATGCGTTCGGCAACCCTTCGCGAAGGAGATGGTCTCGCCGAGCGCGTTGCGAAGAGCCCGCAATGGCGAGCTCCAATGCACCGCGTTGACGAACGCTGAGCCGCCGCCCATGATCTGGCCAGGGTCTGCGTTGGGGCCGATGACTGCGATGCGGCCGAGATCGCCCTTCAGGGGCAGCGCAGCATTGGTGTTCTTCAGCAGCGTCATCGAGGCAGTTGCGGCCTCGCGGAGCAGCACGCGGTCGGCGGGTTCGTCTCGGGTGGTCTCGGGCGACGGCTGGCCATCTTCCCATGCACCCATATCATCGAGGAAGCGCAGCATGCGCCGCGCCGGGGCTTCGAGATCTGCCCTGGTGAGCGCCCCGGATTCGACGGCGGCAACCAACTTTGCGCCGCGATGGATTGCCGGTCCGGGCATCTCCAGGTCGAGACCGGACCGGATACCTTCGACCGTGGAGTGAAGCCCGAACCAGTCACTCATCACGATGCCGTCGAACCCCCACTCGTTACGGAGGATGTCAGTGATGAGCTCGGTGGAGTCCGCTGCGTGTGGGCCGTTGATGCGGTTGTACGCAGTCATGATGGACTTCACGCCACCCTCGCGGACGACGGCTTCGAAGGGCACCAGGTACAGCTCTCGCATCGCCGATTCGCTGATCTGCGAATCGATCGTCATGCGTTCGAATTCGGTGTCGTTGCCCACGAAGTGCTTCGCGCACGCTGCGACACCCTCGGCCTGGAGGCCCTGCACGTAACCAACGGCGATGCGTGCCGTGAGGTAGGGGTCTTCGCTCATGCACTCGAAGTTGCGGCCACCGACCGGCGTACGGTGCAGGTTGATGGTCGGTGCAAGAAGCACCCTGGCACCCTTGGCACGGGTCTCGAGACCGAGGAGATGCCCGACCCTCTTCACGAGAGCGGGGTCGAACGTTGCGGCCAGCGCAGTGCCGCACGGCGTGTTGACCGAGGCGAGCCCGGTGAACGACGTTCCGCGAGCACCGGCAGGGCCGTCGGTGACGCGGATCATAGGGATGCCGAGCCGTTCCACCGGCATGGTGTGCCAGACATCGGACCCGCCGAGGAGCCCGGCGAGTTCTTCCAGCGTGAGCTGGGCGATGAGCGAATCGAGATCAACGTTGCTGCGAGGCATGTTCGAACGGTAGCGGTTGTGACAAGCCGAAGGCGTGCCCCGTCCGGGGCCAGCTCAGCGGGCTTCATTTGCGGGCCACGCATATTTGTGCGACTTTCGGGGCCGCGATCAGAACACGCGCCTAGTGTTTTCCCGTTGTGAAGCGGATTCTGCTCGTGGAGGATGATGCGTCCGTCGCCGACGCACTTGGCGGGCTGCTGCGAAACTATGGATTCGACGTTTTGGCCGCTGGCACGGGTGCAGCAGCGATACGGGAACAGGAAGGTGCGGACCTGGTGTTGCTGGATCTTGGGCTGCCTGACCTTGACGGTATCGAAGTTTGTCGAAGGATTCGCAAACTGACCTCTGTCCCGATCATTGCGGTGAGCGCTCGGTCCGAGGAGATCGACAAGGTGCTTGCCCTTCGGATGGGCGCTGACGACTATGTCGTGAAACCCTTCGGTTTCCAGGAATTGCTTGCTCGGATCGAGGCCGTCCTGCGGAGGGCGTCATCTGCCCAGGTGCATCGGGCTGCGCCTGAATCTGATCGTCTCTGTATCGACCCCGGAGCACATCGGGTGTGGGTGCGCCGCGTCGAAGTCACCCTTGCGCGGAAAGAGTTCAAGATCCTCGCGCTGCTGGCCCAGAGTCCCGGCCAGGTGGTCGGCCGCGCGCAGCTGTTTGCACATGTGTGGGGCGACGAATGGGACGGCGCAAACCGGTCGCTCGACGTTCACATCAGTTCGTTGCGCAACAAGCTGGGAGATGCCGCGGTGATCGAGGTCGTGCGCGGTGTCGGGTACCGCCTCTTGCTCACCGAATAGGTGGACATCGAATGCGCCACCGCCTGATTTTTCTCGGAATCGCGACGGTCGCACTGGTGCTGTTGTTGGTGGTGGTGCCGTTCGCACGAGTCGGCGCCAGCTATCGGATGCTGACCCAAGCGGCTGACGAAGCTGCCGTAGCTGCAACGGCAGCTTCTGGAGCGGCACCGCTGTCGGCGGGAGGCCTGGATACGGCGCTTGCCGAACTCGTCCGAAACTCCAGTACGCCGACCCGTGAATTGTTCGTGCTCGATGCAACCGGGGCAATCCGAGCAACCTCAGGGCCGCAACTCGGTGACCTTTCCGCCAGCGAAAAGGTTGAAGTCCTGCGCATCGCGAAGGGCCTGTTACCCCGTGGAATCGCCCGCGAGGTTTTCCCTCTTCGTCCGATTGTTGCCGTCGAACCGATTCGTAACGGGCAGCAGACGATCGGGGCTGTGGTCACAGCGGGCAATCCCGGACCGGTCCGGCACAAGATCTTGCGCGATTGGCTGTTTCTCGCCATGCGGTCGATGCTCATCACTGCGATTGCAGCGTTGTTCGCACTGCCGATCACCCGCCTGACGATCCGGCCGCTGATCCGTTTGGGTGAAGCGATGCGCGACGTGGTCACCGGAGACGAGACCAATCGAGTTCCTGTCAACGAGGGGCCCGAAGAGATCAGAGTCCTCGCCGGGTCGTTCAACCGGATGGCCGACGAGATGCAGCACGCGTTGCAACGCCAGCGAAGCTTCGTCGCTGACGCGTCGCATCAGCTCCGCACTCCGCTCACCGCCCTCAGCCTGAGAGTCGAACGCATCGGACTTGAAATCGCGAGGCTTGATTCTCCGCCGTCAGACCTGGTCCGCGAACACGGAGAGGCAACCAGGGACCTGGAAGGAATGATCACGATCGTGGAACAGTTACTGGTGCTGGCGCGCGCCGAACGGAGCGTTGAGACAGGAGCGGAATCTCCTGTCTCGGTCGTAGCTGCACGTCTGACGGCGTGGACTCTGCTCGGCAGGAACCGTGGCGTGACGATTCAATCGAATCTGCCGGGGCCTGACGCGGACGTCATCGTGCAGGTCGGTGCGCTTGGGCAGGTGCTTGACGTCTTGGTCGACAACGCAGTGAAGTTCAGCGCACCTGGAGCGATCGTTCAGATCGCAGGTCAGCTGCGGGCCGATTTCTATGAACTCACTGTCCAGAACGACATCGATCCAATTCGGCCGCATCCGGCCGGGTTCGGACTGGGACTGGACATCGCGACGCGACTTGTCGTCGCTGTCGGTGGCACCTTGACGCTTGCATTGCACGAAACCACGAGTGTGGCAACTGTGCGCCTGGTACGGGTCGAAACTGCGGTGAACATCAGCTGATCCTCAAGTCTTCCGCCGACTTCCTCATGTCCTCGTATGAGACGCTTGTCACTCCGTGACTTCTGTCTATGGTGACCCCGTCGCCGTCGGCGCTCGTCTCGCAAAGGAAGCCAATGCTCACGTTCCAGTCACGTCTTGCTGCCCAAAGCCGCAAACTGGCAACCATCATGCTTGGCGGGTTGCTGGTCGCGCTGATCGTCACAGGGCCGACCTCTGCCGCAACAAAGAAGGCGAAACGGACCACCACCCGCAAGCCGGCCACGACCAAGGCCGCGGCCCCAACCACCAAGGCTGTCGCGGCGACTGTCCCAGCGGTTACCGCAGCGCCAACAGCAAGCGCGGCGGAACGCCCACCGGCTGGCTTGTGTGTTGCCGCGAACGCAAGCCAGAAGAAGCCCGAGGGAAAACAACGCCTCGTCATCGCGACCGGTGGAACCGGCGGCGTATTCTTTCCGTACGGAGGAGGACTCGCCCGTGTGCTGTCTTCCAAGATGGCGAACACCGAAGCAACCGGCCAGGTAACCGGCGGTTCGGTCGACAACAACAAGCTTCTCCACAAGGGCGAAGTTGATCTGGGAATGACCACGGCTGACTCCGGTGCCGATGCCATTGCTGGCGAGGGCGTGTACACCGAGTTGGGGAAAGCGAAGATCTGTACCATCGCGGTCCTCTACGACAGCTACGTGCACGTCGTTGCCGCCGCCGAGTCCGGTGTACAGAGGGTGGAAGACCTCAAGGGGAAGCGGATCTCGGTCGGGTCGCCAGGGTCCTCGACCGAGGTCGCCGCCAATCGGGTTCTCGAGGCGGCAGGACTCAAGCTCTCCGATGTGACGCGCGATTTCTTGAGCGTCGCCGAGTCGGTCAACGCGATCAAGGACCGCAAGATCGCAGCGTTCTTCTGGATCGGCGGTCTGCCGACGGCGGCGGTGACTGACCTGACGACTTCGGGCCCTCCGGTGAAGTTCATCGAGACTGCCAGCCTGTTGCCGGCGCTCAAGGCCAAGTACGGCTCGGTCTATTACCCGAAAACTCTGAAAAGTGGTGTGTACAAAGGTGTGTCTACCGAGGTCCCCGGCTTGGGCGTGGACAATCTCTTGCTTGCCAACGCTGCGATGAGCGAGTCGCTGGTCTTCGAGATCCTCGACACGCTGTTCATCAATCAGGCCGATGTGCAGGCGGTCCACCCTGAAGCACGGACGTTCAACATCAACACAGCGGCAGCGATTTCGCCGGTTCCGTTTCACCCCGGAGCGATCGCCTTCTACCGCTTCAAGGGCGTCTACAAACCATGACGTCGATCGCGGGGTTTGCTGTTACGCACCAAGCCGAACCTCCTGGCGTCGAGGACGGCGTCATCGATGAGGCACAGCAAGCGGCGATCATTGAGCAGTTCGAGTCTGAATCGCCTGTTCGGCACCTTTCCTCGACCCCGTGGAAGGTTGGGGTGGGAGGGCTGTGCCTGCTGATCACCATGTATGCCCTCTACTGGACGCAGTTCGCGATCAGTCCTCAGGTGTATCGGGCAGCCTTTTTGGCGCTGGCGCTGGTGGCCACGTTCTTGCTGTACCCAACGATCGATCTTCGTACCGACCGGCCAACGGGCCGCCGAGCGGTTGCTCGTCTCGTGACAACCGGGCTGGCAGCGTCAGCGTTATTCGGGTGGATCAGTGGCTCGGCGTCGACTGAGGTGCTGTGGGGGACAGTTCTCGGCACTCTCCTTCTGGGATCGTTTCCGTTCTGCAAACCGTGGCTGCTGAAGCACGTTTTGGTGTACCAGGTAGCAAGCTCCGTCATTGGTGCAGTTGCAGTGGGATACGTCGTCGGACGAGTGATGGTTCGCACCGGTGCAGATCGGTTCGGGTTGTCCGCCGGACCCTGGCGGCTGATTTGTTTGGTCATCGCAATGGTCGTTACCGCTGCGATCTTCCTGCCACTGCGCAACACAGGCGACGGTAGGAACCAAATTCTGCCGATCGACTTGCACCTGTGCGTGCTTGCCCTGGTCTCGCTGGGCTACATCGTGCAGAACTACACGAAGGCGCTCGACCGGGCGGCTTCGCCGCTTCCCGATGAAGTCCTTCTTGGGTCGGTGCTGATCCTCGTCTCCCTCGAGGCGACGCGTCGGACAACGGGGTGGGCCCTGCCTCTCGTTGCAGCGGGGTTCATCCTGTACGCGATGTTCGGTGACGCCTTCCCGGTGTCCATCGACAACTGGATAGGCCACCGAGGGTTCTCCTGGGACCGCATCGTGGGCCAGAACTTTCTGACTCTCGAAGGGATCTTCAACACGCCCATCGAGGTCGCTGCGACGTTTATCGTCCTGTTCTCCATCTACGGGGCGGTACTGGAGCATTCGGGCGCAGGGAAGTTCTTCATCGACTGGTCCTTCGCCGCACTCGGCAGATCCCGCGGTGTTTCGGGGCCTGGACGAACCGTTGTTGCATCGGGATTCCTGCTCGGCACTGTGTCCGGTTCCGGTGTGGCGACGACGGTGACGCTCGGTTCCCTTACGTGGCCGGTGCTCCGCAAATCTGGATTTGATCGCGACACTGCTGGAGGCTTGCTCTCTGCAGCTGGCATCGGCGCCTTGCTGAGCCCGCCAACTCTCGGCGCTGCGGCGTTCATCATCGCCGAGTATCTCGAAGTCTCGTATCTGAAGGTGTTGGCCTTCGCCACCATTCCGACCGTCCTGTACTACTTCTCCTGCCTCCTCATGATGGAAGCCGACGCACGCCGTCAGGGAACAGTGCGGGTGGAGCACGAGGTCCAGTCGCTCTGGGCGCTTACTAAACGCTACGGCTATCACTTCTCGTCGCTTGTGGTGATCGTTGTCCTGATGTCCTGGGAGTACACGGCGTTCCTGGCAGTGTTCTGGTCCATCGTGGTTGCGTACGTGCTGTCATTCCTTGCGAGGGACAACCGACTTGGATCGATACCGTCCGTCCTTGCCGCATCGATGGTCGCTGCTGGGTTCGCTCTCAGCGGTGAACGGATCTCCGTCTCAGCGTTCTACGGTTTGTCCGCAAGTGTCGCCGTCGCCGTACTGACGAGCTTCTTCGCCCGCCGCGTGAGTAGCAGCGCGGCGCTCTCGTCGGGTGCGTCGCCGGAGACGAGCGGTGGGGACAGACGTTGGCTGCGAGCGCTCGAGGGTGGGGGGCGGGGCAGCGTTTCGATCACTGCGACCTGTGCCACGGCAGGAATCATTGTGTCGGTCGTGGGTCTGACCGGTCTCGGACAGAAGCTCAGCGGACTTATCGTTGACGCTGCCGGAGGGAACCTGTTGCTGACGATCACCTTCGCTGCGTTGGCAGTGTGGGTGTTGGGTCTCGCCATTCCTGTGACAGCGAGCTACATCATTGCTGCGGTGATCATTCCGCCGGCTCTGGAAAAGCTGGGTGTGAGGCCGGAGGCTGCTCACATGTTCATCTTCTACTATGCCGTCCTGGCGGATGTGTCTCCCCCGACAGCTCTAGCTCCTTTTGCCGCTGCGTCCATTACTGGAGGCAATCCTTTCCGGACCACGATGATGGCCTGGAAATACTGCCTCCCAGCGTTCCTGACACCTTTCATCTTTTGTCTCAGCGACGCCGGAGCAGGGCTCTTGCTGATCGGTAGCGTGACAACCATTGCGTGGACAACGTTTACGGCATTGGTCTCGGTCGCAGCATTCGCTGCAGCATTCGGCGGATGGATTCGGACAGCGGCTCGGCTCCCCGAGCGCATCATCGCGGGCATCGCAGGGCTGGCGTTGATGTACGCGGACTTCCGCAGCGACCTGCTCGGATTCGTTCTTCTCGGCCTTGCGGTTGCTATCCACATTCGGCCGTGGAAACAGGTAAGGCTGGCCACCTGACCAGCCTTGGCCGAACGTGACCAGGGCTCAGTCAGGCCGGCGAAATCGAGTGTGTAGCGTCGTCGGCCATGACTGAGTCCTGGGTGATGCCCGCCGAGACTGACCCGCACGAACGCACGCTCATGTGCTGGCCGGCGCGTCCGCAGATCTGGGGCCGTTCGCTCCGCCAGGCACAACTGGATTACGCCGAGATCGCCCAAGCCATCAGCGGGTACGAGCCGGTCACCATGATCTGCCGTCCCGAAGCAGCTGAACTGGCCGCCGATCTCTGCGGTGGGGGCGTGACGATTTATGAGATTCCGATCGACGATTCGTGGTGCCGCGACTCAGGGCCGATCTACGTCCGGTCCGCGGTCGGTCGGCGGGCCGTGGCTGATTTCTCGTTCAACGCGTGGGGCGAGAAGTTCATGCCGTATTCAGACGACGCACGCCTGGTCGAGCGGTGGTGCGAGGGCTCTGCCGAGGAGCGACTGGCTTATGACATGGTGCTGGAAGGCGGGGCGCTCACCGTCGATGGGTTGGGCACGCTGGTCACCACCCAACAGACGCTGATGCACCCGAACCGCAACCCGCACATGACACGCGCGCATATGGAAGACGTGCTGCAAGATGCACTGGGAATAACCACCGTTGTGTGGCTTCCCTATGGACTGTCGCTCGATGACGACACCGATGGGCACGTGGACAACGTTGCGGCATTTGCCGGGCCAGGGAGGCTGGTGTTGCAGGGCTGTTCGGACACCGACGAAGAGGACTGGCAGCGGATGGAGGTGAACAGACGCTGGGCACAGGATGCGTTCGATGCCACCGGCGAGCGCATCGACACGTTGACGGTTCCAGTACTGCCCTTCGTCGAGCACGAAGACCAGCGGCTGTGCGTTCCGTATCTCAACTACTACGTCGCCAACGGGGCAGTGTTCGTGCCTGTCACCGGCCACGCGGCCGATCTGGACATGCTTGGGCTGATCGGCACCGCGTATCCGGATCGCACGGTCGTGCCGGTTCCTGGGGTCACTTTGGCGCTGGGTGGCGGTGGCCCGCACTGCATCACCCAGCAGGTTCCCGCGGCCGACTGATCAACCCTTCGGGCGCCCGGCGTGGGAGCTGGCCGGCAGTCTCTACAGTTCTCATCTGTGAATTCTTCGACCGACCACACGCCGATGCTTGTTGCCGGAACCAAGGTGTTGGTCGGCAACGAGGTACTCACTGTTGACGCCGACTTGGCAGCTGCGTTGCAGCCAGGGGATCGGGTGATCGGGGTTCCCGGTGTGTCTGCTGAGCGCGGTGTGCTGTTGCACGTTCCGGCGGATGCCGATGCGCTGGTGCGGGTGCAGGTGGCTGCAGCGCAACACGCCTTTCGTGGTCTTGCCCAGGTTTCCGACGATGCCATTTCGGCGTTCTTCATCGGCTTCGCTGCGCTTCTCGGAGACGACGCAAGTTTTGCCCCAATCGCCGAAGCCAACCGCGAAGACGTGGCCCGGGCGGCCGCAGCAGGCCGCACCACCACCCGGCTGGTGCTGTCGCCGAAGATGCGTGCAGACATGGTGGCTGGCCTGCGGGTCTGGGCAGGCATTGCTGGTGGGCGAGACGTGCTGTTGCAGGAGTTGCGTCACGACGGGTGGACAGTTGAGCAGCGCAAGGCCCCGCTCGGCGTTGTGGGGTTCGTGTTCGAGGGGAGGCCCAACGTGTTCGCTGATGCCTGCGGTGTGCTGCGCACCGGCAACACGGTGGTATTCCGGATCGGGTCGGACGCACTTGGGACGGCACGGGCGATCATGGCCCACGCCGTGCGGCCCTCGTTGGCTGCTGCCGGGTTGCCAGAAGGATCGGTGGGACTCCTCGACTCGCCCTCACGCTCCACCGGCTGGGCGTTGTTCTCGTCCTCGGGGCTGGGGTTGGCAGTGGCGCGCGGTTCGGGGCAAGCCGTTGCGCAGCTCGGCGCGGTTGCCCGTCAGGCAGGGGTGCCGGTCAGCCTGCACGGCAAGGGTGGGGCCTGGATGATGGCCGGTGAGCACGCCGATGCCGAGCGGTTCCATCAGGTGGTGCGTTGGTCGCTTGACCGCAAGGTGTGTAACACGCTGAACGTCTGTGTGCTGTTGAAATCCCATGCCGATGAACTACTGCCTCGGTTCCTCGAAGCGGTATCCACCGCAGCATTGGCACGAGACACCCACGCCCGGCTGCACGTGCTCGCAGGCGCGGATCATCCTGCACTCGCCCCGTGGTTCGCACGCACGCATACGATCCTTCGCAGCAACGGTGACGTTGAAGAACCTGCTGCTTCGATGGTGGAGCTCGAAGCCCTCGGCACCGAATGGGAATGGGAAGGTTCGCCCGAGGTGACACTCGCGCTGGCCGACTCCGTGGAGCAGGCGGTGGAGTGGTTCAACACCTACTCGCCGCGGCTCGTGGCCAGTCTCATCAGCGACGACGTCGACGAACAGGAGCGGTTCTGGGCGGCTGTGGATTGTCCGTTCGTTGGCGATGGGTTCACGCGCTGGGTGGACGGTCAGTTCGCGCTCGACGCACCCGAACTGGGACTGTCGAACTGGGAGAGCGGTCGGCTATTTGCCCGCAGCGCCGTGTTGAGCGGTGACACGGTGTTCACGGTGCGTACCCGCGTGCGCCAGAGCGACCCGGACCTCCACCGCTGAACCTTCGCCCGTTCGGTTCTCGTTCACGTGGTCGCTCCCCGAGCGACTCAGCGCACGAACATCCCGGCGCGAATCATTGCCCGCCGAAACCTCGGCGCATCAGCTGGTCGACCGCCACCCATAAGGTTTTCGAGAACGGGTACAGCAATGGTGGCAGCACCAGCGTGCAGAGGCCACCGGCAACCATCATCGGGAACACCGAGCCGCCGGGTTTCAGCACTGCGAAGCCGACAAAGATCACGAGGGCAGCGCTGATCATCATGAAGGCTAGGTTCATCGTGTACGCGCCGAGGAAGAACCCCTCTTCGCGTTCGAACTTGAGGTCGCAACGAGGACAACGTTCGGCCATCGTGAAGTAGCGGGTGAACAGTTTCCCTGACCCGCACCGTGCGCACCGTCTCGACAGACCCCGCATGATTGCTACGGCCGGACTCACTCGCTTGGCTGCTGTCATACACTCACCCACGAAACAACCGGGGCGCTTCGATTCGGCACCGGTACATCGCCGATGGGCCAACCCAGGTAGACCGCAGCAACCACGGTGGCGTGTTCCGCAAAACCCGCCATGCTGCGTACTTCGGGAGACTGGCACACGGCTCCACTGCTCCAATAGCTGCCCAGCCGGTGCGCCGTTGCGCCCAGCAACATGTTCTGCACACCTGCAGCAACGGCGTCACGGTCCTCGGCCCGCATCTCGCCGGAAGCAGTGGGGTCTGACTCTGATGCGACCAGGACCACAACCGGCGCCCGCAGGAACTTGCCCCGCGTCTTGTCGAGCTTGGTGGGGTCGCTCATGCCTGACCGCTCTTGGAATTCGGCCGTTACCTCGCCCAGGCGCTGGCGGGCTGCTCCGGCGAACACTGCAAACCGCCACGGCTCGGTGAGCCGATGATTCGGAGCCCAGACGGCAAGTGACATGAGTGTGTTGAGCATTTCGGTCGGAACCGCCCGGTCTCTGTCCATCCGGAGGTTGGTGCGGCGGAAGCGGATGGCGTCCGCAACCGCAACGGCATGTTCGTTCATCCTCCCAGTTTGCTGCACCACACGCCAGGGCCGGTGCCGGTGGGGTTGGTCCTCCACTTGCGGTGTGAAAGTCCACCAGCCGCATGTCAGGGAGCCATTCGGTGGCCATTTCGACCGAGTGGGGGACTTTCGCAACCCAGGTAGTCTCGGCTCATGGCTGCTGCTGCTGCGAAGAAGAGTCCAGAATCACCCTCGTCGTCACGGGTGGTGCGCAACTTCATCAACGGTGCGTTCGTCGACTCGGCTTCGGGTGCCACGTCCGATGTGGTCAACCCGGCCACCGAAGCGGTGTTTGCTCGCGCTGCGCTGTCAGGTGCTGCCGACGTCGACGCCGCCATGCGCGCAGCCGAAGCCGGGTTCGAGGTGTGGCGAGAGTCAACCCCGTCCGAACGCTCGCTGGCGCTCATCCGCATCGCAGACGCGGTCGAATCGCGAGCTGAGGAATTGATCGCAGCAGAGTGCGAGAACTGCGGCAAGCCAACGGGCCTCACACGGTCCGAAGAGATCCCACCGATGGTGGACCAGATCCGATTCTTCGCAGGTGCTGCGCGGATGCTGGAAGGCCGCGCTTCCGCGGAATACATGCGGGGGATGACCTCGTCCATTCGTCGAGAACCGGTCGGCGTGGTTGCCCAGGTTGCACCATGGAACTACCCGATGCTCATGGCCGTGTGGAAGTTCGCACCGGCGATAGCGGCTGGCAACTCGGTAGTGCTGAAACCGTCTGACACCACCCCGGTCACTGCCACCATCCTTGCCGAGATTGCCGCAGAGTTCCTTCCCCCTGGCGTGTTCAACGTGATCTGCGGCGACCGCGACACCGGCCGCGCCATGGTCACCCACGACACTCCGGCGATGGTGTCCATCACTGGCTCCGTGCGTGCCGGGATGGAGGTCGCCAAGTCGGCATCGGACTCGCTGAAGCGGGTGCATCTGGAACTGGGGGGCAAGGCGCCAGTGGTGGTGTTCGCCGATGCTGATCTGGAAGCGGCCGCAGAGGCGATCCACATTGCAGGCCTCTTCAATGCCGGCCAGGACTGCACGGCCGCCACCCGCATCATGTGTGCTCCAGAGGTCTACGACGAGTTCGTCGCGCTGCTCGCCGCGAAGGTGTCAGCAGCGGTGGTCGGCGGCCCCGACAACGAAGACGCGTTCGTGGGTCCGGTCAACAACCCGACCCAGCTCGCACACGTGTCTGGCATGGTCGACCGGCTCCCGTCGCACGCTCGCGTGGCCACAGGTGGCTCGCGGATTGCAGGACCCGGATACTTCTACAGCCCAACCGTGCTGGCCGACCTGCACCAGACCGACGAACAGATCCAGAGCGAGATCTTCGGGCCGGTCATGACCGTGCAGCGCTTCAACGGCGAAGACGAGGCTGTGCGGTTCGCCAACGGTGTGCAGTACGGGCTGGCGTCTTCGGTGTGGACCACCGACCACGGCACTGCCATGCGGATGGCCAAGCGCCTCGACTTCGGCTGCGTCTGGATCAACACCCACATCCCGTTGGTCGCCGAGATGCCGCACGGCGGGTTCAAGAAGTCCGGCTACGGCAAAGACCTTTCGATGTACGCGATGGACGACTACACGCGCATCAAGCACGTGATGTCGTCGTTGGGTTGAGTGGAGCGCCTCTCGCAGTGGGTCACGTAGAGTCGGGAAATGTTGACGAGACTCGAAGTTGATGGCTTCAAGAACCTCACGGGTTCGTCGCCGAGTTGGGTCCGTTCACCTGTATCGCAGGGGAGAACGGCGTGGGCAAGTCCAACATCTTCGACGCAATAGAGTTTCTGTCGAGAATTGCCAGCGGACCGCTGATGTCAGCAGCCGAACAAATACGAGCGGTCGGGGATAATCAGGGTGCTGATCCTCGCTCGCTTTTCACGGTGTCGGAAACTTCGTCTCCAACGAGGGTCGTGTCAGCCTCAAGCTTCGACTGTTTCGGTCGGGCCCGACACGACTCGGCACGCCGGTACCTACAACTCAACGTCGATGCCCTCGAACGAGTCATCGCCGAAGGACACTATGCCTTGGAACAGTCAGCCTAGCCTTGGAACAGACCGACAGCGACCTTGCTGTCGAGTGGGTTGACGACATCATCAGCGATTTCGTTGACCGTGACCTACCCATCGAAGTCCGGCGGCTCGGACGAACGATCAAGAAGTGGCGTGATCAGATCCTCGCATGGCACCCCACCCGCCTCATGAACGGGCCAACAGAAGCAGCGAACAACCTTGCTAAACACGTCAAACGCGTCGCGTTCGGGTTCCGCCGCTTCGAACACTTCCGCATCCGCACACTCCTCTACACCAGCAAACCCAACTGGGACCTACTCAACATCACCAAACCCGCCTAAATCCGATGTGCCGGGTATGCGCTGCGAGTTCCAGCTTTTCGACAACGCAGACCACTGCTCGGGCTTGCGACCGTTCTCGTTGCAGAGCTGCGGTCATTAGCACGCTAACAACTCCGCAGGGATCCGTTTGCAAATCCGGAAACGGATTAGCGCGTTGGCTGGCCTACCCGCTAATAGTACTCGTGGACCCTCGTGGGGCTGTGGTGGCTGGTGCAAGCGGCGACGCAGCGAGGAGATATCGGGATCCGTCGCGCGCAGTGAGTTGCATTAACGCACGGTTGCATTTGAAAGTTACACCCTTGCGCAAATCTTGCGCCATTTCGAAGAGAGCCGGAACTCGCTCAGAGATGCAGCCGATCGCGGATCGCGAAATCCCCTCTTCAATCATCACCAATCTTGAGTTAGTTCTTTTGACAAACCCGATCGCTTCCACGCAACCTTCGGGTCCGAATTCCAACGACATGACGACTCGACTATTGAGCTTGCTGAACCTCAAAATCGCAGTGGTGTTCCGATCTGTGATTTGACTCGACCCCGGCCGACGGAGTCCAACGAGCTCCCACGTTCCCGAAGGCGTTCCAGCGGCTACAGCACTCGGCCCGTTCAACGAGCTGAGTGTCGCTCCGACGAGTATCAGCAGAGCGACGGTTATCCGACGCACGACGGGTTTGATCCGGTACAAGCGGTCCAACCACTTGGCACGCTGATCCAAGCAGTGAATCCACTTACAGCTCCCGTTGCCACTCCCGTCGTCGTCCCGGCTAGGAACCATTGATTGGCATAAGCGAGCATCAACGGTCCGCCACTGTCGCCCGGGATCGCACCGGCTCCCGACGAATTGAATAATTCGAAGCCAGTGGCGTTGTACCCCCCGCAGTCTCCGCCACCAAACGACCTCGTCACGTAGGGTCCGATGTTGCCTCCAGCACTCGTATTGACGCCCTTCCGTGTAAACGGTTGGTTGTTCAGCCATCCACCTGCGACGCCCGCAATTGCGGTCCACTGGCCGCTCAGATTGAAGAACCCATTCCAGATGTATGGAGCAGTTGTTGGGTGTACTTGGCGGTCGGTTACGGCACAGGTTTGTTGTTCCTGGGGCCACAGCGTATGGCCGTACGAGCTGTTGTTCGCCGGACAATGCCCCGCCGTCACTACTCCCCGCCAGTTGTCAGAGTTTCGACGAACCGCATAGCCTGTCGAGCAGGTACTAGCGTTCATCGGTGCATTTGCATAACTGCCGGTCGGCATTGGTTCAATGTCGCTGAGGACGACCGGAACATCAGGCGGAAGACGAAGCGAGGTCAACAACCCGGCATTACGTTCGTTGGTCTCAAAAACCACCGTTCCATTGACATGATCCAATGTGGTCTTCTGAGGCATTACATCCGAAGTCATTAGAGAGACCGCCTCATGCTGCCTTAACAAGTACGAGTAATCCCCGCCGCCGACGGTGACATTCACAGGTCGCCCGAGCGTCTTCGACAAACGCAAAACAAGGTCCGGAGCATCCTTAGTTAGGCGCAGATGCACAGTCAGCGGTTTGTACGTCGTCCACACCGCACCAAACCTCTCATCGAGCGCATGGCTTGTCTGGAAGTCATACAGTGCCGTCGTGCCTTCTCGCATCAACCATGAGGTGTCCTGGAATGACATCCCAAATCCTTCAGCGAAAAGTTTGACGTCGGATTCGGAAATAAACGCCTCGACAGGCCCGCCATTCGGACCCAGCGGGGTATCAGCCGGTCTCGATGTTTGCGCTGACGCGACCTGAATCTCGGGCGCTACGCCCACCAGCGAGACAACCACAATTGCGGCGAAGAACCACCTAGCGTTTCGCACCTTCAATACTCCTTCAGTATTGTGTTGCACAAATGAGTCAACATTGAGCAGGTAGCAAATCCTCCACAGTGGAAGTGGCTCCGAGTCTTCAGAAGGAGCGGAAGATTGTCAAGCAAAAGTGGGTCTTCGCGTCTGGCGGGGTGTGGAGGGTGGGGGTCCGCGGCGCGGCACAGGGGCGCTGCGAGTCTGACGGTTCCTACGCCAGTCAGATCGGAGTGCCCCTGTGGAGCCGGATGCTATGCGGATGTGCGAGTTGTTGGTTGGTCTTCCGGCGGTGAACGTGTTGGGCGTTGATGACGCCGAGGACAGGTTGACGGTGTGGATCGAGACTCGCGGGCCACGCCCGGCGTGTGTGGGGTGCGCAGCGCCGGGCCGGGTGAAGGACCGTGACGTGGTGACGTTGGTGGATCTGCCGTCGTTCGGTCGGCCGTCGCGGTTGGTGTGGCGTAAGCCCGTTGGCAGTGCGCGACCGGGGGGTGTGGGGTGAACACGTGGACGTTGAACGTGGCCGAAATAGCGGCGGCACGGTTGTCGTTGACTGACCGGGCGGAGCGGTGGGCGACTCCCAAGTCGGGCGTTTCGGTCGTTCTGTGCGTGACGTGGCGGCCGAGCTCGATTGTGACTGGCATGTCGTCAACGACGCCGTGCAGGCCTATGGGAGCGCGCTGCTCGACGCCCCGGGTCGGGTCGGCACAGTCACCGCGCTCGGCCTGGACGAGACGCTGTTCGTGCGCCGGGGGAACGTCACACCAAGGCGTGGGCGACCTCGATCGTTGACGTGCGCCGCGGAGTGATGCTCGACATGATCGAGGGCGGCAACGCCCAGCCGGCTATCGATTGGCTGGGTGCCCGCCCGACGCCGTGGAGAGATCAGATCCAATGTGGCACCCTGGATCTGTCCGGCCCATATCGGAAGGTGTTCAACGAGATACTCGCCCACGTCGGCCAGATCGCCGATCCGTTCCACTGGAGCTCACCCCTGATTTCGGAGTCAGGGTTTGTGGTTGTTAAGCGGTGTGGCGGTGTTGGTGATCTGCGTGCGCCTGGTTTGGTGTCCGCATTCGAATGGC
This sequence comes from Acidimicrobiia bacterium, assembly GCA_031385545.1. Lineage (GTDB taxonomy): Bacteria > Actinomycetota > Acidimicrobiia > Acidimicrobiales > JANYDT01 > JANNBN01. The sequence goes on along the minus strand of JANNBN010000041.1, from coordinate 873 downwards.
TGTGTGCTTACGTTTTTGATTGTACCAAGTCTCGATCCAGTTGAAAAGATGGATTCGGAGTGTTTCCGGGTTGTCCCAGTAGTAACGGTCGATGAGTTCACGTCTGATCGTAGCGAAGAACGACTCGGTACTGGCGTTGACGCCCCTATAGGTCAAGAGTTTGTTTTTGGGGGTGATACGTTCACGTATTGGTTCGTGCGGGACGGGTTTCTGTCCTCGGTCTTCTAGGCTGCTGCTAGGAGTTGATTTCTTGTGTGATCGTTGATGAGCCCGTGGAAGATTTCTCGTGCGACGTATCGTTTGAGGCAACGGATGATGTCCTTTTTGGAGAGTCCTTCGTTTGTACGGCGGGCAACGTAATCGAGGGTTGGTTGATGCCAACGCATCCGTAATCCATTGCAGAGGGTGAATCCGCCTAACGTACTCTGCACTCCGTTTTCTGCGGTCACCCTGAACTGCACCCCTGATCTTGGAGTCTTCTGAAAGAGGATTGTGGGCGAGTTCAACGGGTGAGTGCAGCGACTCGATCGGTCAGGTCCAATTACAAAGCTACCTTCGTGGCAGCGTCTGTGCAGCGACCTGGACAGGTGCGCGGTAGAACTCCAAGCTCGCAGCTGAACTCGCAGATCAGCGTTCGGAAGCTTCGTTGTAACTCAGTCGTTCAGGAACCCGGCCACGATCCGGCCGGTGGTCACAAGATCATCCCAATACAACATGTGACCAAGGTCGAGGTCGACCTGGGTGAGGTCGAACTCCAGGGCATCCTCCAACCAGTCGATCTGGCGGCGTTGCACCAACTGCGACTGCAACGCGTTGACCAAGAGCGTCGGACGGGTCTCAGTGAGTTGAGGCAACCCGCGCGCCAGTTCCGCC
>JANNBN010000011.1:0-6987 GCA_031385545.1 Acidimicrobiia bacterium | reverse complement strand
GCTGACGAGATGGGGCCGTTGATCCCGTTGGGCCGAGCCGGGGAGCCTGAGGAGATCGCAGCGGTGATTACCTGGCTGTGTTCACCTGCATCAAGCCTGGCGACTGGTTGTACTTCGCGCAGGCAGCCCGAGGCATCGATCCGGCCTCGTTAACCGCCGCTGTCGTGCCGGCCGCCCCGAAGAACATCTCCGGTCAATCGGCCGTTGTCCTCACCCAACCTGCTTTCGGCACGCTGATGAAGGATCTGGTCGACGGCTTCGTTGGGTGACGATCAGCGACGATCTGCGACGATCAGCGACGGTCAGCGGCGGTGCGTTACCTGCCCCCGGAAGCGTCGATGATCGCGCCGGTCACATACGACGATGCAGGTGAACACAGCCAGGTAATCACCGCTGCGATCTCCTCAGGCTCCCCGGCTCGGCCCAACGGGATCAACGGCCCCATCTCGTCAGCCCGATCCGGTTGCCCTCCCGATGCATGGATGTCGGTCCGCGTAATTCCCGCTCGGACACAGTTCACACGGAGGCCCTCCTGGGCTACTTCCTTTGACAGCCCGAGGGTCATCGTATCCATGGCAGCTTTCGACGCGGCGTAGTCGATGTACTGGTTCGGACTCCCGATGCGCGCAGCGGCCGAACCCACGTTGACGATTGATCCTCCCTCTCCTCCGTGGCGGGTCGACATCCGCCGCACGGCCTCACGCGCGGCGACGAACGCTCCGACGGCGTTGATACGAAACATCCGCTCGATGCGCTCCGCGCTCATCTCGTCCAGCCGGGCCGGGTAGTCGACCACGCCGGCGTTGTTGACGAACGCCGTCATGGTGCCCATCTCTGTGGTGACACGCTCGAACGCATGCACGATTGAGGACTCCTCGGCGACATCGCAACGAACCGAGAAGCAGGCTCGGCCGCCGGACCGGATCTCGTGTGTCAGCGAGTCCGCTGCGGTGATTTCCGTTCGAAACGTGAAGCCGACGTCCCAACCTTCACGGGCGAGCGCCCGGACAGTAGCCGCGCCGATCCCCCGAGATCCTCCGGTGACAAATGCAACTGGCATTCTCTGGCCGCTACTTGATGGCGAAGGCGAGGCGAACCACGGCAACGATGTCCTTGTCGATTGACGTGGTGTCGAGCGTCCCGGAATCCTCGTACTCGGTGGCGTCCTTGGCAGTCACCTGGATGACGCCCATCGACGCGTCGCGCAGATTGCCCAGTTCTTGCCCAGTGGCCTTCACGATTCGCTCGGCTCGGGACTTGGCGTCCTTGGTCGCAGCCTCCTGCATGTCGATGCGAACCGACGCAAGCTTCGTGAAGAGGTACTGCGGCTGGTTGACCTGGAACGACAGGCCGTCATTGACCACCTCACCGATAGCCAGCGAAAGCCGCTTCACTGCGTCGACGTCGGTCGATCGGGCTTCGAAACGCTGATACGCGTTCCACGCCCGCACCACGCCCGTGGAGTTGCCTTCGGCGTTCAGCTCGTACACCGCCTCCAACGACACGGGAAAGCGCTCGACCTTGTCCGACGGAAACCCGGCTTTGTCGAAGGCGGCCATGAGGCGGGTGGCCTGGCTGGACAGTTCGGTGTTGGCCTCTTGCTGCGACGCTCCCTGCACCCCAAGGCTGCCGTTCAGGATACCGAGGTCGGATTTGATGGTTCGCTTCGCAGATCCAGTGACGGCCAACGTTTGGTTGAGCTCGCGATTTTGCCCCCACGTACGGGTCACCACCGCGGCGGTGCCGACGGCACCGATCGACAGAACTGCTGCTCCGATTGCTGCTGCGAGTCGGTCCATGTGCGTGCGGGTTCCTGTCGTGGGTTTGGCTGCTGGTTTGGCTGCTGGTTTGGCCGCGGGGTTGGCCGCGGGGTGTGCTGTCCAGTGCTGCTGTGGTCTGGTGTAGCACTCAGACGACCGTGCAACGGTGTTCAGTTCCACCGGAAGTTGCCGACCTCGAACCGGTACTCGGGTTCACGCACAGTCACAGCGATTCCCCAACCGTGTCGACCCAGGTCGACGGGCCGAACGCACAGGGAGATTTCCTACCAATTCTGTAGCTGCGTTGCTTCAGAATCCGGTGATGGCCGACGATGATCGCCACGTGAGACGGAAGCACATTCAACTGGTTGTCGGGACACGTCCCGAAATGGTTCAAGCCCTGCCGCTGGTACGGGCGGGGACAGCGGCGCGTGCGGGCGGTGTCGATTTCCGCGTGGTGGCCGTTTCGCAGCACACGGACCCGATCATGTCCTCGGAAGTACTTCCGTCGCAGCTGACCGCAAACTGGCCGATCCACCACCTCGACGCACAGCCGTTCTCGCTCGCACGGGCATTGGCGGTCACACAGGCATATTTCGACGAGACGAAACCCGACGCCGTGATCGTGATCGGCGACACCGATACGTCGTTGGGAGCAGCCCTGGCAGCAACCGAACTGCGCATCCCAGTCGCGCACGTCGAGAGCGGGCTCCGCTCTCGGGACTGGGCGATGAAGGAAGAACGCAACCGGGTGCTGATAGACCACCTCAGTACAGTTCTGTTCCCGCCGACCGCTGCGGCTGAGCAGCGCCTTCACGAGGAACAGGTACACGGGCTGGTCGTCCACTCCGGCGATGTGCACGTTGACGCGTTTCGGATCCTGCGCGAAGAGGGTCTCTTGGGTATCGAGCCCCGCGGCGACACAGTGGATGCCCCTTTCATCCTGTGCACTATCCATCGTCGTGAGAACATCCTCGAAGCCGAGCCACTTCGGCGCATCGTGAACCTCCTCAACAGCCTTCCGGTTCCTGTTCATCTCGCGCTGCACCCCCATACCCGCCTTCGGCTCACGCAGTACGGGCTGATGGATGCTCTGACCGGAGGCGGAACCGTCACCGTGACGAACCCACTCGCCTTTCTCGATTTCGTGCAGACCCTCGGCAGTTGCTCGGGAGTTGTGACCGACTCGGGCGGAGTTCAGAAGCAAGCCTGGCTGATGGACCGGCCGTGCATCACGCTTCGGACCAGCACCGAGTGGATTGAAACCCTCGACGCCGGCTGGAACCGCCTCATCGACCCAGCCGCTGTCGTCACGCTGCCACGACCGGCAGCGGACAGCGGCGCTGGGGCGAAACCAAATGTATTCGGCGACGGACACGCTGCCGAGCGGATCATCGAAGCGACCCTCAGGACATGCGAATGAAACCACGACCCCCCGTCAACGTCGTGCTCTTCGGTGCCGGCGCAATGGGCCGAAATCATGCGCGCGTCTTGCGTCAGTCCACTGACTGCTACCTGGTCGGCATCGTCGAACCAGACCCCCAGCGAGGCGCAGCCCTCGCCGAGGAACTCGGCGTGCTGACGTGGACACAGCTGAGCGACTACACCGGCCCTCTCGACGCGGCGGTCATTGCAACCCCGACATCGACCCACGAACCACTTGCGCTGGAGTGCTTCGACCGCGGCCTCGACGTGTTGGTCGAGAAGCCGATTGCTCACGACCTTCTAGCGGGCGCCCGTATGGTGCAAGCAGCCGAAAAGGCTCGACGAGTGCTCATGGTGGGGCACATCGAACGGTTCAACGCCGCAGTCGTCGCACTTCCCCAGTTCCTCAACGACCCGATCCATTTCAACTGTCAGAGGGTTGGCCCGTATGACCCCAGAATCCTGGACGGGATCATTGTGGATCTGATGATCCACGACCTCGACATCGTTCATCACCTCACCAAGCTGTCCGCCGTACCGATGGGAGCTGTTGCGGTATCCACCCATGGTCGCAGCGAGGACCACGCGACGGCGTCGGTCATGTTCGGCGACCGCATCTCAGCTTCATTCATTGCCAGTCGAGTCGGTCAGAACAAGGTGCGAACGATGGAGATCTCGCAACCGGAAAACTCGATTTCAGTCGATCTCATCCGCCAGGACATCACGATTCATACCATCGAAAGCGTCGATTACTCGGGCGCCGGCAACGTACTTCGCCAGCGCGGCCTGGTCGAAATACCATTCATCGAACGGTCGGGCCAGCCCTTGGCTGCGGAACTCGCCCACTTCGCCTCGTGTGTCCGAGGCGAGGCCGACTGCATCACTCCGGGCACGGAGGGGCTTGCTGCGCTTTCTATGGTTCGGTCCATCGAATCACTCGCAGCCACGATTCATCGCTGACCTGCGGAATTACACGCTTGTAGTTTTCCTAGGTACGCTGATTATCGGTATACAGATCTTCATTTGACCACAAGCGATTCCAGCAGTAGGTTGTATGCATACCTACGTCTCCCGGTAGTCTGGAGACCGTTTCCAGGGGAGTGTTCATGAGCGACAACGTTTCAACCACCGGCGGGTTCCTACTTTGGCGTGCGACCAACGCATGGCAGCGGGCACAGCGCGCAGCGCTCGAGCCATTCGACCTTACTCACGTGCAGTACGCGCTGCTGGCAACGCTCGTTGCCGCTGACAAGAAGGGCATTTCCCAGGCCGCGGCAAGTGCCGCCTCGGGCGTCGACCCGATGACCACGTCCCAAGTCCTTCGCGGTCTGGAATCACGCGACCTTGTCCTGCGCACCCCGCACCCCGAGGATCGTCGCGCACACCGCGTCACGGTCACCACGAATGGTCGGGCCGTCGTCAAGAAGGCGACGCCCAAGGTTGACAAGGCCGACGCAGAGTTCTTTGCCCCAGCAGGCGGGGACAAGAGCCGAGTGCTGTCGGCGCTGGCCAAGATCGCCGGAGTCTGATCCCACCAGCGGCCCACCAACGGCCGAGCCGACGGGTAGCTGAACGGCCGCCCGGCTGGCCTTGACTGACCCGCAGATCTTCTCTGGCCCCGCTTCGGCGGGGTCAGAGCGCTTTGAAGGGCCGAACATCGTTTCGTCAGTGTGCGTGCATTCCCGCTAGACGTCGGCGACGGGTTCCAGCGACGGTGAAGGCCACCAGAAACGCAAGGCTTTCCACCAACACGATCGTCGCCCCGGAAGGTGTGTCGGTGAAGTAGCTGACATACATGCCAAGGCCCGCGCCGACAGCGCCGACGGCGGCGCCGAACGCCAAGAGGCGTGGGAAACTGTCGGTCATCATGCGAGCGACGGCCGCTGGGGTAACGAGCATCGCCGCAATGAGCGTGACTCCGAGGACCTTCATGGTGGCGAGCACGGCCAACGACAGCAACAGCATCAGCGCCGAATCGAGCACGTTGACCCGGACGCCGCTGACGCCAGCCACCTGTGGATCGAAGGTCAAGAAGAGCAGCGGCCGGTAGGCCAGGACAACGAACGCGAACGCAAGCGCAGTGACCAGCACAACCGTGACGACGTCAGTCCGATCGACGCCAAGGATGCTGCCGAAGAGCGATCCCTCGATGTTGCGTTCGACGCGGCGGTTAAGTGCTTTCAGCACCAGGCCGAGGGCGAAGCTGGCTGTGGTGATGACGCCAATGGCCGTGTCCGCCCCAATGAGCCCGCGCCGGCTCACAACCACGATGCCAACGCCCGTGAGCAGGCCCCACAGAGCGGCCCCCAGCAGCAGCCGCTGGTCCGCCAGCGCACCGGCAATACCCCCGCTGGCGGCGATCGGGATTGCCGTAGCAATGGCAGCACCACCGAATACCGAATGCGACAACCCATGACCGAGATAGCTCATGCCTCGCAGCGTCACGAAACCGGATAGCAATCCGCACAGCGCTCCGGCGACGATCGCGACAATCAGGGCACGGACGAAAAACCCCTGTGCAAACGGCTCGGCCCACGATGCAAGGAAGGGCGCAACCGCACTGCGCATCATCGGGTCGCCAACTGCTCCGACGGTCATGACACGGTCATGACACGATGCGCAGAGGGACCCGCTCGACGACCATCGGCACCCCCATGTGATCAAGTACGTCCATGGGTGCGCCATAGGTGGCCTCCAGCACTGCCGGTGTCAGTACCTGGGCCGGCGTCCCTTCGCCGATGAGGCGCCGATTGATGCACATCAGCCTTGGAAGGTGCGCGGCAATGCCGTTGAGGTCGTGGGTCGTGAGCACGACGGCGAGTCCGGCAGAGTTGAGATCACCCAGAAGGTGCAACACCTCGTGCCGGGTCTTGACGTCGACTCCGCTGGTGGGCTCATCGAGCAGCAGCACATCAGGCGAACCGAACAGCGCACGGGCCAAGAACACGCGCTGTTGCTGACCACCGCTGAGCGCGCGGATGTGACGGTCACCAACACCCGGGACGCCCAGTTGCTCCAGAAGGTCATCGGCACGTCGACGCAGGGCGGCAGGGACCCAGGGGCGCGGAGAGGAACGGTGGGCCGCAAGCAGAACCACGTCTCGCACCGTGACGGGAAAGTTCCAGTCGACGGTTTCGAGTTGGGGGACGTAACCAACCCTCAGATCGGAGCGCCGGACAATTGAGCCATGACTGACGGGGACCATGCCGAGCATCGCCCGCAGCAGCGACGTCTTCCCCGCGCCAGAAGGTCCGACGATTCCGACAAAGTCTCCGGAGCACACCGTCGTGGAAACGTGGTCGAGAACCGTATCGAGCCCGTACGTCACGCTGATGGCGCGCGCATCGATGAGTGGTTGCACTTCGTCGAAGAGGAGGCTGGTAGTCATTGCGGGTACGTCGCAGAATCAGCCGACACGTCGGCGATGTCGAGTGCCTGCAGCGAAGAAGCATCACCGCCGAGCGCCTCGACGACGGTGACGTAGTCGAATCGCATCAGCCCGAGGAACGAATGGTCGGGTTCGCCGGGGGCACCCGGGAGATCGTCGTCACGCAGCACGTCGACGTATTGCACTCCCGCGTCCTTGCCGATCTGCTCGAGGACCGGCGACGGAAATACCTCTGATCCGAAAATGGCAGGGACCCCGGTTTCCTTTATCTGGTCGATCAGACCGGCGACCTCTCTCGGTGTGGGTTCTTCGAAGCTGCTGACCTGGATCGCGCCGATGATTTTCCACCCGTACGTCTGTGCGAAGTACGCGTATGCGTCGTGGTAGGTGAGCAGCTTGCGGTTCCCGGGTTTG
>JANNBN010000166.1:0-150091 GCA_031385545.1 Acidimicrobiia bacterium | reverse complement strand
GGAACGTTCCACCGGCGACGGGCCTGCCGTGGTACTCACTCAGCATCGGACGCAGTCCCTTCGGGTACCCGACCCAAACGGCAGTGACGAGCTGTGGCGTGTAGCCCACGAACCACGCATCTCGGGCGTTCTGGGTGGTGCCCGTCTTGCCGGCGACCTGGCGGCCGTCACGCAACTGCGCTTTCACTCCGGACCCCTCTTCCACAACGCTGCGCAACGTCCGGTTGACGATGGCGGCTTCGTTCGTCGAGAGGACCCTGGTGGGGTCGCCCTCCGGCTCCCACAGCACCTCGCCGCTGGCATCGGTCACTTTTCCGATCAGTCTCGGGCGGACACGAACCCCTTCACGCGCGAAGGTGAGGTACGCGTCCGCCATCTCCAGGGGCGAGACTTCCTCGGTGCCGAGGGCGAGGGCCGGGTACGCGTCGAGGGGCGACGTAATGCCCAGATCTTTGGCCATATCAGCGACACGTTGTGCGCCGACCCTCTCGTCGGTGACGAGTTGGGCGTACACGGTGTTGACCGACTGAGCGGTAGCCGTCCGCAGGTCGATGTCCGAGGAATAGCCGACGTCGTCGAAATTGGAGACCTCCCAATCAGTGCCGTCGACGTCTGCACCTGGGATGACGATGGAAGCCGGAGCGCTGAACGTGCTTTCGACCGCGATGCCTTCACGCACGGCAGCAGCAAGGACGAACGGCTTGAACGTCGACCCCGCCTGTCGGCCCGGGCCGCCGTAGCCTCGCCCGGCCGCGAGATTCACCTGGAGTTCGTCGTAGTTCCGCCCGCCTACAAGCGCCTTGATACGACCCTCGTGGTCGAGCACGACCATGGCCGCATCGGGATCGCCGGCTTGGTTCAGTACCTGGTCGAACACCACAGCACGCGCCCGCTGTTGGGTCTTCAGATCCACCGTGGTGGTGACTCGCAAGCCCCCCCCGAACACCTTTGCCGCACCGAACCGGGTGATCAGCTCACGACGAACCATGTCGACCGCGTACTGGGTTCCTGCTTCACGAAAGTTGATGGTGGAACTTGGCTTTGCTCGCACGATTCCACCCACCCCGGTGAGAGGTACTTCGGCAGCGGCAGCGCGCTCGGTCTCGGAGATGAAGCCGAGCTTTGCCATATTGGTCAGAACGCTGTCACGACGAAACTTCGCCCGTTCCGGGTTGCGCCGCGCGTCGGTGTTCTCCGGAGCGCGCAGGACGCCCGCGAGATAGGCCGCTTCAGGCAGCGACAGGGCGCGCGCGTCCTTCTCGAAATAGGCCTTGGCAGCAGCCTGTACGCCGGTCGCTCCGCGTCCGAAATAGACGCTGTTGAGGTACCGCTCGAAGATCTCGTCCTTCGTGAGCTTGCGTTCCAGTTTCACCGAGAGGATGACCTCGCGCAGTTTGCGTTTGTACGAACGCTCGCGGCCCGTATAAGAGATCTTTACGTATTGCTGCGTCAAGGTGGACCCGCCCTGTTGCACCCCTTCGTTTCGCACATCGCGGTAAACCGCTCGCAGGATGCCCGTCGGATCGACCCCGTTGTGCGAATAGAACGACTTGTCCTCGCTTGCCAGCACCGCGTTGCGCATGACGACCGGGATGTCCGCAAGTGCCACGTTCGTGCGGTCCGTGTCTGACCGGAACGATGCCATCTCCTGGCCCGAGGCGGCGTACACGAAGGTCGTCTGTGTACTGAGGGAGTCAGCGGGCAAGGGGATTCCACGGGCGTACCAGAACAGCGCTGCTGCAGCTGCAACGGGTGGGAACAGGATGACGAACGCGACCCCCTTGGCCTGGCGACGAAGGAACCGACGGACCCGGCGCTTGCGATGTCGACGCGTCGGTGGCGTGCCCGATGTCTGGGATGTATCAGCCGTCGTGGTCGACTTCGATTCCCGCTTGGCGGCGTCCTTGCCTGCGGGCTGAGCTGTGTTCTTTGCAGCCGGTTTCGCTGTGGGCTTTGCAGTTGGTTTGGGCGCGCCCTGGTGTGTGGCTTTGTGAGCGGTCGCGGCCGACGCGGCCCGCCTTGCGGCAGGTTGCCCTGCTCCACCGGGCTTGTCGCCTCGGGTGCGCAGCGGTTCCTTGGCCACCCGGGTCCGCTGTGTCACCGGCGGACGGTCAGCGGGCATGAGCACGCCCGGAACGGAACGTGCGCGCGAGGTGGTTCCAGCGGCACTCCACGCATACTTCGACCACATAACACGCAAGCTCGTCATGGCTGCGACTCAACACCGCCATCTCTTTGGCTGTCGTCACACAACGACCGTGGGCCGGAAGCCGTGCTCCGAACACGTAGGACACGTAGACGAGTTTGGCCGACTCGCAGATGGGGCAGTCATGCTCGGTGCGATGCCCGACGTGGGTTGCCGCCCTGACCAACTCGGGATGCGCATCGCACACGTCGATCCTGCTGAGCCGCTTGCGGTGGTACTCGTTGATGAGATGACGGCGCGCAAGGCGATAGTCCACAGCCCCTGGACGCACCCACGGGGGCAGCATCGAGCCAGTTGGGGTCTGCACCTCGGCCACAGAGCGGCGTAGCGGTGTGGGAGGCCGGGGGTCCACGCATCACAGGCTACCGGCGGGTCCGGATTCACCAGACCTTCTCGCTCGTCACGCCTTGGCGAAGACGCGCTCCACCCGGGCGAGAAACGCCAGCCGCTCCGATTCCTCGGCCGAATCGTTGCCGTAGAACGCCACCCAGTGCGTTCGTATCCACGGTGCACAGGTGAGCCGCAGGGTACGGCGGACAAATCGCAGACCGCCCTCACCCTGACCGAAGTTCACCCATCGGTTCGACCCGTGCGACGTGACCACCCAGACGCTCGTGATGTTGCGGAGCAACCCGTGCGGACGACCCGAGCCGCGACGGATTTCCCACGCAACGCCGCGCCCCCACACACGATCGAACCAACCCTTCATCAGTGCTGGCATGCCGCCGTACCAGGTCGGGTAGACGAGGACAAGGTCAGTCGCCCTGCGAAGCGCATCGACGTGGGCGGTGAGTGTGTCGGGGACCCCCGTTTCGCGCAGCGCCCATTCCGTTTGGCTCAGCAACGGGTTGAAGCCTTCCGCGTCAAGGTCGAGGACTTCGACGCCGTGCCCGCCGGAGGCCAGCGCTCGCATGGCTCGGTCTCCCGCTGCACGCACGAAGCTGTCCGGTAGCGGATGGCACAGCACCACCACGAACCGACGGCCGGAACTCTCGACGGCGGAACGGGTCACAGGCGCTCCATGTCACGTTCCACGCGTCCGATGAAGCCCGTGACAGCAGGCGCCGTCGGTGTGTTCAGGCCGTAGAGCCCAAGCCATCGCGTCCGACGCCCTGGCCTGGTGGACATCAGCCGCACGCACCGGGTGAGGAGACGTCGCCCATGGTCCGTCGTGAGCCGAACCACGAGGCGCGGTGCTCCGTACGTACTGACCCCGACGAATCGCGTGATGTGGTTCAGGCCGCCAAGAATGGTCGACCCGGATGTCGGCAGCGCAAATGCGACCCCTGCCACGAACACCCGCTCGAACCAGCCCTTCAAGATCGCTGGCATCCCCATGTTCCAGGTTGGGTACACCACCACAAGCGTGTCGCACCACTTCACGATATCCGCATAGCGCCTCACAAGCGGATCGAGTATCGGCTGATCTGACTCGTAGACGCGACGCTCCGCTTCAGACATGGCCGGCACGAATCCATCGGCGTACAGATCGACAAGAACGACCTGAGCGCCGCCTCGTTCCAGTCCCCGCACGGCAGCGTGAGCCAACGTGGCACACAGGCTGGACCCGTCCGGATGGGCGAAGACCACGAGGGCACAACGACCTCGGCCAGCAGTCACCGTTGCGCCCGTCAAGCTCCGGAACCTTGCTGCGCGGCCGGGTTCAGCGGATGGCCCGCCCACCACTGGCGGAGTCGTTGCGTGGCTTGCGCCTCGTCGAGAGGACCTTCGTCGAGTCGTACTCCAAGCAGCATGTCGAGGGCCTCGCCGATGACGCGCGACGGGCCGATGTGCAGCAACTCCATCACCTGACTCCCGTCGAGGTCGGGGCGTATGGAATCCAGCTCTTCCTGGTCCCGCAATTCCGCAATCCGTGCCTCGAGCTCGTCCATCCTGCGAGCGAGGGCGGCGGCCTTCTTGGCATTGCGAGTTGTGCAATCGCAACGGGTCAGCTCGTTGAGGCGATCGAGGAGCGGCCCGGCATCACGGACGTAGCGGCGGACGGCGGAATCGGTCCAACCGGCTTGATAGGTATGGAACCGGAGATGGAGCTCGACGAGTTTCGCAACGTCGTCGATTTCCTGATTTGAGTAGGTGAGTTCCTTCATCCGATCGCGGGTCATACGTGCACCGACGACATCGTGATGATGGAACGACACGCCGCCGGCACCAATTCTGCGCGTGCGAGGCTTGGCAACGTCGTGGAATAGCGCTGCCAGCCGGACGATCTTGTCGGTGCTCGTCTTCTCAACAACAGCGATCGTATGTGCAAGTACGTCTTTGTGGCGATGGATAGGGTCCTGCTCGAGTTCCATGGCCGGCAACTCGGGCAGGAACTGCGCAGCAAGCCCGGATTGCACAAGGAACCAGATACCGGCCGATGGCGAATCGACCACCATCAGCTTGTCCAACTCTTGGCGGATGCGCTCCTTGGACACGATCGACAGGCGAGGTGCAAGGCGCTCTACCGCCTCGATCAGACCAGCCATCGGCTGCAACCCGAACCCCGAGATGAACCGTGCCGCACGCAGCATTCGCAGCGGATCGTCGGAGAAGCTCACCTCAGGATCCAGCGGGGTCCGCAGTTGGTTGGCCATCAGGTCGGCCGCCCCGCCGAAGGGGTCGATCAGCTGGAGATCCTCGGTGCCGAGTTCCAACGCCATGGAGTTGATGGTGAAGTCACGCCGAGACAGATCGACCTGTACATCGGACGCGAATTGCACGTCGGGCTTGCGAGAATCCGGTGAGTACGCCTCACCTCGATGGGTCGTGATCTCGAGTGTCCGACCCCGGAGCTGAGCGCCGATTGTTCCGAAGCGTTCGCCCTGGGTCCAGAGGGCCTCGATCGGGAGCGTCCGCAGGATCCGCTGAGTCTCGGCAGGCAGGGCGTCGGTCGTGAAATCGAGGTCGAGCGAGTCACGGATTCGCCCCAACAACGCGTCGCGCACGATGCCGCCGACTAGGTACAGCCGCTTCCCTGCGGACGAGAACGCAGCGGCCAGATCTGCCGTCTCCTCGATGAGGGGAACGAAGCGCGGCGGGATCATCTCCCTACCCTATGGGCCCGACAGCATGGGTCAGGCCGGGTGAGGATGTGAAAGACGACTCGTGAGCGAGTGCCACCGACCATGCCAAGCGCCTGATCGGCCCTATCCTGCCGGAATGGCACAGGCGATCACGGCACTGCGTTCCTCGGCTGTGGAGCGCGCCGTGGTACACCAGATCGTGGCCGGCACGGGTCGCGGACCCGGGCTTCGGATGGCCCTGCTCAACACTCCCGAACGACCAGGCAGGGCGGTGTTGCATCCAACCTCTGCCGATGCAGTTTCGGATTCGATGGTCGATTCTGCGATCCGCGCGATCAGGGCGGCCGGCCACTGCGGCGCGATAACCACCCCGGCGCTGACGCCGGAGGAAACCATCGGGTTCCGACGCGCCGGGTTCGAAGAAGTGGCGGCACTGCTGCTCTACCGGATGGATCTCGCTGCTGACGAAACCCGCTCCGCCGGCGTGACGGGAATTCGCCTGACGCAGCTTCCACGTCGGCGCAGCCGCGCTGATGCGTGGATTCGCGCCGCTCTGTCAGTCGACCATGCCGCCTTTCGTCCAGGCGAACAATTCGACGAACTGTCCATCGATGAGGCGCTGCACGCGACCCCACGTCGGCTCGTGCGTTTCGCCGTCGCGGCAACCCGGTCGCAGGACATCTTGCCGACCCATGTCGTCGGCTACGCGGTGACGGGCCGCGCCGGCCGAAGGAGCTACCTCCAGCGCCTTGCCGTCCACCCGTGTTATGAAGGCCGTGGGATCGCATCGCTGCTCTGCGCCGACGCCATCGGCTGGGCGCGGGCCGGTCGGGCGTCGGTTCTTGCCGTCAACACCCGGGTGGACAACACGCGAGCGGCTTCGCTGTACGAGCGGATCGGCTTCGAAACTGTCCCCGGTGGTCTGGTGGTGCTCGGCGTTCCGCCGATCCCGGACCCCTCGGACCCGGGCAGCCGGCCGACATGACCGCTGGCCGGTTCATTCGATACACCGCCGCTGCGTGTGTCCTCACGGTGTTGGGCGTTGTCCCACCGCCCGCTGCGGGCTTTGCCGGGATCAACCGCCCGAATGCGACCACTCAACCAACCACTCAACCCAACCGACTGACCATCCGGCTCACGGGCCAGACACCGGTGGTCGGCACCGACGGTGTGTTCGACATACGTGCCGACGTGTTCGACCCCGCGGTGCGACCTGACCTGGACATGGCCATCGCCGTGTACCAACGTGTCACTGATCGCACAGCGCTGCTCGACTCGATCGAAGGCGTACGCCTCGGCTCGCCCATCTCGCTGAGAGTTCGGCCACTCGGACCGAGCGACCAGCGCGGCACCTACATCGTCAGCGAGCGAGTCCTGGTCGGGTCGTGCGAAACGTGCTTGGCGATATCGACCGACGGTGTGTATCCGGTCAGCATCGACATCCGCGAGCGAAGCGAAGGAGCGGTCAGCGCCCGCCTGATCACACACCTGATCCTGCAACGACGTGCCACTCCCACGCTGTCGGTGGCGTTGATCATCCCGACCACCGTCCCGAGGACGCTTCTGCCCGATGGGTCCCACCGAACCACGCCACTCACCAGGCTCGTGGCAGCCAGCGAATCGCTCGCCAGCCTCCGAGGCCTCCCGTTGAGCATCGTTCCCACACCGTCGATCGTCGCTCGGGCACGCGACGATGTCGCTGTCGCCGGCGCACTCGACACGCTGTCTACCGGCTTGGCCGGGCGCGAGCTCATCGCTTCGACCTTCGAGGCGTTCCATCCGCAACTCCAACAGGACGGACGCCTCGGAGAAGTGATCCGTGGGCAGTGGCTGGCGGGCTCTGACGCGCTGACTGACCGCTTCGGTGAGAACGTCGTCACCGACACCTGGATGATCGGCCCGATGAACCGGATTCCGGACCGCGACGGAATGCTGCGAATCGGGCCACAGCGGTTGGTCGTTCACTCCTCGCTGGTGGCAGAGACCTCTCCCACGGGAGGCGGGATCCGTACAATGCTTGTCGACAAACCCGTGGTATTCGACACCGGCCTCGTATTCCAGAGCCACAGCGACGGAACACTTGTACAGGAGGAAACACTCGAAGAGTCCTCTGCCATCCGTGCGATTGTCACCGACGAGACTCTGACCGGCCATCTGCTTCAGCCCGACACGCTGCTTGGGGTCAACCAACTCCTGGCCGACCTCGCACTTGCTTCGGAACGAGCAACTCCGGGCGCAGGGCTTGCGGTCTGGGTGCCGGATGAAGCTGTGAAACGCCTGACCATCGACGCACTCCTCGCCGGTATCGACGCCCTGCAATCCGTGACGCCCGCCCGGGTCTCGGAACTGTTCGAGCGACCCATCGCAACCGACGCGGCCGGTGATCTGCTGAGCATCGGACGAGTCGCCGTCGACGCGACCGACACCTCCGACGACTATCTGGCCGCCATCGACGCAGCCCGCCGCGGCATCGACGGTGTCAACCTCACTTTCGGAAGCAACCCGGCCGCCGGAAGGGCAGCCGAGCGATTCTTCAGCGCAGCCCTCGCCGACCCTGACGGGGGTACCACCGACCGAGCTGGCACCGAGGCATCCATCACGGGTGGTGACTACCTCACCGTCGCCAGCCAGTTGGCAGCGCGTGACCTGGGCGGGGTGCGCCTGGCGCGGGGCGGCCCGTTCCGGCTGACGGCCCTCCGTGGTCGGATCCCGGTCACCGTCGAGAACGTCACCGGAGGCGCAGCTGTCGTGCATCTGTCGGTGGAGCAAGGCCGCGTCAGGTCCACTCCGGCCTCTGCCGAACAGGATGTCGTTGTGGAGGCTGGATCACAGGTCGTCCTGCTCGATGTCGAGACTCGCTCATCGGGGAGCTTCGACGTTCGGGTCTCGCTCACCACGCCCAACGGTGTGGCGCTGTCACGCAACGCCTACACCATCCGGAGTACCGGTGTCAGCGGGATCGGCGTCACGCTCACACTCACGCTGCTGGGTCTCCTCATCCTCTGGTGGCTGAGCAATCGGGCGAAGAACCATGGCCACCCACGCCGGCCGCAGCGCCGGAGGTCGGTGGAGGGATCAACCGAAGGATCTGCACGGGATCGCTCGGCGGGAGACACGTCTGCCGAGCCCTCGCCCCGGAACCCGACCTCGTGAGCTTGGGTCGATCAACAGCGGTGATGGCCGTCGGCACGCTTGCGTCGCGTGTCACCGGCCTCGTGCGCAACGTGCTCTTCCTGCAACTCAGCGTTGGTGTCCTGACCGACGCCTACAGCATCGCCAACATCAGCCCCAACCTGTTCTACGAGTTGGTGGTCGGCGGCGTTCTTTCGGCGACGCTCGTCCCGCTGTTCGTCCGGCTTCTCGCCCCGGTCGATACCAACGCCAATCGCACAGCCCGACAGGTGGCCAGCGACCGGACCGGCGTGTCGGCCGTCGTCACGCTCGCTGCTGCCGTGGTGATGCTGATGAGCGTGGTCCTGTTCGTCGGTGCTCCGGCGTTCCTGTCGCTCTTCGGCAGCGGGCGCGAGTGGGCGCCGGGGCAGCGAGAGTTCGCCATTGCACTCCTCCGGATGTTCGCCCCACAGGTGGCGATCTACGGCGGTGTGACCTTGTCCACGGCGTTGCTTCACAGCCGATCACAGTTCGGTATCACCATGGCAGCACCGGTCGTGAACAACGTTGTTGTGTCTGCGATGTTCCTGTGGGTTCGCTTTCGCCTGAACGACTTCCGGGTCGTGGGCGGAGCGGTCGATCTGCAACGGGTACGAAATGACTCCGGGCTGATGTGGGCGCTTGGGTGGGGAACGACGCTCGGCGTCCTGCTGATGCTTGTGGTCACCGTGCCTGCACTTCGAGCAGCTGACCTCGGGTTGCGGATGGTGTGGCAGCCGGGGCATCCAGCCGTCAGCCACCTGCTGCGGCTTTCCGCCTGGACCGTCGGATATGTCGTCGCAAACCAAGCTGCCCTGTGGTTCGTCTACAACGCTGCAAAACGCGGCTCCGACGGCGATCTCACGGCGTATACGACGGCCAACAGCGTGTTCTTCCAGTTGCCGTACGGCGTGATCGCCGTGTCGGTGATGGCCGGCGTGCAACCCACTCTCAGCAAGGCGTTCCATACCCGAAAGCGGGCAGAGTTTCGTAATCACCTCGGTAAGGCGACGCGCGCGCTTATCGCCCTGATGACACCTGCTGCCGCCGGGTACGTGCTGCTATCCAAGCCGATCAGCGAACTGGTCGCGGCCCACGGTGGGACGAGCGTCGAGAAGGCGCACCTCATCGGTCGAGTGCTCGCAGCAATCGCGCCCGGCCTCCCAGGGTTTGCGGTGTACCTGCTGTACATGAACTCGCTCAAGGCAATGCTCGATACGCGGGCCACGTTCGAGGTCAACATCGTCGAGAACGCAATCAACATCGTCGTCGGTGCGTTCTTCTACCGATGGTTCGGCATCGTCGGCCTTGGTGGTGCCTTTGCCGTGGCCTACCTGATCAGCGCAGTCCTTGCAGGACTTGTGGTCAGGCGCAGGACTGCCGGGCTGGACGGGGCACTTCTCCTCACCACCATCGGACGCGTCCTCGTTGCGACCGGGGTAATGGCGTGTGCCGTGGTCCTCACAGGTCGATTGCTGACCCGCACCGTCCTGTCAGGCTCGGCCAGATCCGGAGTGGTCAGTATGTCGGCTCCGACCCACCGAACGTTGCCGCTCCTCGTATTCGTGCTCTGCACATCGGTGGTCGGAATCGGCGCGTACATCTTTGCTGCCCGGGCCGTGCGGGTCACGGAGATCGACCCGCTCGTCCAGAGGATCGGTTCGGTCCTCTCCCGGTTGCGACGCGGGCCTCGTTGAATCGCATACCGTCGCGGATCATGAAACACGTTCAGGTCATCACGGACTCGGCTTGCGATCTCACCGACGTGCAGGCAGCCGCTGCGCACGTGACGGTCGTACCCCTCTCCATCCGCTTCGGCACGGAAGAGTTCACGGATCGGGTGCAGTTGAGCGCCGACCAGTTCTGGGCGCGCATGGCCTCGACTCCTGACCTTCCGGAGACCGCAGCGCCGTCTCCCGGAGCCTTCGAAGCCGCCTTCCGTGCAGCCCAGGCAGCGGGCGCAAGCGGCGTCGTCTGCATCACCATGTCAGCTGCGTTGTCGGCCACGCATCAATCCGCAGTCCTCGCCGCACGGGCGATGGCTGACGAGTTCCCGGTCACCGTCGTTGATTCGAAATCCATCACTGCCGGTCAGGGGACCATGGTGCTGGCGGCGGCAACGGCCGCGGCAGGCGGAGAAACCCTCCACCGTGTCGCCGAAGTTGCCCAGTCCTACATCGGGCGCTCGTTCGTCTACGGAACCATCGATTCGCTCGACAACCTCCGAAAGGGCGGTCGCATCGGCGGCGCCCAGGCGATGCTCGGGTCGTTGTTGGCCATCAAACCGCTTATCAATGTGTCGACCGGAGCCGTGGAAGAGGCCGGCAAACAGCGAACACGGTCACGAGCGCTCAGCACGCTCGTCGGCTTTCTGGGAAAGGCGAAGACCGAACACGGCTCGGTCAGCAATGTCGCGGTGATGCACGGGAATGCCACCGAGGCCGACTTGTCGATGCTGCTGCAACTGTTGTCCGAGCATGTCGACCGGAATTCGATCACGGTGGGTCGGATCGGCGCGGTGATCGGAACTCACGGCGGGCTTGGGGTCATCGGGCTGTGTTTTGTGGCCCCGTCTGCTGGCGCGCTGCGCTCCACGTGATGAACCAGCTCGTCGGCGCGCCGCAGCACACCGCCGCAGCCGTGCAAAGCTGAGCCCATGGCAGGGCGCCCACCACATGGAACATCGCCCGTCGGGGTCGTCGGGGAACGCCTCGGGCAGCGGTACCAGTTGGTCCGACCGCTGGCGCGCGGCGGCATGGCAGAAGTGTGGGAAGCAACCGACGCCATCCTCGGCAGGTCGGTCGCAGCCAAGATCCTGTACCCGCACCTCGCTTCCGACGCAGGTTTCCGCGCTCGGTTCAAGCGCGAGGCTGTCAGCGCAGCCCGCCTGAACCATCCCGCGATCGTCACCGTCTATGACACCGGCATCGACGAGTACCCCGACCGTCCAAACGATTCGATTCGCGCATACATCATCATGGAAATGGTGCCTGGGCGCACCATGCGTGCACTGATGAGCGAATCCGCGCTGAGCGTCAGCGACTCGGTGTCCGTGGTGGCGCAAGCCGCTGATGGGCTCGCGTTTGCCCATGCCAGCGGGTTCGTCCACCGGGATGTGAAACCGGGCAACATCATGGTTCAACCCGATGGCCGGGTGAAGGTCGCAGATTTCGGCATCGCCAAAGCCGTCCAGCAAACGCTCACCGGGCCGGAGCACGAGGACCTGACTCAGGTCGGGTCCATACTCGGCACGGCGAAGTATCTGTCGCCAGAACAGGTCGAAGGCGCCGAGATCGACGCTCGCTCGGACATCTATTCACTCGGTGTGGTTCTGTACGAAGCGGTCTGCGGGCGTCCACCGTTCGTTGGCGCGACGGACCTGGCAACAGCCACCCTGCACGTCAACGGAACCACGCAACGCCCACGGCAGATCCGGCCCGACCTGTCGCGGTCACTTGAGCGCGTCATCATGACTGCGATGGCGCGCAATCCCGAGCAGCGCTACCAGCGGGCCTCTGACCTGGCGCGGGCGCTCCGGACGGTCGACATCGACGACGATGCAGCCCCTGTCGTCACCCGGGCATCAGGTGCAACCACGCCGGCTTCCGGAATGCCACGGCCGGTTCCAGCGGCCTCGGCGACGGGCGGCGCGGCGGATGCCCTGGATACCCCAGATGCATCCACGGTGCTGATGGACGAACGCACCCGCATCGCGAGACGACCAAGCGAACGACCAAGCGAACGACCAAGCGAACGAACCGCCGAGCGGCCCGGGTCGCCGAGCCAGCGCAGCGAACCCAAGTCCACCGGAAAATCCACCGGAAGATCCACGACTCAGCAACGCGATCCCGTGCGGCGCCGACTCCCAGTTGTGCGTCTCATCAGTCTCACCATTGCGGGCCTGCTATTAGGCGTGGTTGGCGGTTGGGTGAGTGGATCAGCGGCGGCCGACGCGATCGAGATCCAGTCCATCCGCACGTTCGACCCTGCCCCCGGCGATGGCGCCGAACGAAACGAACTGCTCGGAAACCTGACAGACGGCACCTTGGCAGCGTGGCGTACCGAGACTTATGACAGCGGCTTCGCCGGTGTGTCGAAACGTGGGGTCGGGCTGATCCTGGACATGGGATCCGAGCGCCACATCGGGTCGCTTCAGGTGGCAAGCCTGTCGGCTGGTTGGAATGCGGTTGTCTACACCGACTCCTCGGTCGGCTCGGAACTGGCGGCGTGGGGCGAGCGCGCGACCAGGTTCGAACCCGTGCCGAATTCCACGGTCACGATCGCCGTCAACCGACGCGCCCGCCACGTGATGCTCTGGGTCGACGATCTCGGACCGAACGCAAGCGTTTCGATCGCCGAAGTCAAGGTGTTCGGCTGACCGTGGTCGACAAGCTGCTGGACCGGGAGACCGAAGCCCGGTTGATCGCCAATGCGCAGCAGGGCGACACCCGGGCGCTTGATGAGTTGCTGCGGGCCCACCGTCAGCGGATCTGGGGAGTCTGCCGTCGGATTGTCGGTTCCGATGCCGACGCCCACGACGCGACTCAAGAGGCCTCCATCGCAATCATGCGCCACATCGCCAAGTTCGACGGAACTGCAGCGTTCTCGACATGGGTTTATCGCATCGCCACCAACGCGTCACTCGACGAACTGCGCAGACGCAAGAGACGACCCATTGCCACCGACGATTCCATGCTTGAGTTTGCGGGCACCGGCAGGTCTTTGGACGGCAGGGCTTTTGACGGCAGGGCTTTTGACGGCAGGGCATCGGCCGACGGCGGGTTCGACCGACGGATCGCAGACCGACTCCAAGTGGACGCTGCGTTGCAGAGGCTGCCCGTCGAGTTTCGCACGGCGGTTGTGCTTCGTGATCTCTGCGACCTCGACTACGGCGAGATCGCTGACGTTCTCGGCATCCCCATCGGGACGGTTCGCTCTCGTATCGCCCGGGGCCGTGCCGCGCTCGCACGGCCTGAATCGGGATTGGGCGACCCCACCGACGAGGACCCGCACCCCAGTGCGCAGCAAACCGCTCGCGCTCACATGACCGTTGGCACAGCAACCTCCGGGAACCAACCCGGCACGGAACTGCGTCTCACCACACATCAACTCCCACCGTCAGACTCGAGCCACCCATGAGCGCTCCCGAACCCACATCTGCCGCTCCGCAACCTGACCCGACGGCAGGTTGGTTGGACGCGCCGATCTTTGACGGCCTCTCCAGAACCGAAAATGCCGCCACCGGTGATCACAGCGCGAGATATCAGAAGGACCAGGACGAGGAACGAGCTGAATGGGCTGACATCGACGACCACGACCGCCTGCTTCGTGACGGCCATCTGAGCGATCTTGGGGTTTCGGTCCTGGCCGACCTGCAGGCCGGCGTTCCCGATGCTGCTTTCGGACTTGACGCAGAGGCGGTTCGCACGACCATCTTGCATCTCGCTGCGTGCGTTGCGTGCCCGGCCAGGGTGGCCATCGTGGGAAGTTGGGCCCGATCGATCGCTGATCCCGTGATCGAACCGACATCCACTGCGGAGCCCGTTTCGGACCCAGCGGCCGAACCAACGGCCGAACCAACGCTTTCGCCCGGCCAAGATGCTGCGGTCCATTCCTCCAACGTGATCTCCCTGCAGCGCCGCCGAACCCGCTACTTCACCCCACGTTACGCGGCGTCAGCCGCAGCGGTCCTGGCGGCATGCACCTTCGGAGCCAGTGCTTTGTTCGCCAACTCGGCGCGGGTCACGTCAGCAAATCTCGCTGGCGAGGCAGCCGAGACAGCAGCGGCGGCAGACACAACCGCTGCAGCGGCGGCGGAAGCAGCCGCTGCACCCGAAACGGTGGCCGGAAATTTCGCCGGCGTCGCGTCCGAGGAAGCCGCGAGCGCCCGAGCAGCGATGGAGTCGGCTACGTCGGAGGGCGCACCTGGCGCAGGCGGCACGACGGCGCACATTCCAACCGACGACGAAGCGGTGAGCTTCGACAGCGCTGTAGGCGGGCAGATCGATACGGCAGGAGGCACATCGCCGCCCCTGGCAAGGAAATCTGCTCTTCCACCCGGTGGAGCGCCACCTGCGCGCTCTTCCGAGCCTCCGACCTCCTCCGATCTCGCCCCGCCCGCTCCCGCGGCCCTGGCTCCTGCGGTGCGTCCGACGACCACGGTGACAGCGGATCGTTCGGGTGTTGGTTCAGCCACGCTTGCCGAACCGGCCGCAGAAGCAGCTGCAACGACCACCTCCGATCTGCCGCCCACACCGAACTTGCTCGGCAAGTACCTGTCCGTGTCCGAAGTTGCTGCGAAGCTGCGAGCTGATCCGACTCTGGCGCTGGCAGACGTGTCAACGCCATGCGCTGATGCGTTACGCGTTGCGCTCACGGTGTCGGGGGTCGAACAGGCACCACCGCGTTTCGTTCGGGCGCTCGTCGGGGACCGCATGGTCACCTTTGCAGTCGCCACCCCCGTCGGGAAAGCACCCGTGGTTGTTGCTGTCGATGATGCGTGCCGGCCCGTCACGTGACGCAAGTCCCGCAGGAAACCCGACCCACCCGAACGGATAGTCTGCTCGTGTGAGCAATGCAGAACCGGACTGGGCAACGCAGTTGGTCGACACATTCGAACAAGCGGTGGGGTCCGTCCGGTCGAAGACGTCGGAACCCGCAACGAAATTGGTCAAGTACGCCGTGTTCTTTGTCATGGCACTGGGTCTGGCCGTCCTGTTGTTCTGCTTCTTGATCATCGGGCTGGTGCGTTTGACCGACAGCTATCTGCCGAAGGGCGTGTGGTTGGCATATTTCCTCATCGGTTCGGTGTTCATGCTGGGCGGGGCGCTGCTGTGGCGCCGTCGTCGTGCCAAACCAACCGCCTGACCAAAGTCGGCTGCGAAAGGTTCTCTGAGTCATGTCATCCGTGCGAGACGTCATCATCATCGGTTCAGGCCCAGCTGGTCTCACAGCTGCCATTTACACCGCTCGGGCGAACTTGCACCCGCTCGTCATCGAGGGCGAGATCTCGTCCACCGGCGACCAACCAGGTGGGCAATTGATGCTCACCACTGAGGTCGAGAACTTCCCTGGTTTCGAGCACGGCATCCAAGGACCCGAGCTCATGACCACCATGCGGGCCCAGGCCGAGCGGTTCGGTGCCGAGATGCTCACAGAAAAGGTCACCAGGGTCGACTTCACCCAGCAGCCTTTCTCGGTGTTCGTCGGCGACAACGAGTACCGATCGAAGGCAGTGATCATCTCGACCGGTGCGCGGTCGTTGATGCTGAACCTCCCCGCCGAACAGCGGTTGCTCGGGCACGGTCTCTCGACCTGTGCAACCTGCGACGGCTTCTTTTTCAGGGGAAAGGAAATTGCTGTGGTCGGAGGAGGTGACTCTGCGATGGAAGAAGCGAATTTCCTCACGAAATTCGCCAGCAAGGTCACCGTGGTGCACCGCCGAGACTCGCTCCGTGCCTCCAAGATCATGCAGGACCGGGCCATGGCCAATCCCAAGATCGAGTTTCGCTGGAACTCTGCCGTCGTTGATCTCCTCGGAGCACCGTCCTTGGAAGGAGCCGTTCTCGAAGACACGGTCACGGGCGAGCGTTCCACGTTGAACGTCACGGGTTTGTTCGTCGCCATCGGGCATGTGCCGAACACCGACTTGTTCAAGGGCCAGGTCGATCTTGACGAGCAGGGATACCTGGCAACAGTGCCCGGGCGGTCACTGACCAACGTTGATGGGGTCTTCGGCTGCGGCGACGTGCAGGATCACACGTACCGCCAGGCCATCACCGCTGCGGGATCCGGTTGCATGGCCGCAATCGATGCCGAGCGCTGGCTTGAGGCTCACCACTGACGAGACCTGTTCTGCGCAGTGTCAGGGCCGATACAGACCGACCCGGGCCAGGCACGGGCCCACACAGGGTTGGGTTTATGAATTCGCTGCTCCGGGAACAAGCCGATAGGCCTTTCGGTTGCACCGTCAAGCGGTGACTTGCACCGCTGGCAACGCCGGGCTGCAGACTCAAACCCCATACGATTCATATCCGACTCACTCTCGACGCGTGCTTTACTCATTCGCAGCATTCGTTCCAATTGTTTTAGGAGAACCACCATGTCCGAGCACATCGCAACCCTCACCGATGCCACGTTCGACGAGCATGTCGGTGCAGCCGACACGCCGATCGTCATCGATTTCTGGGCCGAATGGTGCGGGCCGTGCAAGATGGTTGCTCCCGTGCTCGATGAGATTTCGTCGGAGCAGGTCGGCAAGCTGCAGATCGCGAAGCTCAATGTCGACGAGAACCCAAACGTTGCAATGCGCTACGGGGTACAGAGCATTCCCACCATGCTGGTGTTCAAAAATGGCGAGCTTGTTGATCGCATCGTGGGCGCAATGCCCAAAGGCCGGCTGATGGACAAGCTGTCCACCCACCTGTAGGCCCCTCGGTCGAGCTGCCCCTGCGCCAGTAGTAGGACGCTCGGTGGCCGTTTCGTGGTCAGCCTTCGACGAGGTCCGGTTCGGGGGTTTCGCCGGTCATCACAGCGAAAATTCGCTCAAGGTCTTCGATGTCGGCGAACTCGATAACGATTTTGCCATTCTTCGGGCCGAGATCGATTCCGACCCGGGTATCGAACTGCCCGGACAAAATTTCTTCGAGTTCTAAGAGCGCTGCGGGCTTGTCCGTCGCTTTCGCGTTTGTTCGCGACGCCGGCGTGGGCTTGCCGCTCTTGCCCGAGGCAAGAGCCGATCGCAGCTGGATTGCAGCTTCGAGTTGCCTGACCGTCATCCCTTCGGACACTGCTCGCCGGGCGAGGGTTTCCTGAAAGGCCTTGTCTGTGATCTGCAGCAGGGTACGGGCGTGCCCTGCTGACAGTTCCTTCGTCTTGATCATCTTCTGTATCGCAGGTGTGAGCTGCAACAGCCGAAGACTGTTGGTCACAGCCGAGCGAGACCGGCCGACTCGGGTCGCAACCTCTTCGTGCGTCGCACCCAACTCGGCAATGAGTTGTTGGAATCCCGCAGCCTCTTCAAGCGCATCAAGATCCTCGCGCTGCAGGTTCTCGATGAGGACATGGAGAACAGACGCTTGATCCGGGGTGTCTTTGATGAGCGCGGGGATGGTTCTCAACCCAGCGCGTCGAGCCGCTCGCCAGCGACGCTCACCGGCCACCAACTCATAGGAACCGTTTCCCAATGGTCTGACCAGGATCGGCTGCAGGACGCCAACTTCTTTGATTGACCCCGCAAGGTCCTCGAGCGCCACTTCGTCAAAGACTTCACGGGTCTGGAATCTGCTCGGCACGATGGCCTGCAGCGCGATTTCGGCGAGCACCCCTTCTCCATCGCTCGTCGACTTCGTCGGGATCGCATCCGCAGTCGCCCGTTCTTCCGCTGTCGGGATCAACGCCCCGAGTCCTTTACCCAAACCGCTTTGCCGGACCACCGCTGAGCTCCTTTGCTAGTTCACGGTACGCAAGCGCACCGCGTGAGGTGGGGTCGAAGACTGTAATTGGCTGCCCGAAGGAGGGGGCCTCTGACAGCCGCACCGACCGGGGAATGATGTGCTTGCTGACCCGGGACCCGAAATGCGTCCGGATTTCCTTCGTCACTTGGTCGGCCAACTTCGTCCGAGCGTCGTACATGGTGAGGACGAAGGTGCTGATCTCCAGGTCGGGGTTCAAATTGTTCTGAATCAGCGTGACGTTGCGGAGAAGTTGACCCAATCCTTCGAGGGCAAAGTATTCACACTGAATAGGGACCATCACCTCGGTTGCAGCAGACAACGCGTTGATCGTCAGCAAACCGAGCGACGGTGGACAGTCGATAAGCGTGTAGTCGAAGTCGTCGCGTACTCGGGCGAGGGCCCGTTTCAACTTCATTTCGCGAGACATAGCTGGAACCAGTTCGATTTCAGCCCCGGCCAGATCGATCGTTGTCGCAACGACAAACAGGTTCTGTACGGCTGTTGGTTCGATGGCGTCCTCAATCGGGACGTCGTGCATCAACACCTCGTAGACACTGTGATCCAGTTCGCGGGCGTTCACCCCAAGACCGGTAGTCGCGTTGCCCTGCGGATCCAGGTCAACGACCAACACCCGGTAACCCAGGTCGGCTAGCGACGCTCCCACACTGATCGCTGTCGTGGTTTTGCCCACCCCTCCCTTCTGGTTGGCAATCGCAATGATCCGTGGGAGCGGTCGTTCGAGCGCACCTCGTGCGATCGCGCCCGCTTCCGCCGCCGGGTCAGGGATGGCGACTGGCGCCTCACTATCAGTTGATGAGACGTCCATACCGCTCACGTCACGTCCTTACTCTCAAGAGATTGAAGATGTCCCAAATCGACCTCTACAGCAGGCTGATTTGGCATTGACCACGACGCTGACCGAGTCGAACCCCTTGGGTCCGACCCTCCGTGTCTGAGCGCCACGGTCGGTCCGATCATTGTCGCACGTTGGCGACCGCTTTGGTTGCATCACCGTGAATTCCTTCATCAAATGGGTTGTACCGAACGAGGTTGTCGGATAGAACTCCGAGCGGAACGGTCTCATCCGATTTGAACCGGGTTGTTTCACGTGAAACATCCGCCACACCCCCAGCCATCTGAAAACCCAACGAGCGAGGCCCGTCCCACCGATGCGGGTGCTCGGACAAGACCCACACCTGGGGTTCTTCCTCGAGAGTTGAGGGGGCGCTGCGACGGCGGTCTGAGAACGTCGCAAGGTGTACGGGGCGACTCGACCGGCGATACAAACGGTTATGAACCGACCGCTGCCTTCGAGTTGAGACAACACGGGTTACCTCCCTTGCTTCGTCCGAATTCGCGGCAGGCGATTCTCCGCCCGGCAGCGAATGGTCGAGCACTGGGCTCGTCCCGCGGCTCCAACACTCCATAGACCTCGTGATCCCTTCGGAACCCATCGAGTCGCCTATGAAAGGACGGAGAGATTTTCGGGCGTCAGAATCAGCGCCGCCATCCAAATCAAAACGCCGGTGTTTCACGTGAAACAATTCGTCCCGGCCTGATGTCCCGCTCGACAACTTCGCGCAGACGCCGGGGTCGCTTTGGCACTGCCCGGCGCCGAGACAGGCGCTGGGATTGTTTCACGTGAAACATCTTCGCTGGCAGCAAGATCCCCTGTTCGTTGCATTCGAGCTGGGTTCTAGCCAATCGCAAACGTAGGTCACCCAAGGTCTGCGGGCATCCCGGCTGCTGAGTGGCCGGGCCCACTCGCCCCACACTGTTCGGCGCGCCCGACGTAACGTTGGTTCGTCCACGACTTGATCGATGGCAGACGAGACCTCGCTCGCGGCTATCAGTCAGAGGATATGGCCTCGCTTCAGGTTCACCCTTGCTGAGACGCAGGGTTGGAAGAATGCAACGCCAGGCCATTCAGGCGATTTCATTCGACACGTGCCGGTTTCGTCAAGCTCTCGATCCCCGGCGCCACGGAGTCGGGAAGCTAATCGGGTGAAAACAGCGGGTTCCTGGCCAGCGCAGCACCGGTTCGGGGAATCTGTGATGCTTGCCGCCGCACTTTCCGCAGAACAGCAAACCCGAAACCGCCACTTCTCCGTACACCGTCGAAAACCAGACCAAGCGGGGTCTGGTCCACTCCATCCCATCGACTGCCATCGGAATCCGGCGGCTCGGACACGACCAGGATGCCTCCAACTGGAAGAAAGCCTGTGGCGCATTCGGCTGTCACACTCGGCTGGCCGAATCCTCTGGCCACAACAACCTCTACCTCACGGTATTGGCCAGCCTGATAGATCTCTTCGGCTCGACCCAACACACAGATCACCCGACTCGACACGTCCCAGTCAGCAACAACGGACCGGAGAAAGCGGATTCGTTTGGCTTGAGCGTCCAGCAACACCCACGTTGAATCCGCCAGACGGTCGATTCCAACCAACCCGGGGAGTCCACCGCCACTGCCCAGGTCCAGCCACGAGCACGTGCCGCCAACGCCACCGGCTGCTTCGACCTCTGCGCACGCGATGTCGACAAAGGCGTCGGCATGACGCATCGGCAGGTCCAGTGTGCCCGGACCGAGAAATCCGAATTTCTGCGATTGCTCGAGAGCGCGTTGCACCCGAGTTGCTGGTTGCACCGTGCGATCAGTCTGCGTGGTTGGGGAGGCGGATAGGGGCGGACGCTTTCCGGAGTGGCTCACTCGGGAAGCAGCACCACATATCGCTGAGGATCCTCACCTTCCGATATGCTCGACACGCCCTCCAACCCAGCCACCGTGTCGTGAATGACCTTTCGGTCAACGGCATTCATCGGCTCAAGCACTCGCCGTTCGCCGGTGCTGACAACGGATTCGGCTACCTGCTTGGTGAAAATCTGCAGGGCGGCACGACGCTTCTCGCGGTATCCGGCGACATCGAGCATCAGCCGACCTGAGCGCCCGCCGGTGTCGTGGTGAACAAAGGTTCGGAGCAGCTCCTGCGCCGCCAACAGTGTTTGCCCCTTCGGCCCTACCAGCATTCCGAGACCGTCACCACTCATGGACATCTCGACGGTCTGTTCATCGACGACGCGGTGCGAGATCGTTCCCTGCAACCCCGCCGCGCCCAGCAGGCCACCGAGGAATCGCTTCGAACTCTCAACAACTGCGTCCATATCCACCGGCTCATCTCCGACGCGCGATGGTGCCACCTGACCGCCTCGAGCGGGAGGCGGTGTGCGTCGTGCGGCGGCCGGCCGTCGATCTGCAGAAGCCTTCACCGGAGCAGCAGCGACCGCTGCCGCCACAGCCAGCGCGGAACCGCTGGCCTTTGGCCGCGTTGCGCGCGAAACCGCCTCGACTGGCCGATTCAGTTCCTCTGCGCCCGACGACACCCGCGTTTGTTTCCCAGCGCTGGACGCACTCGTCGCAGGAGCTTTCGCAACCCTGGCGGCCTTCGCCGGAGCAGCCTTGCCAGCCTTGCCAGCCTTGCCAGCCTTGGAACCGGCTGCACGGGCCCGGATGCGAGCGGTCCCGCGGACGCGGCCGAACAACCCGGCCACCGGCTCTTCAAGAATCTCTATCTCCAATGCCGAAGCGTCAAGACCCAGCCCATCGGCCGCCAATTGCGTGGCGTCTTCGAGTGTCGAAGCGTTGAATTCAACCCATTCCATAGCTACCTGAACCTATTTCTGTTTGTCCGATGTGTTGTCAGCCTGACGGGACCGCCCGTCTCGCGCGGCCTGACGGGCCGCTGCGATTGCTGACTGCTTCGTTGGGGCCGCTTTGCTTCCCGCTACCCGAGCCGATCCTCCAGCTGCAGCTGCCTTCGCATTTGTGCCGGGCCGTGGCGCGCTCGCCGATTCAGATTTGACCTTGGCGGGCAACACGGAATCGACCTTCGAGGTCTTCTCGGACGACAACGACGCGACAGTTGGAGCTTCGGTTCCCGGCACAACCGGGTTGAGCTTGCGCAGGATCTGGCCCTGCACGATGATCCACAGGTTGCCGACGATCCAGTACAGAACAACCGCCGACTGGATATTGAACGAGATGAAGGCGAAGAAGATCGGGAGGAACTTCATGGTGCGCTGCATCTGTGCAGCCTGGGCTGTGGCCGGAGGGCCTTGCTGTTTGTTGGTGATCACCTGCTGCAGGTAGCCCGTCACACCGACGAGGACGACGAGCAGGATGTACGGCAACCGGGTCAGGCTGGACCCCGTGACACCCTGCGCTGACTGTGCAAGATCAATTCCGAAAGACTTCATTGCCCCGCCGCTCCGAACCAGGCTGCGGTACAACTCGGTGCCGTTTGACAAGTATTGGGGTTTCGCAACACGGATCATGAGCCCGGAGAGTTCAACGTTGCGGGTGAGCCCGTTCACCACACGGTAGAGACCGATGAAGATTGGTGCCTGCAGCAGGATCGGCAGACAACCGCCGGCCGGGTTGACCTTGTGCTCCTTGTAAAGCTTCATCACCTCTTCGTTCATGGCCTGACGATCGCCACCGTGCTTCTCCTGCAGCTTCTTGATCTCCGGCTGCAGTTTGGCCATGCCCTGCATAGACCGGGTCTGCTTCAGCGTGAGCGGCAGCAGAATCAACCGGACAAGCACGGTCAGAAGAATGATCGCCATCGCATAGCTGTTCGTGAGGTCGAACAGAAAGGCAAAGACCTGGGCAATGATCTCGAACATGGCGCTCAGTCAGTAGGGGGGGGTGTCAACAAGTGGGATACGGTGGCCCCAGGGGAGTAGCTCGACGCTGCGGCAGCACGAACAGCGGATGGCGTCGGTTCCGAAGGTGGAACCGGATCGTACCCGTGTGCGCCACCTGGCCGACACCGGACGATGCGCCGAGCAATCAGCGCCGAGCCGCGCACCGAGCCGTGGAGCCGAAGCGCCTCGAGGCCGTAAGCCGAACAGGTCGGTTCGAACCGGCACGGCGACGGCCGACTCGCGAAAGCAAGCCGATACGCCCGAATACCCCCGATGAGTAGCCACGCTACGGGTGATCTCCGAGGCAAGGGGGACAAATCCCCGCGTTCGGTCACGACCGGCGACTCAAGAGCGTTGGACGCCGTCACCGTGTCGATCCAACCAGACACAGGCGCAGACTTGACGACAACGACCCGTACGAACTGCCGGCTGCACCCGGAAGTGCCCGTACAACCACCGTCGAACCTGCCAATTCGCCGGAGAGTTCTCGGATTACCGCACGAATCTGGCGTCTGACGCGGTTGCGGGTCACGGCGTTGCCGACCGATTTGCCGACGATCAAACCAAGAACCACGGGCGATCCAGCGTCTCCTAAGCATCGCTGAACCACGAGTCGACCCTGCTTGCACGAACGGCCAGAGCTTCGGATATCCTCGAACGCGGCAGTGCCCCGCAACGACCAGACCGTCGAGCGGCGGAGGGTCGCCCCAGCCGGAGACTGCAACGCTTCGCTATGCGGAACAGCGGTCATATCAGTGCGCCCGACCGTCAGTTCTGCTGTGAGTTCGGCTCAGTCCGGACCCTGGAACTCAGGCGGACAGGCGAGTGCGGCCCTTAAGGCGACGCGCCTTCAGGACAGCACGACCCGCGGGGGTTGCCATGCGGGCGCGAAAACCATGCTTCTTGGCTCGGCGGCGGGTGTTGGGTTGGAAGGTGCGCTTCATAATCAGTGTTCCGATACTTGCAAGTGCTGCGGTCTGAGTGTGTTCGATTCCAAACGGATCTTCAATCGGCGCGGCAACAGCAGCCCGCGGAAACGAACACGCGCATGTTACTCCCTCAGCCGATCTGCCTGATCCAGCTCAACGGTCCGGCCCCCAGCAGCCTCCGCGCCCTCCGCACGACCAGATTGTTCCAGCCCTGCCACCATCTGCCGCACACCTGACACGCGACCTCGTGGTGGTGCTAGCTTCCATCTCCCCACCCTCCCGGGTGCTTCCCCAGCCCCGCACGGTGCCCACAAAGCATTTCGTACGTGGCACCTCGGGATTTCCCCCATCGGCAAGGTTTTCCACACCTGTGGAATTCCCTGTGCAAGGCTGAGGCTTAGCTGTGGACAACCAGGAGACAAACGAACTGTGGGGCCGGGCCGGGGCGCAGCTACGCCTCCAGGTTTCTGAGGCCATCTGGAATATGTACTTCGCGCGCGCCACACCTTTGTCGCTCAGCGATCAGCGGGTCGTGCTGGGGGTTCCCGACGGGTTAGTGAAGGAAAAGATCGAGGAGCGCTTCCTGGGGCTTCTCCGGTCAGTCCTCAGCGAATCGAGCGGCCGGTCGATGGAAGTGGTGATCGATGTCTCGATCGACGCCGGGCAGCGGCTTGCCCCGGTCGACGAGCCCGACCTCCGGACATCGCTGCGCGAGGACTCAGCTTCGACACAGCAAGCAGGGCTCCACGCACCCGGCGTCAGCGTCGGAACCGCCATGGGTGGCCTTCCCACCGCCGCCCCGGACAATGTGGTTGATCTCACGACCTACCGGCCGGTGCCGGAACGTGAGCAGCCAGAACCTCACACGGCACCACGCAACGGCGGAGCAGGCTCGTCCGGCGCAGATCTGACACTCAACCCTCGCTACACGTTCGAGGACTTCGTGATCGGCTCGTCGAACCGGTTCGCCCACGCGGCGGCCTTGTCCGTAGCCGAAACGCCTGCGCGCAGTTACAACCCGCTCTTCATCTACGGCGATTCCGGGTTGGGCAAGAGCCACCTCCTCCAGGCAATCGCCCAATATGTGCAGCAGAACTACAAGCACAGCCGTGTCCGCTATGTGTCTACCGAAACGTTCGTGACCGAGTTCGTTGACGCCATCAAGACCAACACCACGGGTGCGTTCAAGCGTCGCTACCGAGACGACTGCGACGTGCTGCTCATCGACGACATCCAGTTCATGGAGGGCAAGGAAGGCACGCAGGAAGAGTTCTTCCATACGTTCAACTTCCTTCACCAGTCCGGCCGCCAGATCGTCATCTCGTCGGACCGCCCGCCGAAGAACATCAGAACGCTGGAAGACCGCCTCCGGAGCCGCTTCGAATGGGGCCTCATCACCGATGTGCAGCCCCCGGAACTCGAAACGCGCCTCGCGATCCTTCGCAAGAAGGCCGACCGAGAGCGGGTCTTCGTCCCCGACGAGGTGCTCACGTTCATCGCGACCAATATCAAGGACAACATCCGCGAGTTGGAAGGTGCGCTGAACCGGGTGTGCGCGTGGGCCAGCCTCAACCTCGGCCCCGGCGAGGTGCTCGACCCCATCACGGTCGAGCGTCGCGTGCTTGGATACCTGCTGTCATCGTCTGAACCACGGCCCATCACGGCTCGTTCCATTCTCGAGGCCACCGCGTCGATGTTCGACTTCAGCATCGAGGATCTGACCGGCCAGAGCCGTCGTCGTCCCTTGGTGACCGCTCGCCAGGTCGCGATGTACGTCTTCCGGGAACTCACGGACTTCTCGTACCCGATGATCGGTCGTGAGTTCGGCGGACGGGATCACACGACAGTCATTCACGCGGTCGAGAAGATCACTGGGCAGATGCACGAACGACGCGCGACCTACGACCAAGTCACCGAACTGGTCCGCATCATCAAAAATGGTCAATGATCATGACCTGCACTGTGGAAACGTCGGTGGAAAACAGCCGAAATCTGTGGGGAACATTTCCGTCCTCCACAGGCCTCTTCGTTCAAGTTGGCCAACCCGCGCAGCCTGGGGATGACGGTGGGACAATGAAACATGCTCTGAGCTGGGCAAACAGTGGGTTGCCCACAATCCACAGGCCCTACAACAACTATCACCTTTTTAACTCTTTTCTTTATATGAATAGGACAGGTACAACACCATGAAGTTCCGCTGTGAGCGTGACGTTCTCGTAGAGGCGTTTGGGACCGCCGCCCGTGCTGTTGCCAGTCGAAGTGCCTTGCCCGTCCTGTCCGGCGTTCGTGTCTCTCTATCGGGCACGCAACTTCGCCTGACCGGTTCCGATCTCGATCTCACGATCGATGTCACGATCGAAGTTCCCGCTGGTGAGGACGGAACCGCTGTGCTCCCCGCCCGGTTGGTGAACGATATTCTGAAGGCGGTTCAACCCGGTGCTGTGCAGGTGTCGGTCGAAGGAGAACAAGCTCACATTTCGGCTGGTCGTTCAGCCTTCGCCGTTCGAACGCTGATGGCCGAAGACTTTCCACGCCTACCCGACCCCGCGGCGGGTGGGGTCACGATCGCAGTTGGTGCACTGGCAGATGCCCTCAAGCAGGTCATCCCGGCTGCCAGCCACGACGACGCCCGCCCCATCCTCACCGGTGTGCTCATGGCAGCGGAGGCCGGTGGTCTGCGCCTCGTCGCAACCGACTCTTACCGGCTTGCCGTGCGAGATCTCCCTGGCCAGACGGTGCTTGCCGAGGGTCAAACCGTCCTTGTGCCGAGCCGAGCCCTGGGGGAACTTGCTCGCTTACTGAGTTCGCAAGGTGAGGCAAACCTTCACCTCGGACAACGCGAAGCAGCGTTCGAGGTAGGTCAGGTCCGCCTCACTACCCGTCTCATCGAGGGTCAATACCCGCCGTACCGGAACCTCATTCCGGCGACTCTGCCCAACACCTTGACGGTGAACCGTCTTGCCTTCCTCGAGGCACTCCGTCGGGTGAAGCTGCTCGCCAAGGACGCCACTCCCGTGCGCCTCAAGATGACCGCCGACTCCCTTGAGCTGATCGCCATCACCCAGGACGTGGGGCAGGCGTCGGAAGACCTCGAAGCGAGTTTTCAGGGCGCCGATGTCCAGGTTGCGTTCAACCCCGAGTTCCTGATGGCCGGTCTCGATCTGGCCACAGGCGACACCGTGACCCTGCAGACCACCGATCCCCTAAAACCGGCGTTGCTGCGCTCGCCCGATCGTCCGGATTACCTGTACCTGCTGATGCCGGTCCGGGTCTCCTGATCAACTCGGTTTCACCGTCGGCGTATCGTTGGAAAGTGACTCTCCAGCGGCTCGCCATCAGGGACTTCCGCAGCTATGCCGAGGCCGAGGTTCAACTCAGCTCCGGTGTCACGGTGGTGTCAGGTCCCAACGGCACCGGCAAGACCAACCTTCTCGAAGCCATCGGTTATCTGGCAACCCTCCGATCGTTCCGCGGTGCTTCCAACGAGTCGTTGACACGTGTCGGATCCGAGCGGGCAGTCGTTCGGGGTGAACTACTCAACGATGCGCGGGCGGTACTGATCGAGACCGAGATCGTGCCGGCAGGCCGGTCTCGGACACTGGTGAACAAGCAACCGTTGAAGCGAACCAGGGAGCTCGCTGAAGTCGTGCGGATCAGCGTCTTCTCGCCCGAAGATCTCACCTTGGTCAAAGGCGGTCCCGGGGAGCGTCGGGACTGGCTCGACACCGCACTCGCCGCGCAGCACCTTCGGTACGGGGCGCTGCTCGATGATGTCGAGCGAGTCCTGAAACAGCGCAACGCACTGCTCAAACAGGTGGCAACTGTGGGAAGGGGTCGGCTGGATGAGGCCGCTGCGTTGACGCTCGACGTGTGGGACGAGAAGCTCGCCGAGACCGGTACAGCCCTTGTCAATGCCCGACTGGCTTTGCTCGATGCGCTTCGGCCTGCGTTGGTCGAGGCGTACAGCGACATCGCCGAATCGTCATTGCAAGTGCGCGTTGCATACGGTTCATCGTGGCTGTGCCAACGCGGCGCGATCGCGGATTCAGTTTCAGATTTAATCTCAGTTTCGGATGAAGGGTCGGCGGCGGTGCAGATCGATGTCCTCGCTGATGCCCTGGCGAAGTCGCGTTTCGACGACGCGCGCCGTGGGTTGTCCATGACCGGCCCGCACCGTGACGATGTGCTGCTGTCGCTCGCAGCCGATGGGCTGGTCAGACCGTCCCGGACTCACGCATCACAGGGGGAACAACGAACGCTTGCGCTGTCCATGCGATTGGCCGTGCATCGCCATCTCACCGCCACGCACGGGTCAGCGCCCTTGCTGCTGCTCGACGATGTCTTCAGCGAACTTGACCCCGGGCGCAGCGCAGCGCTGGTCCGCCACCTTCCGATCGGCCAGGCGGTGCTGGCCACAGCGATTGCTGCTCCTGTCGGAGTTCGTGTCGATGCCGTGGTTGACGTCGAACGGACAGGCACCGTCTCAGCGCTCTTCAGCAGCAAGAGTGCTGGATCTGTGGGTAAACCTGTGGAATCTGTGGACAGTTTCGCGTTGGAGAGCATGAAATGACGTGGAAACGATGGACTCCTGTGGATGACCCTGGGGATATGCGACCCGTGGGTGATTCCCTGGGGACAGTCGCGCGCCAACTGGGCCTTGGATCACCCGAGTTGCTGGTGTCCGTCTTCGGGGATTGGGAAGCAGTCGTCGGTCCGGTTCTTGCGGCCCACAGTCGGCCGGAACGGTTGAAGGACGGAGAGTTGACCGTTTCGGTCGACGAGCCGGCCTGGGCAACGGAACTGCGATTTCTGGGCGGTGACATCGCCGGAAGGATCAACAAGGCTCGTGGTTCGATTGTCATCTCGACGGTCACGGTTACCGTGCAGCGACCGACCGGATCGGCACCGGACACCTCGTCGCGGACCGCCCGGTGGACCCGATCCGCGGGCTATGGGGAATCACGCCGCCGGACCCGTTCCTGATACTTCTCCTCTTCCCTCGAACGCCATGCGGAACCGCTCTGTTCAGTTGAAAATTCAGGCATTTGACGCTCAGCAAGCAGGGGTCACAAGCGCCTGAAATGACCCGAGTGTCACACCCTTGCTGGTAGGCTCGTCCCACCTTGAAACGGCCCCCAGACCCGTCGTCGCACTCGTGCGTCGCTGTGGGTGCGGCGTGACCGGTACAGGGCTCGCCGAACCCCGGCCGCACTTGTACCAGCGTCTCTGTCCCGTCCTTCGCCTGTCCTGCCACTGCCTGTGGCACGGCGCGGCTCAGGACCACAGAGACGGCCGTTTCTTGGTCGCTTCGAAAGGTTGATCACGATGGCTACGAACGATGCAAACACCGCCGCCCACTTGTTCGGGCAGGACGCGCCGCATCTTGATGCCGCCGCTGCTGAAAAGGCTGCGGTAGCCAACGCTGCCCGTGCCGGCAAGGCATCATCAGATTACGGCGCGAAAGACATCACGATCCTCGAGGGTCTTGAGCACGTCCGGAAGCGCCCCGGCATGTACATCGGGTCAACGGGTATTACTGGCCTGCATCACCTCGTGTGGGAAGTGGTCGACAACGCGGTCGACGAGGCCATGGCCGGGTACGCCAACCGGATCGATGTCGTGCTCACAGCCGACGGCGGATGCAAGGTATCTGACAACGGCCGGGGTATCCCGGTGGATGCCCATCCAGACCCCAAGATGAAGGGCCGGTCGGCAGCCGAGATTGTGTTGGCGGTCCTCAACGCAGGCGGCAAGTTCGGCGGTGACGGGTACAAGGTTTCTGGCGGGCTGCACGGTGTCGGTGTGTCGGTTGTCAACGCGCTGTCCAGCCGGCTGGTGGCCACCATCGACCGCGAAGGCAAGCGCCACGAGTGCGAGTTTCACAACGGTGGCAAACTGAAGCGAAAGCTCGAAGTCATCGGCAACGCGCCACGGAACCGCACCGGAACCACCATCACGTTCTGGCCCGATGCCACCATCTTCGAGGAGACCGACTTCCGGTTCGAGACGATGCTCGAGCGGTTCCGCATGATGGCGTTCCTCAACGCCGGTCTCGAAATCGTGCTCACTGATGAACGGCCCCACAAGGACAGGGACGGTGACGGCAAGCTCGACACGGTCACGTTCAAGTTCAATGACGGACTGAAGGATTTTGTCAAGCACCTCAACGGGACCAAGGAACCGCTGTTCGCCAAGGTCGTGTCGTACTCGGCGGTCGCCGACGACGGGGTGGGAGAGGCCGAGGTC
Source organism: Acidimicrobiia bacterium (assembly GCA_031385545.1). Classification (GTDB taxonomy): domain Bacteria; phylum Actinomycetota; class Acidimicrobiia; order Acidimicrobiales; family JANYDT01; genus JANNBN01. The sequence goes on along the minus strand of JANNBN010000166.1, from coordinate 120,375 downwards.
GCCATCCAGTGGAACACCGGTTATTACGAAGGTGTTCACTCGTTCGCCAACGGCATCGCGACTATCGAAGGCGGCACGCACGTCGAAGGTTTCCGGGCTGCGCTCACCAACGTGGTCAACAAGTACGCCCGAGATGGGAAGCAACCGCTGCTGAAGGAAAAAGATGACAACCTTGCGGGTGAAGACATCCGCGAAGGCATCACGGCCATCATCTCGGTGAAACTGCGCGACCCGCAATTCGAGGGTCAGACCAAAGGCAAGCTGGGCACCACGGCCATGCGCACGCTGGTGCACAAGGCCACCAACGAGAAGTTGGCCGAGTGGCTTGAAGAAAACCCCACCGAAGCCAATCGCATCGTCAAGAAGGCCATCGCTGCGCAACAGGCCCGCAACGCAGCCAAATCTGCACGCGATCTCGTCCGTCGCAAGACCGGTCTTGGTGGCGGCGGGCTGCCAGGCAAGTTGCGTGACTGCACCTCCAAGTCCCCTGGCGAGTGCGAACTCTTCATCGTGGAAGGTGACTCAGCTCTGGGATCAGCACAGAAGGCTCGTGATCCGCGCGTCCAGGCCATTCTGCCGATCCGCGGCAAGATTCTGAACGTCGAGCGTGCCCGCGTCGACAAGATGCTGAAAAACCTGGAGATCCAGGCACTCATCAGCGCCATCGGCGGAGGGATGGGCGACGAGTTCGACCCGGCTAAGGCCCGCTACCACAAGGTCGTTGCGTTGTGCGATGCCGATGTCGACGGCGCGCACATCCGGACGCTTCTGCTCACGTTCTTCTTCCGCCAGATGCGCCCGCTCGTTGAAGCCGGTTACTGCTATATCGCCCAACCACCCCTGTTCTCGGTCGTGGTTGGCAAAGAGAAGCAGTACCTGAAAGACGATGCTGCCAAGAACGCGTTCACGGCTCTGCACCCCAACAAGAAGTACGAGTTCAACCGCCTCAAAGGGCTCGGCGAGATGGACTGGGAAGAGCTAAAAGACACCACCCTCGACCCGACGAAGCGAACGCTGCTCAAGGTAACGGTGGAGCAAGCGGCCATCGCCGACGAGATCCTCAGCACCCTCATGGGCGACGACGTCGAGAGCCGCAAGCAGTTCATCATTCAAAACGCGAACGACGTTCGCTTCCTCGACATCTGACCCGACGTTTGACCCGACATCTGACCCCCCGCCCGGTCACCCACAGATTCCACAGCCTTTTCCCCAACTGATCAGCACACTGACAACACGTATACTGACAACACGCACGCAGACAACTTGTACACAGACGAAGACACACCACCCGTACGAAGCTTGTCCGACAGCGCCTCACACCACCACCGAGACCTGACATGAGCGACACAACCCCACCTTCGGGACCACCTTCCGGCGACGGCGGAACCCAGCCTCCGTTCGAGTTCGGCAACGTCCAGCCCATTGAGATCCAGACCGAGATGGAACGGTCGTTCCTCGACTATGCGATGTCGGTCATCGTCAGCCGGGCACTTCCCGACGTCCGAGACGGCCTCAAGCCCGTACACCGACGCATCCTCTGGTCGATGCAGCAACAGGGCATGCGCCCCGACCGGGCGCATCGCAAGTCGGCAACGGTTGTCGGCGACGTCATTGGCAAGTACCACCCGCATGGCGATTCGGCCGCCTACGACGCCCTCGTCCGGATGGCGCAGGATTTCTCGCTCCGCCATCCGCTCATCGACGGTCACGGCAACTTCGGATCACCCGACGCGACTGCCGCCGCCTACCGATACACCGAATGTCGGTTGGCGCCTCTGGCCATGCAGTTGTTGGCAGATATCGAAGAAGACACGGTCGATCTTGTCCCGAACTTCTCGAGCGAGCATGAAGAACCGACCGTGCTTCCTTCGCGGTTCCCCAACCTGTTGGTCAACGGCAGCCAAGGTATCGCCGTCGGCATGGCGACCAACATCCCGCCGCACAATATGGGCGAGGTCATCGACGCAGTCGTGCATCTGCTCGATCGGCCCGAAGCCACCATCGAAGAGCTCATGGCTTTCGTCAAGGGTCCGGATTTCCCAACGGGTGCGCTCATCCTCGGCAAATCGGGTATCCACGACTACTGCCGTACCGGTAAGGGATCCATCCGGATGCGCGCGGTTGCCGAGATCGAGGAGATGAAGAACGGCAAGACGCAGATCGTCGTCACCGAGCTTCCGTATCAAGCTTCTCCGCAGGGCATCATCGAACGCATCGGCGAGCTGGTCAACTCCGGCGACCTCGTTGGTATCTCCGACGCCAACGACGCATCGGCCGGCAACGACACCACGCTCATCATCGAACTGAAGCGCGACGCCAACCCGCTCGTGGTGATGAACAACCTGTTCAAGTACACCGCGCTGCAGTCAACCTTCTCGGCCAACATGGTGGCGCTCGTCGATGGTGTTCCGCGCACCCTCAATCTCAAGCAGATGGTCCACTATTACATCGAGCATCAGGTCGATGTCATCACCCGACGCTCGCAGTCGCGCCTCGACGCCGCCGAACGCCGTGCCCATATCCTCGAAGGTCGCATCAAGGCCCTCAACGTCATCGACGAAGTGATTGCGCTTATCCGTGCCTCGGAAGATCGTGCTGCGGCTCGTGGCGGGCTGATGGCCGCACCGTTCGAGTTCAGCGAACTACAGGCCGAAGACATCTTGGCGATGAACCTCGGGCAGCTCACCCGGCTGGCCCGCATCGATCTTGAGAAGGGCTTGCAAACAGAGAAGGACAACATAGTCACGCTGAGTGCAATCCTCACGGAGCGGTCCGTCCTGAACACGGTTATCAAGGACGAGATCCTCGCTATCCGCGAAACCTTCGCAACCCCTCGTAAATCGGTCATCACGTTTGATCCGGGCGACATGAGCCTGGAGGACCTCATCGAGGACATGGAGCTGGTCATCACCTTCTCCAAGATCGGTTACATCAAAGCAATGCCGGCCGATACTTTCCGCACGCAGGGGCGAGGCGGGCGCGGCATCCAAGGCGCGAAGGTCAAGGACGACGACTACGTCACGTCCATCATCACAACCTCGGCCCACGCGTACCTGTTGTTCTTCTCGAATCGGGGACGGGTATATCGCCTCAAGGCCCACGAGATCCCGGTCAAAGACCGCTCGGCTCGTGGCACAGCAATTGTCAACCTGCTTCCGTTGGGCCCCGACGAGAAGATCCAGACCATCATCGACACCCGCGATTACGAAACCAACCGGTTCCTGTTCTTCGCCACCAAACTTGGCCAGGTGAAAAAGACGTTGTTCACCGACTACGACTCGTCGCTGCGGGCAGGCATCATCGCGGTCAACCTCCGAGACGACGATGAACTGGTCAAGGTGGTGCAGTGCAATGACGGCGACCACATCCTCATGGTCTCGCGCCTCGGGATGGCCATTCGCTTCGACCAGACCGAAGACGTCAGGCCGATGGGTAGGGCAGCTGCTGGCGTGCGCGGCATGAAGATGAAACCTGGCGACCAGGTGGTCTCCGTCGATGCCGTCTCCGACGCCACGGACCTCTTGATGGTGACCAACGCCGGCTACGGCAAACGGGTCAAGGTCGAGCGGTTCTCGCCGCAGGGACGCGGCGGGCAGGGTGTCATCGCCATCAAACTACCGGCCAAGAAGGGCCAGGTCATGGGTGCCTTCACGGTTGAACTGGAAGATGAGATCATCCTCATCTCCGACGCCGGGGTCACCAACCGTCAGGCTGTCCGCGAGATCTCTTCGCAGGGTCGCGAAGCAACCGGTGTCCGTGTGATGTCCTTGGACGCCGGTCAGTCCGTTGCCTCTGTCGCCAAGGTTTACGCAGCCGACGAATAGCCCCGGCCCGAATCTCAGGGTGCGTGCACCCTCTCGTTGACCCCCGAAGTCCGCGTTGTTGCTCACCTCCGGTTGCGAGGTCATATGTACGCGTTGGATCCAGCAAAACACCCAAAGCGAACGGGTTCCTACCGTCGCACTCTGCGTTGCCGCGCTCGGGTACATCGGCGCGCCGTCCGTCAAGAATCGGGCTCAGTTCTGCCCCTGATGGTCGTCGTTGTGCTGTTCTGCGGCTTGGCCGCGTTCGGATTGGCCCGACTGGCTGCCGCCGGGGTGGCACGGTCGCAGGCGCAGCAGGCTGCCGATGCTGCAGCCTTGGCCGGTGCTCGTTTCGATCAGGCCGAGGCGCAACGCCTGTCATCGCTCAACGGGGCCGCGATGGTCAGCTACTCCGAACAAGTCCTTGGTGCGGCGCGATTGGTCACGGTCGAGGTGGTCCTCGACGATGTCTCCGCGCTCGCTTCAGCGCGATGGGACCCGCCGCCGCCACCCACTCCGCCGCCAACTGAACCATCGACCACCACGACCACCACGACGACAGAACCACTTGATCCGCAGGAGCCAAACAACACCGGGACTGCAGTCGAGCAGTGAACGGCCCCCGTGCCCCGCCATGGCGTGTTGCCCCGGTAACCTCAGGTTCGTGTTCCGTCGTCGCACTGGGGTTCGCGTCCGGCAACGGATTCGCAAGTTCGAGCTGTGGCCTGTCTTCAAACTTGCGTTGGTTTTCCATGCGATATGCGGAGCTATTTCCCTCGGCGTGCTGACGCTTGTGTGGAAGATCGGTGAAAATGCTGGCTTCACGGATCGAGTGATCAACTTCCTGGTCGACATCGGGTTCGCGGAGAGCGTCCGAATCTCAGGCGCAAGTTTGTTCAGGGGCGCGTGCACGATTGCAGTCGGCCTCGTTCTGCACAACACCGTCGTGACGGTGCTTCTTGCAGCGTTGTACAACCTGTTGTCCGGCCTGTTGGGTGGTCTCATCATGAGTGTTGTCGAAGACGACCAGGTCCGACGCACGGGTCGTCGCGGCAGGAAAGCAACGGTCCAGCGAGCTAAGGCAAAGCGGTCGACGGAACGTGAAAAGCCACCTCAGGAATTGGTTGGAGCCACACCGCCTCCCCGGTCATCGTCCGAGCGTCGCTTCAGACGGAAACGAAAGGTCAACCCGGCTGTTTCCGACATTCCACCCTCGCCGCCGCCCGCACCGTCACCAGGTCAAGCTGCATCGCGGACAAGTAGTTTCACCGAGTCTCCCGACGAATTGGACGACGCCGATTGGCTCGCAGCCCTCGCTGATGACTCCTTCGACGACGACTTCGATCTCACCGTTGAAGATCGGCTTCGGGGCGAGTTGAAATAGGCCTGTTTCCGGTTCGGGTGCAGGTTGCCGAGGCCCGGCGGAACAGTTGTAGGAAACCGCCGTCCAGCGTCGTTCGATGCTTTTCGTGGCTGAGCGGCGGTTGTCGTGGTGTACGCTCGCATGCCCGTAAGGGGGCTATAGCTCAGTTGGTTAGAGCGTCACACTGATAATGTGAAGGTCGCTGGTTCGATTCCAGCTAGCCCCACGTGAATGCACTCCGTCGTGCTGTAACAGCCATCGGCCTCGCCGGTCTGGTTGCTTTTGTCCTTCGTCTCCGTGGATCTGGCGGCGTTCCCCCCAAAAGCGGTGGGTGGCGCGAGCTGTCTGGACCTGACCTGCGATGATGCGCCGGTCGGTGGACCGAGTATGGCTTGAGTATGGCTTGAGTATGGCTTGAGTAGGGCCAATTCTCTGGGAGCCGGTTCTCCCCAGCTTCATGAATCGCTTGGCGGTCGGCCGGTGGCCGTCGTCGGCTGTGGCACCGTCGGTGCCCGCGCCGCCCGTCAGTTGTTGACCGTGAGCGGCGTGTCGCACGTCCTCCTCTTCGATGACAATCCCAAAGTTGCTGCTCAGGTTGCGGCCATGCTTGGTCGGCGAGCGCACACGGGGGCCGGGGATGTGCGAGAACACCTGGGTTCGCTCGGCGCGGTGTTGATCGCAACACCACCCGACCAGTACAACCTTGCGGCGGACTGTGTCGCGAAGTCGGTGCCGGCGGTGGTGACTTCTGATTCTCTGGCGGACGTTCGCCGCCTGACTGAACTGGATTCCGTGGCGAGAAGCATCGGTGTCGACGTGGTGCTGGGGGCTGGGTTTGCACCCGGTCTGACCGATGTCCTTGCCGCTCATGGCGCAGGGTGGTTCGAGGTCGTTCGCGAGGTGCATGTCTCGAAGTACGGAACCGCTGGACCGGCTTGCGCACGTCAGCACCACAGCTCGCTGTCCGGCGAATCCAATGACTTCCGCGACGGAGCGTGGCTGCACCGGCCCGGCGGGAGCGGTCGGGAGCTCGTCTGGTTCCCTGATCCGATCGGCGGGGCGGATTGTTACCGGGCAGCATTGCCAGACGCGCTGCTGCTCCAACGGCTGTTTCCCGAGGCCGATCGGCTCAGCGGAAGGATGGCAGCAACCCGTCGAGACCGGCTGACTTCACGGCTTCCCATGCTCCGCAAACCGCATGCCGAGGCAGGTGCGGGGGCGGTTCGTGTCGAGGTTCGCGGGCGGATGGACGGCGAAGAGACGTCGGTCGTTCTGGCGTGCATGGACCGCCCGTCGGTTGCCGCGGGTGCTGTGGCAGCGGTAGCGGTTGGTGCCGTTCTCACCGGAGCGTTGCGGCGGTCCGGTGCGGTTGGCGGTGGGTGCTTCAGCGTTGGTGAGTATCACGAACCCGCGCCGTTCCTGCGGGAATTGGCTGCGCGAGGCGTGCGCTGCGCCCGTTTCGAAGGAACGACCGAGCGGTAGGGATTCTGTTCGACCTGCGTCACGTGCCTGGCGGAGAAGAGCGGTTGGTACGCCCGCTTGTGCACACACCACCTCGTCAGCCGCTAGTCTGTTGGCTCCTTCCGGGGACGTAGCTCAATTGGCAGAGCACCTGCTTTGCAAGCAGGGGGTTGACGGTTCGATTCCGTTCGTCTCCACAACCAGGTGAAGTTTTTTGAACGGTGCGTGCTTCGGCCGCACCGTTTTTCTTTCGGTCTTCGTTCGGGTCGGTCTTCGTTCCGAGCGTTTCGTCGTTGTTCAGCGCCCAACTCTGCCGTCGAGTTGTTCGCACAGAATGTCAAGATGTCCGAGGTGGCGCGCAGTTTCCTCGATGACGTGCACATAGACGAACCGCAGTGAAAAAGGTTCCCGGCGACCGACCGGGCTCATCTCGTCGAGCAGCCTGCCCGCCGCGGTCAGGTTGCTTCGTTCGATTGCCAAGCGGTACAGCCCGACGGAAGCAATGAGCGGCTCTGAGCGGGCGGTTCGGAACTCCCAGTCCGGGTCGGCGTCCCAGTCGATGTCTTTCCATGGCTGGGGGTGGGGAACTCCGGCGAAGTTGGCGAACCAGCTGTCCTCGACCAGTGCCAAGTGTTTGGTCAACCCCGCGATACTGGTTTCAGATTCCAGGTTGACATGGTGAGCGAGGTCGTCGCCGAGCCCGCTGACCTTGTCCAGGACGCCGGCTCGATACCAATCCAGCATTCCAGCGAGCAGTGTTGGTTCGTCGGCACCGAAGAGGTCCGGCATGTTGCGATCCATCAGGTCACTGTACGGGTCGCGCCTTTTGACCACCCGTCTTTCTCAAACTGCGGGCGGTGGTGTACTGGACAAATCAAACGCAGCGGGTAGCTTTGCCCGATGATGACCCTTCGGAGATCAGCCTGCTTGCGATCCACGATCGCTGCACGAACCCGAATCATCGGGCTCGGAGTAGTTGCCGTCTTACTGGCTGGAGGTGTGGTCGGAGGAGTTGCGCAACCCGTCTCGGCCGTCTCGAAGAAGCCGCGGTTCAAGTTGGCGTTGGACGCCTCAACCCTCACAGTCGGCCGCGGTTCGTCATCGTCGGTGACGGTGCTCGTCACGCGGGTCGGTACGTTCGAAGGCCCAATCAGGCTGTCGTCGTCCACCCGTAAGGGCCTGAAGATGATCTTCGACGAGAACCCGTTGGAGGGCGACGACACCGATCTTGTTGCCACCGCGGATGCGACTGCAGCGATCGGGTCCACCACGCTGACGGTTTCCGGTTCCGACGGTCGCACCACCGTGAAGGTCCGGTTGAAGGTGAAGGTGACGGCCGGGCTTCCGGCTGTTGTTGCGACGACACCATCGACGGTTGCGGCGACGACAGTTGCCGGAACGACAACCACGATCGCGGCTGTAACGACGACAACCACGATCGCAGGTACCACCACCACAACAGGGCCGCCAGCTGCAGTCGGCGATCTGATCATCACCCGCAAGGTGAGCCAGACCGTCCCCTGTGCGCCGGCACTTCCTGCGGGGACCGTGAACGCAAACATTCGAGTGAGCTTCTCCAACACGGACACGTCGGCCCGCCTCCTGTCGTGGGTGACTCCCGGGACGTGCGCTGAAGCCCCCGCTATCCCTTTCACGGTGTCGGCCGGAGGGCTCGGAGTCATCTCGATCCCGTTCGGGAGCCTCGTGATTGCTCGCAGTGCAGGAACCGCCGGCAATCCAATTCGCCGGGTGATGGCCGTCGTCAACGCTGCAAGCCTGAGCTTCATCGTCAGCGCCTCAGCCAATCTCACGGTGCAGTGCAGTGCCGGCACGACGAGCGGCGGGTTGTTGGTACCGCTGTCGGACGGTCAGCAGTTTGTACTCAACAACGTACCGGCTGGTGCGAGTTGCAAGGTGACTGCTCAGTACGACACCACGCCAACCGGTTCCATCAAGGACAATTCAGGTCTCGCTGCTGACAACACAGCGCAGGTCCCTGGTCGTCCTGCAGCGTGTGTCATTGCAACGATCGCGACTGCCGTGCCCGGGCCGACGGGCTGTTACGCCGAGTTCGTTCACAACAGCTGAGCACACCGATCTCGGATGGTCGGAACGTTCCGCTGTCGGGGAACGCGTGAGACGATGATGTCGTGAATCGCGACGAACTCGCCCGCTACATCGACCACACATTGCTGAAGCCCGAGGCAACGCCCGAACAGGTCGAGCATCTCTGCCGAGAAGCAAACCTGTACGGCGTTGCCGCAGTATGTGTGATGCCGTGGCAGTTGCCGTTGCCCGATGATCTGCTGTCGGACTCGATTGCGATCTGCACAACGATCGGCTTTCCAAGCGGCGCAGTGTCCACGCAAGTGAAAGCGTTCGAGGCCGCGCTTGCCTACGCTGCCGGCGCAACCGAGATCGACATGGTGATCAACCTCGGCATGGTCAAAGCGGGGGAGTGGGAGTTGGTCGAAGACGACATCGCGCAGGTTCGCCTGGCGGTTCCACGCGCCACGTTGAAGGTGATCCTCGAATCTGCGGTGCTCACAGGCGACGAGATCGACGCGAGTTGCGAGGCTGCCGAAATGGCCGGGGCTGACTACGTCAAGACCTCAACGGGGTTTCACGCAGCGGGCGGCGCGTCGGTCGAAGCAGTCCGACGCATGGCCGCATGCGTCGGAGGGCGCCTGGGTGTGAAGGCGAGCGGCGGTGTCCGGGATCTGTCAGCGGCATTGGCCATGATCGACGCCGGCGCAACGCGCATCGGCACATCTGCCACGGTGTCCATCCTCGAAGCGCTTGGCTGAGTACCCGGCGCGCTGCCCGGTGACAGACTGACCGCGTGACTGAAGCTCCCCTGTCAGCCGACCCCACCGAGGGGTCAGACGCAGACCTGCTGGCCGCAGTGCATTCGTGGATCTCGCAGGACCCCGACGAAGAAACGCGTACGTGTCTGCAGGAACTGGTCGACGACGGCGACTTCGACCAGTTGACCGAGCTGTTCGCAGCGCCGCTGGCCTTTGGCACCGCTGGGCTGCGGGCACCTATCGGCGCAGGTCCGGCACGGATGAACCGTCTTGTCGTGCGCCACGCAACGGCCGGGTTTGCCGCCTGGCTGGTTGAACAGGGTCACAGTGGTGGTTTGGTCGTCGTGGGTCACGATGCGCGGCATGGCAGCAGAACCTTTGCTGAAGACGCGGCAACGGTCCTGGTCGCTGCTGGGTTCACGGTGGCGCTGTCCGCATCACACGTGCCAACCCCGCTACTTGCGTTCGCAACGACGCATCTCGGTTCGGTTGGCGGCGTTCAGGTCACGGCGAGCCACAACCCGGCCGCTGACAATGGCTACAAGGTATACCTGGGTGATGGTGCGCAGATCGTGTCGCCGGCCGATCGGGAAATAGAAGCACACATACGATCAGTGGCAGCGTCACCGGTCCTGGTCTCGTCATATCCGAACGACAACATCACCACGTGGCCGGACGACGTGATGCACGCTTATCTTCGTGGGATCAGTGCGCTGGACCCGGCGACATCCACACTGACCGATCGCTCGGCGCTTTGCATCGTTTACACAGCCATGCACGGTGTCGGTGCCGCCACACTGCATGCCGCAATGGCGCAGTGCGGGTTTGCCGGCGTGCACGATGTGCCCGAACAGCGAGATCCAAACCCCGATTTCCCCACCGTGGCCTTCCCCAACCCTGAAGAGCCCGGCGCGCTTGACCTGTCGTTGCAGCTCGCCAGGCAGCTCGACGCGCACATCGTCATCGCCAATGATCCCGATGCGGATCGGATGACCGCCGCCATTCCGGACCCGGCAGCGCCAGGCGGATGGCGCCAGCTCAGCGGCGACGAAATCGGCTGGCTGCTGGCCGATCATCTGCTCGACGCGACCTCATCGATGGGTGCTGCGCGGCTTGTTGCAACCACCGTGGTTTCGTCTTCCCTGCTGTCGGTCATCGCTGCGAAGCATGGTGTGCAGTACGCCGAAACGCTCACGGGGTTCAAGTACCTGGCCCGGGCATCGATGGCGGCCCCCGACTTGGCAACTGTGCTGATGTACGAGGAAGCAATCGGCTTCAGTGTCGGCCAACTGGTCCACGACAAGGACGGCATCAGCGCTGCAGTGGTCATGGCCGACCTGGCCGCCCGTGTGCTTGGCGATGGCTCCACCGTGGTGGCTCGGCTTGACCAGATTGCCGCCCGGTATGGGGCATCTCGCACCGCGCAGTGGTCCATCCGGTTCGACGGATCCGACGCGCAGGGAAGGATGGTCGATCTCATGGCGCGACTGCGGGCCAACCCCCCGGCTCACTTGGATGGTGTCGCTGTCAGCGGGTGGCGTGACCTTGCGCTGGGCAACCCGCCGGCCGATGTGGTGGTCATCAAGATCGGAGACAGCGGCCGAGTGGTGGTTCGCCCCAGCGGAACCGAGCCGAAGTGCAAGGTGTACTTCGAAGTGCTCGGCAAGGACTCGCAGCCGTCGATCAGCGGGCTGCGTGCTTCAATGGAACAGGTGCTGAACACGTGAGAGTCGTTGCATGAGTGAACTGTGGGACCTCGTCGATGACGAGCGTCGAGACCTTGCCCAGTTTCTTGCGGGACTGTCGGAAACTGACTGGGATACGCAGTCGTTGTGTATCGGCTGGCGTGTGCGCGAGGTGGTTGCGCATCTGATATGGGTACCTACTGTTACGCGCGGTTCGGTGTTCATGCCGCTGCTGAAGGCGGGGTGGAGTGTGCCGAAGCTCTCGGACCGGGTAGCTCGGGCGCAGGGGGCTCGGCCCACCACCGAGCTGTTGGGAAGTATCGCAGCCACCATCGGCAATCGCCGTGTTCCGCCGCGCTCAACAACGGCGTCGGTCCTTGCGGACCTGTTCATCCACCATCAAGACATTCGCCGCCCATTGGGCAAGCCGCGCCACGTCGACGAGGAACGGTTGCAGGTGGTGCTTGACCGCACCATTTGGGAAGAGTCGACGCGTTGTCGCGGGTTGACCCTGCGTGCAACAGACATGGAGTTTGAACAGGGCTCGGGGCCGGTGGTGGAGGGGCTTGCCGAGGCACTGATTATGACTGTGTCGGGACGCGGGTCGGTGCTGACCGAATTGGGTGGCCCTGGGTTTGAACCGCTCGCCGCTCGGCTTGCGGCCAGCCGGACTCGCTGACGCGAATCAGCTCCCGGTGAGCAGTTCTGTCCGTAAGCGCGCGTAGGAAGGTTTGATGACCTGATCGATGAGACGCAGCCGGTCTGCGAACGGCCAGAATGCGCTTTTCATCGCGTTGACCGTGAACCACTGCAGGTCATCAAGCCCGTACCCGAACGTGTTGACCAACTCCTGCATTTCCGAGCTCATCGAGACGCCTGACATCAAGCGGTTGTCGGTGTTGACGGTCACCCGGAACCGGAGTCGTTTCAGCAATGCAATCGGGTGTTGTGCAATCGAGGAGGCGGCACCCGTGTGCACGTTGGACGACGGGCACATCTCCAACGGGACCCGCCGGTCTCGCACGAACGCCGCCAGTCGGCCAAGCTCGTAGCTACCGTCGGGGTTGACCGTAATGTCATCGACAATGCGCACCCCGTGGCCCAAGCGTTCGGCGCCGCAGTACTGCAGCGCTTCGTGGATGGACGGGAGGCCGAATGCTTCGCCGGCGTGGATGGTGGTGTGGAAGTTGGCCTCGTGCACCAGGTTGAACGCGTCAAGGTGACGGCTGGGCGGGAAGCCCTTCTCTGGGCCTGCGATGTCGAAGCCGACCACCCCGGAGTCCCGATGGCGAATGGCGAGCGCGGCAATTTCGTTGGACTGGGCTGCCTGTCGCATGGCTGAACACAGCGTGCCGATGACGATGGGTGCCCCAGCTGCTGCTGCGGCGGCCTGGCCCGACCGGAAACCTTCCTGCGCTGCCTCGACAACTTCGTCGAGCGTCAGGCCGGCCTCCATGTGCAGCTCGGGGGCGAAGCGCACCTCGGCGTAGACGACGCCGTCGGCTGCGAGGTCGAGTGCGCATTCGTGCGCGGCGCGGGTGAGGGCGTCTTTGTGCTGCAGCACTCCGCAGGTGTGGGCGAAGCCTTCGAGGTACAGGGTGAGGTCCTTGCGGTCAGCACCACGGCGGATGAGCAAAGCCAATTCGTGCGGGTCCGACGATGGCAGGCCGCGGTAACCGCACTCGCCAGCGAGCTCGATGATGGTTCTGGGCCGCAGTCCGCCATCAAGGTGATCGTGCAACAAGACCTTGGGTGCGCGGTTCACGATGTCTGAGCGAAGACTGGTTGACTGACCGGAGGTGCCCTGCGTGTCTTGTGTGCTGTGTGTGGACTGGTTTGCAGCGGAAATCGTGGCTGACATGACCAAGTGTTGCACGGCTGCCTGCGTAAGGTTGCGTGATGGAGCGCCAGCGCATCTCGTCCGGTCTGCCTTACGAACTCATCGTCGGGTACAGCCGCGCAGTCCGCGTCGACAATCTGGTGTTCGTCAGCGGAACGGCACCGGTCAACGCGGACGGAACCTGCGCACCCGACGTGACCTCGCAGCTGCGGCGTTGTTTCGAGATCATCGAAAAGGCGCTGATGGAAGCCGGTGGCAGTTTGGCAGACGTGGTGCGGACTCGTGTCTATCTCACCGACCGCTCAGACGCACATGCCGTTGAACGCTTGCACGGTGAGCTGTTTTCTGAAATCCGCCCGGCAAACACGATGCTGGTAGTCAGTGGTCTGATGAACCCGCAGTGGAAGGTCGAGGTCGAGATCGATGCCGTCATCGGCAGCCGCGACCGCGAGCGCGTCTGAGTGACCCCCGGGTGGTCTCACAACGACGTACCCGTCGAGATCTAACGGGTCGGGCAATAATGTCGTACCCCGCTGTCAGGATCTGACCCCATGGGTTCCAACAGCTCCAAACGGCGCGCCGGCAATCGTCAGCGTGATCTCTTGAATAGCAGCAGGGCGACCGCCGAAGGGCGGGCGTGGGCGCGTTGGCAAGACCCGTCTGCACAACCGGGGCCGATCCGGTTGCGCCAGGTCGGCTCGGATACGGAGTTGCTTGAGCACGCTCAGCCGCATCTCGACGCAGCCATTTCGCTGTTCGTTCGAGGTATCGAGCACGAGTTGCTCCTCAGCATCGAAGTGCTGACTTCCCCAACGCTTTCCAGCGGTCGCCGGGCCGGGGTCATGGTGCTCGAGGAGGTGCTGGTCCAGACGGTTCGCACCACATTCGCTGACGGCTGGCAACCACTCGATCTGGTTCACGTCGTCTCCAAATACCACTCCGCCGAGCACCGCGCCTTGCTGGTGGCCACGCTCGGGCTGGAGCGAGCTGCCAGCCACTGCCGGTTCCTCGATGACCGGTGGGAGCGGCAGCTGGGCTCCCTCGATGTCAATCCCGCGGCGGAACGCGCCGACGTACGGCCAACTTTCGTCGAGCCCACCGCACATTCGTTGGTCGCCGAAATGCGGCTCATCACCGACGTTCGGGTGGGTATTGAGTTGCTGGTCAGCCTGCGGCGGCTGCCCAAGATGGCGGTCCTCATCCCACCTCCCAGCAGCCATCCCATCGCCCCCGCACCAACCAGGTCCGCGTCGGAGACGCTGGACGAAAAGGTGCTGGCCACCGTTCGCGGGCTGCTGGCCAAGGCAGAGTCCACAACGTTCGACCAAGAAGCCGACGCGCTCACCGCGAAAGCACAGCAGCTCATGGCGCGCCACGCCATCGACCTGGCCATGATCGATGCAGGCGCACCATCGGTGTCCGGAGTCGTAGCCCGTCGGGTGCACGTTGAAGACCCATATTTCGAAGCAAAGGCGGTTCTTCTCACCGTTGTTGCCGAGGCCAATCGGTGTTCAGCAGTGATGGCGGCGCACCTGGGTATGGTCACCGTGTTCGGCTTCCCAGCCGACCTCGACATCACCGAGCTGTTGTTCACCTCGCTCTTGACCCAAGCCACCTCGTCGATGGTTGCCGCGGGCCGCTCGGTCGACCGCACAGGAACCTCGCGCACCAAGTCCTTCCGACGAACGTTCATCATCGCGTTTGCCCTCCGCATCGGCGAGCGGCTGCGAGAAGCCGCCGAAGTCGCTGCTGATGACGCACGAACCACCTTTGGCGGGTCGCTGCTACCGGTGCTCGCCAGCCGCAACGAGCAGGTGCTGGCGCATCAGGTCGAAGTGTTTCCCAACGTGAAGACATCGCGTTCCTCTATCTCCAACGCGGCAGGCTGGCACGCCGGCCGAGCCGCCGCTGACAACGCGTCGCTCAACGCCCACGTTCCCATCAGTAAGCGCACGAAGTAGTTCGCGGTTCCGCAATCCCCGGACCGTTGCTGCAGCGCACGGCTCCGGTGACGTGCGTGGCATCTCGTGTTTCGCACACCGACTCACGCGCAACTTGCCCCCCTGATACGCGCAACTCGCCCTTTTCAACGACTCTGCCAGGGCAAAAGCGCCAAGTTGCGCGTATGTGGGGCCAGAGTTGCGCGGATGTGGGGGTCTAGCGGCCGAGGCGCTCGCGGGCCACTGCTGTGAGGGTCTTGTAGTCGACCTTGCCTGCTGGGGACCGTCCGATACTGTCGACCAGCACCACCAGCCGTGGTGTCTTGTATTTGGCCAGGCGGGCGGCGACCGACGCAATCACGGCGTCCTGGTCGAACCCGTCGACCGCTGCTCCTGCAGACTGTTCGATAACCGCGCATATGACTTCGCCGAACCGATCGTCTGGGATACCCACGCACACCGCGTCGGCTACGTGTTCGTGCACCTTCAGCACCTCTTCAACCTCTTCGGGGAACACCTTCTCGCCGCCGGTGTTGATGCACACCGACCCACGCCCAAGGAGATGCAAGGTTCCGTCGGCGTTGACCCGGGCGAAGTCGCCTGGCACTGAATAGCGAACACCGTCGATTGTGCGAAACGTACGAGCTGACTTCTCGGGGTCCTTGTAGTACCCGACCGGCACGAACCCGCTGATCGCCACGAATCCGGTCGCTTCCGAACCGGCCTGAACCCGTTGGTTGTCCTCGTTGAACACGTGAACGGTAGGGCCGAGTTGGAACACGGCGGTGGTTGCCGCGTTGCCCTTCGACGATGCACTCGCGCCAAGGCCAACAGCTTCCGACGACCCGTAACTATCGACCAGCACGGTGTGGGCGAGATGCTCGAGCAAGCCCTCCTTCGTCTCTTGGCTCCACATCACCCCGCTGCTGGAGATCATCGTCAGTGACGACAGATCCCACCGGCCGGGCGATGCGTCCAACGCGGCCAGCAACGGTTTGGCGAAGGCATCGCCCACGATCACCAGACTGGTGACGTGGTTCGTCTGCACGATGTCCCACAGCTCAGCCGGGTCGAACGAGCGGTTCGGGTTGGTGACGACGCAGCCGCCGAGCGCCATGGTGATGAGCGCGCTGAACTGCCCTGTGCCGTGCATCAGCGGACACGCCGGCATCATCACGGGCGAGACCGGCAACGTGCGGGTACGCAGCTCGTCGATAGTCATGACACCGGGAAGTTGGAGGGCAGCGTGCCCGCCTCTGCCGAGCACGTTGAACAAATCGTCCTGGCGCCACATCACACCCTTCGGCATGCCAGTGGTACCGCCGGTGTACAGGAACAACAGGTGGTCGCCGCTGAGGCCCCACGGTCCGCGCACCGGGCCATCCACATTGCTATGCGCGCGGATGATCGAGTCGTACGGTGAAGCCCAGGGTGCTGCGGCAGCACCGTTGGTTGTGCCCGGATCATCGACAACGATCCACTCCCGCACGCCAGGGAGTTGAGCGCGGAGACCTTCGATCAGCGGCGCATAGACAGCGTGGAACACCACGGCCTCGGCGTCGGCGTTCTCGAAGAGGTACCGGATCTCGTCTGGTCCGTATCGGAAGTTGGTGTTGACCGGAACCATGCCGGCCTTGACCGCAGCAAAGTACGTCTCCAGGTACTCGGGGCAGTTCGTGAGATATGCAGCCACCTTGGCCTGTTCGCCCAGTCCGCATTGCAACAGATGGGCCGCAAGCGCATCCGCCCGTGTATTGAACTGCGCCCAGGTGAACCGACGGTCGCCGCATACCTGGGCAAGCTGGTCGGGAACCGACGAGACCACAGCCTCGAAGACTGCTGCGTAGTTCCATCCGGTCATCGAGCCAGTATTGGCCGGACGTGCTGCACGTTCCACAGTCGTGGTGGTCGTTTTTCGCCGCCCAGATCGCCAGCTTGCTCCCTAAGATTCAGCGGATTGACCGCATCAGCGGCTTCCTGGAGGTTCACACCATGTCAGCTCGGACCGCTCCGCCGTTCAGAGCTGACCATGTGGGTAGCTTTCTGCGTCCCGCGGCACTGCTTGACGCACGTGCTGCCTTCTTCGAGCGGGGCGAGATCAGCGCCGAGCGCCTTCGTGAGATCGAAGACCGAGCGATCAGTGACATCGTGGCATTCCAGCAAGACGTAGGCCTGCAGTCCATCACCGACGGCGAATTCCGGCGAACCTACTTCCACATCGACTTCTTGCAGCAGTTGGGAGGGGTGCACACCGAGGTTCCGGTCACCATCACCCGGCCCGACGGTAGCGAAGAGTTGTCACCGCCGGTGATGACAGTGATCGGCCCGGTGCGCCACATCTCAGATATCCAGCGCGCCGACTTCGAGTACCTGGCAACGCAAGTCACCCCAGGCCGTACGCCAAAGGTGTCGATTCCGTCGCCCACGATGCTGCACTTCCGCGGCGGCCGCGCCGGCATAGACGCCGAGGCATATCCCGAACTGGACCCAGACTTCTACGACGACGTTGCCGATGCATACGGGGCCGAGCTGCAATCACTGGCCGACGCTGGCTGTACCTACGTGCAGATGGACGACACCAACATGGCCTACCTCTGCGATGAGCGGATGCGCGAGGCGGCCCGCCAACGCGGCGACGATCCCAACGAGCTGCCGCACCGCTACGCGATGTTCATCAACAAGGTGGTAGCCCGCAAGCCTGCCGGCATGACGCTTGCCATGCACCTGTGCAGGGGCAATTTCAAGAGCACGCATGCTGCGACAGGCAACTACGAACCGGTTGCCGAGGCGCTGTTGTCAGAGATGAACCTTGACGCGTTCTTCCTGGAGTACGACGACGATCGGTCCGGAGATTTCCGCCCGCTGCGATACCTCGCAAAGGACAAGATCGTGGTGCTTGGTCTTGTCACCACAAAGTTCGGGGCGATGGAGTCCAAGGACGATCTGAAGCGGCGCATTGACGAAGCCGCCCAGTACGCCCCGCTCGACCAACTATGCATCAGCCCGCAATGCGGGTTCTCCAGCACTGTGCACGGCAACAACATCGCCGTCGAAGATCAGCGCAACAAGCTGCGCCTGGTGGTCGAGACTGCCGCAGACGTGTGGGGCTGACCGGCGGGTCAGCCGTTGTCGGTGTCTTCGATCGCGGTCGGAAGATCCTCGGGACCGAACCAGTCCGGCAGTAGCTCGCGCATCGGGCGCGGGTGAGGCGCACCGTCGACCAGCAGATCCGGTCCACCGTTCTCCATCAGCAGCTGTCGACAGCGTCCGCATGGGGTGAGTCGCCTGCCGTACTGGTCGGTTGCCGCAAACGCCACCATGTGACCGCGTCCGTATCCGGCCATGTGCATCTTTCCGAGAAGCGTTACCTCGGCACAGAACGCCAGCCCGAGCGACGCATTTTCCACGTTGCACCCGTTGATGATGATGCCGTCGTCCATCAGCGCTGCCGCACCAACCTGTAAGCGCGAATACGGAGCGTATGAGAACTCGGTCGCAGCCTTGGCGGCGGACCGGACGGCGTCCCAGTCGACCGGAGCATGAGACATGGGAGTCATCCGGCGTGGCCTTTGATGTACGGAACCCCCGACGCCGCCGGAGGCCGCTGACGTTTCGACGCGACAGCCAACACGACGAGAGTCAGCACATACGGAAGGGCCTTGATGAGAGCATCGTTGATGGCTTTGTTCCGAGCCGCGAACACCAGGGTGCCGATGGATACCAACGCCATGAGCACGGTGGGAATCACCTTGCGGCGCAAGCCGGTCCAGATGGTGCCGAGCGCGAACGCCATTCCCACGGCGCCGATGAGGGCGCGGGATTCGTAACCCAACTGGAACCCGACGGACTGACTGAAGCTGAACAGCATCGCTCCGACGAAGAGCATGGCTGGCATCCAGTTACCGAAGATCATCGCAGCAAGGCCGAGATACCCGCGGTTGGCGGTCATGCCCTGCTGGTACTTCAGACTGTCGAGCACCAACCAGGCACCGCCCAGGCCTGACAGTCCGCCAGACATCACGACAGCGATCCATTTCGTGCGCACCACGTTGACCCCGAGCGACTCAGCCGCTGCGGGCTTCTCGCCTGCGCTGCGGAGCCGCAGCCCGAACGGGGTGCGCCAGACCAGGTACCAGATCACCGGGACCAGCACCAGCAACAGCACTGAACTCCACGCCACGTCGACCAGAAGTCCTCGTACAACACCTGCGAGGTCAGAGATCAAGAACCAGTGCCGATCTTCAAGCGACTGCAGCGGGTCACCGATGAACGGCACCGAGGCGCGAGAACCGAAGTTGGCGACGGATGGCGAGTCTGCAATGGTGCCGAGGTCGCCCTCGTTGCCTTTGCCGTTGAAGAAGATGTCGCTGAGGTACCTGCAGATGCCAAGCGATGCGATGTTGATCGCAACGCCTGACACGGTCTGGTCCACGGCGAACGTGACCGTTGCCAACGCGTGCAACGCGCCGCCGATGAGACCGCCGATGAGACCACCCAACAGCGCACCCCACGGACCCATATGCCACCCGAGAAACCCAGCACCCCAGGTGCCGAGGATCATCATGCCTTCCAACCCGATGTTGATGACGCCGGCGCGTTCTGACACCAGGCCTCCCAGGCCGGCAAGGACAACCGGCACGGCAAAACCGAGCGCGGTGCTGACGGTGGGAGAACCGGTGAGGCCGGCACCGCTCCCATCTTCACCGCGTGAGCTGAACAGGCGGCCGGCGACTGCCAGCAGCGCGACGAAACCGAGGAACGAGGCAACCGTGCGCTGCCACCGCGCCGAAAGCCATCGATCGAGAAGTGTCGTGATCATGCTGCAGCCGCTTCCTGGCGGGCGGCGGCAGTTCGGGCTGCAGCGTCTCTGATTGTTGCTGCGAGGAACTTGCGTTCCCACACCGCGTACACGATGACGGCGATGAACAGCAGTGCGCCCTGCAGGATGACGGCGATCTCGCCGGTGATGTTGACCGTGACCAAACCCCGCGCGCCTTGGTCAAGAGCCGCCCAGAGAAACGCAGCGGCCGCAACCCCCGCAGGATGGTTGCGGCCCAGCAGCGCGATGCCGATGCCGGTGAACCCGAGCGCTCCCGGGAACCGGTCCCCGTATGTGAGCTGATCGTTGGACGACAGAACGATGCCCATTCCGATGAGCCCGGCGACGCCGCCCGAGATTGCCAAGGTGATGAGCACCATGCGTTTCGGATCGACGCCCGATGAGCGCGCTGCGCCCGGGTTTCCACCGGATGCCCGGAGGTCAAAGCCGAACCGAGTGCGATAGACGAGCAAGTAAAAACCGATGCCGACAGCGACGGCAAGCAGCACGTAGCTCTGCAGGACGCTGCTGCCGATCTTCCACACCGGAAGTTGCCCCGACCGCGGAATCGGCCGTGTCGAGCCGTACTCCTTGAGAGCAGGGTTCTTGAAGTTCGTCCACGTGCTTTGCATGAGGTACGTGATCACCGACGACGCGACACCGTTGAGCATGATGGCGGCCACGACGGGATGCACGTTACGCGTGTTGTGCAACACCGCAACGAGCGCAGCCCACACTGCCCCGGCTGCGAAAGCAACCGAAAGGGTGAGTGCAACATGCAACGGGGCTGGCAGTTTGACTGCCGCACCCACAACCGCGCCGAACATCGCACCAAGCTGGTACTGGCCGTTGGTGCCGATGTTGAACAGGTTCATCTTGAGGGCCACCGCAATGGCGATGGCTGCGATGTAATACCGGGCACCAACGTTGATCGATGTCACGACACCGTCGAGCGTCGCGAAGTTTTTCCACATCGCGCGGTACGCAGTGAGCGGGCTGTGGCCCGAGACGAGCAGCACCACCGAGGCGATTGCGAAGGCAATGGCGAGTGCGATGAATGCTGGGGTGAGCGTCTTCTTCAGGTCGTTCATGCTGACGTTGTCACCTTTGCTCCGGTCATGTAGCTGCCCAGTTCGGCGGAGGTGATGTGCAGTGGGTCGAGCTCGGCGACCAGTTCGCCGTGGAACAACACCAGCAGGCGGTCCGAGAGACCGATCAGCTCTTCGAGGTCGGCCGAGACGAGCAGGATGCCGAGCCCCTTTGCACGGGCGTCTCGCATGGAGTCCCACACCGCTGCCTGCGCGCCCACGTCGATGCCGCGGGTTGGATGTGCGGCAATTAACACCTTCGGGTTGGTCAGCATCTCGCGACCAACGATGAGCTTTTGCTGGTTGCCGCCGGACAACGCAAGCGCAGCGACATCGGTTCCTGGCGTGCGGACGTCGAAGTCTTCGATGACCTGACGGGTGAAGGCCCGAGAGCCAGCGGCGTTCATCCAGGGGCCGTTAGAGAACGGAGCTGCGCCCTGATGGCCGAGCGCCGCGTTTTCCCACAGCGGAAACGTGAGCACCAGACCGTCGCGGTGTCGGTCTTCCGGAACGTACCCGATGCCGCTCTCGCGTCGTTGTTTGGTTGACCAGTGAGTGATGTCCGTCCCGTCGAAGCCGATGGCCCCGGCCTTGATAGGCCGCACGCCCATGATTGCTTCGAGGAGTTCGGCCTGGCCATTGCCCTCGACACCGGCGATGCCGACGATCTCGCCTGCGCGAACGGTGAGCGACACGCCGCGCACGGCCAGCGCTGCGACCCCGGCGCCGCCGGCCGTGGCCGGAACATCGAGACCGGCAATCTGCAGCATGACGTGATCGGTGACGGTGCTGCCTGTTGTCTCGGGCGTGGGCAGTTCCGAGCCCACCATCAGCTCAGCCAAGTCCCGAGACGTCACAGTCGATGGGTCGCTCACTTCGGCGACCGTCTTACCGGCCCGGATGACGGTGATGGCATCGGCGACGGACAACACCTCCAACAGCTTGTGCGAGATGAAGATGATGGTTGCGCCCTGTGCAACCAACTCGCGCAGCGACGCGAACAGCTCGTCGACCTCCTGGGGAACAAGGACTGCTGTGGGCTCGTCGAGGATCAAGATGCGTGCGCCACGGTAGAGCACCTTGAGGATCTCGACCCGTTGCCGTTGGCCGACTCCAAGGTCGCTGATCATCGCATCGGGGTGGACGTCGAGCCCATAGCGCAGGCTCAGCTCCGTGATGCGCTGGCGGGCTTTGCGGGCGTTGATGGCGAACGGGGAGCCTGGTTCGTTGCCCAGGACCACGTTCTCCCACACGGTGAGGTTCTCCGCCAACATGAAGTGCTGGAACACCATGCCGATGCCTTCTGCGATGGCATCCTTCGGTGACCGGAACACTTTGACGGAACCGTTGACCGTGATGGTGCCTTCGTCGGGCTGGTGCGCGCCGTACAGCGTCTTCATCAACGTTGATTTGCCTGCGCCGTTCTCGCCGATGATGGCGTGAATGGTTCCGGTTTCGACCTTGAGGTCGACCCCGTCGTTGGCGACGACACCGGGGAAGCGCTTCACGATGTCGTGAAGCTCGATGGCGAGGTTGCTCACGCCAGTGTTCCTATCAGAAACACTGGCGGGGCGGCTTGGCCACCCCGCCAGTCATCATGGGCTGGATGGCCCGTTTCGTCTGACTACTTACGTGTCGGTGTGGTTGGCACCGAGATCTTTCCGGCGATGATGTCTTTCTTCACGGCTTCGATCTTGGTCACGGTCTTGGCGTCGAGCAGCTTGGTGTTGCTCTTCGAGAAGTCGACACCGCCGGCCTTGAGGTCGAGAACCTGGGCACCGGTGATGGGCTTGCCATTGACGTAACCCTTGATGGCGTTATACGCAGCGACGTCGACCTTCTTCAGCATCGAGCTGAGGATGTAGTCACGGCCATTGGCCTGCGAGATGGTCTTGTACTGGTCGGAGTCGACGCCGATGGCGTAGATGGTGCCGGGCTTCTTGCCCGATTCCTTGGCGGCGATGAACGCACCGTTACCGGTGGAACCTGCTGCCACATAGATGACGTCGATGCCGCTCTTGTACATCGCTGCGGCAAGCGCCTTGCCCTTCGGCACGTCGGTGAATCCCGAGAAGTCTGGTGGCTGGGAAGCGTACTTCTGGGTGATTTTGATCTTCTTGTTAGCGGCTTTTGCGCCTGCCTCGAAGCCTGCCTCGAACTTCTTGATGAGGTCGATCTCGACGCCGCCGATGAAGCCGACCTTATTGGTCTTGGTCTTCAGGCCGGCGATGTAGCCAACGAGGTACGAGCCTTCGTTCTCTGCAAACGTGAAGCCAGCAGCGTTCGGCAGTGGCTTGCCCTTGTTGGCGCCCTCGTCCTGGTCGGAGAGGTTGTCGTCGATCGACGCGAAGTACACGCCGGGGTTGGCCTTGGCACCCTTGGAGCAGTCAGGCGTCCAGAGGAAACCGACGCAGATGACCAGGCCGTTCTTGTCGGCCAGGACAGTCTTGAGGCGCTCGGCACGGTCGCCGTCAGCGCCGGACGGAACCGACTCGGTGGCCTTCAGGGTTGGGAACTCGGCCTTGGCCTTGTCCAGGCCGGCGGCTGCTGCGTCGTTGAACGACTTGTCGCCGCGACCGGTGAGGTCGAACATCAAGGCAACGGCCTTCTGATCTTGCGAGTTCGCTGCCGGGGCGACAAGTAATGCCCCGGTGATTGCGATCGTCGCAGCGAGTGCGCTGCGGGTGAGCTTCATGTGGTGGGTACCTCCAAATGGGGAGCAAATCGCCGGTGAGTGTTCTGACAGAACTGGTTCGACCGACGAGTCGCACCTGGTGAGTAAGAGCTACGTTACAAGCGCGCGAGGACCCCCGGCAATCGGCGCAGCGTTTCCGATACGTGAACAGAGGTAGTTGTCCGGACAGTGTGTGACCCGCTGCTGGGCCCGCCGCTGTTGCTGCCCCCGTCCCGTATCGTCGGTGCATGCCTTGTTTCCAACGCCACGTGCGCTGGCAGCGCTTTCAGTTTCCGCGGCGGGTTGTGGCCTTGGTGACCCTCATTGCTATAGCAGTTGTGCTGGTTCCACTCGTGACAGAAAATCCTCGCGCCGACGCCGCTGTTTCAGTCGTTCGGACGGTCAGACGGCCAGCTCGAAAAACGCCGACAACCCGCCGCACGGTTACGAAGCGCCGGGCGACGACATCGTCCACGACATCGTCCACGACATCCGCCCCGGTGCCTGTGATCTCGGCCCCTGCGACTTCCGGTCCGTCCCCATTGCCAACCCTTGCCCCGGCCACCACCGTGACCGGTCCGGTCGTGTCGACTCCGTTGCCGTCTCCGTCGAAGTACCTGGCTGACGCGTTGGCGTTCATCGAACGGTATTGGGTTCGTCGGCGTACGGTCGATGTGCGCGCCATCACGGATCGGGCCCGGATCATCGGCGCTCCCGCGCAGGTAATCAGTGATCTCTATCCGATCCTGCGTCAGACCGTGAAGGATCTCGGCGACGGACACTCGGCGTTTCTCGAACCAATGGCCGCGCGGTCGTTGTTGGAGGGAACAAGCACCGGGTTCGGGTTGAAGGTGTATCCGCCCGATGTGATCTTCGTGGTTCCAGGTTCACCCGCAGAGCAGGCAGGCATTCGCACCCTCGACCGCATCGTGTCGTTCAACGGCAAACCGTTCCTGGCAACCACCGCTGCCGAGCGTGCGGTCGAGACCGCTGTGATCAGGGTCAATCGACCGCCGGTCGGTGAGATGGAGTTCACGGTGCGACGCGGCGAACTCAAGACTGCCGAGGTGCCAAGCGCCCGTGCGCTTGACGGGCGGCTTGGATATATCGAACTTCCCGGCTCCACCGGGACAGCGGACAACGAGTCGGCCTTCGCGACTGCCGGTGTGGCAGCCGTTGGGTCGGTTGAGCAACAGATCAGTCCCTGCGGCTGGGTGCTTGACCTGCGGCGCAACTCCGGCGGGTTTCCGTTCTCGATGATGAGTGTGCTGGAGCCGTTCTTTCCCGAGCAGGTGGTCGGTGGGTTCGTGTACGGCGACGACACCCGGGAACAGTTGCGGTTCAGCGGCGGCAAGGTGCTGATCGACAACAGACCAGCCTGGAGCAACGCAGTTGCTGCGCGGCTGCGAGACCCGGGTGTTCCGGTTGCGGTCTTGATCTCCAGCCAGACCGCTTCAGCCGGTGAGATCGCAACCATCGCGTTTATCGGCCGCCCGTCGTCGCGGTCGTTCGGAGCGCCCACGGTCGGCGTGACCAGTGCCAACGTGGGGATACGCATGCCGGACAACTCGTTCCTGATGGTCACCCACAGCTACGACTTGGATCGTGCCGGGAAGGTCTACGACGGCCCGATCAACGCCGATGAACCGGTCGGTGTCGAGTGGAGCGTCTTCGGCACCGCACAGGATCCCGTCCTCAGCGCAGCAAGCGGTTGGCTGGCAGCTCAGCCAAGCTGTGCGGGTCGCCAACCATGAACAAGATGGCGAACAACCAGGAGTGCTGAGACCGATGTTGCCCCCCGCCTTGCCGCAGATGCACCCTGACGACTTCGAGCCGGAGTTCACCGACCCTGGTCTGTTGCGAGCGCATCGCCTGCATCAGCTGGCGCTTGGCTACCGTCTCTTCGGCGCGATGCGATGGGGCAGCGTCGGTGACGGCCATATTTCGGCCCGGGATCCCGAGCGCCTCGACCACATGTGGATCGCCGGGTACGGCGTGCCGTTCAATCAGGTCACCGTTGCCGACCTTGTCCTTGTCGGGCCGGGCGGGCGCGTGGCGGACGGAGACCTCGGCATCAACCAGGCGGCGTACAACATTCATTGGCCGATACACGAAGCCCGCCCCGACATCGTCAGCGCTGCCCACACCCATACGCCCTATGGCACACCGTTCAGCGCGTTGGCGACGAAGCTGCGGCCGATCACGCAAGAATCCACCGGTTTCTTCGAGGATCACGAAGTGTTCGACGACGAGGAGGTTGATGTCCTCACGGTCGATGGCGGCCACCGCATCGCGAAGTCACTTGGACAGGCGAAGGCCATCGTGTTGCGCAACCACGGGCTGCTCACAGTCGGACCCACGATCGCCGAAGCTGTCGGATGGTTCGTGCTCATGGAACGGTGTGCCGAGGCCCATGTGAAGGTCCCTGAGGCGAAATCGATCAGCGCAGCTGGTGCCCGTATCGCTCGGGTGTCGACCGGCGCGCGTTCTGCCGGCTGGAAGACCTTTCACTGGGCAGTTCGAACACTGTTGTCCGAAGTCCATGTCGACTGAAGAAGCCCCGATCGGCAGTTCGGCAGCCAGCTCACCAGGCGAGGCGATGCGGTACGCGTCGGTCACCGATCGGCTAGCCGGGCTCGGCGGTGACAAGTGGGCGGTGCATCACACCGGCCGTCGGCGCGCCGCTGCGGGCGAGGACTTGATCTTCTTGTCGATCGGTGAACCGGACTTGGCGCCACCTGCTGCTGTGATTGAGACGGCGGTGCAGTCGTTGCGCTCAGGTCGGACGAAATACAGCGCCGCACAAGGCGACAGTGCGGCGCTTCGGGCCATCGCCGATCACTACACGCGACGCTCTGGCCTGGCAGTCCTACCCTCGCAAGTGGTCTACACGGCAGGGACTCAGAACGCTCTCGCCACCGCGATGACGGCACTGGTGGAGATGGGCGACGAGGTCCTGGTACCCGATCCGTACTACGCGACCTACGAGGCTGTCGTCGCTGCGCCCGGGGCGACATTTGTTCCCGTGACGACGCTTCCCGAAGACGGTTTTCACCTCAGGCCCGAAGCACTCGAAGCCGCGATCACCGAACGGTCACGCGTCCTGCTGCTCAACACACCGAGCAACCCCACAGGCGCTGTGCTTTCAGCCAATGAGATCGACGCCATCGGCGAGGTCTGCATTCGCCACAACCTGTGGATCGTGTGCGACGAGGTGTACGCCGACATGACCTACGACGCGCCGTTCGCGTCTCCGTTCGACCGGCCTCAGCTGCGTGATCGTTCGGTGTCGGTTGCTTCGATCTCCAAGTCCCACGCGTTGCCCGGCTTCCGAGCCGGGTGGGCCGCAGGCCCAGTCCCATTCGCAGCGCGCCTGACTGCGGTTGTCGAGGCGATGCTGTTCGGCAGCCAGCCATTCCTGGCCGATGCCGTGGTCACGGCACTATCGGTGCGCCATCCTGAAGTCGACCGACTCGCAGCCGAATTCCGTCGGCGGGCCGAAGCGTTGGTCGCTGCGCTGCGCGACTGTCCTGCCGTGGGTATCCGCATGCCGGAGGGGGGCATGTTCGGCCTGCTCGACGTGCGCGGTACCGGCCTCTCCGGGGAGCAATTCGCATGGAGGCTGCTCGACGAGCAGAAGGTCGTGGTGATGCCCGGCGAGAGCTTCGGGTCGGCTGGGCGCGGGCATGTGCGGATTGCCCTGACGGTGGACTGCGGCACCATCAGTGAGGCCAGCCGACGCATCACCGAGTTGGCGATGTCGTTGACAGCCGCCGGACCCACGCGCTAGCTGATACGCATCCCCGGTCGAGCGCCGGAGTGCGGGTCGAGGAGGAACACGCCCGGGACGGCATGTTCGTCGGCATGACTGGCTGCGAGCACCATGCCCTCGCTGACGCCGAACTTCATCTTGCGCGGTGCGAGGTTGGCGATCATCACGGTGAATTTGCCGACCAGGTCTGCCGGGTCGTAAGCACCTTTGATACCTGACAACACGTTGCGATGTCGACCCTCGCCGACGTCGAGCG
The DNA here is from genome assembly GCA_031385545.1 of Acidimicrobiia bacterium. Lineage (GTDB taxonomy): Bacteria > Actinomycetota > Acidimicrobiia > Acidimicrobiales > JANYDT01 > JANNBN01. Next base: position 92,867 of record JANNBN010000166.1, on the reverse strand, counting down.
TGAGCTGCAGCAGCTTGGTGGAACCGTCGACGTGCTGCGCGTCCACGATGAGCGCCACCCGGAGATCGACCTTGGCGAAGTCATCGATGGTGACCGTGTCGGCGATTGCTTCGCCACCAGGGTGCACGGCCTCTTCTGCTGGCTGGGGTGGCTGGGGTGGCGCCGCGAACAACTCTTCGAGCATGACCAGCTCGACCCGTTTCATGAGGTGGCTGTACTGACCGATCCGCGAACCGGCGAACGAACGCGAGACGTCGTCCCACAGCAGCTCGGTGGTGCCGAGGAACACTTCCGCATCGGCCGCAAGCTTCGGCATGACCGGCTTCAGCAGCACCGTGAATTGCGCGAAGAGCTGGATGCAGATGCTGCACGCTTCGTGCACATCGGTTGCCTTGTTCGGGTCCTTTGCAAGGTCCCACGGCTTCATGCTGGTGATGAGGCCATTGGCCTCGTCGACCAGCGCCATGATCTGGCGAATCGCCTTGGAGTATTCCCGCTCGTCGTAGAGCGAAGCGATCTCCATGGCCGCTGATGCTATGCGAGCGATGAGATCGTCGGCCGCTCCACGGTATTCATATGTGTGCAGAACACCTGCGGAAAGCGTTGAATCAAACCGCTTCGTCAGGAACCCCGCGGCTCGACTGGCGATGTTGACATATTTACCGACAAGGTCGGAATTGACGCGCGCCATGAAGTCGTCAGGGGTGAAGTCGACGTCTTCGACGTTGGCGTTGAGCTTGGCCGCCACGTAGTAGCGGAACCAGTCCGGGTTCATGCCGATACCCAGGTACTTGAGCGGGTCGATGCCGGTACCACGGCTCTTCGACATCTTTTCCGCGTTCACGGTAAGGAACCCATGCACGTGCACCTGGCTCGGTGTCTTGCGACCACTGAAATGTAAGGTTGCCGGCCAGAACAACGTATGGAAGTAGACGATGTCCTTCCCGATGAAGTGCACTTGCTCCACGCTGTCGTCGGCCACGAACTGGTCGTAGGTCTGCTGCGTGCGAGACGGCAGATGCCAGTGGTTGGCAGCCCCTCCCTTGTCGAAGTGGTTGCGCAGCGATGCAAGGTAGCCAATGGGCGCGTCGAGCCAGACGTAGAAGTACTTGCCCGGAGCGTCGGGAATCTCGATTCCGAAGTACGGCGCGTCGCGCGAGATGTCCCAGTCGTTCATGCCACCGTCGAACCACTCGCGGATCTTGTTCAACGTTTCGGGCTGCAGGCGCCCTTGGGCAGCGGTCCATTCTTGGAGATACGAGACAACTTCGGGCTTGGACAGCGTGAAGAAGTAGTGCTCGCTGGTGCGTAATTCAGGTGTCGCACCCGACAGCACGGAGTACGGGTTGGTGAGTTCCGTCGGCGAGTACACACTGCTGCAGTTCTCGCACGAGTCCCCGTACTGGTCGGCGGTGCCGCACATGGGGCACGTGCCCTTGATGAACCGGTCGGGCAAAAACATTTGCTTGGCAGGGTCGAAGAACTGCTCGATGACGCGCGTTTCGATGAGCCCTGCGTCGCGCAGCGACCGGTAGATGTCTTGCGCGATCTGATGGTTCTCGGGTGCATCAGTCGAATGCCAGTTGTCGAAGCGGATGTTGAACCCGTCGAGGTACTGCTGACGGCCGGCGGCGATGTCTGCGACGAACTGCTGCGGCGTCAGCCCAGCCTTCTCGGCGGCGATCATGATGGGTGCACCGTGCGTATCGTCGGCACAGACGAAGTGCACCTCGTGGCCCTGCATGCGCTGGAACCGCACCCAGATGTCAGCCTGGACGTACTCCATCATGTGGCCGACGTGGAACGGCGCGTTGGCGTACGGCAGTGCCGTTGTGACGAAGATGCGGCGCTTGCCGGTGGGGCTGATGGTCGGCTGTGGGGTAACGGTGCTCATGCGGGGAACAGTCTCGCCGATGTGGCTCGGGCCGAAGAGCAGGATTCTCCGAAGTCCGGCCTGTCCCCCGCTTCCGGCTCAAGCCGACGGATGACGACGCCGAAGTCCATACCGTGGAGCGGCTCGAAGCAACCATTGCCCCGCTGACGCGCCCTCCCGAGCGGGGGCCGAGTGGGCTCGGCGACGGTCGGAACCCAACAACCAGACTGTTGGTGAGTCGCTACCACCGGATCCTTGGACTCGTGGCCGCGATATACGTTGCGTCCGCCATCCCGACGTTGAACGCGTGGTCGGGTGAACACCAGGGGTGGCGCCAGGCTCAGACGGCGGATACCGCCAGGATCTTCGCCCGAACGGGGATCGACCTGTTCCACCCACGCCTGTCTGTCTTCGGGCCGCGGGCGTACGTTGCGTTCGAGCTGCCCTGGTACCAGGCGTTGGCAGCTTGGCTGATGCGTCTGGGTGTTCCTGACATGGTTGCGTTGCGCGTTGTCGCCATGACGTTCACCATCGTGACGGCGCTCGGTGTGTCGATCATCGCCAAGCGTGTTGGCGGGGAACGGGCCGGCCTCTGGGCCGCAGGGCTCTTTCTTTTGAACCCGTTCACCATGCTGTGGGGTCGAGTCAGCCTGATCGAGTCCTTCACAACCGCAGCAGTTCTGTTCTGGATCATCGCATCGATGAACAGCGTTGCTCGATCCCAGAGCAGACGGAGGTCCGCTGCGTGGGGTCTTTGCGCGGTCGTCCTGGGCGCGGTCGCCGCGACGTCGAAGATGACCACGTTGCTTCCGTGGGTGCTTGTTCTGGTTGCGGCCGTTCGGCCGACACGGGTGTGGCGGCCGGCTGCGTGCGCGGTGCTCACGGGGGTCCCGGTCGCGGCAGGGATCGCGTGGACGGCTTGGGCTGACCAACTCAAGCTGCGGAACCTGTTGACAGCCAACCTCACCTCTTCCGCTGTGCACGACGGAGTGTTCCGAACCTTGTCGGATCGATTCGATCTGGCAGCGTGGGGGCGCATCGCGGCACGCACGCCGTTGTTCCTCGGGGGTATGGGCGTCGTGTTGATAGCGGTCGGGCTGCGGGCCATGGCGAGGCGAAGCAACTTGGGTGTTGGGGTCGCGTTGATCAGCGTGCCGTTCACAGCGTGCATGGTGTTTCTTGGCGTGTACGCCGTGCACGACTATTACCTGTCGGCCATTACTCCTGCGGTCTGTGTGGTGATGGGAATCGGTGCGCATGGGCTGCAGCAGAAGTTGCGGGGGAAGCGGTTCCTCGCATTGCTGTTCGTGGGGGTTCACATCTGCGGATTTTGGCTCGTCAGCGGTGAGCGTTACGGCCGGTTGAACCGTGTTCGTCCGGCAGCAGTCGCCGATCTGCGCGGCGCGACCTGGGGCGACGAGGAAGTTCTCGGGGTTGTGCTCGGCTACAACCCGTACCCGTTCTTCGAGGCTGACCGTCACGGCACGTTGATTGCGGCCGTGTCGTTGGTCGATGAAGTCTCGTCACGCTTGGACACTGAACTTGGCAGTCCGGGTGTCTTGTGGACGGAAACCCAACGGAACAAAACGGTTTCCGAATTCCTGCAGCAGTTCGATCACATCGCTGCAGTTGGTACGCACACATATCGATTCGGTCAGTCGGATCGTTTGAGCGAAGGGCCCACGGCGCCGCTCATCCGGTGGGATGCAAGCGACGTATCAATGACATCGCCCGCACCCGGACCCGGCGTGGAGGTGGACTGCGACGGATCCCCGGTGACGGTCGCTCCTGATGTGTCCAGTTTGGCGATCGAGTCACCTGCTGCGGTGTGGTTGGGCACTGATGCACACGCTGCGGAGCTACCGGTTCGGTCGGGGCAGTTGAACTCCGCAACACCGATCTTGCAGGTGTGGTGCCAGCCGACCGGTGCCAGTCCTGTCACGATCCGTGTTCGCACCGTCCGTTCCGCGGTCCCCGGTCCCCGAGTTCCGTTCTGACGGCCTAACCTGCCGCATTATGCGAGTCATCGTCCTGGGCGCAGGTGGCATTGGCGGTGTCGTCGGTGGCCGCTTGCACCAGCACGGCCACGATGTGGTGCTGATCGCCAGGGGAGCTCACCTCGATGCCATGCGGACGACCGGCTTGCGGCTCGAAGATCCCGACGAGACGGTCACGCTTCCGGTCGTTGTGGTCGATTCGCCCGCCGAAGTTGCGTACCGCCATGACGATGTGGTGCTGCTCGCTACCAAGACACAGGATGCCGCACGGGCCTTGGCTGACCTGCACGCTGTGGCACCGGCCACCATCACGGTTGCGTGTGCCACGAACGGAGTCGAGGCTGAACGCACAGCACTTCGCCTGTTCCCCAATGTGTTGGGGGTCAACGTGATGATGCCGACCGCGTTCCTTGAGCCGGGGGTCGTGCAGGTGATCAGTGCACCGATCGGTGGCTCGCTCGACGTCGGCCGGTATCCATCAGGCGAAAGCGGAACGGCAACGGAGTTGGCAGCGATGCTCGCTTCATCACGGTTTCTCTCCGTTGCCCGCCCCGACGTGATGCGGGCGAAGTACCGCAAGCTCATCCTCAACACGGGCAATGCGGTCGAAGCCGCCTGTGGTCGGTCGAGCGACGGTGCGAAGGAGCTTGTGATGCTGGCTGCACGCGAGGCCGAGCAGGTACTTGAAGCAGCGGGCATCGACGCGGCCACCGAAGCGGAAGAGGCCGCGCAACGTGCGTCGATGCGATACCGGCCGATCAACGGAAAGCATCGGGGAGGTGGTTCCACGTGGCAGTCCATCGTCACCGGCCGTTCCATCGAGACCGACTACCTCAACGGTGAGATCGTCCTGCTTGCCCGGTCATGCGGATACCCGGCTCCGGTCAACGAAGCCCTGCAGCGAGCGATGAACGAGTTGGTCCGAACCGGCGGTAAGCCGGGCAGCATCGACGCGGTTTCGCTGTTCCCATCGTGACCTCCCATCGTGACCTCCTATCCGGCCATGGTCCGGGTCCAGGCAGCGGGCCTGGAACTCTCAAATGGAGTGTCAGTCACCGGTAGCGTGGCCCGTCGTGAATACCAAGCCGTTCAGTGAACGCAAGCGAGAGGTTCCGGCCGACTTCGACAGAGTTGCCGGGACCTACGACACCCTTGTGCAGCGCAACCCCGGATATGTCGAACACCTGGCGCTGAGCGCCGAACGGCTCGGACTCACGGGTACCGGGACGGGACTGCGAATTCTTGACCTGTGTTGCGGTACCGGCCTGTCTACCGCCGGTGTTGTCGCTGCATACCCCGAGGCTTCCGTTGTCGGGCTGGACGCATCAGCTGGAATGCTGGAACAGGCGCGCTCGAAGGCGATGTTCCGGTCAATCGACAACGTGTCGTTCGTGCTGGGCGATGCAATGGACCCTGCCGCGACCTTGGGGGATGAACCCTTCGACGCAGTCCTCATGGCTTACGGCATTCGCAACATGGCTGACCCCGACGTGTGCCTTGACCGATTGCTGCCTCTTCTGAAGCCCGGTGCTCCGATCTGCTTCCACGAGTACAGCGTGCGTGACTCTCCCCGGGCCATCGGCACCTGGACCACGGTGTGCTGGGGGATCATCATTCCGGCCGGGCTGATCACCAGCCGTCACACCCGCATCTACCGGTATCTGTGGCGCAGCGTGCTGCGGTTCGACGGTGTTCGGGCGTTCGAAGGCCGACTCAGGAACCATGGTTTCGCCGACGTGCGCACCATGCCCGTGGTAGGCAAGGCGCGGTTCGACTTCTGGCAGGACGGTGTGGTGCATTCCTTCCTCGCGAGACGCCCGGCGTGAGTGTTCCCTACGCAGGCGCGAGAGATACGCGCGCTTCGGTGGTCACCCCTCTCGGCTCGTCCCTTCCGCTCAATGCGCCCGCAGGGGCCGGTTATCGGACGACCGTGGTTGGCGGCGGCCTGGCTGGAACCGCAGCTGCGATGGTGTTGGCCGAACGTGGCATCACCGTCGATCTGCACGAGGCGCAGCCGGTGCTGGGTGGCAGGGTGAGCTCGTGGCCGGACCAGCTCAACCCGGCGGCTGGCGGAGGACCAATTCAGATGGAACGGGGCTTCCACGCGTTCTTTCGGCAGTACTACAACGTTCGTGCGCTTATGAAACGCTGGGACCCGGAACTGAGGTCCCTGCGGTCGCTGGAGGACTACCCGTTGTTCGGTCCGAACGGCGCAGTGGAGTCCCTCAAGAACCTGCCGCATCGCCCGCCGCTGAACCTGATCGAGCTGGTGCGCCGCACGCCCACGATTGGGTTGCAGGACCTGCGCCGGATCAATGGTGACCATGCAGCGGAAATGCTCGCGTTCGACGGTGACGATACGTATGCGCGCTTTGATTCGATGAGTGCTGCGCAATATCTGGACAGCGTCGGGTTTCCTGCCGAGGCGCGCCGAATGCTGTTCGAGGTATTCGCGCATTCGTTCTTCAACCCCGAGGACCGTATGAGTGCCGGCGAGATGCTGATGATGTTCCACCTCTACTTCCTTGGGAGCAGGGAGGGCATCTGCTTCGACGTACTCCAACGGCCGTTCGCCGATGCGTTCTGGGAACCTGCCAGCCGGTCCCTTGAAGGGCGCGGTGTGCGTGTGCGTGTGTCGTCCCCGGTCTTGAGTGTCGAGCCGGTCTCCCAGCGCCACGGAGTGGTGCTGGCCCTCAGTGTGAGTGGGCTTCGCGACGTGGTCGCCGCCAACCCTTGGATGGGTGATGCAGCCTGGCGTAGCGATGTCGGTGCGCTGGAAGCGGCGCCACCGTTTGCGGTGCATCGGGTGTGGTTCGACCGCGACGTGCAGCCTGACCGCGCACCGTTTGCAGGGACTGCCGGGTTCGGCATCATCGACAACATCTCGTGCGTGCACCGGTATCAGGATGAGGCCCGCGCCTGGGCACGCAAGACCGGTGGCAGCGTCATCGAGACGCACGCATACGCGCTCGGTCAGGAGTACGGGAGATCGGTCGACGAGGTGCGGGTGAGGGCAGAACTACTGGCTCAGCTGAACCAGTGTTACCCAGAGACTTGCGGTATGCATATCTTGGACGAGCGACTGATGATCCGAGGGGATTGCCCGGCATTCCAACCGGGTAGTTACGCCCGACGTCCGGTCGTTGCCACGCCGACGCCCGGCCTCGCGCTCGCCGGTGATCTGGTGCGCGTCCCATTCCCGACCGCTCTGATGGAACGTGCAGTGGCTACCGGCTTCCTGGCCGCCAACGAACTGCTGGGTCGATGGGGTTTGGCTCCCGAACCGGTCTGGTCCATCCCGACCACGGGCCTCCTCACCAAGTTGCAACGCTGGCAGCGATCACGTCGCAGCCCCTAAAACTAAATACTAGAGCGACCTGCCCGCCGCTGCTCGTTCTGCTGTGTGCAAGTAGCAGAACAGAAAGGGAGTCAGAGGCGGAAATAGCCGGGGACCTCTTCGACTGGCGTGTCCAAGTAAACCTTTGCCTCCGGCTGGCCGCAGAACTTTCCGTGGCTCCAACGAATTTCCACGTGACCAGCCACCGAGTTTCGCAACGAGGTCATTCGATCGTCGAACACCGCTTCCCATGACACCATCGACTGGCCGCCTCGTCTTGGCGAAATCACAAAGGACTTAAGGTCATACCGCTGGACCCAGTCCCACGGCGTTGCCACCCGCAGCCGGAGTGGCGCATCCGGAACGGCCCCGAGCACGAAATACGGTGCGCTTCCAACTCTCAAAAGCCTCCACAGCATCGTTCGGTTGTCCGTGGAGTCTGTTCCAATTGTTTCCCGCCACCGCTCTGCCGTCCGTTCCGACACGCGCGAATGCAGTGCGCTCGCGGCGGCATCCAGTTCGGGCGCCGAGTGCCGTCGCAGGTCCTTGAGGAGTTCACGGTGTTCCTTCTGCAGGCTGCCCACACGTGACGGGAAGTGGTTGCTTGTGCCCAGCACCGATACTGCGTGTTCGTAGTACGCCTGGTACTCGTCGGGAGCTATCTCCAAAAACCAGTCGGTGGTCGTCCGTCTACCTTGACCGCCGGTCAACAATCGGTCAAAGAGAGCGCCAGGTGACGAATTGTGAAGAACTTTCGACAAGTACTTGCAGCTGATGAGGTAGACGTGATCGATCCGTAGGTCCACGGGCGTCGCTTCGTCACCAACTGCCTTATGTGGACCTTTCCATTGCACGACTCGAGGCAAGCGGTTGTTGAGACCGTCGGGAGCGCGGAGGAAATGCTGCCCGTTCTCATAAGCGAGCCAAAACAGTTCTGTGTGTGCTCCACCTTCGGCCGCAACGACTGCTGACTCCCATGCTCGCTGATCGACCCCGACTATTGGCGGTAATCGGTCTCTAGTCACGTCAAGCCCCGGAATTCCGAGGATTCCTAGTGCGGTGGCAAGTTCGGTGACGTTGGTCTTTGCGTCGCTCAACTCGACGTTCCGAAATCACGAAAGAGCGGCGAGAACTGGATCTCGGCCGCGTTCAGAGCGGTATCGTATCCGGAAGCGATTTCCGTCGATGCATAGACGTCTATCGGCGTGCCTGTTTGCATGATCCATAGTTCGACTGCTTCCCCCCACTGCTCATCCAATATTGCCTGGCGAAGCCGAATTCGGACCGCCTCGGTGAGTTCGTCGACTCTTGTTTGAGCCACGACGCGCAAAGCCAAGACCCAGTTCAGGGTCATTTCGTCCTCTGCAAGAAACACCCGCGGCGGATCCTCTCGGACAACTGCGTGAGCAACTAATCGCGGCATCGTCGGAAGCGCTACAGATCTTTGGCCCGCCAAAACCCCTCAAGAGGTTTGTCGCGGTTGCCGGTTGCATAGGCAGTGAGTCGAACCATGTCACGCGGCGAGAGCATCTCAATGACGTCGAAGAACGCTCCTGGCCCCGCCGCTCGAAGCGCGACGTCACCTTCGCTCCCCGGTTTGGGAAGGTGTGATGTGAGGAAGACAAGTCGGTGGTTCGGAACCCGACGCGACAACACGTTGGCTCTGCCCAGCGTTTTCCAGACGGTGTCGGTCCGAAGGAGTCCGCCGCGGGTAGTTGTGAATGCGCCAGACACGTCGAAGTACCAACTGTTGTCCTGAGCGTCGTCCGCGATGAAATTCATCACGACACCGGTTCGAGGAATGCGGCTGTTGCGGTGCGTGATCGTAAAGGTTGCGTGCTCCAGGACCTGCCTGGCTACATCCTGAGCTGCCTTTCCTTCGCGGGAAGCACGGGACTGAAAGTCCTCGGCCTCGCCGGTGACGCTCGGCGGCAACGTGAGGTCGATCTCAAGGGGTAACGGGTTGGGCAGGACGACGTTCCCATAGCGTTGGCCCTCGACCCGGACGCGACGTTCGGCAATCTCGACGTACGAGGGGTCGAGGTCATAACCCAGGTAGCGCCGTTCAAGTCGGTTGGCCGCCACCAGTGTCGAGCCAGAACCCATGAAGGGATCTACAACCAAGTCGTTCTTGTATGTGTACAGCTGGATGAGCCGCTCGGGTAGCGCCGTTGGAAAGGGGGCAGGGTGATTCACCCGCGTGGCGTTCTCGGGTGGGATCTGCCACACATCGAGTGTGGCGGCCATGAACTCGTCCGCGGTCAACGTGCTCTCGTACGGTCGACCCTCTTGTTCGCGGACGCGAGAAGGCAGCGCACGATCAAACCGCCCTTTGCTGGCGATGATGACCCGTTCGGTCAGATCCCGCAGCACCGGGTTGGCGGGACTTCGATACGAACCCCACGCACAGGACCCGCTTGCGCCTTCGCCCTTTTGCCAGATGACCTCACCCCGGAGGAGCAGCCCGAGGCGTTGCAGGATGTCGATGACATCGGAAGCAAGGCTGCGGTAAGGCTTCCTGCCGAGATTGGCAACGTTGACGGCAAGACGTCCGCCGGGTTCCAGAACTCGCTTGCAGTCCTCGAAGACGTCTTCGAGAAGCTGGAGGTATTCGGCGTAGGAACTTGGAACGCCTTCTCGTTCAAAGTCCTCTTCGTACTGCTTCCCTGCGAAGTACGGCGGCGAGGTGACGACCAAAGCCACCTCACCATCGTTGAGGTGCTGCATATCCCGCGAGTCGCCGCAGACGAACGGGTTCGGGATTGCGCGTGGCAGCGGGACGGACGACTCGGACGACAGCTCTGGGCGTTCGAATCTGCGATAGAAGCCACTGGAGTCGTGGCCTTCGCGCTTGCCGACCCCGAAGTTCGACGTCGCGGTTCCTTTGCGTTCCATGCTTCCTCCGATGTCGAGCGAGTCTAGACGAACATGCGTTCGGCTCGCTATCATCGCGGGGCGATCATGCATTCATGAACGGCCCCTACTATTCAAGTCGATTCGTGACCGTCCATGGGTGAAGGCGATGTTGGCAGCGCCGATCCGCCGTCAGCCCTTTGAACGCTGTTGGTAGCGACGCTCTGCGTAGCGGGCGTCGTCTCTCCAGAGCCGAGTTGCCGAGAGTCTGATCAGCGGGCGGGCCACCGCGGCACCTCGCAGTGCGTGGACGAAGCCGGGCCGATCCGACGTCGCCAGTGTCGCTTCGACCACGGCGGTGCGTGGCACAGTGCCGCTCTTGAAGGAGCAGGAGCTGATGGGCGTGGCGTGGGTCTCGACGACTGACCCGGTTCCTTCACCGTCGACGATGCGCATCACGATCGTGCGCGGTTCGGGTGTTTCGAATCGAGCGGTCACTTCGACGGAGTACGAGCCGACCACCTTGTACGAGACTACGAGATCGATTGCGTCGTCGGTCTCGTCGATGACGCGCAGTGCGGTGAATGCGTACGGGTGGAAGTGGGTCCCGTGCCAGGGGTCCAATCGATTGGCGACGATGTCCGCCGGTTCGCAGGTTGCGTCGACGCGGATGACCCCGTCGAGGAACGAGTCTGGCCGCTTCGCAACGATTGGAGCAGCGAGTGCGCCCGGGGCCGACGGGTCGAGCTGCACCCATGCAAGGACGCCATCTTCGTGAACGGGAAGTTGGCTCCACCTGCCGTGCGGCGCATCGAGCATGAGCCCGTGCCACGGGCACACCAGGCACCCGTCTCGCACCGCTCCGTCGGCGAGGTGCGCGCCCATATGGGGACACGCAGCAGGCGCGGCGTGCAGCGCTCCATGCGGTTCGGTTCGCCACAGGACCAACTCCTGGTCGGCGACTGTTTCGCGCCAGGGGCCAAGCTGCGGATGAAAACCGTGTTGGCGCCGAAGCCGAGCCACGAGAACTAGGGCCGGCGAACCACCGTAAGCGCGCGACGCTCCAAGCACGAACCAGCCACCCGATGGCTTCGCGAGAGCACGGCCCACTGCTGCCTGGATGGTGGCCGGGTTGGCCTGCTTCCAATCGGGCCTGCTCATGGACCAACCCTAAGGGGTGGCCGCGATCCAGCTGTCCGGCTTGATCGGGTCGCAAGCGCGAAGCCGGGCGGTTCGTGCCTCCCCCCGGAGAACGAACCGCCCGTTTGCACCGCTGGAGGAGACGAGCCCTCCAGCAGGTGGATCAACGCCCTGGCTGTGGCAGCACCCGCAGATACGGCTTGACCGTGGTCCAGCCCTGGGGGAACAGTTCCTTGGCTTCGGCATCGCTGACTGCTGCGCCGATGATGACGTCGCCGCCGTCGCGCCAATCGACCGGTGTGGCCACCTTGTACTTGGCTGTGAGCTGCAGGCTGTCGATGACGCGCAAGATCTCGTCGAAGTTGCGGCCGGTCGAGGCCGGGTAGGTGATCTGCAGCTTGACCTTCTTGTCAGGCCCGATCACGAACACGCTGCGCACCGTGGAGGTGTCCGAAGCGTTGGGGTGGATCATGTCGTACAGATCTGCGACCTTCTTGTCGGGGTCACCGATCATTGGGAAATTGACCGCTGCACCCTGGGTCTCGGCGATGTCTTCTTCCCACTTGAGATGGCTCTCGACAGGGTCGACCGACAGGCCGATGACCTTGACGTTGCGCTTGTCGAACTCACCCTTGAGGTGAGCAACACGGCCAAGCTCGGTGGTGCAGACCGGGGTGAAGTCCTTGGGATGGCTGAACAGCACGCCCCAACTGTCGCCCAGCCAGTCGTGGAAGCTGATCTCGCCCTGTGTGGTTGCGGCGGTGAAATCGGGTGCGGTGTCGCCAAGGCGAAGTGACATGTGAATCTCCTCCGAAGAGTTGTTGTGTGCGTGGCGACACAATAACCGATAAATCCGATCGGATTTGTCGGGATTCGCGGTGAAGTACCGCCTATACGCTCGAAAGCGTTTGAACTAGGGCATTCCGCCATCCATCGCGAGAATCGAACCAGTCGTGAAACTCGACGCATCGGACGCGAAGTAGAGAGCCGCCCCGATGACTTCGTCCGGTCTGCCGAACCGCCCCAGCGCAAACCGGTCAGGACCCTTTTCGATCATCTCGTCGGGCCAGGCTTTCGCGATGTCGGTGAGGACCGGGCCCGACTGGATGCAGTTCACCCGAACCGTAGGGCCGAACGAATGAGCGAAGCCGACCGTCATCGCGTTGAGGCCCGCCTTGGCAGCGGCGTACGGGATGATGTGCTTCGCAGGGCGGACGGCCCCGCCGCTGCTGATGTTGATGATCGACCCCCCGTTTCCTGTTTGCATGCGTTCCCCGACCAGGGCGGTCAGCCGGAACGGCCCGGCCAGGTTGACGTCGAGCACCTTGTTGTAAAGCTCCCGCGTCACGTCGGACAGCTTGTCGTACAGCGGCGACATCCCTGCGTTGTTGACCAACACATCGACCTTCCCGAACCGCGCGTAGGACGCGTCCACAAGACTGTCGATCTGGTCCCAGTCCGCGACGTGGCAACCGATTGCGAGCGCGACCCGACCGGTCGACGCTGCGACCTCGGCCGCAAGCGTCTCGCACGACCCGACTCGCCGACTGGCGATGATCACGTCGGCACCAGCTTGTGCAAACGCGAGGACCATTTCGCGGCCCATCCCGCGGCTTCCACCGGTGACAAGGGCCACCTTGCCTTCGAGAGAGAAATGCCGGCCGATTGCTGCGAAGTCGGGCGGAGGCGAAGAGGTGGTCATTCGGCCGAGCGTATTGACCTGCCGCTGACTATTCGCGATGCAGCAGGAACGTTCCGGTTGCCCGGCTCACCAGTTCGCCGCCCGAGTCAGTGACGCGTGCTTCGGCGTAGGCCACCAGCTTGGCCATGCGGATGACGTCGCCCCGGAGGGTGAACACCTCGCCGACCTGAGCCACTTTCATCGTCTCGGTCTTCATCTCCAGTGTGGCCCTGGTTCGATCCTTTCCGCTGAGCGCCGAGTTGATGGCGAAGTTCATGAGCGCGTCGTGGATGACAGCGTGTACGCCTGCCTGCACGATGCCGTGCGGGTTGGAGGCCAGCATGGTTGGATGCCAGCGGCCTGCGGCCCACCCATGGTCCCGGTAGCTGGACTCCACTACGCCGTACGCATCGATGGACGCGCCGATGCCGCCGATGATTCCCATCCCACCGTCGCCCAGCCAGCGGTCCATGCTCTTGCGCTCGGGGGTGAGATGTGCGGTGTCATCAGCCATAGCGGGCGACCCTACCCAAGGTCGAAGGTAGCGTCACAACCATGGAGATCAGGCAGATCGCGGGACCTGTCGAGGCCGCTCAGGTCGTTGCGCTGCTCAGGGGCGCGTGGGCAGCCGTCGTCGATCCCAGGTCCAGTGGACACACCTTCGGTACCGACGATCTGCAGCTGCTGCTCGATGAAGGGGCAACGGTCCTTGGCGCATTCGACGGCTCTGAACTGCTCGGCACGGCGACCATCGGTGCGTCCGATGACACCGGCGAGCCCGCCGAGATCTCCAAGGTGGCAACCACGCCGAAGCTCTCACGCAGTGGGGTGGGCGCGGCGGTCATGACAGAGGCCCATTCGACCGCTGCCGCTATGGGCCACACGTCAACGCTTCTGGCCGTCAGCCTGTACGAGCCAGAGTTGGTCAGATGGTACGCGCGCATGCAATATGTCGTTTCACCGACGCGGGTCTACCGACATGCCTCCCCGAACAGTCCGCAGCCAATCGTGATGGAGCGGTCCGACCGGGTCGCGTTGCCGGATCCGGTGGGTGCGGCGGCCGCAGCGCTGCGATCCGGGTTACTTGTCGGGATGCCGACAGAGACGGTGTACGGGCTGGCTGCCGATGCATCGAGTGCAATAGCCGTCCGTTCGGTGTTTGCCGCAAAGGGCCGTCCGGGCGACCATCCGCTGATCGTGCACCTGGCTTCGCGCCGCTCCCTGGATGTGTGGACCGTTCACTGCGCTGATGCACACAGGCTCGCAGCAAACTACTGGCCGGGTCCGCTCACGATGGTTCTCCCGAAGCAGGCACATGTGCTGCGTGAAGTCACCGGTGGGCGGGACACGGTTGCGGTCCGAGTGCCATCTCACCCGCTCGCCTTGGCTCTCATTGCGCTCGTCGGCCCCGATGCCGGTCTGGTCGCACCGTCGGCCAACCCGTTCGGAGCCGTCAGCCCAACAACGGCGTCGCACGTGACCGCCGACGATCTTGCCGATCTGGTGCTCGACGGTGGACCGTGTCGCATCGGTGTCGAATCGACCATCGTCGAGTTGCACCATGGCAGGCCGCAGGTCTTGCGACCGGGCGCAGTAACGGCCGCACAGCTTACCGAGGCGTTGGGCCGCGAGGTCGATGCCACGCCGAGCGGTCCCAGCCGCGCCCCTGGCATGCTGGCAAGTCACTACGCGCCGGCCGCCGGTGTTCGGGTGATCCGGTCCGGGTCCGAGGTTCACGAGACCGGCCCCGACGTGGGATACCTCGGCCCGCTCGATGCTGCGCCCGCCGGAGTGGTGGTGCTCGACGCGCCGAACCCCTATCGGGACGATGCTGTGGCGGCGCTGCTGTATGCCCGCTTGCGAGAGGCAGACGATCGCGCACTGCGCGTCCTGTACGTGGTGGCCCCTGACACCGGCCCACTCGCTGCGGCGGTCAAGGACCGATTGGCGCGAGCCAGCCATGATCCCGGCCGATGATCGCCGGGAAGCCGGGAACGCTTCGGCCAGATCGGGGGCGGTCAGCTTCGCTTTGCGGTGATCACGGTGATCACGATGACAGCCACCACACACAACACGACGAATGTCATTTCGGCACCCTCACGTTCCAGCGGTGATGAACCGTTTCCGGTTCATCCATATTTCTTCGGACCACCACACGACCATGGCCGTCAACCCGGATATTCATTGGTGGAACGACCACTTGTGAGCCGGGTGACCTTGCCGCTGCGCACATCGATTCGGAAGAGTTGGAACGCTGAGTCGGTGCCCTTCTCAAGCCGGTGTACCAGGACGGTCGAGCCGTCGGAAGACCAGATGGGCCGACTCGTGACATTGCTGTCGCCGGTCAAGAGGTGCGCCCCGGATCCGTCTGCTGCTGCCACCGTCACATCCCACACACCGATCGGATCTTTTGCATTCGCGCCTGACACCTGTGTCAGCCACGCCAACTGCGACCCATCGGGTGAGTAATACGGGTCGTGGTCCCGGAGTGAGTTGTCCGTGATGCGCGTGACGGCGCCACCTGTTGCGGCAACCGTGTAGATCTCGTAATCATCGGCTTGGCAGAACGAACGCGGACACCCCACGAACACGACGGTTGATCCGTCGGGAGAGTAGGAGGGATCAAGGTTGGTGCCCCCACGCGAGGTGATCTTTGCGGGGTTCTGGCCGACCGAATCGGTCACGTAGATCTGCGGGTTGATCTTGCTGCCGCCGAACATGACCATGTGGCTACCGTCGGGTGACCATTCAGCGTGGCCCTGTTGCGACCAACCGTCCAGCCCCGGGGGCCGGAGCAGTTGCGAACCCGATCCATCTGCGCCCATGGACCACAACGAAACGGCGCCGTAGTCGCGGTCATGGACACCGGCGGGAGTGCGATTGAACAGGATCGTCCGCCTGTCGGGCGACGGCCTTGGCCACCACGCGTCGGTCGCCGGGTCGTTGGTCAGCTGACGTGGCCGGCTGCCGTCAGCTCGCATTGCCCAGACCTCGAAGTTCCCTGTTCGGTCGGAGGCGAACACGATGTCACCAGCGGCGAGCACCGGACCGACCGCTTGAGGCACCGTTGCCTGTGTCGACCTGGGGGTCTGAGCCGACCCGGCTGGCGGTGGCGTAGCCCGCGTCGTGGGCGCGACGAACCCGCTTGGCACCTTCGGCGGCTCGTTCAACCGCTTGACCACGAATACGGCGGTTCCTACGACAACGGTGCCGACCACCATGGTGGCAATCATCACTCGGTTTACCCAACCCATGGCGCTGCTCCTGTCCGTTGTGCCGCAGCGACCACGAGTGCTGCACGTGCAGCGTGACCTGTCCGCGCAATCGACCAATGAGCGGCCCGATGGCGCCCGGCAGCGATCAACGATTGTCGAGTTTCCGCGCAGTCAGCAGCGCGGACCATCGCATCGGCCATCGACTGGTCGTCAAGTGCATCGACGAGGAGTGCTGCGTCACCGAGCACCTCTGGAATTGCAGTCGACCTGCTGGCGACGACTGGTATGCCACGCGCCATTGCTTCGAGGGGCGGGAGTCCGAAGCCTTCGAAGATGGATGGGTAGATCATGCAAGCTGCGCCGCGCAGCAGCACCTCGCGCTGTTCGTCGGTGACCTGCCCGGTGAGGACGATCTCTGAAGGACTCAACCCGAGTGACTCGATCGCCCGGGTCTCGTCCTCTCCCCACCACCGCGCTCCAGCGAGCACCATCTGATAACCGCTCCGTCTTGGCCCACGCGCAAATGCTCGGATGGCTGTTGCGACGTTCTTCCGGGGATGCAGGTTCCCGAGATACAGGACATAACGATCGGAAATGCCTACCGAACGCTTCCATGCTCGCAAAGCGACCTCACGTTCCAACGGGATCGCCACCGGAAGGCTGACCGAACCGGGGATGACATGGACCCGATCTGGATCGATCGAATAGGTGTCGATCATGTCCTGCTTGGACCACTCGCTGATCGTGGCGATCCGATCGGCGACGTCAACTTGATGCCGGATGATGGACCGCAACCGCGCCCGGGTCGCCCGCGGGTACGCGGCGGGGAGATGTTCGAACGAGAGGTCCAGCACGGCCAGGACCATCCCTGTGCGTGCCCGTCCGATGCTGGCCGGGGCATGGGTGAACGAGAGCACCGCATCGCCGGCCAATTGTCGTACCGCAAGAGGAAACGCCAGCCCGTAGAAGCCAGCCCCTGATCGCGCGCTGGTACGAACGCACGCGCCGACATCGCGCAGGGTAGTTGGGTACGTCGCGCCGATGTCTGACTTTCGGGTTGTCCTGCGTCTGACGACCGTGACGTTTTCCTGGGTGGTGGACAGGGCCGTCTGGCTGAGCCCGGAGAGGATCGATGTTGCGTAGGTCTCGTCACCCCCGCGCCCTGAACCGAGCGGCGAACCATCAATGATCCAGTGCATATCGACTCCCGAATAGCTTCGAGTCAGGCACTCACGCCGACTGTTGCCGGCGCAGCACTTGTGATATCGACGTTGGGTTCGTCCGGTTCGTTGGGTCCGTCCGGTTCGTTGCCGTGCGTTTCTTGACCACGGATGACCCGCCATTGCGTGTCGCGAAGGTGATGGTCGGCGAGTCCGAGTTCGGCAAGCGGGCGGGTTTCCTTCGAGCTACGCGGGCCGAAGACGAAGACATCTGGCGGGATGTCCGTCGACACGATCGCGGACGCCCCCAGGATGCTTCGATCTCCGATGTGCACCGGTCCGAACACCTGGCAGCTGTCCATGAACCACACGTCGTTGCCCGAGACCGGTGCGCCGCGCCTGCCGGGATCGGCGGAGCCGCCGATTGCGACGGACCGCAAGACGCGATTGCGTGCGCCCAGCACAGAGGTCCCGGCGATCGCCACACCGATCGGGTGAGGAACGACCAACCCCGGGCCGATGTCGGCCGTCGGAGCCACATCGAACCCGAACAGGACCACGTTGGCGAAGTAGAGCAAACGGGAAAGCGGCCGGAGGCCCGCATGATGCAGCGCGGCCGCGACACGGAAGATGATGACCGCCCAGGTACCGGGCAGAAGGAGGATGTCGACCAGACTCCGGGCGCTCGGGAACGCGACGGCCTTGATGGCGGCCATCTCGGTGAGGTCGCTTCTGATTGTGTCGATCAGCTTCACGAGAACGCCTGTGACCAGAGCGACATCCATGCGCCGAGTTGCCGATAGACATCGCGGTAGTGCGATGGTTCGGGTGACCGATCGACCGCGGACCTGTACTCGTCGACGAACGAGGCAAACATCTCGGTGTAACCGGCGGGCCGAACACGGCTCACGGCCTCGTCGACGACCCGGTAGAAGCCCATGGACATCAAGTGCATCCACTGCTCCAGCACCACAACTCGCTCGAGTCGTGTCTGTTTGGTGTGTTCCACGATTGGGCGACCATATGTGTACAGATCTCCACGGACGGCCATCAATGCCTCGAGAATGTATCCACCCCAGATGTCGTCGTGGCGAGAGAGCTGCCAGCCGTTCACCCACAAGTCGGGGAGGAAGAAGTATGCCGGTGTGAGCTCAGATGCGAAGGACGTGTTCATGCCGCACAACGGGAGGGGGCCGAGCGCGACGACATTCCTGTCACCTCGGAGCCCTGGGTCGAGTGGAGGCTCTGCCTGGAGCTTGTCGACCCCGTTGAGGTCGAGGATGGTGTCCCAGACACCCATGTTGAGTTTCACGTCACCCGTGGCGGTGACGTCTCGGACCTGCGACAGCTCCGGGCTGCGGAACTCGTACGGATAGCCGCGGGCAAAGAAACCTTCGCATTCGATCGAGTTGATCCAGCCGCCTGGGGCCATTGCCTGCACGGCCGGCGCATCGGTGACCGGTCCGAGCGAATCAAGATGGGCCGCCAGCCATCCGGGCCGGGTACCGCAGTCGTAGTCGAGAGCAATGATGACGTCGAAACCCTCGTTGTACGCGATGTAATGGCCGACATTTCGACTCGCAGCACTCTTGTGCGGCATCGCGTCGTAGTGCCTGCCGCAGTATTCCTTCTGGTCGGCGTAGTCATAGAAGAACACGTTGTCGCGGTCGGGAATGGTCAGCGCCCCGTTGCTGTCGTCAGAGACGATGATCGGCACGTCGGGAGGGATGTGGTCGAACAACTCCCACGGAGGATCGTTCGGCATCGGGATGACGACTGCGACAGAAGGTCCGTCAGGGCGGGCGTTCCGTTGGTCTGCAGGATTTGGAAGATGCATCGCTGTGCTCCTATTCAGGATTCAGTCGGTGGGTCGGTCGGTGAGGTCGGTTCGCTCACGCGACCATGGCGGTGGAAGAGATGAGGTCTTGATAATTGCGGTGTACGTAGTCATGCAGGGCCTCGCGCCACGGCCGCATGAGGTTCATGTCCTGCAGGTCCAGCGCCATGTTCCGCATGATCTCCGAGCGGGGCCGGACAGATGGGAACTCGGCTGCGAAGAAGTCCGAGCCGACCTCGACGAGGTCGATGTCGGTGCGTCCGACCAGTCGAAGGAGATGCTCCGCGACGTCGAATCGAGTTCCGCGACCTTCGCAAGCCATGTGATAGAGCCCGTACAGGTCTGAGCCGACGAGGTTGAGCAGGCAGTTCGCGAAGTCCGTCGTGTACGTCGGCGTCCCGAACTTGTCGCCGACGGCGTAGATCGTGTGCGCGCCCGCCCGGATCTGTTCGAGGATACGGCTGACGAACTTGTGGTCCTTGCCTGGACCTCCGCCGACCATCCAGCCGGCGCGGACGATGTAGTACTCGTCGAGCATTTCCTTGATGATCAACTCGCCTTCGTACTTACTTGCGCCGTAGGTGTTGATCGGGTTGGGCTTGTCGAACTCGGTATATGCCCCGTCGTTGGTCCCGTCGAATACACCAGCGGTCGAGATGTAGACGAGCGGGACACCGGCGCGCCGACACGCTATGGCTACATACTTCGTGGCGATCGTGTTGGTGCGGTACGCGTGATCTGGATCGGCGTCGGAATCCTCCAGCGACGTTTCGGCCGCAAGATGCAACACGAGGTCCGGGCCGGTAGTTGCCACCGCAGCATTGACATCGTCTCGCATCGTGACGTCGAGCTGGCCAAGAGGAGGACCGTCAGCGCCCCAGGCCGGAACACCGCTGACGTCTTTGTCGGTCGCAACCACGAGATGACCGGCATGACCGAATGCTGGAACGAGAGCGCTGCCGAGCATGCCGCCCGCGCCAGTGAACAGGACTTTCATGACAGACCTCCGACGGTCTCGGGATGGATGTTCGGTAGGGTGTTCGGTAGGGTGTTCTGGTGCATTCCGGGTGTGCGGTCAGGGACCGGCGTTCGTAGGGTGAGGACAACCTGTCGGCACAGGTGACGTGCCGCAGGGACTCGTTTCAGCAGTGCCCGGTCGATCCGCTCCAGACGGTTCCAGGCACCGTCGCTGAGTTCGACGAAGTGCTGCAGTCGGCAGGTCACATGGAACGGAGTCCAGTCGACGCTGTCGAAATACCGTTCTATGAGCGCAATGGTGTCCTTGTCCAGCGAACGCTCATCGGGCGTATGGGTGTGCGGCGGAAACCACGTACTCATCGGCCGTGAATAGCGCACCTTGCGGATGGCTTCGGGGACGAACAGAACTGGTTCGCAGAAGACGGCCGGTGCGTTGGGGCGAAGCAGCGCACGGATGGACGGCAGTGCAAACGGCAGGTCGAAGTGGTGAAGGACGTTGTTGCCGATGATCCCGTCGAAACCGTGCTGGTCCGTGAAATTCTCGACGGGCGAGTGGTGCAGGTGAACCCTGTCGCCGACGCCGCTGGCTGACGTACGCTTGGCCGCCAATGCGAGGATCCCTTCCGATACGTCGATCCCCGTCACGTCTGCCCCTTGGGCCGCCATGTAGGCCGCAAGGGTGCCTCCTCCAACGCCGACCTCGAGAATGCGTTTTCCCTGCAGACTGCCGAGCTGCTGCAGCCCGAACGTCAGATAGTCGACGTGCTCCCTGTTGGGAAATGGAATTCGAGATGGGTCAACGCGGAGCTCGTCCTCGGACAGCGTGGCGAGGAGATGGCGAGCCATCTCGTCGTACACCTCCGCCTCGTGCGCGTGACGATCGTCGGTCGACAGGTCTCCGCGGTGATCGTGCGAGACGATGGAGTGATGTTGGGTGGTGTTCACTGAGCAGTCCTTCGGGCGCTTGGATATGACGGCAAGATTTGCGAGGTGGGCGCGAGCCCGAAGTCGGTCGTTCGGCCTGCGGATGCCATGCGCCGCGTACAGCGCTGCGCGAAGCGCAAAGCCGGATGCAACGATGAGCCGGAATACGGTTCCGGCGACAGGTCCATGTGTTCGCCGGTACCAGCTGACCATGCTCCGAATGGCCGCAGGTGAGGCTTTCGCGGTGTCGGAACGCGCGGAACTGCGACCCATGAAGTGGATCGCCGTGACATCGCCGACATAGGCAACGTCGTGGCCGGCCTTGCGGACGCGGTGGCACAGATCGACGTCGTCCATATAGAGGAAGATCGACTCGTCGAGCAGGCCGACGGTGTCGAACACCGATCTGCGGACAAGCATCACGGCGCTCGATACCCAGCCGACCGTCCGGACGGTCGTGTCGTCGACAGCGGCGTACATTCCCTCGCACCAGCGCCACCGAGCTGCCGCTCGATCGATCATGAAGCAGTACTTCGCCGCGTCCAGGAGCGAGAGTTCGCGCCCTGCGGTCCACCGTTGGAATCTGCCGTCTGCGTACGCAAGCCTGGGTCCGGCGATCGCTGTGTCGGGGCGCTTGACAAGATGGTCGACGAGCGCATCGAGTGAACTCTGACCGATGCGCGCGTCGGTATTGATCAACAGCACGTACGGCGCAGTGGTCGATCGGATTCCCTGGTTCGAGGCGATGCAGAAGCCGCGGTTGTCGGTGTTCCGGACGACGAGAACTTCCGGCCATTGTTCGTCGAAGCCATCGAGTGATCCGTCGTGCGAACCGTTGTCAACAACACAGATCTCGTCGTGCGGTCCCAGCACAGTTGTCAGGTTGACCATCGCGTCGTTCAGCAGGCTGCGCGTGTTCCAGTTGACGACCACAGCAGCGACCGCCCGACTGGGATCGGTCGACCGGCTGAAGGCGCGACGGGTCACTGTCGGTCGATCGGTCGGTCGATCGGTCGGTTGGTGAGCCTGTACGGCGGTGTCCTGCAGGGCGACCACGGTCATCTCCAATCCACATGGATTTCGTTGACGAATGGTGTGGTCCCCACGGTGCGCATCTGGCCGCCTATTGCAGGAATCCAGAAGAGGTCGATCGACGATGGCCCGCGGCCTGCCCACGCAATCCGATCGCCCGACGGTGACCATGTGGGATCGATTGTTGGGCCTGGTAGGTGCTTGCTGAGGACGGAAGGTTGCGCTTGCTTGAGTCGGCCTGGCCCCGAGAACTTCAGGTCGAGTCGAACGATTGCCCACCCGGTCCCGTCGAGCACCTTGTTTCCGCGGGCTGCGACGGTCGCCTGCGTGGTTCCCCGGAAAGAGGCGAAGATCAGCGTGTTCCCATCCGGCGACCACTTGGGGTTCGTGTCGTACCACTCGTCGTCGGTGAGCTGGGTGAACCCGTAGCCGTCCAGGTCGACCACCGCCAACTCCCGTGAGGTCCCGATGGTTGTGGAGAAGACGACGTGTCGGCCGTCCGGGCTGATCGTGGGCCGATCGTCGTCTGTCGCAGTAGCACCGGCCGTTGCGTTCGACAGGCTCAGGACCTCGCCGGTGACGAGGTTGATGCTCATCACCGACGAGTGCCCGGTCGTCATCGATGTGCTGGTGTAAACGGCCATCTTTCCGGTCGCCGAAAGGACGGGAGCGCTGTTTCCGTTGAGGTCTCCCCTCGGGTGACCGTCGCGCCAGTCCTCGGTATATGCGTCGGTCAGTTGCCGAACCGTTCCGTCGGCGGTGCGGAGGAATACTTGCTGCTCGACCACCTCGTCGTTCGCCTCCGGTACTACGCCGGTCGGGGCGAGGTCGTCGAGCGTAAACTGTTCGCGTCGTTGCTGCCCCTTCGGCGGCGCCGGATGTGGCGTGCCGGATGGCGGGACAGACGTTCGTGCACTGAACACGATGAGCCGACGATCTGCCGACCAGTTGGCCTGGTCCGGGACGACGGTGCTGTTGAGCAGCACGGTGCGCGCCACGGACCGGTCCGGTTCGCTGTCCAGAAGCGATCGGTTGCCGAACCGGTCTTCCGCGGTGATGAGCATTCGATCCTGACCCCGGGAAACTCCAAGGGGCAGCACTGCTCGTCCGTAAACGGGTGAGCGGCCCGTCCAGTCGAACCAGGTGACTGCGAGGTCCCGGGTGGCAAACCTGATTGATGGATTGCTGGCGTCGGGGGAGATCACGCAGATGCAGTTCGTCTCCCGGTCGAGTGTTGTTTCGTAACCGATGGTGGCCCCGTCAGGAGACCACACGGGTTTGAAGGCTGAGCCATCTGCGGGACCGCATGGGTTGTCCGGTGCGCGCACGGTGCAGTCCATGCCTCGGTTGAGCACTTTCGGCCGTGGGTTGCCTGATTTCGTGGCGGGGTGGACGGCGAGGTACCACTGGTCGATCCGCACCGCGCTGTCGCCCAGCCCACCTGAGGTCCGGGGGTCGCCGCCGCCCCGGAAGGAAGCGGTGGCGATCAGCCGACCGTCAGGCGACAGGTCGGGGTCGGTGTTGAAGAATCCGTCATCGACGGCCACGGTTCGCTTCGTCCCGTCACCGTTGATGAAGGACACCCGCTCGGCTTTGCCGACGATCTCGGAGAAGATGATGCGCCCGTCCGACGTGAAACGAGGGTCCGCGTCAGTCGCTGCGACAGGGCGGCTGACGGCGGACAGGTTGGTGACACGTTGCGTCACGATGTCGACCTGGTAGATGCCGACGATCTCGTAGTCCGGAGACACTCGGGTGAAGATGATCGATCGACCGTTCGACGAGAACTTGGGCTGGCCGGTCCGAAAGCCAAGGCTTGTCACCTGTTGCACCCTGGTTCCGTCTGGGTTCATCACCTCGATCTCTTCACGTGCGCCGGGTCCGCCGTTGCGCACCGTGTAGGTGACTTTGCTGGCGTCGGCCGACCAGGTCGGCCAGCTGTAGGTCCGGCCGTCGTCCGGCGTGATCAACACCGGCGTGCCTCCGGGAGCGACCCGGTAGATCCCGGAGTGGCCGGTGGTGCGGCTGGTGGCGGAAAGAAGCAAATGGGTTTTGTCCCACGCTGCGTCGGCACGCGACCCGGCAGGGAACGCGTCGCTCCTCGCAATCTCTGGAGTCGCTTTGCTTTCGGTCGGGAGGAGCACCAGCAGCACGACAAGAACCCTGAACCGTGCAGTGATCCGCCGGTAGCCCCAGGCCGGGCGACGAACTCGGGCAACGCTGACGGGCCGCGGTGACAGGGACCGACGGCGCGATGGCGCGACGCGATGCCGGCCGCTCGCCACCGACCGCTGCACCGAGGCGGACTTGGCCCGGCGGTCCAAGGTGCCGTCGGAGCAACTCTGCACCGTGCAACTCACGGCCAGCCCTGCGAGCAACCAGTACATTGCCAATGGGACGTCCTGACGAAGGGAGAAGCCGAGGATCTCCTCGACCATGAGAAAACCCATCATCGCCGTAACGCCGATGCCGACCCCGGCGAACATCGAATCGCGGCTCCGTGCAAGACGCATCGACATCGCGTACAGGCCGATCCCCAGACAGACGAACCCGATGAAGCCGATGATGCCGGTCTCCGACAGAAACAGCAGGTACAGATTGTGCACCGGGTTGTCGGCGAAGATCAGCCCGTATTGCTGGTACGGGTCCATGACCGCTTCGAAGTTGTTCAGTCCAACTCCCACGATCGGACGGTCGGCGATCATTCGCCCCGCCGCATCATTGAGTTCCAGCCGTGATCGAACCTCCTCGTCGTAGTGCGCCGTTCCGAAGTTCTCGGAAACCTTTTCGCTG
Source organism: Acidimicrobiia bacterium (assembly GCA_031385545.1). Classification (GTDB taxonomy): domain Bacteria; phylum Actinomycetota; class Acidimicrobiia; order Acidimicrobiales; family JANYDT01; genus JANNBN01. Next base: position 68,047 of record JANNBN010000166.1, on the reverse strand, counting down.
ATGTTGGGTGCGAAGACGATCCCGAGGGTCACGATCGCAACGGCACCCAGCCGAAGCGCGCGTTGTGTGACCCATCCCCGTTTCACGGACCACAGGATCACGACACCGGACGTCGCGACGAAAGCGACGAGCGAAGCCCGTGTATGGCTTAGGTACAACGGGAGGAGACAGACCGGAACGGAGGCGAGCGCGACTCGCTGCGTGAGCGATCGCCTCAGAGTGCACGCGAGGCCGAGGGCCAGACAGCCGAGGGAACCCATGACCGCACCCATGAAGACGGGATGGATGATGGTGCCGAAGGGCCGTCCCAACGATCCGTCGTTGGTGACACGTTCGCCGAGTTCGGTCGGGACTCCGAGGAACGACAGACCGAGGACGCCGCCGGTGCGCCATTGAAGTACCACCACGGCCAACTCGATGACCGCGAAGGCGCCGAGTCCACCGACGACGGCCCACACATACCGTCGTGTGCGTACCCTTACGGCGACAAATACGAAGGCGAGGTACATCCACCCCATCCGCACCAGTTCGCTGACGGAGAGCAACGTGTCAGGTGCAACGAGAAGGCTCGGCAGCAACGCAATGGCGCACCACAACGGAAGCGCCAGCGCCCAGCGCACGTGGCTGCGGAATGCAACCCGGAGGTCGCTGAGCAGTGTGCCTTCGAGGAGCCAGCCCAAGTAGCAGAGCACGATCATCACGTCGAAGGTCGTGATGTAGATCGCCACAGCGCCACCGGACAGCTCGACGTTGATGGCGCTGAACGATTTGTGCAGCATCAGGACCAGTGACAGCGTCATCCCGAAGGTCAGGACGAGTACACGGTCTCGCGACACCAACAGCGCGCCGCCGACCACGAGCACGCCCACCGTCGCCGCGACTCCCTTCATACCCATCCCGGAGATGAAGAACGCGCCGCCGGCTGCGACCGCCGTCGCACCGGCCATCAAGAAGGCACTCGTTGCCGCCCCGTGCTGCGTACCTTCCGAACGCGGGCCGATCTGCTGCGAAGGAATTGGGGGTGCACCCGCATCGCGTCCGGTCAAGCCGAGGACGAGCGGCCAGGCGACGGTCACAACAAGGAGCAGCCCGAGCACAGCAGCGACTGCGACAACACCGAGCAGGCCTCGAGCTCCAAGCAGATAGGCAATGGCGCCGGACCCGACCACGGCGAGGATTCCTGCGAAGGGTCCGATGATCCGGGGTAGCACGATCGCTTCAGCCACTGCCTTCTCGACCGACGCGATCCGTTCGAGTGCAGCTGTGACGTGGGGGAGCAGGAGATCCTGGTGGACGCGGAACACAATCAGTGTCGTCGTGAGGACTGCGACCACGGGAAGACTCAGGGACGACGATCCTGCGACGACGGCCAGAGCGCCGACCGCGATCACAGTCACGACCATTCGCGAACCTTCTGCTGCGGCGCGCCCGATCGTCATGGCACCCCGATCGGTGTCCGCGAAGGAAAGCGTCGGGGTTCGTTGCGATACGCGTCCTGGGTGTGCCAGAGCATCAGCTTCCAGTAGGTCCACTGGACGACCCGGCTGTCGGGGTCGGTGCGGTCGAAACGGGCGACGAGCCGAGGGACCGTGACACGGTTGAACAGGGTTGAGCGCACGATGCCGCGAACCCGCGAGCGCAACGATGCTGACGACGTGTAGACGCCGTAGCGGCTCAGCAGATCCGGTTCCGGGATGAGCACTTCGAGGTCACGGAGGCCTCGTCCGACGCTGGACTGTAGGCGGCACGCGCTGGCGAGCGTGTGCGGATGGAAGTGCTCACCCGATGCGTCGGGCTGGTACACGATGTCGTAGCCGGCAGCGTTCCAGCGGTAGCCGAGCTCGATGTCTTCATGCCCGATGTGTGCCCAGTCCTCGTGAAACACGAGGTTGCGCTGCAGCATCACCTCGCGGGGCACGGACAGGTTCATCGACCAGTGGAACCAGAAGGGGACGGTCTTGCCTGGCCGATCCGCAATGAGGTGATAGGCGAAGGGCTGGTACCAGCGGATGAAGGGCGTCTGAGACATCGCAGGCGACTGTTCGACGCTTCCAAGTACCGCAACGGGTCGACCGGCAGCGGCATGGGCATCGGCGTGCGCACGGAGGAACCCGGGTTTCACCCAGACGTCGTCGTTCAAGAACACGACGAGGTCGCCAGTCGCCCTGGCCAGCCCCTGGTTGCGTTTCACTGCCGGGAGTCGCTCGTCGTTATGGATCAGAACGATCTCGACCGGTGCCGTGGAGGCGACGTCTTGAACCATCTGCGGCGTATCGTCCGAGGAGTTGTCGCAGACGACCACTTCGATCAGTTCAGGCGGGTAATCCTGGTCCGACAACCGGAGCAACGTTTCCTTGACGACCTCGCATCGGTTGTAGGTGGGAAAGACGACGGTCATCTTCGGCGTCTTCGGCAGCGAACCATGCGCTGTGCCCGGGTCGAGTTTCATGGGGAGCTCAGGACGGTGGGCCGAAGCGATGTCGCACGCTGCGCCCCTGATACCGCGGTGGCCCACGCTCGCAACTGGAACCCCTTCGCAAGAGCCGAACACGTCACGAACGTGAGCGTCGCAAGCGCGCTTGCCGGAGCCCAGCGACTCCCTCCTTCGCCGCTCGCGTACACCACCCATCCGAGAGCTACGCCCACGAACGCGGCCACGAATGGCTTAGCAACCGACCTGTCTGGCGTGAGCGACAACCGGGAGGCGACGACCCACGACGAGGTGACAGCCACCGACCCGATGACAAGCAAGGTTGCGACGCAGGCACCTTTCGTTCCCCACCGACCGATCAGGACAGGTTGTGCCAGCACGGTCAGCCCGAGCGCGCAGGAGTCGTACTTCAGCGTCGCTCGCTGCTTGCCTGCTGCGAGAAGGACGAGCGCATTCCATCCGGCGATGATCATCAGTGGCAAGGTCCATGCGTGCAACACCAAGAGCGGTGCCGCATCGCGGTACGGATCCCCGAACACGGTCTTCACCAGCGCTGCGGAAGCGAACGTGGTTGCGACCGGAACAAAGAGGGTCAGGGTGATCAGCAACTGCGTGGTGTGCAAATGGATGCTGCGCATCATCGGCAGATCCGACGGCCACGAAGCCGCGAGTTGCGGGTACGCCACATGCACGACCACCGCTGTTGCCAAGAACGCGTATTCGACCGGTTGCAATGCTGCGTTGAACAGTCCCGTATCCCGTTCGGTAGTGAGCCGGGCGACGTAGAAACTGCCGGCCCGCAGGGCGGCCACGCCGATGGCGACCGACGGGATAACCGTTGCAGCCGCCCGAGCCAAGACGATGAAGGCCTTCGGGTCCCATGTCGGCCGCAGCCCGAAGCGCGTCATGGCGATTGCAATTGCGGCCGTCGCCGATGCAGTTGCGCCGGCTACCGGGGCGAGGAAGAGCGCCGCGACCGATGACCTCGATGCGACCAGCCAGATGAGCACGAGCGTCTCGATGGCCTCGCCCCCGAGCCGGAGACCGGTGTCGTATTCCTGGCGCAAGTTCACGTGGAATGGCAAGGCAAACCCGACGAAGCACGCGTCGAGCAAGTAGACCAACGCCAGCGTGAAGGCCCCCAGCCGGACTGTTCCCGATGCTCCGAGGATGGCGAGAAAGCCTTGAGCACATGCGGCCGCAGCGAAGGAAAGACCGATCCGGAGTCCGAGCAACGCCCCAGCGATGTTGTCGAGACCGATGCGCTTTTGGGCTACCTCGCGAATTGCGACACGGGCGAGACCGCCGTCGGCGACCAGGCCGAGCAGCAGCGCCGTCGTGAGTGCCAGGGTGTATTTTCCGTAGTCGCGAGGCGCGAGATAGCGCAAAACAATCAGCGTGCTTACGATATTGATTGCCAGGTGGAGACCTTTCGCAGCGATCTGGCCCGCCGTGCTCGCTAACACGCGCGCGGCCGGGCTCTTCACCGGTACACCCCTCGATGCGCACCGTTTGAGCTGGCGAGGTGCTCGTCGGCAAGATCGATCGTTCCGTTGTGTGTCGGCGCGTCATCGGCGACGTCGATCACGTCGATGAAGTCGTCGTCGCTCGGGGCGGACCCACTCGGGCCGGTGCGACGTCGAGGAGCCAGGGTGGTGAGTCCCCACCCAGCGAGCGCGCCCAGTAAGAGCCCGAGAGCGAGGTAGAGGTAACGCTTTGGCCCGATTGGGTAGTCAGGCACCGCTGCGGTGTCGACGCGGGAGAGTTCGACACCAGGCCGGACAGCGTTGGCGCGGGCCTCGGCGTACTTCTGCGAAAGTTCCGCACGGCGCTGCTGCGCGATTGCGAGGCGTTCCTGAGCGGGCAGGAGCGCGGCCTGATCGGCGTTGAGTTCTGTTTGGTTGGTGGCACCGAGTTGGCGGGAAAGGGCGGCCTGTTCGGCTGTCAGCTGGGCCAGCCGCGCCTTTGCAGCGTCGCGCTGTTGGACCAACTGCTGGTACACCGAACTCGGCTGGTTCGAGACGATCTTGGTCTCCGACCTTCCGGTCTTGATGGTTTGCTCGCCGTCCTGCGTTGGCTTGACGGCAGCCAGCGAACGCTCGAGCGACGCCAGCTCTGCACGGGTGCCGGCAAGTGCCACCTCGTTCTTCGCTGCATCGGACCGAAGTTCGACCTGTGTGGTCACGTCGAGCGCCAACTCCGTGTCGATGCTGGCTATGCCGCGCTTTGTCTTCAGAGCACCGATTGCCTCGGCGGCAGACTGGGAGTCGAGTTCCGCGGCCTCGAGTTGCAGGCGGAGACCTTCCGCGTACCGCTCGGCATCCGTCTTTGCTCGTTCTGCGCTGAGCTCGATCAGTCGATCTGCGGCTGTGTCGGCGATGTCCCGAGCGCCCTCGGGGGTCTCCGCCGTGGCTACAATTTCAAGTACGTACGAGTTTTCGAGCGCTTGGGCCCCGAGGCCCGTCTGGACGTCTTTGATCGCTTGCTCGTGTCTGGTCGGCTTTTTGTAGAACCCGTGCTTCAGGTACGCCTTTGACTTCGCGTAAACGACCATTCCCTGGCGCAGGGTCTTCGTCAGCAGTCCCTGGTCACGCGGTGGTACCTGGTCGAGTTTGAGATCCGCCACGATGACCTCAGCCATCTGTCGACTGGTCACCAACCCGGCCTGAGTTGCTCCCAGCGTTTTGGCAAAGCTGGCGTCAACGATGCCGGGCTGGTTGGAAACACTCTCTGCCGTATCGGTGAGGAATGACGCTTCCCGGCCCCTGATGAGGAGTCGCGTTCCGGACGCGTAGGTATCACTCACGGCGAACGATGCCGTGTACGCCAACGCGCCGCCAAGAACCCCGACGACGAGTGATCTCCACCAGTGGCGGAACGGGCTTGGGGTAGGTGTCATCGTGTTGTCTCCGGTGTCGGCCCGGTCACAAGGCCGACGGATCTGGCGGTGGCGAAGAGTTTTGAGTTGGGAAGGCTGATGAGCGCTGCGCGTGCAATGAGCAGTCCGGCAGCAGCCCATCGGAACGGGTTCCACCATTGGGGTGCCGAATGGGTCTTCCAGTACAGGTACGCCCCGCGGTGAAAGTGCTTCACGACCGGTGTCGGCCAACCACGCCTGCTTCCACCCTCGCTGTGCACAACGACAGCCTCGGGAACGGTCCACACTTCGAAGCCCTGAGCCGCCATCCGTGCACACCAGTCGGCGTCTTCCCAGAACAGGAAATAGCGGGTGTCGAACATGCCGACTGCGTCGATCGCGCTTCGTGGGACGAGCATGCACGCCCCCGAAACCCAGTCACATTGGAATGGCGGATCTCCCGGCTTCATATCGCGACCGGAAAGGAACCGACTGGACCAACGGTTGTTCGGGAACAGCCGCGTGACGGGCGATCGGCGTCCGAAGACACCGGCGGCGGCGGTCGGGAACCGTCGGGCCGTGCCCTGGTTGCGGCCGTCCGGGAACAACAGGAGCGGGGCAATGACACCAACGGTGGGGTGCGCGGCGGCGAAGCCGATCAGCGAGTCGACCGCACCCGGGGTGATCACCGTGTCCGGGTTGAGGACAAGGACGTAGGGCGTGCTTGTGGCAGCCATCCCGATGTTGGCCGCGGTCGCGAAGCCGACGTTCTGCGCAACGCGAATCAACTTGGCATCTGGAAACTCTGTGACTATGAGGTCAGGAATGCCGTCCGTCGAGTTGTTGTCGACCACGACCACGTGCTTGTTCCGACGGGTCGAGCGCTGCACGGAGCGCAGGCTTGCCAGCACGTCATGACCTGAGTTGTAGGTGACCACGATGACTGCGACAGTGTCGAGTTCGTCAAAGGCGTCGTCTCGCTCGATGGGGCTGGCGATCCCCGAAGAGGTCATCAGAATGCGCCCCGTCCGAGCACGACCACCAAGGCCGTGCGGGCCATCAGCTTCAAATCCAGCCACGTGCTCTGATGCGAGACATAGAACAGGTCCACCCGCAGCCGCTCCTTCATCGTGAGCAGGCTGCGGCCGCGGGTCTGCGCAGAGCCGGTCATCCCCGCCTTCGTGAGCAGGCACGACAGCTCGAGGTCGCTGTAGAAGCGGACCAGCTCCGGAAGGTCGGGCCGCGGACCGACCAGGCTGATATCGCCCTTGAGCACGTTCAGTAGGTTCGGCAGTTCGTCCAGGGTCGTGCGCCGCAGCCATCGACCGACTCGGGTGTTGCGCGGGTCGTCGGCGAGCTTGTAGTACACGTCGCCCGCATCGTGGCTTGCCTCGAACCGGTAGTGCTCGGGAAACCGATCACGGGCGTCGGCGTACATGGTGCGGAACTTCAGGAACGTGAAGTGGCGCCCGTTGCGGGTGACGCGTGTCTGGCGGAAGATCGCTGGCCCGGGAGAGTCGAGGCGGATCAACACGACGAGCGCGAGGAACAACGGCAGCGAACAGAGCAGGAGCAGGGCCGCGCCGACCACATCGATCAGTCGCTTGAGTGCCCGGTAGCCGAGGTCGTTGTTCGGAAGCACCACGAAGTCAGCGGTACGAAGTCGACGAACCAGCTGTGACTCGGTCGATTCGGTGGTGTCGAGGGGTAGTTGGCTGGCAACCCGGTGGTTCGTATCGCCGACCCGCGGTGAATGGGGAGTCACCTCGCTCGACCCGTTGAGCAGTTCGGTTCGGGTAACGGTCAGATCGATCACCCCACCGGAAGCCAGAGCGACGCTGGAGTGTGAGCCGCTCGCCGGGAGCGAACGTTCCGCGAGGGACGGTCCGACGTACAGGGATCGAACCAACGACGCCACTTCGGACAGGTCGCTCCCCCGATGAAACCATGCCCGCTGTTCATGGGATGTTTCCCGGGCCAGTTCGTTGGCGGGCGTCACCGGGCTCGCGGGTCTCCGAGACCCTGCGTATGCGTCAGTTGTCGGCTCCGCAGCGATGCGGGGTCGTAGTGTTCGATCCGTCACCGAACCCTCCGATCTCTTTGTGTAGGCAATGGCACCTATGAACGTTGCGTCAGTCTGGTCGCGCGCTCAGCGGTTGTCCAGCGGGGGGATTACTGATTGTGTCGAAGTGGTCACCCACCGTTCACGCCCGTTCATCCCGGTTCACGAGCGTTCATTCCCCGCGGACATCGCGAAAACGCCTCGGAGTTGAACTGCACGAAGAGTCCTGCGCGACACTGGACCACCTTGGCCGACCGGTCCAGTCACACCGCTGAAAATGCGCATTCCCACGACCAGGAGTGACCCCATGGCACGTACCGCTGTCATCGTCGATGCTGTCCGCACACCACTCGGCCGTCGGGGCGGCAAGCTGAAGGATTGGCATCCGGTCGACCTTGCGTCGGTGGTGCTCAAGGCGCTGGTCGACCGTAACGACTTCGACCCTGCCCTTGTCGACGACGTCGTCATGGGTTGCGTCATGCAGGCAGGCGAGCAAGCGCTCAACATCGGGCGCAACGCCGTTCTGGCCGCTGGCTGGCCAGAATCGGTTCCGGCGACCACGATCGACCGGCAATGCGGTTCGTCGCAGCAAGCCGCACACTTTGCAGCTCAGGGCGTCATGTCCGGCGCATACGACATCGCCGTCGCCGCTGGGGTCGAAGTGATGAGCCGTATCCCGATGGGTGCGAGTCTCGCCACGCGGGAATTGGGAACACCGTTCTCTCGCCAGGTCCGTGATCGCTACGCTCCAGTAGGTGGCCTCCAGCCACAGGGAATCGGCGCAGAGATGATTGCTGCGCAGTGGGGAATCACCCGCGAAGACTGCGATCAGCTTTCCGTTGCGTCACACATGAAGGCTGCCCGCGCGACCGACGAGGGCAGGTTCCAGAGCGAGATGATTCCTGTGCTCGACGCCGAAGGCGTGCTGATGACGACCGACGAAGGTATTCGGCGTGAGTCCAGCATGGAGAGCCTGGGCAAGCTGAAGCCAGCGTTCAAGCCAGACGGGATGGTCACCGCTGGCAACTCATCGCAAATCACCGATGGCGCAGCCGCTCTGTTGATCATGACTGAAGAGATGGCAGCGAAGCTGAACTTGAAGCCGCGCGCGCGTTTTCATACTTTTGCTCTTGCCGGTGTCGACCCCGTCACCATGCTGACCGGTCCCATTCCGTCGACCGCCAAGGCGTTGCAGAAGAGTGGACTGAAGGCTGACGATATCGACCTGTTCGAGGTGAACGAAGCGTTCGCTCCGGTCGTTCTGGCCTGGGCAAAGGAGTTGGGCATGCCGCTTGAGCGCACCAATGTGAACGGCGGTGCGATTGCGCTTGGCCACCCTCTCGGCGGCTCCGGAGCGCGCATCATGGCCTCGATGCTCAACGAACTCGAGCGCACCGGCGGCCGTTACGCGCTCCAGACCATGTGCGAGGGTGGCGGGCTCGCCAACGCGACCATCATCGAACGCCTCTGATTGACCCCTGCCGACGGTATGCGCGAACTCCTCCTGACGAGGACTTTTCGCACACAGTCGCTTGGCCGGTACGCTGGGTCACGTGTCTCCGGTTCGCCTGGTGGTCGCCGCCGTTGCGATCTTTCTCCTGCTCAAGATCGGCTACCGGATCATCGGCGCGATGGCTGCGCCGGTCCCATCCGCTCCTCCCGAGGGCGAACTTCGCCGGGTCAACCTGCGGTACCAGTGCACCATCTGCGGAGCCGAGATCCGCATGACTCGCGCTGCCAACGAGGACCCGATGCCGCCACGGCATTGCATGGACGAGATGTCGCTTCTCGCGCCGCGCTTCGAATAGCAAAGCCCACGGGATCTGTTCTCCACACCCTGTGGATAAACCTGGGGAGTATCACACCGATGTGATTCGGCGGAACAGATGTGAAATCGTTTTCAGGACGATCCCGACGGCAGTCCGTCAGCGAAGTCGGGTCGCGGCGATGAACCCGAGGATGATGGCAACAAGGCCGGCGACGAGCGCCCAGTTGTTGGGATCCCACCAGATGTTGGTGTAGTTGACCACGATGATCAGCAGGCCGATTCCGAACAACGCGAACATCAGCCATGCCACCCAAGCAGGGCTCTCGGGCGAGACGGACTGAGCAGCGGACTGGGTTGGGCGCGGCGTGTACCGCCCACTGGAGGTTGTTCGTGTTTCGCTCCCGGGAGACCCCGTCTTCGGCGCTTCAGCCGCAGCTCCGCCGCCTGTGCCCGACTTCTTCGGGGTGAACCGCTTCGACTCGTATGCCATGGCAGAACAGGTTAGGAGAATTCCGGGCGGCCCGAGGTGACGACGGCAGCGATCTTCGCTGGACGGAAGGCATCTCCTGCCGCCGACTGCACCGGAAACCGGTGCCGAGCGGCTATCCGATGGGGATGGTGGTGACGTCCGGTACGGCCGGGACGGTGGGAGCGGGCGTTGGAGCGGGCGTCTGTGGAGGGGTCGGTGCCGGTGTCGGTGGGGCAGTGGGCGCTGGCGTGGCCGGCGCCGTGGCGACTGGCAGGGCCGTGTTCGACGGCACCGACGTTGGATCTAATGGACTGTCGGTCGGCAACGTGGTGGTCGTGGCGATGGTCGCGCGTCCGCCGGTGGGCGTTGTGGTGGTGGTCGTGACGCTGGGGTCCAGTTCGCCGATGAACAACACAACCTTTGCACCGGCGACACTGTCGGTGCCTTGCTTCGGGGTTTGGTCGAGAACGATGCCAACACTGTTGGGGTCGCCGACTTGGCGCAACTGGCGGTCCACCTCGAACCCGAGCGATCGCAGGGTCGCGATAGCAGCACCTTCCGTTTGGCCGAACACACTCGGAACCTGAACCGCTGCGCCACGTGACACAAACACGCGGACGGTTCCGTTGCGATCGAACTCCGTTCCCGCTGCCGGTTCGGTACGGATGACCGTGCCCTTCTCGATCGTGGCGCTCGCTTCGTCCAGCAGACTGGAACGAAATCCTTCTGCTATGAGTGCCGAGGCGGCCTCGGTCGGCGTCTTCCCGAGCACATCGGGCACTTTCCCGGTGCCGGTTCGAGCTGCAACCACAATGGTGACGGTGTCTCCGGCTTTCGCCTCGGTATCGGCGCTCGGGGTCTGTGCAATGACGTTGCCGGGTGCCGCCGAGGCATCAGGTTTGGTCTCCACCACCACGCTGAACCCACGGGTGCGCAGCGTGGACTCGGCTACATCCTGGCTCCGGCCTACGACATCTGGGACACGCAGGATGCCGTCGCCGGAACTGACGATGAGCGTGATCTCGGAACCGGCCTTCACCTGGCGTCCCTCTGGAGGACGCTGCTCGAACACCACATCACGGCTGAATCGGTCGTTGGTCGCGTACTCGACGGCCGAAGTGAAACCGAGGTTGCTGAGTTTCTCCTCGGCAGCGGCACGGTTCATGCTCACGACGTTGGGAACGAGCACCGTGGGCGTGGTCGTGTCGCGCAGCGAGCGGGCCAACAGGCCGAGCAACGCTGCGAGCAATGCAAGCAGGATCCCCAGCAACACCAGCCAGCGGGTACCAGACGATCGTTTGTCGAGCACTGCCAGCGGGTCCGCCTCGTCGACCAGCACCGATGGTTTGATGACTCGGCCCGCTGCGTCGGTGTCGTCTTCGGTGTTCTCGGCGAACGTGGGGCGTCGCACAGCGACCGTCGGCTGATCGAAGGTATCGATGTCTCGCAGAGCAGGCGTATTTTCCACTCGAGTGCGCTGTGCCCGGGTCTCGCTTGAGGAGTGAGCGCGGCTCGGTTCGCCGCCGCGGGCGAGGTCCGCCAGCCGTGCCGACCCGGAGTCAGCAGCTGGGCGATCGCCGCCAGGTTGGGACGTTGGCGTTCGAAGTGGTGGAGCTGGCGTGGGGTCGGCGTCGCGACGAGGCGGAATGCCGATGCGCGTGGGTTCGTCGGGGCCAACAGCGTCGACCGGGCCGAAGCGGGCCTCGGGCACAGACGCTCGTACCGGCGCGGCTTCCCCGCCGAGCGTCTCGCGCATCCGCACCAACGCTGCACGGAGGTCGTTCACGGAACCGAAGCGGTCAGAGGGTTGTTTCGCGAGGCAGCGGCCGATGATGACTTCGAGTGCCCGTGGCAGCGACGGGTTGAGCTTCCGCGGGGCCGGTGGAACACCCGTGAGTTGCTTGCGTCGCAGTTCGTCGTGCGTTGCGGCTGTGAATGGTGGCGTGCCGGTGACGAGCAGATAGAGCAGTTGCCCGAGGGCATACACGTCGCTCTGCTGTGAGGCGGCCTCGCCGCGAACCAGCTCAGGAGCATCCCACCGACTGACTTCGAGTTCTTGGTTGTCCGGCAACAACGCCGGCATGCCGAAGTCAGCGACTTTGACCAGGCCGGACGGACTGACCGACACAAGGTCCGGCCGCAGGCCGCCGTGGATAGCGCCGTTGCGATGGGCGTAGCCAATTGCTGACGAGGCGCCGAGGAGGATGTGGATCGCGCGGTCCGGAGGGATGGCCCCCTTCTCTTCGACGTAGCTCAGCACCGATCGACCGCTCTGACGTTCGGTGATGACGAAGTAGACCGGCCCCGGCCTGTCGGCAAACCCGTTGCGTTCGCGTCCCCAGTCGTACACCGCAACAATGTTCGGGTGGGTGAGCGCTGCTGCGGTCTGTACATGCTTGCGGAACTGCTCGACGAACTCGCGGTCGTTGGACAGTTCGGTCTTCAGCGCTCGGAACAGCACGTTTCGGCCGAGGAGCAGGTCCTCTGCCGGCATGTCGTCGGTCAGGGCGGACGGGCGCAGGCGGTCGAGGACCACTTGATAGCGCTCGTTGACTACTGCCGTCGACTCCATAACCCCACCAACTTAGCCAGCGCAACGAGCACATCCAGGTCATATGCACACAGAAAGTAGTGGTGCTGAGCAAATCGACCGATTCGCGGCGTCGGGCTGCGTCGGGGCGAACCGCTACTCGGTTGCCCTCAGGGCAGCTGCCATCACCTTGCTGAGGACAGGAGCTGCAATTCGGCCACCCGTTGTTGCTGTCACCTCGGCCTGGTTCTCGATGATCACCGCGATGGCAACCCGGGGTTGCTCGGCGGGGGCGAACCCGATGGTCCACGCATGTGCCCGCGGGCTGTCAGTCCCGCTGCTGTTCGCCCCGGCAGTCGTCTGCGCCGTGCCGGTTTTTGCTGCGACCGTGAAGCCCGGTACCTGAGCTCGGGTACCAGTACCGGATTTCACCACCTCGACCATCATCTCGGTCAGGGTGGCCGCCACATCGGGAGTGGTGGCTGTGGTCCACGTGCTCGGCGATGCTGTGCGCACAACGGCCCCGGTGCGTTCGGTCACCTGTTGGATGAGATACGGCGCTGGAACCTTGCCACCATTGGCGATGCCGGCCGCAACGAGCGCCATCTGCAGGGGAGTTGCTGCCACGTCGCTCTGGCCGATCGCGCTTTGCGCCAGGGCAGGGGTGTTGCGCTGGTAGAAGGCGGACGGGGGGAATCGCGAAGCCACGGGAGCAGGCGAGATGTCGAGGGGCGGTTTCTGGCCGAACCCGAATGCCCGTGCCCGGGCGCCTAACTCATCTGCACCAAGATCCAACCCGATCTGCGCGAAGGAGGTGTTGCACGACACCACGAACGAGTTTGCCAGCGTGCCTCCACAGGCGCGGCCCCCGAAATTGCGCAGCGGCCGTGTGGTGAGCGGAAGGACGAGTTCGCTGATCGTCGGGAACTCCGTCTCGGGGGTGACGGTGCCGCCCTGCAGGGCGGCAGCCGTGGTGATGGTCTTGAACGTGGAGCCCGGCGGGTACAGCTGACGCCAGGCACGTGGGAGCAGGGGGTCGTCTTCGCTTGCTTCGAGGCGTTTGTACACCGCCGAGACGCGCTTCTGGTCGAGGGCCGACAACGGTGAGGGGTCATAGGTGGGCCACGAGTACAGGGCAAGCACCGCGCCGGTGCGGGTGTCGATGGCGACAACGGAACCCTTGCGCTCACCGAGCGCCGACGCCGCTGCCTGCTGGACGGAGTCGTGAATGGTGAGGGTCACGTCGGACACCTCGATCCGGTCCGACAGGATCTGCTCGAGCTTGTCCCTGCTCAGCACCAACGCTCCCTCGCGACCGGCGAGGACCGAGTTCGCTGTTCGCTCGATGCCCGTGGATCCGTACGTGAACGAGAAGTAGCCCGTGACGTGGCCGTAGCGGAAGGGCTTCGGGTAGCGCCTGATGTATTGGAACTTCGATTCGCGGTTCGGGTTGCGGTCGCTCTCTGCGATGACCACCCCATCGGCGGTGGTGACGGATCCGCGCAGTTGACCGAAGTCGCGGACCGCGTTGCGGGTGTTGCCCGGATGGTTGGCCAGTCGGTTGGCGTCGAGGACCTGAAGGTTGAACAAGTTGGCGAACAACAGGCCGAACATGATCAGCAGTGCCTTCCCGACGGCACCCGACCGGGCGCTGAGCCCCGCATCGCCTTCGGTGCGCGGACCTCGGGTGGGCCGGGCGCCGCGATTCACGCCACCACCTCTGGGTCATCCGCGGCAACCGGCTGGGGTGCGGCGCTGGCGTGTGAGAGCCGGACGAGGATTGCGATGATCACGTAGTTGATAACCAGGCTTGAGCCGCCGTAGCTGACGAACGGAAGCGTGACGCCCGTGAGCGGGACGAGCCGCGTGACACCGCCGATGATGATGAACGTCTGCACACCTATGATTGTGGTGAGGCCGGCAGCGAGCAACTGGTCGAACGGTCTCTGGGAGCGACGAGCGATTCGGATGCCGCTTCCGACCAGCAGCGTGAAGGCGATGAGAACGGCGCTTGTCCCGGCAAAGCCCAGTTCTTCGCCGATGGCCGCAAAGATGAAATCCGTGGCTGCATACGGAATACGCGTCGGCGACCCGAGGGCGAGCCCGGTGCCTCCGACACCGCCGGACCCGAACGCGAACAGGGATTGCACGATCTGAAAGCCTGCGTCCTGCGCCTCGGGCCAGGGGTTACGCCAGATCCGAACACGCCGTTGTACGTGCGAGAACGCAGACCAACTGGCGTATGCGCCGATGACGAACATCACCGCGCCGGAGACAAGGTAGAAGCGGCGCCCGGTCGCCAGCCACACCATCACGATGAACAGCGTGAAGAACAGCAGCGAGCTGCCCAGGTCCTTTTGGTAGAACATCACGAGAAGTGACACGGCCCATGCGCCGACCAGCGGCCCGACGTGGCGAAGGTCCGGCACCGCGAGGCCGAACAACGATCGGTGGACCGTACCCGCGAGCAGTTCCCGGTTGTCCACGAGGTACGAGGCGAAGAACAGGGCCAAGGCAACCTTGGCGAGTTCGCCCGGTTGGAACGACACCGGACCGAGCCCCACCCATATCCGCGAGCCGTTGATCTCTCGGCCGATTCCGGGAAGCAGTGGCAAGAGCAGCAGGCCAAGGCCGACGAGGCCGAACACATAACGCAACTGCAACGTGCGTGGATTGCGGAGCACAATCAGCGTCACGATGTAGGCCGCGATGGCGACGGCGGTCCACGCCGCTTGCCGGTTGGCCAGGATGGGATCAAGCCTCGTGATGATCACGTACCCGATGCCGTTGAGCAGGCCTGCCAACGGCAGGAGCACGGGGTCAGCGAACGGTGTCAGCAACCGGTTGGTCAGGTGGGCGGCCAGCAGCAGCGCGGCGATGACCCCGACGAACGGTCGGAGGTTCGCAGGTAGGTCTGCCGTGCGGCCAAGGCTGACCAGTGTGTAAGCCCCACCGGTGACAACCAGCCCGAGGATCAGCATGCCCAACTCTGCGCGTCGGCGCCGCAGCGGATCGGTCGAACCGGCGAGGCGGAGCTTCATCGTGCCGTGGTGGGAACCGCACGCGTGCTCGCAGCGCGCGACGTGGGCAGTGTCCGCACGGGGGAAGTTGTCACAGCCGGAAGCACCGGGATGGTCTCGGTGGGGAGCCCCGCGTCGGGAACGACCACCCCTAGTCCGGTTGTCGGGGCTCCCACAGCAGTGCTGGGAAGTGCCAAAGTCGGTTTCGTTGCGCCGGCCTGGACCGTGGTCGACGGGGTGGAGGGAGGCAAGGTGGTTGTTGCCTCGACGGTGGTAACGGTTGTGGCGGTCGGAGCGACAGAGGTGACTGCTGGATCATCGCTGGGCGCATTGGAAATGGCCCAGTACGCAACGGCACCGATGGCCGCAAGTGCAGCCACGAACGCGAGGGTTCGTAGCGTGACCAGCCGGGAGAGTGACCGTTTCGGCGCGTCGGTCAGTTCACCTGGGACGGCACCGGGTTGGTCGCCATCCGTGACCCGGTTCAGCACCAGGGTGTCGTCAGGGCGAGAGTCGCGGTCGGGTGGGCGCGAGGACAACCGGGATGGCTCGCCGACGGCGAACAGCGACTGGTTGTCATGAAGCACATCGACGATGACGGCGCTGATGTTGTCCTTGCTCCCCGCTGCAAGTGCGATGCGGATGAGGTCTCGGCATGCTTCGACAGGGTCGGCATACCGGCGCAGCACACCGGCGATCTGTGACGTGTCGACATCGCCGGTGAGGCCATCGGAGCACAGCAGGAAGCGATCACCTTCCGACGGGAGGATTTCAAGGACGTCGACGGCCACCTCGGGTTCGACGCCCACGGCCCTGGTGAGGACAGACCGCTGGCGATGGGTGCGGGCTTGCTGGGCTGACAGCTGTCCGTCTCGGACCAATTCGGAAACGATGTTGTGGTCTTCGGTCAGCAGTTCCAATTCGCCTGCGCGCAGACGGTATGCGCGGGAGTCTCCGACGTTGGCGATGGAGAGGCGTTCCTCCCCATCAGCGACCACGATGGCCATAGCCGTGATGGTGGTACCCATGCCGTACAGATCAGGGTCGGTGCGGCTGCGCTCGAAAATGGCAGCGTTGGCGGACTCGACCGCACGGATGAGGGCTGCGCTATCGGTGACCTGTGACTGCGCAATCGCAGACACGGCCATCTCAGCTGCGGTTCCGCCGCCTCGGTGCCCACCCATGCCGTCGGCGACGACGAAGACTCCGTGATCGTGGTCGATGAGGATGCGGTCCTGGTTGACCTGCCTCCGGCCTTGGTCGGTCGCGCTGGCGGCCTGAAGAATGGTCACGGTCACGAGCTCACCTCCAGCACGGTATCGCCGACCTTCACCCGATCGCCGCGTTCGAGTCGAGCCGGCCCGTGCACCTGATCGCGGTTCAGCCACGTGCCATTGCGCGAACCGAGGTCTTCGACGAACCACTCGCCGTCGCGCTCGAACACACGGGCATGGAGTTGCGACGCGAACGAATCGGTCGTGACAATTGCGCACCCGGGGGCGCGCCCGATGGTCATCTCGGCTGCGAGGTCATAGCGCTGACCCCGCTCTTCGACCGGGTCGATGACGACGAGTGCCAGTGAAGGTGTTTCGGCTCGGCGAGAACGCCGAGTTGGCACAGTTGACCTGACCGGTTCGGTGGACGTCGATCCCGGCAGCGTGGCGTCGGGGGCCGGCGCACTGATCTCCACCCAGACCGCACGCAGGACCCGCGTCAGGAAGAGGAAGATGAGTGCGACGAGGCAGAACTTGAGGACGGTCAGCACGGCAACGGGCATGGCGTTCCTCAGTCCTCGGACCCGACAAGTGTGAAGTGGGCGCTGCCAACGGTGATGTCGTCGCCGATGCGCGCCTGGGCACCACGTTCGGGCGGCACCCCGCGGCCGTTCACCTTGGTGCCGTTGAGCGACCCGAGATCCTTGACCACCACGTGGTCTCCTTCGGCGCGAATCTCGGCGTGGCGGCGTGAGACGTTGGTGTCGTTGACAACGATGTGGCAGTCGGCCTGGCGTCCGATGTAGACCGGCTGGCCCGGCACCACCGGCTCACGGAGAGCCGTGCCGTCGGTCAGCCACGCCACCGGACGAGGCGTTCGGGTACCTGCTCGGAACTCGCCCGTCACCTCGACGAGGCCCGTGTGCAACCCCTGGTCTTCCACTATCTGGACCCCAGCCGGGCCGGGAAGGGCATAACCCTCGTCGTGGGCGTGGGCCTCGATCTCTTCGGCGAGTTCGGTGGCCAGCACGTCGAGCATTCCGGCCAACCGCTCGATGTCGTCGGGCGAGAGCGCGATGGTGAAGTGGTTCGGCGCGGTTCGTCGTCCTCTCACCCCGACGTCGACGGAGAGGTCCATTTCGCGCAGCATCCGCCGGGCGATTTCGACCGGCCGCACCTGGGACTTGAAGGCGCGTGCGAAGGCCCCCTCGACCGTTCGTTCCAGACGCTTCTCGAACCGTGCCAACCCCATTCTCGAAGGAGCCTACCGATGCGTTCCATCGATCGGGGCCCAGTCGTGAGGAGGATCCCTGAACCGGCTGGTTCACAGCCCGTTCTGCCATTCGCTTTCGATCCCAATTCCGCTCGGCTACAGTGAGCGCTCCACTCGGGCGAGTGGCGAAATGGCAGACGCGCTAGCTTCAGGTGCTAGTAAGGGAAACCTTGTGGGGGTTCAAGTCCCCCCTCGCCCACTGGTCGTTGTGGAATCCACCCCCTTCCGACGATATGGCCTCCCCGATCCGAGCAGTGATCATGGTCGGCGCGTGAGTACAGCAGCTGAGGTCAGGAATGGCCGACACCGTCGTTGAAGCCTTGCACGGCCAATCGCTCTTGGTTGGCTGACTGTTGCGTCGGAATCTTGGGTTTGACCGCCCCGTCCACTTAATTTGTCGCACCCGCTCGTCATGATGGTCACACGTGTTCATCGCGCTCGGTCCCTGCGGACCCCAATCAACGACAAGTAGTTTCGGAGGTACGCGATGGCCCGGATCCGCCGGTTCGAAGAACGACAGCTCAGCCTCGACCTGGGGCAGGAAGTGGACCCGCCTGTGTTGCAGATCGACGAGGCCGGCGAGCATGGCGAAGTGTTCACTCGTCGCTGGGTTGTCGATCTGATCCTCGACCTATCCGGCTTCACCCCCGACCGAGATCTAGGCGGCATGGTCGCCGTTGAACCTTCTTGCGGATCTGGAGCGTTCCTTGCACCGATGGCCGAACGTCTTATCGAGTCCTGTCGAGCCCACGGTCGACCCCTCGCTGATATTCAGCACGCGTTACGTGCATTTGACCTGCTCCCGGTGAACGCAGAGCTTGCGGAAAAGACCATCGCCGGGGCACTGACCGACGCCGGGCTCGACGACGTTGAGGCCAAGTCGATCGCCGCAGGCTGCGTCAAGTGTGGCGATTTTCTCCTCACAAATCATGGCGATGATGTTGCAGACTTCGTACTGGGGAATCCTCCGTACATTCGTTTGGAGTCCGTGCCGTCTGCTCGCAGCGCTGCGTACCGGCGCGTCTGTCAAACGATGCGAGGACGCAGCGACATCTTCGTCGGCTTCATCGAGATGAGCCTCCGGATCCTGAAACCCGATGGCATCCTTGGCTTCATTGTCGCTGATCGATGGATGCACAACCAGTACGGCGCAGACCTACGTCGCCTGGTTTCGTCGGGCTATTCGGTCGAAGCGGTCATCTCGATGCACGACGTCGATGCATTCGAAGAAACCGTCGCTGCATACCCGGCCGTGACCGTAATACGACGTCGAGATCAGGGCACTGCGGTCGTCGCCAACGCATCGAAAGCGTTCGGAAAAACGCAGGCCCAGTCTCTCGCGAAGTGGGCTTCCACAAGCCGACGGTCCGTAAACACCAAAGCGGTCTCGGCCGTGAGGCTAACGGCGTGGTTCGACTCTGAATCGTCTTGGCCGTCGGGCAACCCGGCCAATCTCGCACTGATCGCTGACCTGGAGCGCCGGCTGCCGTTTCTCGAGGACACCGCCACTGGGACACGTGTTGGAATCGGTGTTGCAAGCGGAGCCGACTCGGTCTATCTCACACACGACAGTGGACTGGTTGAGCAAGATCGTCTCCTCCCGCTGTTGACGACCGCCGACACTGCTGCGGGCAAGGTTCGGTGGTCGGGGACACTGCTCATCAACCCGTGGCAGGACGGTCGACTTGTCGACCTCGACGTCTACCCGCTGCTCAGCGCTTACCTGGAATCGCGATCGAGCGACATTCGCGCTCGGCACGTCGCAAGAAAGAATCCCAAGAGTTGGTATCGGACCATTGACCGGGTCGAACCGGGGTTGCTGGAACGAGAGAAGCTCGTCATCCCCGACCTGAAGGCATTCATTCAGCCGGTTCTTGATCGAGGGGAGCATTACCCGCACCACGGTTTGTACTTCATCACCTCTGACGCTTGGGATCTCGAGGTCCTTGGCGGGCTGCTGCTCTCCGATATCGCTGAACTGTTTGTCGCTACTTACTGCGTAAAGATGCGCGGCGGCTGTTACCGGTTCCAAGCGCAGTACCTTCGGCGTATCCGCGTTCCTGAGTTGGCGTCGGTGGGCAAGAGAGACCAGGCCGAACTTCGGCGAGCCTTCGAAACGCGCAACCGGGATCTGGCAAATCGTGTGGCGCGCCGCCTTTACGGCATTGATCATGATGTGGTTGTGGCGGCCGGCTGATGACGAATCAACTACCGGACTACACCGACAAGGTCACGGCCGCGGTCGTGTCGTACTGGGACGTGCGCACGTCGCAGGCACAACGTTCGGTTGAAAGCGGAGCGGTCAATACGGGACTTCGCGCGGAAGTCACTGGTGGACGGCACCTTGACGCGCTCGAACTCCTGCTGATCGATGTGCTCGTCGACGCTGGTATACCGGCGAGGATGATGGAGGTAAAGCGTCGGCCGGTCCCTGGCTACTTTCGCCGCGACAAAAGTTGGGACGTTGTCGTGACCGTCGAAGGTCGGGTTCTCGTGATCATCGAGCTGAAGTCCATCGTCGGTAGCAACCCCGGACAGAACTTCAACAACCGGACCGACGAGGCCCTAGGTCAGGCGCTCGACGTCTGGACCGCTGTGGAGCGCGGCATCATCGACTCACCACTTCGTCCCTGGCTCGGATACTTCATGTTGATCGAGGACAACGAGGCGTGGAACCGTGTTTCAGCTCCACGAGCAGCTGTCTGGCCGTCGGACCCTGTCTTCGACGACAGCAGCGCGGCAGATCGCGCGGCGATCTTCTTTGACCGAATGGTTCGAGAACGGCTCCTTGCCGCGGCCTGTGTTGTCCTTGCCGACCGAGCGACGGGCGACGTTAGGTACAAGCGCGACAGCCTTGCGTTCCCGTCGTTCGCCGCAGCAATGTTCGGCCGATGCCTTCAGTTCAGGGCCACGAATCCCGATCTCGGTTGGGACGACTGACGCCTCGGTGCGCAGGCAGTTGAGGCACTTCGGAAGGGACCGGAAACTTGCTACCCAGTCGCACTGCCCGGCGGCCCGACACACGCGCGAAAGTTCAAGAGCTGTGCCGTTAGGTCCACGATCACGTTGTGCTGTTCGCAACGTACTTATTCGTTCGCTGAGCGGGGCCCAGCCCGCTGATTTTCCGGTGCACGGTTTCGGCGATATCGATCCGCTCACGATGTGACCTTCATCGACCTAAAGGAGAACGGCGGACGGCCGCACCACCGCAACCGAGCAGTTCGTCCGGTTAGCCTTCGCCCTTCGATGACCGTGGAGGACCTGCAGTGCGGATCTTGATCACCAACGTGTTCCTCGACGACCGGGGTGGGACGCAGTTGTACGTGGCCGAACTGGCCGAAGAGCTGCTGCGGCGGGGCCACCATCCTGTCGTCTACTCGCCGATCCTCGGTCAGGTGGCTGCTGAACTTACCGCCCGCACGGTTCCGGTTGTCTCCGACCTCGCCAGCATCGGCGAGGCACCCGATGTCATCCATGGCCACCATGCGTTGGAGACCATGTCGGCGCTTGTCAGGTTTCCGCTCGCCCCGGCGCTGTATGTCGCGCACGACTGGACCTATCGGGGCGACAGTGCACCGAAGCACCCACGCATCTATCGCTACCTTGCCGTCGACGACACGCTCCGTGACCGGCTCGTCGCCCGGGAAGGTATTCCCGCCGAGCGTGTCGGTCGCACACGCAACTGGGTCGATACCCGCCGGTTCCTTGCCCGTCCCACACCGTTGCCCGCACGTCCGACCCGAGCGCTCGTGTTCAGCAACCTCGCGTCGGACACGACGTACCTGCCTGCGATCCGCGCTGCCTGTGAACACCGTGGGATTCAGTTGGACGTGGCAGGTTTGGCTTCCGGTCGCGCGATCGACCGCCCAGAGGATGTTCTTGGTACTTACGACCTGGTCTTTGCAAAAGCACGGGCGGCGATCGAGGCCATGGGCTCGGGTTGTGCTGTGGTGCTGTGTGATCTCGTCGGCTTCGGCGCCTTGGTGAGCACCGATCGTTTCGAGACCCTGCGTGAGGTGAACTTCGGTCGGCGCTGTCTGAGCGAACCGATAACTGCCGATGCAGTGACGGCGGCCATCGACGCCTACGACGCTGACGACGCGCGCAAGGTCTGCGAGCTGATCCGCGCCGGGTCGTCGCAAGTCGGCGTCATCGATGAACTGATCGAGCAGTACGAGCAGGTCATCGCCGAGCATCGCACCCGCACGGTCGACGCCGAGTTGGACGGTGCTGCTGCGGCGGCAGTGTTCGGTGTCCAGAGCAAATACATTCGATCACTCGAGCAAGAAATCGCTCGTCTCCACATGCTCGCCGACAATGAACGGTCCAACGCCGATCACGCACGGTCCGACGCCGATCTCGCTCGATCCGACGCGGCCGTTGCGAGCGCGCAGGTGGGTGCAGTCCAGGCTGACTTGGTACGCGCGCAGACCGAGCTTGATCAGATCAAGGCGTCATCCACCTTCGTGGCACGTGACCGCCTCTTCGCACGAGCAGCGGTGACACGGGGGCTCCTCCCGCTTGTTCGGCGAGCTGCGAGGCGTCGCTGACCCGCAGCCCTTCTGATCTCATATCGCCCGCAGCGCCGTCGCAAGGCTGGCCTGTGCCGCGATGGTTCGAGCTGAAGCCACGTCGACGATCGTGAGTTGAAGGCCTGCGTCGGTCAGTCTCGATACCAGCTCCATCGCTCGAAGCGAATCGCCCCCGACGGCGAGGAAGTTCACCCGGTCGCCTGTCTCCATGCCGAGAACCGTCCGCCACCCACGCCTGACCGCGTCGAGCACGTCAGCGGCGGCCGATGGCACAACGTCCAGCTCGCTCCCTGAGCGGGCTTCCGACCAAACGGCACGTGCCACCTCTCGGTCAGGCTTGCCCGTCCGCCCGGTCGGGATGGCGTCCGCCTCGACGAGTGCCACCGGTACGTGACGGTGATCGACCCAACTCAACATCGCATGACGGATGTCGCGTTCCGTCGGAGCATGGGCATTGAGGACGACCACCGCTCCGACGACCTCTCCGAGGTATTCGTCGGGCACTGCAAACGCGATGGCATCGCTGACACCCTCGATGCGACAGAGTGCGTCGTCCACGTCGCGTGGGGCGATTGTCTCGCCCCCGCGGTTGATTACTTCCTTCCGGCGACCCTGCAGCCACAGTCGGCCGTACGCGTCGGTCCAACCGATATCACCGCTGGGAAGCCACTCGTCGTCGGAGCGCGCCGGGTGGCCGAGGTAGCCGCTGGTGACCGAATGCCCACGGATCTCCACCTCGCCCGGCTGCCCTGGCTGCACTTCTGATCGGTTGGTGTCGACCACCCGCACTTGTGGGCCGGATGCGCGCCCGACCGAACCTGGCAGGCGGTCCATCGGCGTGCCGGAACAGATCTGGTGTGATGCCTCGGTCATTCCATAGGCCTCGACAACGGGACACTGGAAGCGATCCTCCAGTTGGTGGAGCAACGAAACGGACAGAACCGACGACGCTGACCGCAGGAAGCGCAGTTGTTGTTCGGGCATCCACCCGGTTTGCTCGGAGAGGGTGAGGAGTTGGCGAAGCATGGTGGGAACCGCACTCATCCACGTGATGCCATGGCGGTCGAACCAGGTCGGGATCGCAGAGGCGTCGAACCCCGGAGCACAGACCGTGGTCCCGCCCGAAACCAATGGAGCCAGCAGCGATGCAACCAGGCCGTGCACGTGACCGAGTGGCATCACGACGAGCGTGACATCGGCGGGCTTGAGCCCGAGTGATGTCGCAACCGATTGCGCTGAGCACGCGAGTTGGTCCCATCGCAACGGCACGAGCTTCGGTTCGCCGGTGCTGCCCGAGGTCCGGAGTTCGATGCGCCCGTGCGGAGCAACACACTCGGACTCGTCTGTGAACTGACGATCTGGGGCTGCAGTGACGAGCAGCGACTGCGATGTGACCTGCGGTACGTGCGAGGTGACCTGTGCAGTGCCGATCACCAGGTCGGGAACCCACTGATCGATGTCTGCGGCGGCGCGCTCGGGCGCGCTCGCATTTCCTACCCGAACAACCGATGTTGCGATGCCGGCCATCATCGCAACTGCATCGGCCACACCAGACGGGTCCAGGACCAGGAGCTTGCCTTGGACCCCATCTTTTGTCGCCACGCGTTGGAGCCTGCATGCCGCGGCGCGCAGCACGGTGCGGAGATCCTGCCCAGCAAGGAGTGTCCCTTCGACGTCTGCAAGTCGCGCCGTTGTGGCAAATGCATCGACCCAGTCCTGATGGAGTGAGCTCACAACCACTCGCTCCGGGGTACTTCGCCCACCACTCGTGCAGGGTTCCCGGCCACAATCGTTGCGGGCGGAACCTCACCGGAGACCACAGAACCGGCCGACACAAATGCGTTTTCGCCGATCCGGCACCCGGGGAGTAAGGCAGATGCGCCACCGATTCGCGCTGCGCGTCCGATGATCGGTGGTGCAGGGACGAATGGCATCGGGCGTCGGTACACCATTCGCCGATCGTTCATGGTGACGACCCGAGGCCCGAGGAACGCGAGACTGCCGATACGGACGCCGCGGGTGATGTGGCAGCCACTTTGCACCGAGACATCGTCGCCGATCTCGACATCACCTTCGAGGCCGACGTAACTCCCGATCGAACTTCGGGCACCGATGATCACCCGATCACGGACGAAGCAGAACTCGCCGACCCGACTCAATTCGCCGAGACGAAAGTCGTCAGCAACCTGTGCGGTGGTAGCGATTCTTGCCGTGTGGTGAATCAGGTCGCCCGTCGCTGGATTCATCGATTACCAGTGTACTGACGGTCTGATCGTCAGCCGTCAGCCGTCAGCCGCTGCTGGTTAGTTTGCGGCGACCTGGAACGCTGGCTGCCACGGTGCGCCGTCCTGCAGCCAACCGGTCAACTTCTCTCCGGTCACGGCGGGCGAGAAGAGATAGCCCTGTGCATGACGCACCCCGAGATCGCGCAGGACGTCAGCTTGTTCGGTCGTCTCCACGCCTTCCGCAATCACGTGCAGATCGAGGTCGGTGGCAAGCTGCACCGTCGCCCGTACGATGGCCCTCGCAGTGGCCGAGCAGGTGAGCTGGCGCACGAACGACATGTCGATCTTCAACCCGTCGACCGGCAGCTGGGCGAAGACGCCCAGCGAGCAGTAACCCATCCCGAAGTCGTCCAGGAAGATGGTCATTCCGGCGTCCCGCGCGCGCTGCAGCCAGGCACTTGCGCGTGGCAGGTCCTCGATCACAGCCGTCTCGGTCACCTCAAGCGCCAAGCCTCGCAAATCGAAACCATGCTCGTGGGCAATCGTGATGAACCCATCGATGCGATCGAGGTTGTGCAGGAACTTTGCGCTCACGTTGAGATGTGTGCGGAAGCCCGGGCGCACCAGCCCGAATCCAGGCGCGGCACGGGTGGTGCAGCATGGCTGAACCTTGAGTCAGCCGAGGTTGAACGCGCCCTGGCCCGCCCCGTACGCGCATATCAGGGCGGTTGCGATGGCGAGGGTGCCACACCCGACGAGCACGGGTCTGCTCAGCCGTGTTGAATAGCGGGCAAGCCAGACGGCCACCGGGTACATCGGCATCAGGTAGCGGGCCGCGCCGATCGTGTAGGCGGGGACTTGCCTTGCCATGGTGAGGTGCATGAGGAACATCACGGCCACTGCGATTCGCCACTCGGGCGGTTCGTGACGCGCACAGATGAAAGCGGTCCCTACGCCAATGGCGAGCAGACTGGTGATGGACCCCAGTTGGTAGCCGCCAACTCCGGTCAAATCGCGCCACACGGGCACCCACGGGCACGAAAGTGCGCGCCCGAAGTAGGCCTGCGCCCCGACTCCTCCCCCTTCGCGTCCTAACCACACCAGAGCCGCACCCGATGACAGCAACGCCGCGCCGCCAGCCAAGGTCTCGTCCCACCTTGGCCGTCGGCGTTGCAGAAACGGCCAACCGAGTTGCGCCAGCAGTAACCCGATCCCGATTGGGATACCTACTGAACGGGTCGCACCGACGGCAATGGCCGCTGCGACTGCAGGGATCGTCTGTCGCCGCCGCAGGGCCATCCACAGAAGCGCAAGCAAGAGCAACGTCAACGACTCGGTGTAGACCGCTTGCCATGTCAGCGCGAACGGCAAAAGGGCGAGGACCAGGATCGAGCGGTCTGCAACAGTTTGGGAATACGCGTCGGTGGTCTCGCGGTGAATGAGCACCAGCGCGCACGCGAACGCAATCGTTGAGATGAGAATGCCGCTGATCGCTAGAGAAAGCTCGCCATCGGTTCGCGTCACCAGACCGACGAGGGGCGAGGCGAGTCGCATCAACATCGGCATGACCGGGAAGAACGCAGTGGTGGGAGGCCGGTCGTAGCCAGCACGTGCGATCTCGACGTACCAGTTCGCATCGTAAGAGGTCCATGCCCGCATCCAGCCAGGCCCCGTGCCGCCGACCCCCTCGTTCGGTCCGCCTACTCGTGAGCGTGCGCCAGCGATTGCTGCAGCAGTCAGGGCGATTCGCGACGCGAACACGAACACCGCAACTGGCGAGAGCCGGAGTTTAAGTGTCGAAGCAGAGTCTGCACGTGCCGCCAAGCTCATGTGACGACCCGCAGCCTGCGGTGTGTGAAGGAGCGAACGAAGAGGACGACAACGGCCGCGGCGACTCCGAGTTCAACGGCCACGGTGAACCTGTCGGTACCCAGGAGCAGGATCATCGCAACCGCGACGGCCCAAGCGATCGTTCTTCGGCTGTGACTTATCGGACTTGCTGCAGGAATCACCAACAGCGGAAGACAGAGCAACAGGTCCTGGGGGTTTGCGTGGGGGGCCGTCAGCGGCACCAGCGCTGCCCCCAACGTGCACGCCAGCGCAATGCCTGGTCGGGAGAGCGCCACCCACAGCAAGAGACAAACGATTGTTGCCCCGTAGCCTGCCCACACGAGGCCGACGGGTGGCGACCACCCGGCTCTGGTCAGGATGCCTTCGATATTCGGTGCCATCCGCGGAACTCGGCACATCAGGTCGCCTTCGGTCGAACGCGAGAACTGACCAAGAAAGGTGATCCACGACGTCCAGACCCGCGGGCCGAGAAGCAGGGTTGGCGCAAGGAAGATCACGGGGGCGGCGGCCAGGAGCGTCGTCGCTGTCCGGCGCGTGGCCAGCACCAAACAGATCAAAGCGAGAACCACAGCCAGGTGAGGTTTGGTGGCGACGGCGATCCAGCCGATCGCACCTATCACCGTCCACCGATGACCGGTTCGCTGTACCGCAACGACCGCAGCAAGCGCACCGGCGGCGGCGATCGGAAGAATGGAACCGGTGAGCAGTGACACGGCTACCGGAGGTGAAGCCAGCACGGCGATCGGTATAGGTGTCCGATATCGCAGCAGCCAGGACCACGTCACGACCAACGCAATCAGCAGCATTCCTGAGACGATCAGCCACGCGGTGACTGCGCCGTCGTAACTCATCGGCGGTAACAACCGGCCAAGGGCTGCGAGGTGGGGTGGATAGTTGAAGGGACACGCTGGGACAGCCGTCGGTCGCCCCAAAACAATTCCCGCCATCGCCCGCTGCGCCCCGAGGTTGTACAACTGGTCGGGGTTGCGCGACAGACGCCACCCCACAAGGTACGCGGGGAGGTCGCCAGCCCACAGTCCGGTTTTGAAGACCGCAAGAGTCGTCTGGACCACAGCGACGAGTGCAGCCATCGTGAGTGTCAGCCATGCGCTTCTGTGCGCGAGATCGGGCCTAGCCGACCGCTGCCTGGGAAGCCGCGCCGAAGAGTCGGTTGGAGGGTGCAACGGGCTCACCCGGGGTGCATCGGCAACACGCTGAACAGGATGAAGTGATTGGAAGTTCGATTCGCAAGCGCACTGGGTAGTCTGCGGACACACGCCCCCCGGCGAAAGGCACGCCATGCGATCGATCAGGACAACTCGACAGATCAAGAGTCTCAGGCTGTCACCGCGGTCAGCAGCGCGTCAGGGAGGCACCGACGTCGTCGTGGGCCTGGTGATAGCGTCTTTCGTCGGACTTGCGCTGCTTGGGGTCGCACCCGCGTCGGCGGTTTCGGCAAGAGACTTTTCGCTGAGGCTCAGCCCAGCCTCGGTTTCGCTGACACCTGGGTCATCGGCGACCCTGCGAGTGGCGGTCAACCGTGGTCGAAAGTTCCGCAGCGCGCTCACGTACCGGGTCACGTCGGCATTGCCAACGGTCGGGACTGCGGTCCAACTCGCACCAGGCGGTGCCAGCGTCACGGTGGCAGTCGCAGCGGGAGCGACCGGTGCCCTCGGGCAGGTGTCCGTCAGCGCCACGGGCGGCGGCCGCACCCGAACCGTCATCGGCACGGTCCGTATCATCGCACCAGCCGGCCCCCAGGTCACCCCGCCGCCACCACCCCCGGCAGCGCCGCTTCCGTCGGGGGACTTCACGGTCAGCGTCGACCAGCCGCTGGTCAACATGGTCACCGGGGGATCCGCTGTCATCGGCGTCTTCGTCAACCCGACAGGCGGGTACACCGGTGCCCCGCGCTTCGAGGTGGTCGGTCTGCCGACCGGGGTGACAGGCGCGTTCGTCAATGCGTCTTCGCGAACCGGCACGAACCTGGTGCTCGCAGCAGCACTCGGGGCAGCGAGGGGTGACCTCCCGATCGTCATCCGAGCTGTCGACGGCGACAAGGTCCGTCAGGTCCCGGTCGTGCTTCGCATCAGTCCCGTCGGTCCGTTCGCGTTGTCGGCTGCGTTCGACCCTCCCCGGTCGGCTCCCGGAGGCGCAGCAACGCTGAAGGTGCAGCTGGTCAGTTCGGGTGGGTTGCCGATCCCCGAGGTCGAGGTGACCGTCACCGGCCTGCCGAACGGGGCAACGCTGACGCCTCCAAGTGTTCGGACCAATTCATTCGCCACGTTCCAGATCACCTTTGCGTCAACCACGCCGTCCGCTGACTACACCGTCTTCGTCCGTGGCGTCAGCGGACCGTACATTCAGGGATTGTCGCCGGCGATCACCATTTCGTCCAAGCCGCTCGTCACCTTGGCAACGTTCGATACCTCGGTCACCCAGGGCGGTGTCGCCAACTATCAGATCATCTACTCGGCCGTCGGGGGCATCACCACACCGTCGTACACGGTGTCCGGTACGCCCTCCGGTGCTTCCAACACGATCCTCACCACATCTGACGGCCGCATGTTCGTGGTGGTCACCACCACGGGTTCAACGCCGAAGGGCGTGTACAACATGGCCCTCAACGCACAGAGCGGGACGCAGATCACGCAAGTCCCGTTCATCCTGCGGGTCGTTTAGCGCCCGTCCATCCGTCACGAAACCCTCCAAGAAGGCAGGTTGGTGACGGATGAATCAACACCTGTGAGGTGCAACTGCAGCCAGCGGTGCACCACGGTCATCGTGAGGCCCACCACCGTGTGCGCGTTGCCATCGATTCGGTCCACCAGCACAGCCCCGATTCCTTGCAGGCCGTAGCTACCCGCCTTGTCCAGCGGTTCGCCGGTGCGCACGTACCAGCCGATGGTTTCCGCGTCCGCTGCGCGCATGAACACCTGAGTGGTGTCGACGATGTGTTCCAGCACGGTGCCCGTGGATCCGTCGACGAGCGCCATGCCCGTGTGGACCTGGTGCGGTCGACCCACGAGGCGCGTCAACATGTTCACTGCATCGTCAGCGTCCAGCGGTTTGCCGAGGATCTCACCATCCAGCGCCACGGTGGTGTCGGCGGCGAGAACAAGTTCGCCGGGGCGGGCGACTGCCTGTGCCTTTTCGATCGCCAGACGGCCCACGTACCGATCGGCCGGTTCATCGGGGTGCGGGGTCTCGTCGAGGTCGGCCGGACGCACGGCGAAAGGGACCCCGAGTGCCCCCAACAGGTCGAGGCGGCGGGGTGAGGCAGAGGCGAGAACCAGGTGACGTCGCTGGATCATCGGGAGGATGGCGGCGTCCGATGCGGCGAAACACCTCGGTTGCGTACTCCGAGGTGTTCTGCCCCAGGATTGGGGGCAACCTCTCTCGCGGCCGTCATGCTCAGCCGCCTGAGACGATCTCGTCGGCTTCCGGTGACGGGGGAGTGGCGTCGTCGGGATGGTCCAGCCAACCGTGGGGGAGATGCACGGGTCGGGGTGGTGTGGTGTGGCCGCGGGGGATGGTGGGGCCGTCGGGGAGCACGGCTGCGGGGTCGATGGTGGCCACGATGTCGTCGAGTTCGTCGAGTGAGCTCACGTTGGCGAGTCTGCGGCGCACGTCGGAGCCGACCGGGTATCCGGTGAGATACCAGCCGGGATGTTTGCGGAAGTCTCGGATGCCCTGCGGTCCTGACCATTCCACCAGGCGACGGGCGTGGTCGACCATGACGGGGATGACCTCGCCAGCGGTCGGTGCCGGCGGGATGGGGCGGCCGTTGAAGGCTTCGACGAGATCGCGGAACAGCCATGGCCGGCCCAGGCACCCGCGGCCGACGACCACACCGTCGCAGCCGGTTTTGCGCATCATGTCGAGCGCATCCTGCGCGTCCCAGATGTCACCGTTGCCGAGCACGGGGATGCTGCGAACGTGCTGTTTCAACTCGGCAATCGCTTCCCACTGAGCGTGTCCGCTGTAGCGCTGTTCGGCTGTGCGGGCATGCAGTGCAATTGCTGCAACGCCTTCGTCCTCGCCGATGCTGCCTGTTGTGAGCATGGTGGTGAGCGAGTCATCGATGCCGATGCGGAACTTGATGGTGACGGGGATTCCGTAGGGCTGAGCAGCTTGGACCGCGGCCCGGACGATGGCCCGCAACAGCCCGGGGCGGGCTGGGACAGCGGAACCCCCACCTTTGCGGGTCACCTTGGGTGCCGGGCAGCCGAAGTTCATGTCGATGTGGTCGACCATGTCGTTGGCACACAGCATGCGGACCGCTTCGCCGACAACAGACGCATCGGTGCCGTAGAGCTGCATCGAGCGCGGTGATTCGTCCGGTGCGAATGCGGCCCGTTGCCAGCTACGAAGCCCGTCGCGGTTGAGCAGTGCCCGGGCCATCATCATCTCGGACACGTAGAGCCCTGCTCCGTATTCCCGACAGATGGAACGGAACGCCGCGTTGGTCACGCCGGCCATGGGGGCCAGCACCACGGGAACGTCGAGCGTCAGCGGGCCGATGCGCAGGGACATCACACCAGCCTACGGCTGCAAGGCTGGCACGGTGACAGACCCGACATCACTTTCCGCTGCGGGTGAGGTGGCAACGTGGAACGGCCGGTTTGCACCGTCGCCGACGGGCTCGCTTCACATCGGGAATCTGCGAACCGCACTTGTTGCATGGTTGCTAGCGCGGTCACGCGGCGCCCGATTCGTGGTGCGGATGGAGGACCTCGACACCGTCGCCTCGCGGCGAGAGCACGCCGCAGTGCAGCTGCGAGATCTGGCCGCGCTCGGGTTGGAGTGGGATGGCGAAGTGGTGTTCCAGTCTGCGCGCGGCGGACTGTACGAAGGGGCGTTGCAGCGACTGCGCAAGAGCGGGCTCGTCTACGAGTGCTTCTGTACGCGCAGGGAAATCCAATCCGCAACGCAAGCTCCGAACGGCGCGCAGCTCGGAGGCCGCTACCCGGGGACCTGTGCCTTGCTGACGACCGACGAGCGGTCCGCCCGCGCTCGGTCAGGTCGCCCGCCGGCTCTTCGCCTTCGAGCCCAGGCAGCGACCGGCCAGTTTCACGACCTGGTGGCCGGAGTTCGCCAGTTTCCGATCGACGACTTCGTCCTGCGTCGCAATGATGGTATGTGGGCATATAACCTCGCCGTCGTGGTCGACGATGCGGACCAACAAGTGGGAACCGTCGTGCGTGCCGATGATCTCCTGTCCTCAACGCCGCGCCAGTCACACCTCGGGGATCTGCTTGGTCTGCCAACCCCGCAATTTGCGCACGTGCCGTTGGTGGTGAACCAGTCGGGTGAGCGACTGGCAAAACGCGATGGGGCGGTGACACTCGCTGACCTTGCTGTTCTCGGCGTCGATGCACCATCGGTTCTGGGCTACCTGGCGATCAGTCTCGGGCTTCGGCCCGACTTCCAGCCCATTGCTGAAGCTGCCGACCTGCTGGATTCGTTCGCCCTCGATCGCATCCCACGAGAACCGTGGGCGTTCCCTGCGTCAGGCCTCTGAGGAGGAAACCCGCACGTCGCCCGCTCCAACCTTGTTTCCCCGGCAGCCAACGTTGGTCTCCCAGCAACCAACGGTGGGTTGGTAGCGCTCCCACTGGCCGCTTTATGACACGTTGGTTGCTGACGAGCCAACGTTGGAGAAGGGGGTGGCGCCGCCCCGGGCACGGTTTCCCTGCGATCTGAGTTGCGCTGGATGAACTGCTCCACCACGATGCACTGATGCGCATCGGCATTTTCCTCAATCCGTCAACGATCGATTCCTACGTGGCTCAATGCGCAGCGGTGGCCGACGAAGGCTTCCATTCGGTCTGGAGCCCGCAGATCTTCGGAATGGAGACGCTGACCGCAATCGCGGTCGCGGGTAGAGAAGTCCCCGGGATCATGTTCGGAACAGCTGTCGTTCCTACCTACCCGCGTCATCCGATGACCATGGCGCAGATGGCGTTGGCCGCGAACGATGCCACCAAGGGCCGTCTCATGCTCGGGATCGGGCTCTCGCACAAGGTGGTGATCGAAGGCATGTACGGCATGTCGTTCGCCAGACCTGCTGCCCACATGAAGGAATACCTCTCGATACTCTGTCCGCTTATTAATGACCGCGCGGTGTCGGTCAGCGGCGAGTCCCTGACGTTCCGCGGCAGTGTGTCAGCTCCCGATGCTCCGCCGTGTCCGGTCTTCATAGCGGCGTTGGCACCGGCGATGCTGAAACTAGCTGGCACCATGGCCGACGGAACCGTGACGTGGATGACCGGCCCGCGCACCGTGCAGGACCACATCATCCCTGTGATGACTGCGGCGGCAACTGCTGTTGGCCGCCCTCAGCCGAAGACCATGGTGGGGCTACCTGTCTGTGTCACCTCCGATGTGGAAGGGGCTCGGGTCCGGGCGGCGAAGGAGTTCGCGATCTACGGGCAGCTTCCGTCGTACCGAGCCGTACTGGACCGCGAAGGCGCAGCTGGCCCGGCGGACATCGCCGCCATCGGCGACGAACGGACGGTGGCAGCGGCAATCAAGCGGATGGCCGATGCCGGAGCCACCGAACTGGTAGCCAACGTATTCGGTTCCTCAGCAGAAAACGCCCGAACGCGCGAGCTGCTCGGTTCGCTGCTGTAGCGGTCCTCGGCGGAGTTGCCTCGAACTTGTTCACGGGGTAGCGCTGAGAGCGCCTGTGCGCACGATGAACGGCGGCGGATCGGCGGCGGATCGGCGGCGGATCGACGGCGGCCTGGATCAGCGGTCGTCGAACTGCTGCTGGGCGGGGTGCAGCATCCGGACCTCTGATGCCCGGCGGAACGCCGTTTCGGCCTTGGCGATGACTTCGCGCACCGGCACACCAGTCTTCGCCGCAACAGCGGCGGCATCGTCGAAGTCGGCCTTGGCCCGGCCGGGGCCGACCTTGATACGCACCGGGTAACCCTCGATGTCGACCTCGGCGAACGTCCGGTCGGCCTGCCACCGGTCAACGGATGAACTGCGAACCCCGAGCGAACCGGTCTCGGCCATCAGAATGGTGCCGAGGTTCTCGGCCATGGCCGGATTGCAAAGCGCGCTTACGACATGCATCGGTCTTCCACGCTTGCCGGTGCCGCCGGTAATCCATGCATCGATGGCACCGGCTCCGATGAGCTGCTCCACCGTATGCGCGAGCACCTCGCCGGTGGCGTCTTCGACGTTGGTTTCGATGATCGTGAGCCGCCGACCGCGGCGATCGACCGGCGACCGTTCGCCGATGGACACCTGCACCACGTTGGGCATGCCGTCGAAGGACTTCTGACCGGCGCCGTAGCCGATTGCTGCGGTGGTCATGGAAGGCATCGGGCCGAATCGAGCGCTCAGCGCGCTGATGAAAGCTGCACCCGTCGGCGTGGTGAGGTGTTCAGCGATGTCTCGGCCTGTGGTGGGCACATTACGAGCGGTGAGCAGCGCCATGACCAACGGTGACGGCACCGGCTCGAAACCTCCATCGGCGACGGCCGCCACCCCGTTTCCCTGTGCGAGCGGAGTGGATTCGATGTCGTCGATGCCGAGCACTTCGAGTGCAGCGCACGCCGCGATGATCGTGACGATGGATCGCAGGTCGCACGTCTCTTGAAACGTGAGCTGTTGGGCGCGAGCGAGATGACTCTGCGCTTCGGCGAACGCAGCGAAGACCTGCATGCAGCGGGCGGTGACCCGATCGGGCAGCGTCGCCTGTTCAAGCAGCCCGACGATGTGTGTGTAGGTACGGACCACGGACGTGTCGTCAGCGGTGAAGATCAGCACGTTGGTGGCGCCCAGACCGGCGCGTTGCACGGGCTCAAGCGACAGGTCCCACCCCGACACCGGCAGGCGGTCGAGGATGTCTTCGATTTCCTCCAACGGCGCGCCAGCGTCGATGAGCGCGGCCAGCGCCATGTCGGCACTGATTCCGGAAAAGCAGTTGAACCACGCGACCCGACTCACAAGGACACCATCATCCAACAACCACCAGCGGCGTACGGGGCGACCACGGAAATGTCGCAACAAGCCGGGCTCCGACGGTGCCGGCCGGAACGCGGTTGGCATCGGTCGAGACCAGCAGTGTGCGGCCCGAAGGTCCGCGCAGCACCTCGTCGTAGCGGGGTGCGGTGGTCAGTGGAAGCCGCCCTGCCATCTCTGGTTCGATGATCCACACGGTACGCAGCAACGCATCGGCACGGGCGGGCTCGCCGAACATCGACTGGGTGCCGAGGACCAGGAAACGCGTCAACGCACCAGCCAGGTTGCCGACACTGGACCTCGCGGTGAGCAGCCCGAAGTCGGACTGCATGCCGGTAGCCGCAAGCGCAACGCCCTCGTGTGTCTCAGCGACGCGCCGGCAAGCCTCGGCGGTCGATGTGCATTCGACTGCATGCAGCTTCATCGCCGATACGAACACAGAGCACTGACGGAAGACCTGCGGGTGGCTGAACGCAGTGGCTCCTTCAAGCAGGTCTTGGCCCGGCGCAACGTAGGCGTCGATACGAACGGGAACGTCGACGACACCTCCGGCGACGACGCAGTCATCGGATCGACTGAGGACCTCGGCTGCAAGGTCCACCAGGCCACTGGATGAGTTGGTGATGGGGAGCACTGCAAGATCGATGGAACCGTCTGCGACCGAGCTGACCAGCGACGCGAAGTCGCTGAACTCGATGCGGGCGACGGGCGAAGAGCTGACGAGCCGGGCGAGCTGCCGCGCCGCGACGTCGGAGAACGTACCTGCGGGGCCGAGGAACCCGATGGTGGCCGCAGACCGATTGAGCGGCAGTACAACGCCGTCGGGCCAGACGAACGTCTCGTCCATCCGTTGCTGGATGGTTCGCTCGATATCGTCGAGGTCTCGGTCGATCCTTGCCTCGAACCGCACCACACATTCGCGCTGACCGATTCGAACCTCCTCGGTGACGAGCGTCGCGCTCACGACGTGGCCGACACCGGCAACAACGCGAACGGCTGACGCTCCGCTGATTGATTCGGGGATGAGCACCTTGCAGCCGCGGGTCACCGTGGCGAGCAACGTGTCGAGGGTGGATTCCAGCTCGGTCGTCGACAGGACGTCGACCCTGCCGAGGCGGAACTCGGTCTGTTTCACGCGGCCTGTGATGCCGCTGCGACGGGCGTTCTCGGTCGCGGTGCCGTCGACCAGCAGAGCGCAGCGGCCGGGGACGCCGACCAGCAGGTTTTCGAGGGTGAACGAGGTGGGGTTGGCCGCGACGATGCGTCCGACGTGGAGCTTTTCGGACCCGATGGTGCGGATACCGACCAGCTCGCCAGCACGGCGGTGGTTTGCGATGCGGGATCGAGAGGCCTGCACTGCAGACGTCGCCAACGTGCCGGCCTGAGAAATCTTCGCGAAGAGTCCACCACTGAACGGCGCACGGAGTTGCGCGAGATGATCGACCACGCCCGGTTCAGCGCCATCACGCGCCACGGCGAGGCGGGTGAGCGCGTCTTGCAGCGCCTGGGTCTGCTGCTCTCCTCCGGCACCGAGCTGAATGGATGCCGTACCGGAGTCCTGACCGGGCTGCAGCACGCGGACAGCGAGGGCCATGAGCAGCTCGAAGACCGGAGTTCGGTTGGCCCACAGGTCTTCTTCGAGGTCGAGGCCGCTGTGCCCGACAACATCGGCGAATGTCAGCAACGCCTGGTGGGTTGCGTTCTGGACGACCCGCATCACGCGGTCGTGGTGTGCGCTCGTGAGGATGTTGACGGTTCCGCCGGGCCGTTCGACGGCCTCGATGAGCCATTCAGGTGGGCTGATCCCTGGTGCGGGGCAGAGGACGAATGTCTGGCCTGCGGCCGACTGGGCTGACAGGCCGAAGAGCGGATGCAGCCCAAGCGTTGAAACCGCACCCCACGTCGATTCGGCGCGAGCACGATCGTGGGACGTGTCGACGACGACGCAGCCGGGTCCGAGCAGCGGGGTGATCCACCGTGCGACTTCGGCGAGGTGGGTCAGCGGAACAGCCACGACGACGAGCGCGTCTATAAGCGCGCCTACCGTTTCGGTAGCGGTGCTTGGGTCGGAAAGCTGTAACAGCCGCGTCGCTCCGCCGTATGGGTGATCGAGGCGCGCGATCGATTCGGAGGAATCGATGAGCAGCGTTTCGTTCCAGGTGAGCTGGCCCAGTACGTGATCTCCAATCCACCGGCCGATACCCGCGGCAGCGCCGATGACAACAAGCCGCCCCGGCCGGGGGGACAGCGGTGGTGTTATCGGGGAAGGCGCATCCATGTGGGCCGCTCAGCTCTGTAGCGCAGCGAGCGTCTCGGCCTTGGTGGGAGGGTCGGCTCCGGGGCGTGTGCACGTGATGGCCGCGGCTGTTGTTGCGAACCGGAGCGCTTCAGCCCAGTTCTGGCCGTCTAGTCCCATTAGCGCGGTCGGTGAGTCGACACCGTGGTCGATGAGCCACGACAGCAGCGACCCGGCGAGCGTGTCGCCCGCACCGACCGTATCGACCACTTTGACCGACGGTGCTGAAATGGTCACCTCGTTGCCGTTGGGAAGGCCAAGGAGGACCGCACCGTCGCCGCCCCTTGTAAGAATCACCAGCCGCCCCGGCGCCACCAAGGCGCGGGCGGCATCGACTGGGTCGACGTCGGGAAACAGGAACTCGAGGTCTTGGTCCGAAGCCTTGACGATGTGAGCCAGCGGAGCGAAGTGTTCGAGCATGGTGCGCCAGACGCCCGGGTCGCCGTTGAGCATGGGGCGCACCGTGGGGTCGAGCAGGATGACGGCGCGGTCCCGATGTGTTGCGAGAACATCGAAGCACGACGCGGCTGCGGTGGGTGCAAGACACGTGAGCATGGACAACTGGATAGCGCGCAGTGAGTCGGGAAGGGTGGGCCGGGGCTGGGGGTCCCACAACGTGTCGGCGGAACCGCTCCCGCGGAAGCTGAACACGGCACCTTGCGGCGACGAGGTGACGATAGCCATGGCACACGGGGCATCGGAAAATTGCGACCACCCGGTGGAGACACCGTTGGTGTGCAGCCACTGCACGATCGCGGTCCCGAACTGGTCGTTGGAAAACTGCGTCATTGCAGCAACCGACTGGCCCTGACGAGCGGCAGCGACACCGGTGTTCAGCGGCGAACCGCCCGGATGGCCGTGCAGCTCGAGCGGAGCATCGGCCGTGGACGTGAAATCGAGGATCGCCTCGCCAAGGACGGCGATGGTCGGACGGTCGGACGGTGTGGTCACCCGGTTACTTTTCCACGAAGAGGGGCCGAGGTACGACGCGCCACCAATTCGGTTGGCATCACCTCGTGGGGCACCTCGGTGGCGCCCGCCAGCGCCTGGAGCAAGAACTCACCAGCCCGCTTGCCCGAGGCCACGACCGGCTGTTCCACGGTTGTGAGGTCCATGACCTCGGCGAGTTCATGGCCGTCGAAGCCGACGATGGAGACGTCATCAGGCACGGACAGGCCGTGGTCGCGCACCGCTTTGATGGCGCCCATCGCCATCTCGTCAGACATCGCGAAGATCGCAGTCGGACGTTGGCGGACTGCGAGCAAGTGAGTCATCGCCCGATGGCCACCTTCGACTGTGAATCGTCCAGACACCTCGAGGTCTGCCCGTGGTTCGATACCGGCTTCGGTCAGTGCATCGAACCATCCGGCGCGACGGTCCGACGGAACGGAGAAGGGGAGGGGACCCGGAACGTCGCCGATGAGACCGATGTTCCGGTGGCCGAGGTTCAGGAGGTGTTGCACCGCGATCCGGGCACCGCTGCGGTTGTCCACGGTGACGGACGGGAAGCCGTCGTAGCGGTCGCCGACCGAGGTGACTGTTGTGCCGGCGTTGCGTACCGCATCGAGTTCGTCGGGGTCCAGACGGAGGTCGACGAGCAACAGCCCGTCGACGCGTTTGTCGAGGACACCCCATTCGTGGACGAAGCGGCTTCTTTCCTCGCCCGAACCGACGCCGAACAGCAGCAAGTCGTAGCCGGCTGCGGCGAAGGCATCGCGGGCACCGGACACGACTTGCGAGAAATACCAGCGCCCCAGCCATGGCACGGCCATACCGACCGCGTGGGTGCGACCAGCGGCAAGGCGGCTGGCATGTGGGTCAGGCCGGTAGTTCAGCGACTTCGCGACGGCAAGGACGTTGTTCCTGGTGGATTCGGCCACGTTCGGTAGCCCGCGCAGCGCCCGGCTCACGGTGGCCATCGAGACCCCTGCTCCAGCCGCGACATCTTCGATGGTGGCCGGGGGATTCCCCGAACGATTGGTTGCGTGGTTGCGAATCGACATGTGCGTGCCTTCCCCGGTTCGGTGAGTGCCGGGTTGGTGGTGCTGTTGGGCTGAGTTGGGTTCAACGATGACGGGCACTGCAAACGATTGCAAACCGTGTGCAAACGAGTGCAACGTCGGACGGGTCTTTGCGCTCCCTGCAGGCCCTTGCGACCCGTGGTGCGATGGGGTCGCTGCGATCGCTGCGGGGTTGGCGCTTGTAACCGCTTGCATGCCAGCTGTTACATTCTGACAGCAACACCATGCGCTCAATCCCGCCAGCCGGCCAGGTGCCGCCTCTTGATGCCTGTGCGGTGGTGCATCGCGCCCGGGCCGAGCTGCGCAGTGAGCTGAAAGCGCTCACGGTTGCGGAGCAATCCCGGTTCTGGGATCGGGTCGATGACCAGCTCCCGCAACTGGTCGGAGCGCTTCGAGCACTGTACGGATCATTCGACCTCGACGTGGTGCTGACCGAAGCGCTCCGGGTCGCGGCCGCAACCGCCGGCGAACGGTCCGACGATCTGCGCCTCCTCGACCTCCGCCGATCTGTTCAACCTGATTGGTTCCAGCGTCCGGACATGATCGGGTACGTCGCGTACTGCGAGCAGTTCGGCCGCACCGTGAAAGGAGTTGCCGAACGGATCGAATACCTGCAGGAACTGGGGGTCCGGTACTTCCATCTCATGTCGGTGATCCGCCCTCGCAAGGGTGCCAACGACGGTGGCTTTGCCGTTCTCGACTACTGCGACGTCGACCCGTTGCTCGGCACCATGGAAGACCTCACGGCCTTGGCCGGCGAATTGCGTTCGGCCGACATCAGCCTGTGCATCGACTTCGTGATGAATCACACAGCGGCTGAGCACGAGTGGGCACGCCGGGCAATCCAAGGCGACCGGCATTACCTGAACTACTACCTCACCTTCCCGGACCGCACCGCTCCGGACGCGTTCGAAGCAACGCTTCCTGAAGTGTTCCCCGAGATCGCTCCGGGCAACTTCACGTGGTCCGAACCGCTGCAGCGGTGGGTGTGGACCACGTTCAACTCCTATCAATGGGACCTGAACTGGGCCAACCCGTGCGTGCTGGTGGAGATGGCAGGCGTGATGGGCTTCCTGGCCAACGCCGGAGTTGAGATTCTCCGTCTCGACGCAGTCGCGTTCACCTGGAAACGGGTCGGTACGGACTGCCAGAACCAGCCTGAAGCTCACCTCATCGCTCAGGCACTCCGCTGCGTCCTGGCTATTGGTGCGCCTGCAACCATCTTGAAGGCCGAGGCCATTGTCGGCCCCGATCAGCTGGTGCCCTACCTCGGCACGCACCATGTCGACGGTGTGCGTGTCGAACGGCAGGAATGCGAGCTCGCCTATCACAACCAACTGATGGTGATGCTGTGGAGTTCGATCGCGACCCGCAAGGCAGATCTCATCACGCACGCGCACATGCGGATGCAGTCGGCACCCGCCGACACTGCATGGTGCACCTACGTCCGCTGCCACGACGACATCGGCTGGGCGGTTACCGACCACGACGCAGGGTCCGCGATGGTGTCAGGAGCAGCCCATCGTGGGTTCCTCGCGCGATTTTTCCGCGGCGACTTCCCGACCAGCTTTTCCCGAGGTGTGGCATTCTCAACCAACCCAGAAACCGGTGACGAACGTACCTGCGGCACGGCTGCGGCGTTGTGCGGCATCGACGCTGCCCGGGCAGACGGCGACGCGGTAGCGCTGCAGGCAGGAATCGAACGTCTCTTGATGTTGTACGGGGTGATCCTCGGCTTCGGGGGTATCCCGCTGATCTACATGGGCGACGAACTTGCGCTCGCCAATGACCACCGTTACGCCGATGAGCCGGACCACGCAGACGACAGCAGGTGGATCCATCGGCCCGAGATGCCGTGGGCTTCCGCTGCCGCACGGCGCAGTGAAACGGGAACGGTCGAGGGTCGCGTCTTCTCCGGTTTCTCACGGCTCATCAAGGTTCGCCGGTCGATTCCTGCCATCCACGCAGCCGGTTCGGTGCAATGGTTCTGGACCGGCCACCCGTCGGTTCTCGGGTTCGTTCGGCGCCATCCGTCCAGGGGCGCTCTCATGGTGCTGGGAAACGTTTCTGACGAGACAGTTTCGTTGGATCCTCGTCTTGCGCACCGGATGGGGTTCCTCCGGCCCGATGATCGGCTCGCCCCGGGCACCATGGTCACCGACGGGTTGCTGAGCATGCCTGCACGAAGTGTTCGCTGGATCTCCGATGCGGCGCTGGACGAGGTCGTGCCGCTCCCGCTCAACGCATAGACGCAAGTCGCCGACTACTTGTGCACCAAATCGGTTCGGAACCGATTTCGTGCACTCGCAGCGGCACCAGGATCAGGGAAGTTCTTGCTCGGTGGGCGAGCTCAACTGAAGCCGCAGCGCGTGGACGATGGACGTGCGTCGGTCGCTGTTCTGCCAGGCCTGGGCGATGGACTCGTGGTCAACCATCCCCACACGCTCGGGCGCTATACCCAGCACCGATTCTCCGATGGCAGCCAACTGCTCGGGTTGCACCGGCCCTTCGTCCTCAAAGGCGACGAACGCCTCAAGGCCTTCCCACAGTGATTCGAATCGCACGGAGGATTGCTCCCCGGTGGCGAGCGCCAGCGACACCGTGCCGAACACTTCGTCGGTGCGCATACCACTTGGTCGTTCGTATCCACCCACCGGGTGCAGCCGGTACTCGATGGTGATGCCCTCCGGGCCGTCAGGGCGGAGCCAGACCTGCGATCCGTTGACGTAGGCGTCGATCGGTTCCCCGAAGGTTTCGTCCAATGCAACGATGAGGGCCGATGTCACGGACCAAAGAGCAGTGGCGACAAGTTGAGGAGCCATGGCCGTCTCACAGTAGGCGCGGCGGTTCGTGCCGCCTGCTGGCGTGGCTGACGCTCAGCGTCGCGGCAGTCGTCCTGACGGCATCGGGACTTGGAACGCGGGCCGCAGCAACGCCAATTCCGCTGGGTCGATGCGTTTCCATGCCACCGCCACCTGATCCGGACCGACCCCGGTATCAGGTTGCACTGACCTTCGACCCGAAGACCGGGCTCGTCTCCGGAACGGTGGACGTCACGTTCACAGCCGATCTTCCCCTTGATCGCGTGGTGCTGCGCCTGTGGCCCAACGGTGGCGTACGTGACGCGAAGTCGCCGCGTGCGGTGCTCGGTTCTGCACGGGTCGCCGTGGGCGATTCGGCCGATTCGGTTGAATCGGTTGAATCGGTTGAATCGGTTGTCAACCCGGTGCTCGACTCACCGACGGTCGTTCGGCTTCCGCTCAAGGCGGCTGCACGGCAGCGAGTTCGGGTCAGGGCCCCGTTCACCGTCGTGGCACCGGGTGAGCGCAACGACCGCATCTCGGTCACCCGGGGCGCCGGCGGGGCGTTCGTCGCAGCACGCTTCGGGTCGTTCATACCGGTGCTTGCCTGGGAGCCAGGCATGGGTTGGAACCTCACGCCGCCGACGCGCATCGGTGCGGAGTCCTCGATGACCATTGCCGCAGATTGGGACGTCACACTCAAGGTCGTCGGTGACGAGGGCCTCACCGCGCTCGCAAGCGGGGACGAGGTGCAGCCTGGTCACTGGGTATCCACCGCCCAGCGTGACTGGGCCATGTCCATCGGCCGGTTCAACCAGTCGGCCAACTCGCTGGTCAGGTCGACGGTATCGCTGGGTCCCGGCCGGGGCACCGTCAAGGTCACCGTCGGAGTGGCTGCTCCGCTCACGGAGTCGGCATCGTCGTATCGCACCCGGGTGGTGCGTGTCATCCGCATCCTCTCCGACCTGTACGGCGACTACCCCTGGCCCTCATACACCTTGGCCATTACGCCCGGGTTGAAGGGTGGGATCGAGTTTCCGTCGCATGTGATGCAAGGCCCCGGTTCCATCGGCCGCACTACCACCCACGAGGTGGCTCACCAATGGTTCTACGGTCTGGTCGGTAACGATCAGGGGCGTGATCCGTGGATCGACGAAGGCCTGGCCACGTGGGCCGAGGCTCGGGCCGACGGGTCCCTCGGTGCGTTTGCTGCGAAGTCGATTCCCGCCGACGGTGCAGGCCGAGCCGGATTGCCCATGACCTACTGGGACCAGCATCGGTCCAGCTACTACCGCAGCGTTTACGTGCAAACGCTGCAGGCGTTCAATGCGTTGGGCAACCCTGAAGCGGTCGACTGCGCGCTGGCGCAGTTGGTTGGAACCCGGGGGTTTCAGGTGACGCGCCCGAGCGACGTGATCGACGTGTTGACGGCGCAATTTCCCGAAGCGCCGTTGGTCTTGCGTCGATTCGGGATCGTCGGCGCGCCCGGCTGATCGGCTGGCTGGCCGTTCATCGACCGGCTGCGGGTGCGGCTTCGACTCGGTCAGGGAGTGACGGATGCTTTGGCGAGCGTCTTGATGGTCTCGACCACCAGTTGCTCATCGGGGCCGCTCACCACCATTGTGATGCCGTCGTTGAAGCGGTTGGTGTAGGAGACGCCGGCCTGGCGATCGAGCGACTCGCCGCTGCGGCGGAACCATGTGGCGCCGTCGATCTGGGTGGGGTTCGGCTTCTCGGCTAGCGGGTCGAGCGCTCGCTTGCGGAGGTAGACGTCGTTGGTCTGCCAGACGCGGACGTAACGCGCCGATCCGTTTGTGGCCTGCCGATCGCCGATCACGGTGTAGGTGGTTTCGACCCCGTAGACGCTGGGACCCCGATCGTCGTCCGGCACCTGGACGATGACCCCAACCAACCGTGCTCCTTCGGGCAGTTGTTGCGGGAGCCGGGCCGTGAACGAGATGCGTGCCAACGCCTCGGTGAGGTCGTTCTGCGCGGCCGTGAACCGGTCGGGTCGATTCGATGCCCGGATCAACCCACCGACCACCATCACCGACACGACCGAAGCAATGACCAGGCACGTGATCAGGCCGGTCTTGCGGCTGAGAGAGGTTGGCGTGTGTACCGCCAACCCATCGAGCGGGCGAGCCGCTGGTCCGGACGCTGGTGCAGACGCTGGTGCTGGCGCTGATGCAGACGCTGGTGCAGACGCTGGTGCTGGCGCTGGCGCTGATGCAGACGCTGATGCAGACGCTGATGCAGACGCTGATGCAGACGCTGATGCAGACGCTGGTGCAGGCATGTCGACCACGCTACCTCGGTGTGTGCACACCCCTTCCCGAACCAACGTTGCCCTGTGGGCAACCAACCGTCGGTGGGTTTGCTGCCAACCTTGGGTTTTGGTCCGGTTTTTGGCAGGGCGAATTTCGAACGTTGGTCGCTGGGGAGCTCACGTTGGAGAAACGATTTGGCCGTGCTCCAGGGTGGGTGGGCATCGCCACCCACCCGCGTGGCCGATGAGTTGCTGCAGTAACACCTGTAACCTGAGCAGCTCATGCAGTCGCCCGTCACGCCTCACCCGAACGGGCCCGATGCCTCGCGGTTGCGCGTCGCGTGGCTTGTGTACCGCGGTAACCCCTATTCCGGCGGGCAAGGCGTCTACACCCGGTACATGGCTCGCGAGCTGGTCGACATGGGTCACGCCATCGACGTGAT
Source organism: Acidimicrobiia bacterium (assembly GCA_031385545.1). Taxonomy (GTDB): domain Bacteria; phylum Actinomycetota; class Acidimicrobiia; order Acidimicrobiales; family JANYDT01; genus JANNBN01. The sequence continues at coordinate 24,005 of JANNBN010000166.1, read as the reverse complement.
CTGCGGACAACCCTGGCCCAACCTTGATCCGGGTGCACGGCTGGTGAAGCTTCCGTCGCTGGATCTCTTCCGGGCCGACGACCCGTGGCACATCCCGCGCCCCCACGAACTGCGTGGCCGTGACCACCTTGACATCGACCTGTTCGAGTTCGCCCACATGTGCACCAGCGGGTTCCCCGAGCCGTGGACGTTCAGTCTGCGCGCCCGTCGCTATTTCAAGGACCACGGCCACGAGTACGACCTTGTCCATGACAACCAGTGCTTCGGTTACGGCATCCGCCAACTGCAGGAAGACGGTATGGCCGTCGCAGCAACCCTGCACCATCCCATCACGGTCGACCGTGACCTCGAGGTGGAGGAAGCCCAGAAGCACGATGCCAGTGCGAAGCGCAAGTTCTCGCTCAATCGCTGGTACGGCTTCCTTGGAATGCAGATCGAGGTTGCTCGATCCATCCCCCGCATCGTTACGGTTTCGGAGAATTCCAAGAAGGACATCGTCGCCCAGATGAAGGTGCCGGACGAACAACTGCACGTTGTTCCGGTGGGCGTTGACCATCAGCGGTTCAAGCCGCTGGCGCACGTGCAGCGCGAGGAATACCGGGTCCTCACAGCGGCCAGTGCTGATGTGCCGCTGAAGGGGCTGCGGCCGCTGCTTGAAGCAATCGCCCAGGTGCGTGCGCAGCGTCCGGTTCTGCTTACCATCATCGGCAAGCAACGCGAGGGGTCTGTGCTGCCCGACCTGTTGAAGAAGCTGGGTCTCGAAGACATCGTCACGTTCGTCAGCGGCCTCACGGACGAGCGGATGGTCGAGCTGTACAACGAGGCAACCATTGCGGTGGTCCCAAGCCTGTACGAGGGCTTCTCGCTCCCGGCCATCGAGTTCATGGCCTGCGGTACCCCGCTCATCACCACAACCGGCGGTGCTTTGCCCGAAGTTGTCGGTCCTGACGGCGTGGCTGCGCTCACCGTGCCACCCAACGATCCCGATGCCCTTGCTGTTGCGATCAAGCGTATGCTCGATGACCCGGAACTACGCGCACGTATGGGCGAAGGGGGACGCGCCCGAGTGCTCAACCGGTTCACCTGGCGGGTTGCCGCGGAAGGTACCGTCGAGCAGTGGCGTCTGCTGCTGGAGGACCGGGAACGTGCGCGCCGCGACGGCAAGCCGATGCCGGGTATGGCGGACCACGGCAAACGTTCCGAAGGACGCGGGCCATGGGCTTCGTGGTCCGGTCGCGGTCCGTTCTCAATCAGCAAGTTCGCACGGTAATACGTATGCTTACTGTTCGATTCGACAAGCTGGGCCTCAGAGCAGGTGATCGCTTCCTCGACCTCGGTGCTGGCCTCGGCAGACACGCATTCGAAGCTCGGCGCCGAGGCGCGCACGTCGTTGCGGTCGATCGAAGCCTGGAGGACATCCGTCAGGCTGGTGCCACGCTGCTTGCGATGGAACTTGAGCCGGCGGAAGCGCTGCGCGCCGGTGGCCGCAGTGCGGTTGGTGTGGGTGACGCGTTGTCGCTGCCCTTCGCCGACGGTGCGTTCGACCGGGTGATCACGTCTGAAGTGCTTGAGCACATCCCCGATGACATCGGAGCCTTGCGTGAGATCGCGCGTGTCACCAGGCCCGGGGGATCGATCGCTGTGACTGTTCCCACCTACCTACCAGAACTCGTGAACTGGGCCCTTTCTTCGGAATACCACGCGCCGCTCTCCGTCGGCGGGCATGTGCGTATCTACCGCCGCCGGCAGGTGCAGGACCGACTGCGGTCCGTCGGGCTTGAGGTCACAGGCCATCACCACGCGCACGCCCTGCATTCGCCGTACTGGTGGCTGCGGTGTGCCGTCGGGCTGGACAAGGCCGATGACCATCGACTGGTGAAGCGCTACCACGATCTGCTCGTCACCGACATGATGCGCCACCCGTGGTACACCGACATCCCGGAGCGCATTCTGCAGCCGGTGCTGGGCAAGAGCCTCATCGTCTATGCCCGCAAACCTGAACGGCCGGGCGGTTTGTGACGCGGCTGAGTGCGGCCGAGGTTCGCCAATCCGCCGAGTCGATCCTGGCCAGTCAACGTGCCGACGGACTGATCGAGTGGTTCCCTGGCGGCCATGCCGACCCGTGGAACCATGTTGAGGCCGCGATGGCTCTGGAGGTGGCGGGGTTCGCGACCGAAGCCCGTCAGGCGTATCGGTGGTTGGCCACCACCCAACTGGAAACGGGTGGCTGGTTCCAGTACTACGCGGGGGAGGGCATCGAGGACCGCAAGCAGGACGCGAACACCATCGCGTACCTCGGCGCCGGCCTGTTGCACCACCACCTCACCAACGACGATCCGGCGTTCCTCGCCGAGATGTGGCCCACGCTTCGGCGTGCAATCAACTTCGTGCTGGGGATGCAGCAGCCCGGGGGCCAGATCACCTGGTGCCGAGAGCCGGACGGGTCACTCGGCGACTACGCGTTGCTCACAGGTTCGTCCAGCATGTTTCACTCGATCGTGTGTGCACATACCATCTCGGTCATCGTCGGACACGAACAGGCTGAGTGGGCTACGGCCGCCCAGCGGGTTCGTACCGCGGTGGCACAGCACCCTGACCGGTTCGAACCGAAACATCGCTGGGCGATGGACTGGTATTACCCCGTCCTCGCAGGCGTCGTGCGCGGCGATGCGGCCCCGGCCCGGATGCGCGCCGCCTGGGATCGATTCGTGATCAGCGGCGAGGGGGTGCGCTGCGTCGACGATCACCCGTGGGTGACGACGGGGGAAACTGCCGAAGCGGCCATTGCATGCGTTGCCGCCGGGATGCACGAAGAGGCCGGACTGCTGCTGCGTTGGGTACGCCAACTCCGCCATGCCGACGGTTCGTATTGGACCGGGTTGCATGTCCCCGACCGGGTTCACTTCCCTGCCGGGGAACGAACGACGTACTCAACGGCTGCCGTGCTGCTGGCCGATGACTGCTGTTACGGAATGTCGACGGGCAGCGGACTGTTCCGATGAGCACTCCCGTTGGAGAGTTCTTTGTCCGCTACGGTAGGTGGTTCAACCACGGAGGCGATCAGAGCTAATGCATGTCGTAGTGGCCGGATGCGGCCGAGTTGGTTCGGGCCTTGCTACCGCGCTGGTGGCCGAGGGCAATACCGTTTCGGTGATCGACAAGAAGGAGTACTCCTTCCGTCGTCTGCCCGATGACGAGCGCATCACCCGCGTTCTCGGACTTTCGTTCGACCGGGACAATCTCATCGCGGCCGGCATCGAGCGAGCAACTGCCTTTGCGGCGGTCACCAGTGGCGACAACTCCAACATTCTGTCTGCCCGCATTGCCAAAGAGACGTTTCAGGTTGGCCGAGTGGTTGCCCGGATCTATGACCCCGCCCGAGCATCTTTCTATGCACGCTTAGGTATTGGAACGGTGGCCACCGTCGCGTGGAGCACTGACCAGATTTCACGGCGTCTCCTCGATCGTCGTGTCAGCGATTGGACCGATCAGAGCGGAACTCTCAGCCTCATCGAACAACCGATCCCGTTCCCGTGGTGCGGTTGGCGTCTCCGGGACCTCAGTCATGGCGAAGGCTGGCAGGTTGTTGGCGTTTCGCGTGCCGGGCGTGCGCAGCTCATCACGGACGCGCTCATCGGACAGGAAGGCGATCTCTTGCATCTCATGGTTACTGTCGAGGGGCTCGCCGAGCTGGACAAGCGCCTCGCCGCAACGATGGAAGCTGGAATGGAAGCTGGAAGAGAAGCTGGAACCGAGGTTCGGTCGTGAAGATTGCAATTGCAGGCGCCGGGGCGGTCGGCACATTCATGGCGGAAGACCTGTCCAACAGCGGGCACGACGTGATGCTGTTCGAGGTTGATCCTGCCGTGGCGAAACGGGTGCAAAGGCTGCTTCCAGCGGTGCGGGTGTTCAACGCCGACGCGTGTGAGATCAGCTCGTTGTCCAAAAACCATGTCGAGGCGGTCGACGTGATGGTTGCCGCAACCGGCGACGACGAAGACAACCTGGTTGTATCACTCCTTGCCAAGCAAGAGTTCGCAGTGCCGCGTGTTGTTGCTCGTGTGAACAACCCCAGGAACCACTGGCTGTTCAACCAGACCTGGGGGGTCGATGTGGCGGTTTCTACCCCGCATCAGCTCACGGCGATGGTTGAAGAAGCGGTCACGACGGGAACATTGGTCAAGTTGCTGTCTCTCGGCGACGGCGGCGCGGCCATCGAAGAGGTGACGCTTGCCGCCGATTCACCTGTCGTTGGCAAACTGCTCTGCGCCGTTGAGCTTCCGCTCGACGCCACCATCGTTGCCATCATGCGCGACCGCCAGATTGTGGTTCCTCGGCCCGACACCCGTTTGATCGAAGGCGACGAAGTTGTGGTGCTCGCAACCAACTCGGCCGACGGTGCGATCAAAGCTCTGCTGATCGGCAGCGCGTTGGGCTCAGAAGCCCCGCGCCACTGATTTCAAGGAGCGCCCGGCGGGCTGACCAGCTCGGTCAGGGAAGCAGTTCGTAGCGGGGGTTGTAAACCACCAACGAGTCCTCGCGGCGCATCGGAGCGGCACGGCCCCACAGCGCAATTCGCCGACCCCGTTCCACGCACGAGATAGATGTGCGTCCTGTCCACAACGCAACCAGCGACGCGGTGCCGTCGCGGATTTCGATCTCGAATGCAACCATGCCGTCGAGTTGCACGGTCGCCACATGTTCGATGGTGCCGACGACTTCGACCACCTGACGAGGCTCAAGATCAGCGATACGGGTCGATGTCTCGTGTGCGGCGATCGCCCGTTCGAGCAGGCTGCTGCCGGTCTCTGTTGGCTTCTGTTTCCGGAAAATTCCCATGCGCGCTTACAGATCCACCTGAACGCCGACCTCGAACACTCGGTCCGAAGGAAGTTTGAAGAACTCGGCCACGTCCGTGGTGTTTCGGCTCATCTGGCGCATGAGGTTCTCACGCCACGGCGCCATGCCGTCGTGGACCGTGGGCCGGAGATTCTCCCGGCCCAGGAAGTACACGGCGTCGCGTACGTCGACGGCCAGATCGCGTGCGAGATCTTCGTGCACGTTGTATTCCTCCATGAACCCGTAGTGCATGGTGACCTGGGCGACGCCCATCCCAACTTCCTCGACCTCCACCCGTTTGACCGGATGGACAGTGGGCGTATCCTCGTTCATCACCGAGACTACGTAGACGCGGCTGTGCAGAATGCGGTTGTGGCGTACGTTGGCCTGCATGGCCGGCGGCACAAGGCCGGGCTCGGAGAACAAGAACACGCCAGCGCCGGGAACCCGTGCGACCGGGGTCTTGCCGCCGGTGATCGAGGCGATGTAGTCGGTCAGCGGAACAGCACCGCGTCGCAGGCGCTTCGCCACGATGCCACGACCGGTCTTCCACGTTGTGAGCAGTGTGAACACCACAACGCCGATGACCAGCGGGAACCAGCCGCCCTGCGGGATCTTGAAGACGTTGGCAGCGAGGAACACCGAGTCGATGAACAGCAGCGGCAGACCAATGACGTAGGCCTTGGTCTTCGACCATCCGAAGCGAGTCTGCGCGACCTGCATGAAGATCAGCGTGGTGATGAACATGCACGCGGTGACTGCCAGGCCGTAGGCAGCGGCAAGCGCCGAGGAGGTGCGGAAGCCAAGCACCAGCATGACGCACGCGATCATCAGTGCCCAGTTGATCTGCGGGATGTAGATCTGGCCCCGTTCGGTGTGCGATGTGTGGCGAATCTCGACGCGTGGGCTGTAACCGAGGTTGACCGCCTGCTGGGTGAGCGAGAACGCACCGGAGATCAGGGCCTGGGACGCGATGACCGTCGCAACCGTTGCCAGGATCACGAGCGGGAGCAGGAACCAGTCCGGTGCCATCCGGAAGAAGGCTTCGTCGAGATTGTTGCCCTGGTCCTCGATGATCTGCGCGCCCTGGCCGAAGTAGTTCAGCAACAAAGCCGGCAGCACCATCGCGAACCACCCGTACATGATGGGCTTTCGCCCGAAGTGACCCATGTCTGCGTACAGTGCCTCGCCGCCGGTGACGACCAGGAAGAGCGATCCCATCGACAGGAAGCCCTTCAACGGGTTCGCCTGGAAGTAGTGCAACGCCCAGATGGGGTTGACGGCCTTCAACACCTCGGGTGTGCCGACGATGTTCACAGTGCCAAGTACTGCAAGCGTGCCGAACCACACGATCATGATTGGTCCGAACACCTGGCCGACCTTGCCCGTGCCCCAGCGCTGTACCGCGAACAGTCCGATGATGATGATGATCGTGATGGGCAACACGAACGGTTTGGCGGCGCTCGAGTAGATCTCGATGCCTTCAACGGCTGAGAGTACCGAGATGGCTGGAGTGATCATGCCGTCGCCGTAGAGAAGCGCTGTACCGAAGAGACCGAGCAGCAGGAGCGCTCCGGAACCGGCGGCGGCCGCTTTGGCGATGCCACTGCGGGGCGCCCCGTCTGGTTTCTTGTGAGGGAGAAGTGCCGACAGGGCGAGGATGCCACCCTCGCCTTGGTTGTCGGCCCGCATCACGAAGAACAGGTACTTGATCGAGATGATGATGATCAGCGCCCAGAACACGATGGAGAGTGCTCCGAACACCACCGTTGGGTTGAACGGGATGACTTCGTGCCCGTTGTGCGGTTCGGTGCCGGTTACCAGGACATGGTTTCCATGGCCCAGCGCTTCACGGATGGCGTAGATGGGGCTGGTGCCGATGTCGCCGTAGACGACACCCAGTGATCCGAGGGTGAGCCCGAAGAGCCGCTTTCCGGTAACGGGACCGTGATGCCCGTGCTGTTGAGGCTGTTCGTGGCCGGTGGTGGCATGGTTGCCGCTCATGTTGCTCCTGGGGAGGGTTCCGTCGAATCTACCCGGCAGGAGCGGGTGGACCAGGAGAACCCTCGGCGATCGCTTCCACCAGGTATTGGGTCGAAGCCCTGAGGATTCGGCCCGGGTACGCCGCTGCGACGGCGTCAAGTGCCTGATTGACGTTCTGGAACCCGCAGAGCGGATAGAGGATTCGCAGGTCTTCCTCGTCGACTTCTCGACCTGCCAGTGCCTTCATCACGAACAGGTACCGCGGTGACGCTATGCGTACAGACAACGCCGCCCATTCGAACAGCGTTGAAGCATGTGCATCAGGGCCGGGCATGAAGGATTTCGCCGCGTCGTTCAGCCAATCCGCAGCCAACCCGTACTCCGGTCGTTGCAGCGCCACCTGAGCTGCGATTTCGTTGACGACTGACTTCGGTTCGAAAATGCCGTCGAGATCCTTGGTCGCTCGCGAGGATGAATAGGCCAACGCCATTGCGGCCCCACCCACCAAGAACAGGGAAATGACCACCTCGCGCCGTTCTGCTTCGGTAGCCACGTCGGCGAGCAGGGACACGATGTCATCGCGTCCCAGCCCGTTGACCCCGAGCCCGTTGACAGCACGAACCATCAGATGTTGACCAACGATGCCCGGCGGATGAACACGCCCCGGTTTGCCAGCGAAGCGGGGGTCTCGACGAACGCAACCGGGTGCAGAGCCGGAACGGTCGTAACGAACCACCAGCGGTCGTCGGTAGATCGATCCTTGTCAGCTGTCCAGGGAGGCACGTCGACGCGGTGACGGTACGCAATGTCCTCAACGACGCCGGCGATGAGTGCGTCCCACCCCCGGTTGTTGGTCAGCGGTGCGGGCTCGGCGATGTTTGTCGCGAGGGCTGCAGGGTCGAGGCGGTCGGAGTCCATGATGAACTGCCGTACGAGCCTCAGGCGATCGCCGTTCGAATCGGTGCTGGCCAGACTTTCCCCGACCAACGTCCCAAGAAGCTTGGCATCCATCGATTCGACTCTACGCCGGATACTGACAAAGCGATCAGATCGGCTGTCCATTTTGAGGCTAGGGGATAACAGCCATGTCATCCATGCAATTCCGTGAGCAGCACCGTGAATTGCATGGTACGGCACGTGGATGCTGTCGCGACCAACGAGTTGGCATCGACATCAAGCGCGCCGATGCCCCAGGGATTACAGCTTCCATGCGAGTTGGCACTGGAAGACCTCAGGCTGGACACGTTGACGGTGTACTACCCAGGGCATCGTCGTTACGCCTTGAGCGAACGCATCGAGGTCGTTCCGATTTTCACCTTTGCGGGTCCAGCGGGCTCTCTATAATTCTCTATGAAACCCGTAGTCCACTCTTACCCGCCGACTTCGAACGAAAAGTCCTCGTCAGGCGGCTGATCGTACAAAGACCCCCCGAGTACAGCGTCCACGAGTGGCAAAGAAGTACCGCTGGCACTTGAGTCGCGTAGCGTGGCCACCGATGGAGGGTGAATGATCCCGATCAGCAGAGTGGTTGTCGATGCCAAGACCGAAGCGCTCGTGCTTCAGGTCCTGCGGTCCGGGCAGCTTGCGCAAGGCCCGATGGTGGCACGGTTCGAGGCGCACTGCGCCGAGATGGCCGACACAGTGCATGCAGTTGCTGTGAACAACGGTACGACGGCTCTGGTCCTTGCGTTGCAGGCAGCGGGTATCGGTCCGGGCGACGAGGTCATCACGACCCCGTTCACGTTCGCGGCCACGATCAACGCCATTGTTCACGTCGGTGCAACCGTTCGGTTCGCCGACATCGGACAGGACTTCTGTCTTGACCCGGACCTGATCGAGGCGGCCATCACGCCCCGGACCAAGGCGGTCATGCCTGTTCACCTGTACGGCCTGCCTGCCGACATGGTCCGGATAAGCGAGACCTGTTCCCGCCACGGGCTGACGATCATCGAAGACGCGGCACAAGCACACGGGGCGATGGTCGGTGATCAGCCAGTTGGTGGGTACGGCCTGGCGACGTTCAGCTTCTATGCGACGAAAAACCTGTCGACCGGCGAAGGCGGCGTGATCACCACCAACGACGATGCCCTGGCCGACCGGATGCGCGTCCTGCGCAACCAGGGGATGAAGGCGCGCTACCAATACCTGGAGCCGGGGCACAACTACCGGATGATGGATCTGGTTGCTGCGCTTGCCATGACCCAATTCACGGGGCGTGCTGCGATGGAGGCGGCCCGGCGTGAGAACGCATCGGCGCTGAACACCGGTCTGGCCGGTCTGTCGGGTGTTGTTCTACCGTGCGAGCCGGCGGGACGCAGCAGCGTGTGGCACCAGTACACCGTGCGAATCACCGACCAGGCTCGCGTGTCTCGTGACGAGTTCGTGGCTGCGATGAACGCCGCTGGAGTGGGCTGCGGGGTGTATTACCCGTTCGCTGCGTATGACTACGACTGCTTCCGGTCTCATCCGGGGATTGCGGTCTCACCCTGCCCCGAGGCTGAATTGGCAGCCCGACAGGTAGCGTCGCTTCCGGTGCACCAGCATCTGTCAGCTGAGGATGTCGACATGATCGTGTCGGCTGTCAGATCTGTTTTGGCAGAGTGAACCGGGCACCGCACTTGGTGGGTGTGCATCGTCTGGATTGATGGATTGGTTCGCTCGGCGTCGGGAAGGTCCGGTGACATGCCGATCTCCTTGGGGTGACATCACTCCCGGTTGAAACAAGAATTCCGGTCCCATCTGCCCCGGCCGAACAGGGTGCGCGCCGCTCGGTTGGTTCCGCGTTGGAGACTGGCATCGTCTCGAAGCTGACCGCTGCTGTGTACGCAGCGTCGTCGGACGGGAATGAACGCCGAGCAGCGCCCAGCGCCCCACGCCACGAAGGATCCCAGCCATGAGCCCCGCCAACTCCCGTGAAGCCGCAATGGTCGAGTTGCTTGACCGTGCGGAGCGCCGCGTTGCTGCGTTGGAAGCCCGGCTGGCCAAGATCGAGAACTCGGAACCCGCTCTGCCGGTTGCGTCGGTGCCTGCCGCCGCAACGACCGCCGCGGTGCCGGTACTGGGTTCGGTCACTCTTGAAGAGGTGTCGAGCCGTCGGGGGCTCTTCAAGGTCGCAGGCGCAGTCGCCTCGGCTGCAGTCGCGCACAGCCTGTTGTCTGCGGCACCGGCCGCTGCGGCCGACGGTGGGAACGTGGTGATCGGTCAGACGAATGCGTCGACCACCGAAACAGCGCTCACGAAGTCGTCGAATGGTGCGGCGGCATTTATTGCAACCAACGGGTCGACCACCGGCTTGGCTGACGGATTGAAGGGCGTTTCGAACGCCGCGCTCGGTGCTGGCGTGGCTGGTTCCAGCACGAGCGGTTACGGCATCTACGGTTCGACATCCGAGGGCTACGCCGTGTACTCCAACGGCCGCCTCGGATTGGGCCAGCACCTTTCGAGTCCTGGCCTTCCGACTGCGGGCAACTACGAGTTGGGCGACCTGATGCGGGACAACGTCGGCAACATGTTCGTTTGTGTCGGTGCAGGTTCCGCAGCGCTCAATGCCGTGACCCCGGCTGTCTTCCGCAAGGTCGCTGGTCCCGCGACCGCCGGCCAGTTGCACTTGCTTGCGAGTCCGCTGCGCGCATACGACTCTCGTCCCGGCTCATACGGCGGGTTTTCCGGAGACGGTCCAATTACCAGCGGCGTGGACCGCACGGTGTCGCTGGCGATGGGCAAGTCGAGTGCAGTGAGTCCTGCATCTGTGGCGGTACCTTCAGGGGCAACCGGCGCGTGGATAAACCTCGCGGTAGTGGAAACCGTCGCGGGTGGGTTCCTGACCGTCTACTCGAACGCAATCGCGTGGCCCGGCACAGCAAACATCAATTGGTACGCCACTGGTCAGGTGCTGTCGACCAGTACGGTTTCGGCCGTCGATTCGCTGCAACGGGTGAAAGTTCGGGGTGGAGGTCAGTCTGCTCAGTTCGTCATCGATGTGCTGGGATATTTCGTCTGAGTGGTTCGCGTAGCTAGCAAGCGTTCCGCTACCAACAGTTCAATGCGAGAAACGGTCCATCAAACTGCGGCCTATCCGCAGAGGCTGTGTTAGGGCATATCCCAGCTTCCATGTTTCCGATTGCTGAATTGCTGCCAGCTCAACGGTACGTTCCTTTAGCTGTTGTTCCAGTTCGTCGACACGGGACCGAAGGGGATCATCATCAATCGCTCCTCGGATTGTTCCAGGCACGACTGTCTTCCGGAAAACTCCTACTGTGTCACCCCACTCGCTACTGGCGATGTCACCCTCGATTGGTTCCCAGTCGGTTGTGACCTCGAGCAACTCGCACCCGACGTATTTTGCCAGGGCGCGGTACCCGTCCGGGTAAAAGCGCCAGCAGTCCTGGGGATACTTATGTTCAAGACCGCGCGACGGCGCAATGAGGAAAATCATTGCACCCGGTTTGAGTACCCGGTGCATCTCTTCAAAGCTTTGCCAGAAGTACTCGACGTGTTCGAACGCCTGACCAGACACAATGAGGTCAACGGATTGATCATCTAACGGGAGGACATAGGGCGAAGAAAGGACCAGATCAACACCTGGTCCGCTTTCAAGGTCGATTCCGACATATGACACACCAGGTAGATCGAATAGCGTGCGATAGGACCCGTTGACGTCGTAGGAGCCGATGTCGATCACCGAGAGCGGCCTCCTGATGTCAAGATGTCGTTCAACCAAGTCTGCCATGTGTTGGTAAGAACTCGTGTGCAAAGTGGGCCGCTCCGGGGCTAGTGGTGTCAGCCAAGCCTAACTAACTAATGGGCGACGGGGTCCGGATTCGGGCCACTCAGTGCGGGGTGCCGCCGATGTTCATGGTTGGTCAACGCGGTGGAGCAAGGGTTCCAGCTGATTGATCAGTTGCTGGGCAACGGTCACCCAGATTTGACTGGGGCTTTTCATCCCGGCCAGGTGAAACCGAACGCGAGCGACACTCTCACGATCCACGGCAACGGTTTGAAACAGCGACTGCAGGCTCGTTCGATGCGGCGTCGAAATCCATCCGCCCTGACCAATCTGCTCCTTCAACGCTCCGACTTCTGTTGCGATTACCGGTACCCCGAGAGAATGAGCGAGGGGAATGAGCCCAGATTGACTTGCTTCCCGATACGGCAGCACGAGAGCCCTGGCACTGGAGATCTCGTTCACCAGTTCGGCGTCGGACAGCCATCTCCTTTCGATTTCAGCACCAAGCGATTCCAACTTAGCGAGAGCGGCTTGCACGGAGGGGTCGCCGGTATCTTCCCCGACAACTCGTAAGCGCACCGATGACCTGCCAGCGAAATCTTCCCAGGCGTCGGCGAGGAGGTCGAGCCCCTTATAAGGCAGGAGTCGACCGGCAAACAAGAGAGGGCCGTCGATGCCGTCTGCGTGTGGGGAGCGGCCGGTGTGAGGCACGAGGGGCTTGTTTGATATCAGCGGCCCAAGTTGGATTGCTCCGACGTTACGGCCAGTCGACGCTGCTAGGGCCGTGGACACATATGTTGATGGTGCCACGACCAGGTCTGATCGACGGACTGCGTGTCGAGCGGCAAGATCCATGAGCAAGTGTTCGTCGCCAGGGTGGGGAGCGGGGTCATGAATGACGGTCAAGATAGGCCGCCGCCCAATCAACCGAACGGACGGCCACGCCAGCGTCGTGAGCGGGTTCACCATCGGGTGGATCACCGCGTCAGCGTCGAATCGTCGAATCGTCGATCCGATCGATTTGGTCGGATGAGCGATCGCGTGGACTGCGCCGAGGGGATGGTGGACCGGAGCACGAACGATGGAAAGGTCCGGGTGGTATTGCTCGGAGTTGTCGGTCGACAGGTGCAGCAAAACGTCGGCTCCGCACCCCAGGAGACCTTCGGCGAGGCGCGCCGTGAATTGAGCTCCTCCCCCCCGCCTACCCCAGTACCAAAGGACGAGCTTCATTGTTGCGGGCCCCGTAGCATCGACGTCGGCAACGTTGGAGGCATCCCGTGAGCCGTCCATCCGGATGTGGTCATCTGGACTGCGAAGTTCAGTGTGAGCGGAAGATTCGTTGGCCGAACCGCCTTGCGAACCGAACGGGTTGGGTGATCGCGAAACCGATGCGCCACGTCTCGGACCGGTGAAGCTCGCTGACCGTCGCCTCAAGTTCGGCAACTCGGTTCTGCAGCAGCTTCTGCACAGCGGTCGACTCCAACTCGGCTGCGGCGAATTCGCGCCGGGCAGCTTCGCGGGTCGCCAGTTCGTTTGCAGACTTGACGAGGCTGTACAGCTCGACTGATCCAGCCTCACTGAGTTCGATAGGGACGGCTACAAGGAAATGCTGGTAGGTAAAGGAATCGGGGTCGTCGCGAACGGTTTCGATGACGTGGCCGGCGACGTCGTCCAAATTGACGCTGATCTCGGTGTCGTGAAGCTCGCGGCCAACTGATATGGATGCAATGCTCTTTAACCCGACCGTACCCAAAAGGGCGTGGATCGAATCGCGCGTGAAGAACCGCAGATGTGATTCGTCGAGCAGGCCCGCTGGCCGATAGTCGAACCGTCCGGACAGTAGCGCAAGCCTTACTGCGCCATGGGCTACGTTCGGGACCGAGATGACAACGCGCCCGTGGGCTGCCAAGCAATTGTGTACCAGTGATCGAAGCACAGCAGAGGAATCGATGACGTGCTCCAGCACGTCCATGGCGAGGATCACGTCGAATCGCCTGTTGCCCAACGTATCCATGAGCGAAATGAGCTGCGCATCGAGGTCAGACATCAGGTCCACCCGGTACGTTTCCGAAATAACCCGCGCGGCCTCCTTGAGCGAAACGTCGTCGACATCAATCCCGATCACCGTGCACCCGCGTTCAATGAGATGTCGAGAAAGCGACCCATCAGCGCAGCCGACGTCGAGAACAGTCGAGCCGACCGGCACAGCGGCCACGGCGAGCGCGTGCACGTCGTGCTGATTCCCGAGTTGGATCTCGTGGGTGTAATGGCCGCGCGTCAGCGGTGCGGGCAATCCGTTCATAGCTCTTTCGGAGGCTAGTCGGTGAGACACGAACGGGTGCCCGATGAAACACCGTCAAATTCCGCTCTCCACCGCATGCGGTGAGACCTCCCTCATTGAACGATGGCTAGCGTGACGCCCATGGGGTGGACAGGAGACGACGCATCGACGGTGAGTGGCCCCCGACAGGCACGCGCCTCTCAACGCACGCGGTCCCTGTGGCTCAGTGCCCCAAGTTCGTTCTTCGAATTCGTAGAATCGGCGTTTGCCGACCAGAAGGGTCAGCACGATGCAACCGTCATCGGGTTGACTGGTCTTGAGAACGAACTTGCCTCGATCGCTTTAGTACGGGATGAAAGCCGACGCCACCGTTCTCGGTTGTTTGAGGAGCGAATGATGCGACGGGTCACACCGTCGCGTTACCGACTGGCAGACGATTCGACGCAAATGGAGGCAATGGCGGAATTGTTGCTTGAGAAGGCGACGTTGGACTTAGCCGCTATCCGGCACCTCAATGAGGTTTCCCACGAGCTACCGTCGTTACCCTCGTTCCTTCGTGCGTCGCGGATGCGCGACGATTACGACGTCGGGAACCCGCGCAAATATGTCGTATTTATGCTTACGAATGTTGCCTGGGACGGCCGCCGCCAGCGACCGCAACACCTTGCAACGATGTTCGGAGAGGACGGCCATCCCGTCTTCTACTGTTCGTTCCCCCGCGGCGTTGCTGGCACACGACGAAACGTTTCTGATGGTGTGGTCGAAATCGATTTTGAACCATCCGAGGACTTCAACCGATACCGAGAGCTCCCGTCCGAACGGGTCATGGACGGATGGATGGGGCTGATCGACGAGTGCGTCGCGCGGTACGCTGTCGACGAAGCGGTCCTCCATATCCACCTGCATTCGTGGCTTCCGTTCGCGACGAGACTCCGGGCCAAGTTCGGGTGGCGAATCGTCTATGACTGCATGGATGACTGGGACGTGTTCCCGGGATTCGGACCCGAACTGATCGCGGCTGAACGGGAACTGGTCAGGACGGCGGACCTGGTGTCCGTCACGGCAGTGGCGCTACGGAATAAGTGGTTGGCCGCCAACCAACGCACCATTCTTGTGCGCAATGCCGTGGACATAGATCGTGTGCGCCGCGGTCTCGTACCGTCATCGGTCATTGAAACTGATGGCCGACCGATCATCGGGTTCATTGGTGCCATCGCAGAATGGGTTGATATTGATCTCGTTCGAGCCGTGGCATCGCGGCGACCCGGTTGGAGGTTCGTGTTTGTCGGTGACATCTTCGTCCCTTTGGAATCCCCAGATTCTGGAGCCATGCCGTCCAATGTGGAGTTCGTTGGACTGAAACCGTCAGAAACCGTTTCTCGGTTCTTGTTCTGGTTCGACGTTGCAGTTATCCCGTTCAAGACCGGCCAGCTCTCGGCAGCGGTCGATCCAGTCAAGGTGTACGAGTATGCAGCTGCTGGATTGCCGGTGGTCGCGACCTCGATGCCCGAATTGGATCGAATGTCTCACCTGCTCTACCTGGCAAATGATGCTGAGTCGTTCGAACGCTCGATTGACGACGCGCTGACCTACAACGGCGAAAGGGCACGCAATCTGATGGCGTTTGCAGAGCGGAATACCTGGAAGCAGCGTCTGCATGAATTGGATCCATACGTTCGCTCCCTGTGGCCGCGCCTGTCGGTGATCGTCGTGACCTACGGAGAACTCGTTTTGACCCAGGCTTGCCTCCGATCGGTTCTCGAGGAGACGGCCCATCCCAATTTCGAAGTCATCGTGGTCGACAATGCGTCTGGTGACGGGACACCAAGGTACTTGCGGTGGCTGGCCGAGCACGATGAACGCGTTCGGATAATCCTGAACGACTCGAATCTTGGATTTGCAGCAGCAAACAACCAGGGTCTGCAGCTCGCATGCGGCGATCACCTGATCCTGTTGAACAACGACACAGAGGTCACAGGGGGATGGTCGATCCCGCTGATCAACCACCTGCGCGATGCATCGATCGGGCTCGTCGGACCCCGTTCCGACAGTGTTGGCAACCGCGCCAAGATCGAAGTGCCGCACGATGTCAGCTACGACGACTTCTGTCGGCAACTCCGCGCATCGCATGCGGGCGAAGGCTCCGACATCCAGATGCTTGCCATGTTCTGCGTCGCGATGCGCCGGGACGTCTATGAAGCTGTCGGCCCGCTCGACGAGGGGTACGGGCTCGGGCTCTTTGAGGACGATGACTACGCGATGCGAATTCGAGCCGCCGGTCTCCGGGTTGTGCTCGCCGAAGACTGCTTCGTCCATCACGTCGGACAAGGATCGTTCGGACGACTGCTCGATACCGATGAGTACCAGCGAATCTGGACTACGAACCAGGCGCGATTCGAAGCTCGATGGGGGACCTGGCAGCAGAATTGATCTGTTGCTGAGCCGTCAAGCTCGGAAGCAACCCAGACAGAAGCTTTGTCAGCTGCCGGCCGCAATCGCGGGACAGACGGCCAACGACCCGAAGGGTCCGGCGAACCCTGCACAATTTGGCAAGTCGGGGGCGATCCCCAACTGTTTGACGATGGGCTGCAGATCTGCGGCGGGGTTGATGACGATGCGTAGGCTCCCATCCGATAGGCCGTCTTTTACGAAGCGGTCGAGGTCGCGTCCCAGCGATCCTTCCAGAGAGAAAAGGCCATATGCGAAGCCCTGGATCGAGGCCAGCTTGGTGTCGGGAGTGAGGCTGTTCACCAGGTACGCCGAAGGGCCCATGTCGGCGAACAAGACACGCTGGCCGGATGTGACGGGAAGCTTTACTCTCAACGGCGTCGAACGACCCCAATTGGGCGAAATCTGAAAGGCCAGAGTGAGCGACAACCCGAAAGCCAGCGCGACAGGCTGAATTTTGGGAACCAGCGCTATTGCGGCCGCGATAAGAAACACCGACGCGATGAGCTCAAGGATCAATGCGTAGCGATAGATGCCGAACGACACGAGCCACTGCAGATACCCGATGCCAGCAAAGACGCCGATCATTCTCCATGTCCGTAGCTCCGTCAGCGTGCCGCGTTGAAGAGTGGACCAGGCGCCGATGGTGACAATGACAAGGATCCATCTCAGGTCGCGATAAGGCAACTCTGAATAACGCGATGTGCCTCGGGCGAAGTCGATCGGAAAGCGGACGAAGTCTTGCAGCGAACCCGCCCCGAAGCGGGTGTCATCGAAGGATCCGACTGGTCCGTCCGGCGACTTGAAAACCTGGTTGTAATACGGAAATAGCGGGTTGCTGAACCGTCGCTGGAGATAGATCCACCATGGGAGGCACAGGGCAGCAGTACAGGCCGCAAAGCCTGCTAGCCACTTCCATGCCAGTCTTCGAGCCACGACAAGGACGACTGCGAACAGGCCGATCAAGAACGAAGTGGCGGTGAGTTTCGCTGCGACGGCTCCGGCACCGAACAATCCGGAAACGACAAGCAAGCGAGAGGTTTGGGGAGACCCGATGAGGTGGTGCTCGCGAAACGAGAGCGCTGCGGTGAGGCTGGCCAGCAGCAACGCTGCCACTGGCCAGTCAACGAACGACGTGATGCTGAGCGACATTGCCGCGCTGCCGGTCAGGGCAAAAATGAGCGCCAACAGTTGCGTGGACCGGTCGCGCTCGCGCAGCACGACCCGGACGAACCACCACAGGGACAACCAGCAAAGCCACTGCTCGATCGAGAGCCAAGCGGTGAAGAATTGGACGGAGTGCCGGAGTGCCAGCGCTCCTGGAAGGTCGAACAGCGGGTTGTGGAACGATCCGAGACCTGCGGGTGCGATGTCTGAGGACCACCGTCGGGCGAGAGCGGCCTCGCCGATGTACGCGTGGTACGAGAGCAGGTCAAAGTTTGCATCCGACCCGAGATGGCGCCCGGTTACGAGCGCAACAGGAAGCATCGCCATAGCGACGGCCACGGCGAATCGACTGTTGCGGAGCTGCCCGCTCAGCCGGTTGACGACGGACGAGGGTGCCGGAAGGTCGGATGTCCTCACGCCGCACTCAAAGTTCTTCCACGAACCAGGGTGCTCGACGGATGAAGAACCGGTAGCCCACGGAGAAGGTGGTGAAAGAGATGGCAACGAGACCAACCATTGTGCCAATACCCGGAAGGGTGACGTCGAAGAAGCAGTTCCGGAACGCCAGCACAAAGCGCGACATCGGGTTCATACCAAGAATCGTACGGAGCGGCAGTGTCGCCCCGCCGATGCTGAACTTCTCCGGGATCAGCCCCACGGGGTAGATGACAGGGGTCAGGTAGAACCACACCAAAAACCCGATCGACATCAAGTGCTGCACGTCGCGGTAGCGAAGATTTAGCGCAGCGACGACGAGACTGACCCCCGCGATGAACATGGTCAGCAACAGCACCAATAGCAGAACGATCGGCAGGAGTTGCAGAACGACGTAGCCGCCGATCAGTTCCATCAGGGCAAGCACGCTCAACTCTGCAAGCAGAGTCGTGCTCATCGCTAACACCGTTGCGAAAACTAGATGCTCGCGAGCGAAACGAACTTTCGCCATCAATCCACCGCCACCAACAAGGGCTGCCGAGGCGCCGGTTACTCCGTTGACCAACGCGTTCCATGGCAGCAGTCCGCCCAACAGATAGAACGCGTAGGCCGTCATCCCGCTGGGGATACCAGGTGCAGGTTTCACGTGGAAGAACACGGTGAAGACGAACGTATAGATGGCCGTCATGACCGCCGGGTTGATCATCGACCAGAGCCAGCCGATCGTGCTTCGGCGATATCGGGATCGAAGGTCACGAAGTAGCAGATTCCACAGCAGTTCCCGTTCGGCGATCGCCCGACGCGCCGCGTAGCGGACGAACGTTTCGCTTGGCCGCTGTTGGAGGTGCCGCGTCCCGTTTATGCCGCCCTTCACGTGGTCTCCCACGTCCCACCGAGGGTGAGCAGACCGAAGTCGTGGGATCCACCGGACGGCGGCTTCACCTCGAAGCCCGACGCGGTCAAGCATGAGTCCAACTCGACTCCGTTGCGATCGCCGAACCATGTTGCAATTTCGTAGTGCCCGGGTGTCAACGGGATACGACCCATTCGATATGTGGATCGGTGCGTGCCGACTGCCAAAGTCGGTAATGGCATCGTATGACCGACGACTGGCGTTCCATCTGACGATCGAATGGTGAAACCCAGACGAGGTTCGACGATCGCCTCGGCGCAGTCGATCGTGAACTCGAACTCGGCGGAACCGTCTTGGACCACAACCTCTGGGTGAGTTCGGACGAACGTGGTCACGATTCCGGTCCCCGTGTGCACGAGACCATCGGAGCTGATGCGTTGCTGATCTCTTGTTGATTCCAGGTATTCGTTCACGACATCGATTGATGGCCCGACGGCCTTCACAGTGCCGTGATCGATCCATGCGATAGTTCGACACATCTTGCGAAGCTCCTGCAGACCGTGGCTCACGATCACCACGGTCTTCCCCGAGGATCGCAGCTCGGCAACTTTTTCTCCACAACGTCGTTGAAACACTTCGTCGCCGACAGCCAGCACTTCGTCGAGGAGGAGGATGTCCGGGTCGACATTCACGGCCACAGCGAAGCCAAGGCGGGCGAACATGCCCGACGAATAAGTCTTGACTGGTTCGTCGATGGATTCCTCGAGCCCGGCGAAACCGACTATGTCATCGAACCGGGTGAGCAGGGTCTTGCGGGACATTCCCAGGATTGCCCCGTTTAAGAACACGTTCTCCCGGCCGGACAACTCTGGATGAAATCCGGCACCGAGCTCAAGCAGGGCGCTGACCCGCCCGGTGACCTGCACAGACCCTTCGTCGGGAACCAAGATCCCGGCGAGAAGTTTGAGTGTGGTCGACTTCCCTGCACCGTTGCCACCGATGATGCCGAAGGTTTCACCTTCTGCGATTTCGAGCGTGAGGTCTCGGACCGCCCAGTGTTCGGTGAAGACTGCCCGACGCCGCCGTGCGACGACCTGTTTCAGAGTCTGGTTGCGTTCGCTGAACCGTCGGAACACCTTGCCGGCGTCTCTGCATTTGATGGCGGACACCGTGCAACCCTACGCAACAGGACCGCCGGGACAGAACCAGCCGATCGACGGACCTGTTGCTAACCTCTGGCGAAATCGCGGGAGGTTCTGTGTGATTCGGCTTCCAGCCAAACGACTGATGATGATTCCGGCGCGACGGTTGTGGCGAGTCATCCCGATGCCTGTCAAACACCGGCTTTGGCCCTATGTGCTACGGGCAAAGGGCATCAGGCCACCCGTTCAACGATTCGCCTCCGAGGCTGAGTGGCCGCAGTTCGCCATCGGCGGCCAAGACGTTGCTTTCCCGCCGCTCGGTTCGGCACCTGATCAACTCTGCGCCGAATTTGTGCATCCGGGTGCTGTGGCATCCAACATCATCGTGTTCGGCCCGATCGACTGGTCGTTCAGGCTGCAACGTCCGCAGAAGTTGGCTCTCGAACTGTCGAAACTGGGTAACCGGGTTTTCTACGTCAATCCAGGGGTCGCCCCATCCACTCAACCGGGAGTAACGGTTACGACCATTGCGCCGGGACTCTTCGCCGTCACTCTCCATTCGCCGACTCCCATCCCTCCCTATGACGGTGCTCTGACGTTGGACCAGGCTCAGGTGTACCTCGAATCGCTCAGAGTCCTCCGCCAGCGGTATGCGGTGCTGGATGCATGGACCGGCGTGATGCTTCCCTTCTGGACGCAACTCGCGATCAGCCTTCGCGAGACGTGGGGTTGGCCTGTTTGGTATGACCGCATGGACCATTGGAAGGGTTTCGAAAGGGTTGGTGCGGCCTTCGGTGCGGCCGAAGACTTGCTGCTCGAACAGGCCGACTGCGTTACCGCGACGGCGACTTCGCTCCTGCAGGCAAGCCGGCCGATCACGCTCGTTCCGAACGCGTGTGACTCCGGCTTCGCCGCGCTTCCCGCGAAACGCCGCTCCAATTCCCGAACGGTCGGCTATGTGGGGGCGATCGCCGAATGGTTCGACGTCGAGCTGGTGTTGGCAACGGCTGAACTCCCTGACGTTCGAATCGAACTGTACGGTGCCGTGAGCCCGGAAGCCAACGTCGATCGCCTTCGGTCTAGGCCCAACGTCACCTTTCACGGGGAGATTCCGCACAGCGCAGTATGCGATGCGATGGATTCCCTCGATGTCTGCCTGCTGCCGTTCGACATCAGGCCGCTCACGGAATCGACGGACCCGGTCAAGGTCTACGAGTACCTTGCCCGCGGCAAGGCTGTGGTCGCCTCGCCGCTCCCTGAGCTCGCTCGTTTTACCGGGCTCGTTTCGCTCGCGTCTACGCCCGCCGCCTTTGCATCGGCAGTTGCGGCGGCGTTGCGGTCCGACGATCCGTCGGCACACGCCAGGCGTGTAGATGCGGTGGCGAAACATACGTGGGGCGACCGCGCCGTCGATGTTTCCACGTCGCTGAACGCGAACACGCCACTGGTGAGCGTCGTCATACTCAACTGGAACAATGCAGCGCTGACGGCTGCATCGATTCGACTGCTTCTGCAGGTCAACACTTACGCTCGCCTTGACGTGATCTGTGTAGACAACGGATCTGCTGTCGACGATGTCATTCGGCTGCGGCAACTCGTTGCTGATCTGCCGATGGTGACCCTGGTCGAGAACGCGTCGAACCTCGGGTTCGCCGGTGGGATGAACAGCGGCGTCGATGCATCCTGCGGTGACGTGATCGTTCTCCTGAACAACGACTGCTTCATCGGCCCGGGCGGTATCGAGGCATTCGAAATGCACCTCCGCGATACGAAGGTCGGTTTGGTTGGTGCGGTCACGAATTGGACAGGTAACGAGGCCAAGATCGAAATCAACCCGACTTCGCTGGGAGCATTCCTCCGCGTCGCAGTCCATGAGCGACTCGACCACTCCGGCGAGAGCGCGACCGTCCGCAACGTCGCGTTCTTCTGCGTGGCCTTTCGGCGGTCGGTATGGGAGCACGTCGGATCCCTCGATACCCGCTTCGGCGTCGGGATGTTCGAAGACGATGACTACTGTCGTCGCATTGCGTCAGATGGTTTTGCGATACGCATCGCTCGTGACGCGTTCGTCTACCACATCGGCGAAGCCTCGTTCTCGACCCTTCGCGATGATGGTACGTACCAGGCACTGTTCGCTGCGAACAAGGCGATATTCGAAGCCAAGTGGAATGGTCCCTGGACCCCGCACACGTATTCTCCGTTGCAGACCCAAATCCGTGCATTCGCCCGCCGAATCCCACTTCCCGGAGGCGCACCAGTGTCCTTACCAACTGACCGTCTGGCCTCGCGGGTCGCGAGCCGAGTCGGGTCCCGTTTGAACAGCTTGCTTCCCGGTGCCGGTGGCGAAGCCATGACCGAGGCGTCCCTTCGTTTCCAGTGCAACATCTGCAGCACCTGGTGCTCTGTGCCGGTCACACAACTCGGGAGGGAGGTACCCAATTGCCCGCGATGCCAGTCCACTGCCCGGCTGCGGGCGATGGCGAGGTGTCTCAGCCTGGCAACCATCGGTGAGGTCAAGCGCCTCGATCAACTGCCGAAGTCATTGCGGGGCATTGGGCTCAGTGACCATCCGCGCATGGCGACGTATCTCTCACGGTACCTCGACTACGAGAACACGTCGTTCCATCAAGAGCCGTTGCTCGACATCACTCGCCCTTTACCAACTCGTATGAGCCAATACGATTTCGTGTTGTCGAGTGACGTCTTCGAGCATGTTCTCCCGCCGGTTCAGCTGGCATTCGACGGTGCGTTCTCTCTGCTTAAGCCGGGTGGCTGGCTGATCCTGTCAATTCCCTGCATGCCGGTTGGGACGGCGGATGGCACCGTTGAACACTTCCCCGAGCTGCACGAGTGGCGAATCGAAAAGGGGCCTGATGGCCATCGATCGTTGATCAACACCACGACCTCTGGCCAAACGGAGACTTTCACCGATCTCGTGTATCACGGCGGAGACGGCGAGACGCTCGAAATGCGCCTGTTCGAGGAACGTTCTGTTGTGCGCCATCTCGAGGCAGCAGGCTTTCATGAAGTCTCAGTTCGAGATGAATCCGATTTGACGTGTGGCATCGCGTGGGGAAATCAGCGGTTCTCGGTGCCGTTCATCGCTCGCCGCCCACCTCAGTGATGACAAGTTCTCTGGACTGCCCCAGCGTCTCACGCAGGTCATTCGGTGTCCGAAACCTCGTCCTCACGTCGTTTGTACCCGTATTTGTCTGGGTGTTGCTCTGGATCCGATTCGCCAAGGGACAGCTTCTCCGTTACCCGGCACAGTATTCGGATTCGGCTGGCATGGTGGACCTGGTCGGGCGAGGATTCAATTATCGGATGCGTGGAAATTACCTGTACGCCGTATACCCGTATCTGTTCTCACCGGCTCAGCCGGCCGGGTCGATGCGTGCCTTCCTTCGTTCACAAGTAGCGCCAGAGGCGAGCTTCTGGCGTATTCATCCGTATGCGATTTCGCTGCCGATGGGTTGGCTGACGGAACTCACGGGCTTGGCCCCTCGTACCACCGTTGCGCTGGCGATCAGCGGCTCGGCTGCGACGGCGCTTGCATTGCTCCTGTGGTTGCTACTCCGCTACCGGGGCGGACCGGTTGCCACGTTCGGGTTGTTGTCGCTGTTTTCCTTGTATGTCGTATGGCCGGTGCTTTCACAAGGTCTGATCGGGCAGAACTACTTCGACAGACTCTTCGCGGGACCGGCCGTTTTAGTTTGCGTTTCGTCGTGGATTTCTGCGCACGAAGGCCACAACAAGGCTCACTGGTTCGGGGTAACTGGGTTCGTCGTTTGCGGCATGATTTCAGAGCGCACGGCCTTCATCTCCGGGTCCGTTGGTCTGATTCTGCTTGTCGGGCTGTTCGGAAGGCGCCTACGACAGAGGAACGCCCTGATTCTCTGTTTTGCTGCCTTTGTTAACCTTGCTTGGGGTGTCTTTTGGCAGACTCAGCTGCAGGACTCGCCGTACTACGGCCGCATCTCCGCAGGATCTGTATTAGAGAATCTCAAACGCCTCGGAACTGACCCGGCGAAGCCAAAGTTCGTGCTACTGATTGCAATGGTGCAGCCGTTCATTGTGCTCAGCGCTTTCGATTGGCGTGTCCTACCGGCAGCCTTCGCTGCGGTCGGGCCG
>JANNBN010000097.1:0-1840 GCA_031385545.1 Acidimicrobiia bacterium | reverse complement strand
TGGTGATTCTGAAAGACGACCCGCTGTTTCGCATCACCGTGCCATCGAAGACACAGAGTTCGCTTGCTGCGGGGCGACCGCTTCTGATGGCTGTTGCGGGTGAAGCGGCCGAGTTAGTGGCGCAGTCGGGTGGGGGAGTTGTTGTCCCGCCGGGCGATGCTGCTGCGCTGGTGGCCGGAATCCGGCAGATCGCGTCGATGTCGGTTGGTGAACGTGACGCCATGGGTTCTGCGGGCCGCCGGTACTACCTGGAACGCCTGTCGCTCGCCGCCGGGGCCGATGCCACGGTACAAGCGGTCAACCTGGCCAGCCGTCCGCATCGCAGCTGACGAATCCCCTGACTGTTCGTCCGGCGCAACGGTGTTGAGCAGTTCGGCGCGTCGACCGATGGTGGGAATGTCGGTCACAGCGGGCCTCGGAGGAGTTGTTCGCGGACGAGTCGTTCGGCCCGGTCGCCTCGGTCGGCAAGGTCGAGCCAGGCGACGAAGAGCGGAACGACGTGCTGGTCGGTGGTGAAGGGCCAGGCGTCGGCAGCGACGATGTGGAGGTGCAGGTTTGGTGTCGTGGCGTCGAAGCGCACGACGTGGCTGTTGGTGAGTTCGTCGAGGTCGCTGGCGCGCAGGTACACATCGAGGTCGTCGTCGGAGGTGCCGACGGGGAGGCCTGCGTGGTCGGCGGCGACGCGTCCGCCGAGGACGTGGCGTTCGTTGTGGCGGAGGTCAGCAATGAGTGACGGGTGGATGTAGGCGTCGCGATACTCGGCGCGGGTAAGTACGAGGCGACGGAAGGCGTCCTGTTCGTCGTCGTCTCGGGGCAGCGTGGCGTGTTGGAGCATGTTCCAGGCGGTGGTCGCTTTGAGGGGTCGGCCTCGCCGGGCGACCATGCGACGTCGCTGGTAGACGTCGGCTGTTTCGACGAGCCACCGTCCGCCCACCCGGTGGGCGCGAAGTTGGCCCTTTTCGATGAGTGCCTGGGCTCGGCGGCGCGTCACCTCGAGCACCTGGGCGGCTTCGGCCAACGACAGATACTCCACGGATTAAATGTACCGTTTCTAGAACATTTAACCAACGGGGTGGGTTTGTCTCCTCTTTTACCTGGAACGCCTCGCTCGCCGCCCGTGCCGGCGACTCGCTTGCTGCGTTTGCGGTGATGGCCCTTCCGTAGAACCAGGCACCGAGCACCGGGCACCGAGCACCGAGCAAGATGCTGCGTCCACTCGGCAAAGCCATCGGACCTTGAGTAGGTGTCCAGCGCAAGCTCGAGTCCTACCCGTATCCGGAGAAGACCAACCCGAGACGCAGGATTCCGACCCAGAAGTTCCAGGCCGAGATTATCCGCGCGTTCCTCGCCACAGACAAGCCGATCGTGCTCCAGCGAAGCAAGAGGCTGTGGTGTGAGATCTGTCCGGAGCTAAAGCAAGCTCTTGAGAGCGGGCGAGTCATCGAAGCGCTGAATCCGCAACAAGCGGGGCTAACGCTGGGCTCACGCTGGGCTAACGCCGACTAACCTGCCGCTGGGCAAGTGGGCGGAGCTGGGAGCGCGGCTTACTCGCTGAAGTCGGAACCGTCGGCGGGGTTGGCTTGATGCAACGATTGGTGTTGGCGATGCTGCAGTCTCGATGCATGCCTGACTGGTGCGATATGGAAGCACGCCTGGCTGGCTCCAGGCCGGGCACATATGCTCACGATATGAGGCGTGGGTACGTTCGGCGAAACCTTTGCAGGGCTTGGGGTCGCTACTGTGATGGCGTTCGTTTCGCTTCCGGGTGAATTCGCTCACGCTGCGCCTCGGTCCGGAAACCAGTGCAAAAAGCGCGAGGTCGGCAAGAAGGTCGGCACCC
>JANNBN010000056.1:0-21415 GCA_031385545.1 Acidimicrobiia bacterium | reverse complement strand
TTGTCGTGCGCGGTGGCACGGTTGTCGGCTCCACCGGTGTTTCCAAGGCCGATGTCGCCATCGTCGACGGGGTTGTCACCGAAATCGCCCCGTCCATCAAAGCTGACCGAGGTGCCACTGTCCTCGATGCGTCTGGTTGCTGGGTCGGCCCGGGGCTGGTCGATCTCCACACACATCTCCGCGAGCCCGGCAACGAGGCTGCCGAGACCGTCGAAACCGGCAGCCGGGCCGCTGCCCTCGGTGGCTACACAGCGGTCATCGCGATGCCTAACACCAACCCGGCCATCGACTCCGTCGGTGTCGTCCGCCAGGTCCGTGAACTCGGCTTGGCGGCGGGTCTGGTCGATGTGCACGCCGCCGGAGCCATCACCGTCGGTCGCAAGGGCGAACAGCTCGCCCCGATGGCCGAGATGGCTGCGGCCGGCGTGCGAATCTTCACCGACGACGGCGCGGGTGTGCAGGACAACCGCCTCATGCGACGAGCGCTCGAATACGCATCGCGTCTTGGCATCACGCTTGCTCAGCACTGCGAAGACGCGTCGCTGGCCGAGGGTGGGGTCATGCACGAGGGAGCATGGTCGTCACGGCTAGGGCTTCCCGGCCAGCCGGCTGAAGCTGAGGAGCTGATGGTGGCGCGTGACATCGCGCTGTGCCGCCGCACCGGCGCGCCGGTCCACTTCTTGCATATGAGCACAGCCGGTTCGGTCGAGCTCATCCGTCGTGCCAAGGCCGAGGGCCTCCGTGTCACTGCCGAAGCGGCGCCGCACCACTTCTGCCTCACCGACGCGTGCCTTGCGGACTACGACACGGTGTTCAAGGTGCACCCGCCACTGCGCACCGACGCCGATGTAGCGGCCGTGAAGGCAGGCCTCGCGGACGGCACCATCGACGCCATAGCCACCGACCATGCGCCTCACACGCCAGAAACGAAGGAGCGGTCGATGCTCGACGCGCCTCCCGGCATGCTCGGGTTGCAGACGGCGTTGTCGTTGGCCATCACCGAGCTTGCATTGCCGCCCTCGCGGATCTTCGAACTGCTGTCGGCCGGACCAGCGCGCATTGCGCAGATCGACGCCGAACACGGTCACATCGCTGTCGGCCGCCCTGGCAACCTCTGCATCGTCGACCCTCAAGCAATATGGACCGTGGATCCGGCGGCGTTGGCCTCGAAATCGCGCAACACCCCATACGCGGGCCGCACCCTTACCGGAGTGGTCCGACACACGCTGCGCCTTGGGGTTCCGATGGTGACCGACGGAGTGGCCACCCGCTGAGGTGTCAGTTCTCGCGCGTCTTGGGCGAAAAGGTGACATCTCAACTCGCGCATCGCAGCGCGATCGTGTCGGCAAGGTCGCTCAGCAGCGGCTGTGGCTGCCGGATGTCGGCAACCACCACGGGCAAGATGATCCACCCGGCGGCGGTGAGCTCACGATCGCGAATCCGGGTCCGACCCCAATCCCCGGTCCTCGAGTGGTATTGCCAACTGTCAGCTTCGAGCGCCACCCGCAATTTTGGCCAAGCCAGATCCAGTACCCGCCGAATGCCGCCTGGCAGAACCACCGGATAGTTGCGGATGGGTGCCGGGAAACCGGCCCGGCGCACCAGCCGGTCAAGATCGTGCTCGAAGAAGCTTCTCAACAGTCCGGCACCGTTGAGCCGTTCGTCCAACAACTGCGCCAACGACCGACTACCACGGGAACGACCGTGGCGCGCCAGTGCGTCTGCCACCCGTGCTGGTGAGACCAGGCCCTGCTGAACCGTTGCGTCCAGCAGCACTGCCAAGGTCCGTTCGTCGACGACTGAGGCTGCCTCCACAAGCGCCAGCCACGGCCGCGAAATCAGCACTCCGTTTCGGAGGACCAGATCGGCGCGCGTCGGCATGGGGGACATATGGGAGATTGCGACACCGAGGCGGATCCTGTTGGGGTTTGAGACGTGAGCTGGATGCAGAACCGGGTCGTCTGGCCGGACTCGATTGTGGTTGTCGTTCCTCAGAGTTCGGGGCGTCGAAGTGTTGATTCCGTGCAAAGCAAGGGCCGTGGTGTGAGAAATCCACGTGCCGGGAACGACCAGCGCGACTGCGACGGCTCGTCTCGGGGCTGTTGGTGGGGCTGATGCCAGCCGCAGCACTCCACGGCAAACCCAGGTCAACAGGCCATGATCAACCCGGGCCTTGAGCGACCGATACGAGTGTCCGCTGCTGATGAGCGGTGCGATGGGGACGAGGCCGTCGTATCTGGCGGCCAGCGCAGCGATGCGGGTGTCAACGTTGCTTCGGGTGGGCGACGACATGGTCGGCCTCCTCGGGAGGAGCAGGGAGCTGGGACAGCGGCCCGGTCGTGCACTCAGGTGTCAGATATCGCGCGTATTGGGCGAAAAGGTGACACCTCAAGGTGCGAGCGAGGCGAGGAGGGGGCGGCAATCTCGTGATTGGCCGATCCGGGTGATTGGTAGGGTAGACGCTCGAACGTGAAACGAGTCCAGTGAGGCTCGTACGGACGAAGGGAACCCGACAAGTGAACAAATTGGTGCGCGCATGAGTGCGGTCAGAGAAGCCCTACTGGTCCTGGCGGATGGGGAGGTGTTCGAGGGCGAGGCCGTGGGTCACTTTCCCGAGAGCGGTTTTGCTTCAGGTGAGGTGGTGTTCAATACCGTTCTGTCGGGGTACCAGGAAGTCATCACCGATCCGTCGTACGCGGGCCAGATCATCACGTTCACGTACCCGCACATCGGGAACTACGGCGTGAACCGCACCGACGACGAGGCGACCCGCCCGTTCTGTCGTGGTGTCATCGTGCGTGAACTCTCGCGGGTCAGTTCCAACTGGCGCGCAGAGATGGGTCTCGACGCGCAGCTCAAAGCCTGGGGAGTGCCGGGTATAGCGGGAATCGACACCCGGCGGCTGACCCGCCACATTCGCGATGCCGGCGCGATGCCGGGTGCATTCGGCACTGCCGACGAGTCGGTGTTACGCGCTGCTGCCGCTGCGGAGAAGGGCACCGATGGTGTGGACCTGGTCCGCGAGGTAACCACTGCGCGGCCCTACACCGTCGGTGACGGCCCGAGGCGTGTTGTTGCGTATGACTTCGGCATCAAGACGACGATTCTTCGTCACCTGTCGCGCATCGCCACGGTGACGGTTGTGCCCGGCACTGCTACTGCCGACGAGGTGCTGGCGCTGTCGCCGCACGGTGTTTTCCTGTCCAACGGGCCAGGTGATCCGCAGACGTGCTCGTACGCAGTACAAGAAATACGCGCGCTTATGAACCATCGGATGCCCATCTTCGGCATCTGTCTCGGCCAGCAGTTGCTGGCTTCAGCAGCAGGCGCGTCCACGTTCAAGATGCCGTTCGGCCATCACGGCGGCAACCATCCGGTCAAGGACCTGCGTACCGGTCGGGTCATGATCACCAGCCAGAACCACAACTTCTGCGTCGATCACGCCACCCTCGACGTTGCGGCCGATGTGACGCATCTCAACCTCAACGACGGCACCCTCGAGGGCCTCGCCTACAAGGATCTGCCGATGTTCAGCGTTCAGCATCACCCCGAAGCCGGGCCGGGCCCGCATGAGAGTGCCGAGCTGTTCAACGAGTTCAGCGACCTGCTCACCCGTGTCCACGGAAAGCAGGGCTGACCATGCCGAAGCGCACCGACATCCATACGATTCTGGTCATCGGGTCAGGCCCCATCGTCATCGGCCAGGCGTGTGAGTTCGATTACTCGGGAACCCAGGCCTGTCGCATCCTGAAGGAAGAGGGCTACCGGGTTGTCCTGGTGAACTCCAACCCACCCACCATCATGACGGACCCCACGTTTGCCGACCGCACCTACGTGGAGCCGCTCGACCACGACATCGTGGCGGCCATCATCGAACGAGAACGTCCTGATGCGTTGCTGCCGACGCTCGGCGGCCAGACGGCGCTCAACCTGGGCATGGCGCTGCACCACTCGGGCACGCTGGAGAAGTTTGGTGTCGAGATGATCGGCGCCCGGCCGCTAGCCATCGAGACGGCCGAGAACCGTGAGCGGTTCAAGGAGGCCATGCAGGAGATCGGTCTGGCCGTTCCTCACTCCGGGTTCGCACATGACCTGCAGGAAGCCGTCGACGTTGCGGCATCGATCGGCTACCCGATCATCATCCGCCCGTCCTACATCCTTGGGGGGTTGGGTACCGGCATCGCGCACACCGAAGAAGAACTACGCACGCTTGCAGTCACCGGGCTCGATGCCTCGCCCATCCACGAAATCCTGGTGGAGCAGTCCATCGCGGGGTGGAAGGAGTACGAGCTCGAAGTCATGCGCGACCATGCAGACAACTGCGTCATCGTGTGCTCCATCGAGAACGTCGACCCCATGGGCGTGCACACCGGCGACTCCATCACCGTCGCTCCTGCGCAGACATTGACCGACGTGGAGTATCAGACCATGCGAGATGCCACGTTCGCTGTGATGCGGCGAATAGGCGTGGAGACCGGTGGGTCCAACGTGCAGTTCGCAATCAACCCGGCCGACGGCGAGATGGTTGTCATCGAGATGAACCCGCGCGTGTCGCGCTCGTCGGCATTGGCGTCCAAAGCTACCGGGTTCCCCATCGCCAAGATTGCCGCGCGCTTGGCTGTCGGTTACACACTCGACGAGATCGAGAACGACATCACCAAGTCGACACCGGCGTGCTTCGAGCCGTCAATCGACTATGTCGTCACCAAGATTCCTCGCTGGGCGTTCGAGAAGCTACCCGGCGCCAAGCCGATCCTGGGCACACGGATGCAGTCCGTCGGCGAGGTCATGGCTATCGGCCGCACGTTCACCGAGTCGTTGCAGAAGGCGATGCGTTCGCTGGAGCAAGGCCGGTTCGGCCTCAATTGCGACCCCATTGAAACATCGTATGTGTCTATATCAGATGCAGATCTGCTGGAGCAGTGCGGCGTCGGCGCTCCCGAGCGGTTGTTCTTGGTGGGCGAGGCGCTGCGCCGGGGTTTCAGTATTGAGCAGGTACACGACTTCTCGAAGATCGATCCGTGGTTCCTCGACCAGATGCTGATGATCGTGGAAGAGCGTGCAGTCCTGGCTGAAATCGGTTTCGCAGGCATGGCGCGCCGGTCGTGGCGCCGCGCCAAGCGGCTGGGATTTTCCGATGCCCAGCTCGGCTACCTGTGGGGAGTTACCGAAGCCGAGGTGCGCAGTGCTCGGCTGGCCGCCGGGGTGCGCGCCACGTTCAAAACGGTTGATACGTGTGCAGCCGAATTCGATGCCAACACGCCGTATCACTACTCCACCTATGAGGACACCGACGAGGTGCGTCCGTCGGACCGCAAGAAGGTTGCCATTCTCGGCAGCGGCCCGAACCGCATCGGCCAGGGCATCGAGTTCGACTATTGCTGCGTGCACGCGTCCTACGCGCTGCGCGCAGCCGGGTACGAAACGATCATGATCAACTGCAACCCCGAGACGGTGTCCACCGACTACGACACCTCCGACCGGTTGTATTTCGAGCCGCTCACGTTCGAAGACGTGATGAACGTCATCGAGGCCGAGCAGCCCATGGCCGTCATCGTGTCGCTCGGCGGGCAGACACCGCTGAAACTCGCCGGTCAGTTGGCTGCTGCTGGGGTGCCCATCGCTGGCACCAGCCCGACGTCGATCGACGAGGCCGAAGACCGTGACCTGTGGAACGAGCTGTGCAACTCCCTCGATATCGCCCAGCCCCCCGGAGGTACTGCAACCGACATCGAAGGCGCGCTGACGATTGCGGCCAAGCACGGCTTCCCTGTTCTGGTCCGTCCGTCCTACGTGCTGGGGGGGCGTGCGATGCAGATCGTGCAGGACGAGGATGATCTTCGTCGGGCGATGGCCGAGCTGGCAGCCGACGGGTCGCTCGGCCGTGAGGGCGGTCTGTCGGCTGATCGGCCGGTGTTGGTCGACCGGTTCCTCTCCGACGCCATCGAGGTCGACGTCGACGCCATCCGAGACGCTACTGGCGACGCGGTCATCGGCGGCATCATGGAACACGTCGAGATGGCAGGCGTACACTCGGGCGACTCGGCATGTGCAATTCCCCCGCAGTCGTTGTCAGCCATCACGCTGCGTACGTTGGAAGACATCACGTTCCGCATCGCCGAGCGCCTCGATGTACGTGGGCTTATCAACGTGCAGTTCGCCGTGAAGGACGGCGAGGTATTCGTGCTCGAGGCCAACCCGCGTGCGTCACGCACCGTTCCCTTCGTGGCCAAGGCGACGGGCGTGCCACTCGCAATGGTTGCGTCGCGCGTCATGCTCGGCGCCACGCTTGCCGAGTTGCGCACCGAGGGGCTGTTACGGCCACCGGTCAACACCGGCCACGTGTCGGTGAAGGAAGCGGTGCTGCCGTTCAACCGCTTCCCCGACGTCGATCCGGTGCTCAGCCCAGAGATGCGCTCAACCGGCGAGGTGATGGGTATCGATTCCACGTTCGGGGTGGCGTACGCCAAGAGCCAGTTGGCTGCTTCGTCCCGGGTGCCGCTGGAAGGCACGGTGTTCATGTCGCTCGCAGACCGGGACAAGCTCAGCGCGGTGCCTGCCGCCAAGTCGTTCACCAAGGCCGGCTTGAAACTGGCCGCCACTTCCGGAACCGCTGCATTCCTACGCGCGCATGGTGTCACGGTCGACATCGAGGTGGCCAAGCTCACCGAGGTGTTGTCCGGCGAGGCAACGGGTGTCACGGCGCTCGATCTGATCCGTGGCAACGGTGTGCAGTTCATGATCAATACGCCGCGCGAGGGTCGCCGCGATTCCACCGACGGCGCCGAGATCCGTCGTGCCGCCACCATCGCAAAGGTTCCCGTGGTCACCACCGTCGCTGCCGCAGTGGCAGCCGGGATGGGCGTTGAAGAACTCACCCGCGGAGGCGTGCGCAAGGCGTTCGCGGTGAAGAGCCTGCAAGAACACCTCGGCATGACCACCCACACCGGAAACTAACTTGCTCGCCCGGGTGGGGCGTCGGCTGACAGCACGAGATCACTGAGTAGCCTGTCGGCGTGCGTTCGATATCTGCAGCCGTCAATCGATCGGCGGCGAATGTGGCTCGCCCGTGAGGCGGTCGATGGTTTCGGTACTTCGCCGAGCACAACACGATTCAGCTGCATCGTCGGTCGACCTTCGTGTGCGGGTCGGTTCAGTTGAACTCGCCAACCCGGTGATGGGTGCGGCAGGCACGGTTGGCCATGGCGCTGAGTTTGTGCCGTTCGGGGTTATCGGGCTTGGTGCGGTTGTGGTGAAGTCCATGTCGCTCGACGCGTGGGCAGGCAACCCGGCACCCCGGGTGGCTGGCACCGATGCGGGAATGATCAACGCCATCGGTCTGCAGAATCCCGGGGTTGCCTATTGGCTGCAGCACGACCTTCCTGAAATTTCGGCTGCCGGTGCCACGGTGGTGGCCAGCATCTGGGGATTCACGGTCGAGCAATACCGAGACGTTGCTGCCGCACTTGGCGGGAACCCGTTGATCTCGGCCATTGAGGTCAACGTGAGCTGCCCCAACATCGAGGACCGTCGATCGATGTTCGGCCACTCCTGCGCTGGTACCGAGGCTGTGATCGGGTCCGTGGTGGCGGTTGCCGGTGGCACGCCGGTGTGGGCCAAGCTCAGCCCAAATGTCACTGACATCACGGAAATCGCTGGCTCAGCACTCAGTGCAGGGGCGTTGTCGCTGACGCTCACCAATACGGTGATGGGGCTGGTCATCGACATCGAAACGGGCAAACCGACGCTTGCCAATGGTGGCGGCGGCCTCAGCGGGCCGGCTATCCGACCTGTTGCAGTGCGTGCAGTGTCGGAAGTCCGCAAGGCCTTCCCCGACGCAGCGATTGTCGGCGTAGGAGGGATCGCCAGGGGAGTGCACGCGGTGGAGTTCCTGATGGCTGGCGCCGATGCGGTGCAGGTAGGGACAGCGCATTTCCACGACCCGCGCGCTGGGTTGCGAATCCGCGACGAGCTGGCTGTGTGGTGCGCCTCACATCACACCACTCCCGCCGAACTCAGCCGGCGCTCCCGCTAACCCTCGAGCCTTCTTCCCCTCCCGTATCACCCGACAGATTCGCGCAACTCGGCTGCTTTTCTGACACAACTCGGCCAAAACGCGTCGAATCCGACGCCGAATTCGCCTAGTTGCGCGTATCCGCCTCGCAAGTTGTGTGGTGGTGTGGCGGTCAGGTAGTTATGCGGTGAGCGACTTGGCGAGGCGCAATGTACGGAGCGACCCGGGGTTGGCGAGGCCAGCCATGGCCACGTCATAGTCGGGCAGTTCGTACACCTCGCCGTCGTCGGTGATCATCACGAACCGGTCGAACTTCGCCAGGAACGTTCGGTCGTGGCTGACAGCGACAACGGTGCCCTCGAACCCGTCGAGTGCTGCCTCCAATGCCTCGGAGGAATCGATGTCCAGGTTGTCGGTCGGTTCGTCGAGCAGCAGCACGTTGTGGCCCTCGACCTCGAGGCACAGGATTTCCAAACGAGCCTTCTGACCGCCGGACAACGTCTGGAACTCTTGCCGTCCGGTGCTGCGCAACCCGTAACGCGCCAATGCCTTCATCGACTTCTCGTCGTCGTGCACCCGATCACGCACGATGGTCATGCATTCGCGACCCTGCCAATCCGGGCGGTCGTTGATTTGGGTGAACACCCCGACCGACGTGCGTGGCCCGAACTGCACGGACCCGTGGTCGGGAGCAGACGACCCGCTCAGGACGTTGAGCAGGTGGGTCTTGCCGGTACCGTTCGGCCCGATGAGCGCAAGCCGTTCGCCGTGATGGATCTCGTCGGAGAACGGCAAGAACAGATCGCCGACCGACACGTCCACCAGCTTCGCTACCCGCCGAGCAGCGTCGGCTCCTCGTAAGTTCACATAGATCTGCTGGTCGGCTACGGGTGGGGGAGGCGGCCCGGCAGCCACGAACTTCTCCCAACGGGTCTCGGCCGCGTTTGCCTTGGTGGCGTTCTTGAAGTTCTGCGCCGCACGCTGCTTCATGATCTTCATGTGCTGGAACAGGCGCCGCTCTTCCTGTGCCCATCGCTTCAATTCGTCGCCAAGCTGCTCCTGGCGCTTCTCGCGCGCTTCGCCGAACGTTGCATACGAGCCCCCGTGCACCCATGCGCCGGACCCCTCGACGGCGATGATCTTCGTGGTCACCTTGTTCAGCAGCGCTCGGTCGTGGCTCACCATCAAGATGGTCGAGCGGCATGCAAGGATCTGTTCCTCCAACCAACCACGTGTCGGGATGTCGAGGTAGTTGTCCGGTTCGTCGAGCAGCAAGATGTCGGCGCCCGACGTGAGCAACAGGTCGAGCACCAGCCGCTTGCGTTCACCGCCGCTGAGTTCCTTCACCAGCCGGGTGCTCATATCTGCGATCGGTGACTTCACGCTTCGCTCGGCGGAGGCCTGCCACTTCGCTTCCAGTTCATACCCGCCCAGGTCGCCCCAGAGCGTGAGCGCCTCGGCGAACTTCATGCCGTCGTCGTCGCCTGCGATCATGGACCGTTCGGCCAAGACCAGTGCCCGCCCAGCCACACGCAGTTCGTGCGGTGCTACCTCGATCAGCATCTCGCGCAAGGTGTCATCAGGCCGTGACATACCCACGTCCTGGGTCATGGACAGCACCATGCCACGCAGCGCGATCTCGCCTTCGTCGGGTTCGATCTCGCCCGTCATGAGCCGCAGGATGGTGCTCTTGCCGACGCCGTTCGGGCCGACCAGCGCAGCGTGTTCGCCTGGGCCGACGCCGAAGGACACTTCGAAGAACAACGAATCTCTTCCCGGGGGCGCGTATTCCAGATCCGACACGACGATGCTGCTCACCCCACCAGTCTGGCCGCGCCAAGCCTTCTGCTCGCACGCCGATTCGTGTGGGGCAGCGCCCGCGCGGAGCACCGTATTCGCCGCAATTGTCCCTGCCACGGGTACCGTTGCGGCCATGGAACAGCTCAGTGGCAAGACAGCCGTGGTGACCGGGGCCGCAAGTGGAATGGGCCGATCATTCG
The DNA here is from genome assembly GCA_031385545.1 of Acidimicrobiia bacterium. Classification (GTDB taxonomy): domain Bacteria; phylum Actinomycetota; class Acidimicrobiia; order Acidimicrobiales; family JANYDT01; genus JANNBN01. The sequence goes on along the minus strand of JANNBN010000056.1, from coordinate 11,401 downwards.
CGCTCCGATTCGCGCGCGCAAGCATGAACGTGGTGCTGTCGGACGTGGACGAACCGGGCCTCGCCGTGGTGGCAGCCGAAGTTGCCGACCTTGGCGCGAAGAGCATCACGGTGCGCACTGACGTCCGCAAGGAGTCAGAGGTGGAGTCGCTCCGCGATCAGGCAATTGCAGCGTTCGGCCGTGTGAACGTGGTGTGCAACAACGCAGGTGTGGCCGGTCACTTCACCGGCGACATGGTCAACATCGCGGAGTGGCACTGGGTGATGGACGTCAACTTCTGGGGCGTGGTGCACGGCCACAAGGTGTTCCTGCCCCATCTCATGGAACATGGCGACGGCCACATCGTCAACACCGCCAGCATGGCAGGGCACTTCCCGGCCCACAGCGCGTATGGCGCCAGCAAATGGGCTGTCGTGGGAATCACCGAAGGTCTTTTCCACATGCTTGCCGACATGCGATCCCCTGTGGGTGTCAGTTGTCTGTGCCCAGGTTGGGTCTCGACGCAGATCGCCGACTCGATGGACCGTATCCCCGAGGACGTGCAGCCGGGGCCGAACCTGGAACCGTCACCCGAACAGCAAGCGCGCGTAGAAATGGTGCGCGAATTCATCAGGGCCGGGTTGTCGCCGGATGCCGTGGCCGACCTTGTTCACGACGCAGTGCTGCAGCAGCGGTTCTGGATCCTGACGCACCCCGACATGGTGGCCAGACTGCCGACGCGCTATGAGTCGATCCTCAACGGCACCAATCCGCAGCGGTTTGTTCCGTAGCGTTACATGCGCAACGGCTAGTTCTCGGCGTCCTCTTCGATGGTGACGTGGCGGGCAGCGGGGCCCCGCTCGCCTTCGATCTGGTGGAACTCGACTGCGTCGCCTTGGGAAGGTGCTTCCTGCCCGTGGACATCACGGATGTGGAAGAAGATGTCTTGCGAGCCGTTGGGGTTCTCGATGAACCCGAATTGCTCACGCTGGCGGAAGAGCTTCACCACGCCGTGTGTCTTGGGGAGTTCTGCGCACGCGGTGCCGTCGCAGGTCTCGTCGGTGCGTGGCCCGGTATCGGTACGGCGAACCCGGGCGGCACCGGTTCCCGACACAACTGTCACATTGTCGGCAACGACTCGGAGCTCTTCGAATTCACCCTGGTCGTCGTGGCCGACGCGCTGTTCGAGCCGCCCCGAGATACTGACGATGTCGCCTTGCGACACCCGGTTCTCCGCGTGGTTGGCCACCTCGCCAAAGGTATGCACCTCGATGCGGTCCTGCTTGTCCTGCCGGCGTTCGGCCGACACATCGAGCTTGATGACCACACGGTCACGGCCGCTCGGGCGAAATGGTCTGTCGGCGACGCGCCCGACCAGAACGACGAGATTCACCGTCGCCCCCCGACTGGCCCGCAAGCAGGCACTCCAACACACGCCACCACCAAGTTCATGACACAGAGCATGCCTGCTGGAGCGCAGTCCCGCCAGTCAGAACTGCACGAAACCACTCATAACCCCCGTAACCAGCCTGAGAACACCGTGCCGCTGCGAGTTCGGTGGCTCCGGCATAGGCGACGGGCGTAGCCTGGAGGCCATGGCTCCGACAGCTCGTTCCCCGTACCTCACCGGCCCCAGCACCACGACAGACGTCAAGGCGCTCGACAAACGCCACGTGTTTCATTCCTGGTCGGCGCAGGCAGCCATCAACCCACTGCCCGTCGCGGGAGCGCTGGGCAGCGAGTTCTGGGATTTCGACGGCAACCGCTACCTGGACTTCTCCAGCCAGCTGGTGAACATGAACATCGGCCACCAACACCCGAAGCTGGTCGCTGCCATCCAACAGGCAGCGGGCGAACTGTGCACGGTCGCCCCGTTCCATGCCAACGCGTACCGGTCAGAGGCTGCCCGGATGATCGCCGAGCGTGCGCCGGGTGACCTCAACATGGTGTTCTTCACCAACGGTGGGGCCGAGGCGGCGGAGAACGCAATTCGCATGGCCCGTCAGCACACCGGCCGGCAAAAGGTGATGACCACGTATCGCAGCTACCACGGCGCAACCGGGGCGGCCATCACCCTGACCGGCGACCCGCGCCGTTGGCCGAACGAGACCGGCGTCAGCGGCATCGTTCACTTCTGGGGTCCATACCCTTACCGTTCATCGTTCCATTCGTCGTCCGAAGCAGAGGAAGGCGAACGCGCCTTACAACACCTGCGTGATGTTCTGATGGTCGAAGGTCCACATACCATTGCGGCGATCATGCTGGAGTCTGTCGTCGGCACCAACGGCATCTTGGTTCCGCCTCCTGGCTACTTGCAGGGCGTCCGTGATCTGTGTGACCAACATGGCATCGTCATGATCTGCGACGAAGTCATGTCCGGGTTCGGCCGGTGCGGTGAATGGTTCGCCGTGAATCACTGGGGTGTCACCCCCGATCTGATCTGCTTCGCGAAGGGCGTGAACTCGGGCTACCTGCCGCTCGGGGGAGTCGTCATCTCCGACCGCATCAGTGCGACGTTCCAGGACAAGCCCTTCCCAGGCGGCCTCACCTACTCCGGCCATCCGCTGGCGTGCGCGTCAGCGGTTGCCAGCATGAACATCTTCGACGAGGAGCACGTGCTCGACCACGTCAACATGCTGAGCTCCGACGTGATCGCTCCGGGCTTGGAGAAGCTCAAGGCCAACCACCGCAGTGTGGGCGAGGTGCGCGGCCTTGGGGTGTTCTGGGCGATCGAACTGGTCAGCAACGCCGAGACGAGAGAGCCACTGGTGCCGTACAACGCGGCGGGTGCAGCGGCAGGACCGATGAATGAGTTGGTGGCGGCGTGCAAAGCCCGCGGTCTGTGGCCGTTCACGCATTTCAACCGCATGCATGTCTGTCCGCCGTGCACCACTTCGGCCGTCGAGGTCGAGCGCGGGCTTGCCATCATCGATGAAGTCCTCACCCTGGCCGACGCCCATGCGAGCTGACCGAACGGGTTCTTCACGCTCCGTTCACGGTTTCGCCGAGCGCGTCGAACGGCACGCGGTCATACTGGACCATGCCATCCGAGGCAACCGAAACCCCCGCCACTTCAGCGTCAGTCGAACTGAACGCTGATCTCAACGCTGACCGGAGCACCGACCTGGCCGCATCAACCTCCGGTGCTGCGCCGGTGCTTGTCCCTTGGAGTGAACTGCTTGATGATCACGGCGAACCGCGTCCAGGGGCCGAGGTGCTTGCCGCCCATCTGCAACGCGTCACCCAGTCGGAACTCCAGGCGCGTCAGGACCAGGTAGACGTCGACATCCTGGCCAACGGCATCACGTTCTCGGTCTACTCCGACGGCCGCGGTATCGACCGGGCGTGGCCGTTCGACGTGGTGCCGCGGGTCATCCACGGCCGCGAGTGGGACACCATCGAAGCTGGGCTGGCGCAGCGGCTGAAGGCGCTCAACGCGTTCATCGACGACGTGTACAACGACCAGCGAGTCATCGCAGATGGAGTCTTTCCTGCTGGCCTGCTCGCCGACTCGGTGAACTACCGACCGCAGTGCACAGGTATGCACCCCGCTTTCGGCGTGTGGGCGCACATCTGTGGGACGGACCTGGTGCGCGACAGCGACGGCGTGTTCCGGGTTCTGGAGGACAACCTTCGCGTCCCCAGCGGTGTCAGCTACATGTTGGAGAACCGGCTGATCTCCAAGCGTGTCATGGGCGACCTGTTCCGCAGCCAGAGCATCCGACCGATCGATGACTACCCCGACGCGCTGCTGTCCCTGCTTCGATCCATTGCGCCCGATGGCAGCGATCCCACGGTGGTCCTGCTCACACCCGGTGTCTACAACTCGGCGTACTTCGAACACAGTTTCCTTGCTCGTCGGATGGGGGTTGCGCTGGTGGAAGGCCCTGACCTTGTCGTGCGCAACAACCGCGTGTTCATGCGAACAATCGACGGGCTGCGCCAGGTCGACGTGATCTACCGGCGGGTCGACGACCTGTTCATCGACCCCGAGGTGTTCAACTCGGAATCGATGTTGGGTGTCGCCGGGCTGATGCGGGCGTGGCGTGCTGGCCACGTTGCAATCGCCAATGCGCCTGGCGCCGGTGTGGCCGACGACAAGGTGGTCTACGCCTGGGTGCCCGATTTCATCCGGTATTACCTGGGCGAAGAGCCCGCAATCGCGAGCGTGCCGACCTATCGGTGCCTGTACGAGGACGAACGCGCCTTCGTTCTGGACCACCTCGACCAACTCGTGGCCAAACCAGCCAACGAGAGCGGCGGATACGGCCTGTGCATCGGCGATCGTGCAACACCGGAACACCTGGCCACTACCCGTGCCGCAATCCTTGCTGACCCGCGCAACTGGGTCGCCCAACCCATCCTGTCGCTGTCGACTGTTCCTACGCTCACCGAGGACGGGGTCGATGGACGCCACGTCGATCTGCGCCCGTTCGTACTCTCTGGGCGTACGACCTATGTCACCCGAGGCGGGCTCACGCGCGTTGCCAGGCCGAAGGGGTCGCTGGTGGTGAACTCTTCACAGGGCGGAGGCAGCAAGGACACCTGGGTGGTTGAGCCGAGTTCATCTGCCAGCGCGTTGGCTGGCTGATGCTGCTGTCGCGGGTTGGCGGCAACCTCTACTGGGCCGCACGGTACCTGGAGCGCGCGGCAAGTGCAGCCCGAATTGTACGTGAGCATACGAATATGCTGATCGACATGCCGATCAATGATCGGCTCACCTGGGAACCGCTGCTGTCGATCAGCGGCGCACTCGACACGTACAGCACCGTCCACGACACCTTCGACGAGGCGTCCATCATCAAATGGGTCGTGTGCGAGCCATCGAACCCGGCCAGCCTTGCGAACTCTCTGGAAGGCGCGCGCGAAAACCTGAGGTCCACTCGGGAAGTGATTCCCACGGAGCTGTGGGCCACGGTCAACGACCTGTTCCTGTACAGCGAAGCCCAACTCGACCACGCGATCGAACGGGCCGGCCGGGCGCGTTTCTGTGATCGGATCGTGAGCGATGTGCAACGGTGTTGGGGCATCGTCGAGGACTCCATGCGTCGCGACGAGGCGAACGCCCTCCTGGCTCTCGGCCGTTACGTCGAGCGTGCCGACATGACCACCCGCGTGCTGGACGTGCGTGCCGTCGGCCTGATGGGAGAGGGTGCCGATACCCCGTATGTCGATCTGCAGTGGGCCGGCGTGCTGCGGTCGGTCTCGGCGCTGCAGATGTATCAGCGTGCGGTGCGCAGCCCGGTTGAAGGTGCCGAGGTGATCCGGTTCTTGATGGGCGACGATGCGTTCCCCCGGTCGGTGCGCCACAACTTGGCCCAACTGGAACGCATCACAGCCACCCTGCCACGAGCGGCGCGTCCGCTGCAGGCGTGCGCCCATGCACGCGCCGTGCTGTCCAGCAGGTGGGACCAGCTCACAGGCACGGACCCTGCAGGACTGCGCGTGGCCCTTGATGCCGTGCAGATGGCCATTGGCCAGGTGTCTGATTCGATTCTCGCCACGTTCGTGTTCCCCGACGGAAACCCATGAACAACATCAGCCCGGTGTGCCGGCAGACGTGACAGCAGCACCTGCTGGTCCGTCGGGGGCTTCGGTCGACAAGCCGACCGCGGACTGGCGCGAAACGGTGCCGTTGGTTTGGCACACTGATCAGGTGCCAGCCCTCTCCGCGCTCCCAACGCATCCTGCCGATAGGTTGGATCAATCCGATCGAGCGCAACGACTCAGCCGCCAATTCACAGCTTCGTTCGTGTCGCAAGGCGTCGAGCCTGACACCGACGACGCGCAGCGTTCGACTGTCCGCGTTTCGTCGGAACCGATGGTCTTCGCGCCGGACCAGTGGGAGCGGCTCAGCGACGCTGTTGCTGCTCGTGCGTTCGCAATGGCCACGCTTGCGGATCGGTTGCGGTCTGCGTCGGCGTCACCATCGGCTGATCTTCAGCCCGACCTGCTCGATGTCGTTCTGGGTGCCCAGGGGGCCGTCGCCATTGTGGACCGCTCGTCAGGTGCACAGAGCGCTCCGGCGCTGGTTGTCGCAGCGTTCGACGTGGCGATCACTTCCGATGGGCCGTTCATCGTGGCTGATTGCCTCGATGCGCCAACCGGGCTGGGCGAAGCGTTGCTGGTGCGGGCCATCACCTCACGTGCGTTCGGCACCGAGATGGCTGCGCTTGGCGTCACACCGTATGTGGAGCACCTCACCCGCATCCGCGAGGCCGTGACCGAGCTGGCGCCTCCCGGCCGCCCGTCGCCGCGGACCGTGCTGCTGGCGCGCCCCAGCGGCCGGCCGGGATACAGCGAGACCGCAATACTTGCAACACGGCTGGGGCTCACCCTTGCGTCGCCCGCAGACCTGGTGGTGCTGCAGAGCCGGGTGTGGCTCCGCACGCTTGGTGGTGTCGAACCGGTCGACGTTGTGTTCCGCTCCGTCGACGAATCCGAAACCGATCCCCTCACTCATCCGGGGGGCGGGTCCACAGCGGGGGTCACTGCGCTGCTGCAGGTGTGGCGAACCGGCGAGGTCGGAATGGCCAACCCCGTGGGGCTGCGTGGGCTGGAAGGGGGAGTCAAGGGCAACGGCTCGCCTGAAGCGTCATCCGTCATCGACCGGTCACTGCGCCCCCTGATCAACCCAGACCTGTGGCTTTCTCGATTCATCGGTACTCCGTCAGATGCTGAAGTGCCGGTCATACGTGTGCATGTTGTTCTCGGTCAAGGTGGCGTGAGCGTGCTGCCCGGCGGCCTGGCCACATCGACAAATGCCTCCGGGCAGACGGTTTTGCAAGACGTGTGGGTCCGTGCCGGTCTTACCCAGCGGTCTCACGCAGCAGGCCGCGCCGAGGTCCCGGTCGACCTGGCCGAATCGGTCCCAACAAGCGCCGCAGAGGCATTGTTCTGGGCGGGCCGAAACGCAGAGCAGGCCGAGACCGCTGCTCGGTTGCTGCGGGTGTTGGTACGGATGGCGTCTGACGCAGAGCCAGTGGTGCTGTCGGCCGTGTGCGATGTTGCCGCAACCATCACAAGGCCTGCGCACGGCGGGGCCGACCCCGAGCGGGGCGGTGCGGACCTAGCGCCCGGCCAGCAGCCTGGCGGCCCTCTCGCTGTCAACGCGGCGATGCAGCAGCTGTGGGTTTCTGCCGGGTCGAACGGCTCTGTGTCCCGTTCCCTGTCGTTGCTGTCGATGAACCTGCTCAATGCGCGTTCCTTCCTGCCAGGTTCCACGTTCGAGGTGATCGAACGCGTCAGGATGGCGTCCGATCCGCTCGATACGCAGGAGCCCGGCACGGTCAACGCGTTCGCACTCGGTATGCGCGCAGACGATGTGCTTGCCGGCCTTGCTGCGCTTTCGGGCCTCATCGAAGAGAGCACGGTACGCAGCCGGGCTCGCACGTTCCTGCTCATCGGCCGCCGCCTCCAGCGGCTGGCACGGACGGTCGACCTGTTGGGCCCGGTTGTCGAACAACGCGATGCCGTAGACGACGCGTACCTGCCCAGCGTGTGCGAGGCAATCCTCGGGAGTTCCGAAAGCCTGATTGCGTATCGTCGCCGTTACCGCACCGACGTGGTGGTGGATTGCGTCACCGCATTGTTGGTGCACGACGAGTCCAACCCACGCAGCCTCGCATTCCAGGCGGCGTCGCTCGTAGGTCTGCTGACGGACCTGCCTCAGCACCCCGGCCATCGCGGGCACGTGGCCGGCGCTGCGGCGATTGCGGCGCTGGTGTCAGATGCGTCGCAGTGGTCAGACGTTGCGAAGGCCCGTGCATCGCTGGTCCAGGTGAGAACGCTGACAGCATCCTTGGCGTCGATGTTGGCCGAGGACTGGTTCGCTGTTGACCTGGTTCGAAGCGCCGGCGTGGCGTGATGCCCATGGCCACTCCCGCCGGTCCTGAAGACGTGCAACTCAACGCGGATCGATTCCCGCCCACCATCACACGTCGGATGACCGTAAGGCATCACACGCATTACCGCTACAACCCGCTGGTTCGGCTGTCGCACGCTGTGGTCATGCTGCGGCCGGCTGAATTCACCAACCAATACATCAACAGCGCAACGCTCACCGTTGACCCTTCCCCCGATGCGCTGGTGGACTCGGTCGATCCGTTCGGCAACGTCTCCACGTGGGTGTCGGTCGAGCGTCCGCACGGCTCGTTGACGTTCGAAAGCATGCTCGACGTCACGGTCACGGACCCGGCTTACGACGCTGCGCTCGGCGGCCCGTTCTCAGACGCGGTCGACGCGGCGCGCTCTGCCACCAACCCGCTGGTCCGCTGGCTGCGGCTTGCGTCGGCCGCTGTGCCTCGTATGGACGCAGATGGTCTGGGTATTCTGCAGATCAACCCCGAGACCACGCTTGGCGAGGCGCTCTGGCACCTGCTCGATGTCTTCGGCGACGAGTTCACGTTCGACCCTTCAAGCACCGTCGTCTCCACACCCGTGTCCGAAGTGCTCAGGCAGCGGCGCGGGGTGTGCCAGGATTTTGCCCATGCAGCGCTCGTCGCGCTGCGCAGTGCCGGGCTGTCAGCGCGGTACATGAGCGGGTACATCGAAACGTCGCCGGCGTCGGGCGAGCCACGGCTGGTCGGGGCCGATGCATCCCACGCATGGGTGGCTGTCTGGTCCGGGAACTCGTGGATCGAGATCGACCCAACCAACCGCTGTTTCGCCACGTATTCACATGTGCGGGTGGCAGCGGGCCGTGACTACCACGACGTAGCCCCGGTCCGTGGGGTCACCATCGGCGTGCCGCACACCGAGACCCTGGAGACGTCGGTCGACACTGTTGCCATCGAGGCGTGACGGGATCGGAAGGTTCATCCGTGCATCGCGAAAGTTGTCCCGTGTTTCGCAGAGTGGCGGAGAGTGGCGGAGTGTTTGCCTCCCATCAGCCGAACACGCCGGGGTTGAGAAACTGGCGTCGCATGAACGCGCGGCGCTGCAAGGTGGTCAACTCGGCTGCATCGCAGACGTCGTCCCACTTCTCCTCAATCACCGCCACTTGATGGTCCACGATTGTCTGTGCCTCTACACGATCTAGGTGGTAAACCGGAGCCGCAGCGACGAATTCGTTGATGTTTGCAGCACGGCCACCGTCGGGAGCGAACGCCATGGCCTGGCGAGCGTCGCGCCCACTTCGAGCTTGGGGGCAGATGTCGAAGGCCGGGCTCAATGCCAGTCCCGCAGGACCGATGAGGAACGCGTGGTTACGGCCGTGGTCGTCAGTGTTGCCACACAGAACGTTGAACGATATGCGGGTATACAACTCCCGTAGCGTGGCGTCAGGTTCTACACAGAGTTCGCGAATTTTGTGTGCCAGGTCGACATAAGTTGCGTAACGGCCTTCTGGATACGGTGTCAGGCCAAGGACCGTGAGCGCAGACACCATTCGCCTGCGATGCCCACCACGGTCACGATCGAATCGTTCGACGAGCAGCGAATACTTGCCGGCCGCCTTTGCGATCTGGACCTTGGACACGTTGAGGCCGGCCAGGCGCGCGAGTTCCATCGCCACGTACTCGCCTTGAACCACCGGGTACGGGTCCGTGGACGAGGAAAACTTGGCAATGAAATGCCTTTCGCCGTCCGTCAGAGATGCTTTTGGGCGGGCGCCGCCGATTGTGGTGCCGTGCAGCAAGGCTGCTTCGAGTTCCGAGTTCACCGGTTCGCCAGCTTCGATGCATTGTGCGGCCGTCGCTAGGTCGTCCAAGCTGGGATGGTCCGTGGAGCGAGCCTGATAGTCGGTCGGGCTTTGCTGGAAGTCGAGCGCTCCAATTCGGTTGGAACCAGACTCCAGCAGGTAGGTCAGCTCAGAGAACTCTCCGGTTGGGGCACCGAGTCGGTGGTTGATGAGACGTCGGCCCCACGCGTCAGGCAGCGCGTCATCCAGGCAAAGGGGCAGCCCGGAACCCGAAGCGGCGAACTGCGGGCCGACAGTCAACGGCAGTTCTGGCTGGTAGATGGGGAGGGCTTCGGAACGATCCCGATATGACCGGGCGTAAGTAAACGAAGACCGCCCGCGTTGTTCATCGATGCGACCGCAGATCACGGGTTCGATGGCATCTGGCAGCCAGATCCACACGAAAGCGGTTGTCGGTTCAGAAGCCATCAGAAGCCCTCAGAAGTCATCATCAACCTTGCGACGCGGACGTGCGGCCTCAGGCAATAAGGCCAGCTCGGAACGCTTCTGGACGCTTAAACGTTCGCGTACGTCGGGATGCGGATCGAACAGCGGCACTCCGGTCAGCGTCGCCGCTTCAAGGAACGTGCCGATGGCAACACCTGGATCGCCGCGCTCAATTTTGATCAAAGTAGGCGCCGAGACACCGACCCGTTCAGCCAGTTCACGGACGGTCATCGCGCGTCGGATCCGGCCGCTCCGAATCGAAGCGGCCAGGATCTCCAATGCCTCAGTGGTCGCACGGGAAAGGGGGATCGGCATGCAACTATTGTTACATGGAAGACTCTTCTGTTCATCTTTACTTTACCCTCGGGTGGAAGGGGGGCATCCAGTCCGTCACCCGGTCAGACAATCAGGAACCGAGACCCGGGCCCCATTCGCCAACCGAGGCCGTCGAAGGATGCGAAAACGCAAACCCGTCAACGCCAGGCCCTACGATCTCTGATCGTGACACCTTCTTCTGACATTCGTTCCCGGCTTGCCTTGGCGCTCGATGTCGATGACGACGTCGAAGCACTGCAGATGGCCACGCAGCTTGGACCGTGGTTCGGGATCATGAAGGTTGGCCTGGAGCTGTTTACTGCTTCAGGCCCTTCCATCGTCACCCGGTTGGCCCAAGACGGCTTTGCGGTCTTTCTCGACCTCAAGTTGCACGACATCCCAACCACGGTCAGCAAGGCCGCTCGCGTTTGCGGCTCGCTGGGCGCAACGTATCTCACCATGCATGCTCACGGCGGCTCAGACATGCTTTCCGCAGGCGTCGATGGTCTGCGGGCCGGAGCCTCGGCAGCAGGGATGCCAGTTCCCGTGGCGCTTGGCGTGACCATCCTGACCAGCGACGATTCGGCGCCGAGGCACATCTTGGCCAAACGCCTGATGACTGCGATGGAAGGTGGCTGCGGTGGTGTGGTGTGCGCTGCAGCAGACCTTCGCGAGATCGGGCAGGTGGCGCCCCGCATGGTTCGGGTGGTGCCCGGCATCCGCCCTGGTCTGGCACAGACCCACGATCAGGCCCGTCCGGCCACACCGACCGATGCCATCACCGGTGGCGCCGACGTGCTGGTGATCGGCCGATCGGTCACCCAAAGTGCGGATCGGGTTGCAGCAGCCGAAGCAATCCACGCCGAAATCGCCGCAGCGCTCGTCTAAGTGGCTAGGTGCCGCCGTTTGCACCGCGCGGCCCGGTAGCGTGCTCCACATGGCACTTCCTCCTGTTCTCACCGCTGATGACCGCGCTGCTGC
>JANNBN010000053.1:0-43946 GCA_031385545.1 Acidimicrobiia bacterium | reverse complement strand
AGGCCCCGATCTTCAAGGAACTCAAGCGTTGGCTCACGCTCTTCGCCTTCAAGCCATCGGCGGTTACGGAACTCGATGAAACAGGGGTAGGGGTGGAGTTGTTCCACGGCTTCACAGATTCGGCGGCGACTGGACTCTTTCGGGCCCATCCAATCGGGATACTGCAACAAGACACCACCCAGGCGGCCCGCCTTGTACAGCGGTTCCAGTGCGTGACGGAACCGCTCCCAACACTCGTCGCGAGCCTCCGGCGCGAGGTGCTTGTCGTAGAGATTTCGCTTGTCCCTGAACTCAGGCTTGATCGCGTCGGTCATGTCCGGAAACAGACTGTGCGGAAACGTCGGATGGCCCGTGAGCAGGCTCCATGCCTTCACGTCGAAGACAAAGCCGTCCGGGGACCGATCGACCCAACTCTGGCTCAGCTCTGGCGTGGGTGGAAAGTAGTAGGTCGAGTCAACCTCCACCACGCTGAACCGGGACGCATAGAACGCCAACCGTTCCGCTGCCTTCATCGACCGGCGCGGATACCAGTCCGATTCCTTCGTGAGGGTGGCATCGGCCCACGAGCAGGTACCGACGCGCACCTGGGCTTCGTCCACTGACAGAAGCGGCCCCAGCAGCGAGCCGGGCGGTGCCAGCAACGCAGGTTCGAGCCCAGCGCCGGCCGGGTCCGGCGAAAGCGGCAGGAGTTCGGGCGACATCACTGCCCACCGTACCGGCAACCATCAACCCCACCGGCTTCACCTTCCCAGCACCAGCCCACCTTTCCCAGCACCAGCCCCGTCCCAGCACCAGTCCACCCTTCCAAGCACCAACCCCACCTCTCCCAACCCTTCCCAGAACCAACGTTGCTCTCCCAGCAACCAACGTTTGTCTCCCAGCAAGCAACGTTGCGAGAACAGGCGCGATACGGACCGTTGCGAGGCACGTTGGTTGCTCACGACCCAACGTTGGAGCGAGGGGCCAGCTTTTCCGTTCTCGAACGCTTGCGCCCTACGATCGGTACCCGTGCCACGAGAAGCTGTCCTTCCCCCGCATCTGCATCTCCATGAGCGAACACTGCGGGTCGCTTCGACACGCGGGGTTGACCTGTCGGTCACCGACTGGGGTACACCTGCCGACGCGCACCTCCCTGTGCTGTACCTGTCGCATGCCACCGGCCTGCATGCCCACTGTTGGGTACCCATGGTTCGCGCGCTGTCTGGCCGATTCCGCTGTGTCGCTGCGGACCAGCGCGCGCAGGGCGACAGCACCGTTCCGAGAGTGGGGACCCTCAGTTGGGACGGTGTGGCAGACGACGTCGAGATCGCCATGGGGGCGTTGGGGCTACTCGGCCGCTCGGACGTGTACGGGGTGGGCCACTCCCAGGGCGGATACGCAGTGCTCGAGATCGAGCGTCGCCGACCCGGCACCTTTCAGTCCCTTTTCGTCTACGAGCCGGTTGTCTTTCCGGCGATCGACGGCATCGGAGCTGACAGGAAGATGCAGGACAACTACATGGCTACCGCAGCCCTGAAGCGCCGTCCGGTGTTCCAGTCATGGGAAACAGCAGCGGAGAACTTCAAAATGAAAGGCCCATTCGCGGCAGGTGACGCAGACCTGGTGAGTTCGTATGTGTACTGGGGGTTTGACGAGCAGCCGGACGGGTCGGTCCGGCTCAAATGCGAACCCTCCAACGAAGCCGACCTCTTCCTGTTCTCGTTCACCGACCTCTGGGAGGCGGTCGAAACGATCACGACTCCCACCACAGTTGCCGTCTCGGAGCACACCGCACCGGTCTTTTCCGTGAATGGTCCGCTTCTTGTCGACCGTCTTCCCCGTGGGCGGTTGCTCAACCTCGCAGGTCGATCGCATTTCGGCATGTTCGAAGGCATCCCCGAAATGGCCGACATCGTTTGCAACGCGCTATCGGAACGCTGACATGCAGTCCGTGTCCGTCGCGGCGCTGATCGCTGCACTGGTAACCCTGGTGGCGGTGACGATGCGCTCACGACGCCCGGAACCGCCGACACAAGCTCGTACCGGTCCACCGCAGCAGCTAGATCGCGCTGATTTCCCCCGGTCTGGCGCACCGTGGCTGGCTGTGCTGTTCGTGTCGGAGACGTGCCACACGTGCGCTGACCTCATCCCCAAGGTCGAAATGCTGGGTTCAGCCGATGTTGCCGTTCTCGTTGCATCGTTCCAGACGCACAAGGTCCTGCACGAACGGTACGCGATCGACTCAGTGCCCACCACAGTGCTGGCCGATGCCGACGGCGAAGTTCGCAAGGCATTCGTCGGTCCGGTCAGCGCAACCGACCTGTGGGCGGCGATGGCCGAATTGCGCGAACCTGGATCGACTCCGCCGCCCGAGGCGCATCAGCCCGGCTGACGCACGACAACATCAGGACGCGAGAGTGGCATCGGGGCGGTCAACGCCCACGGCATCGTGCGTTCGACATGCAGCGCAATATCCAGCAGCAGGGCCTCACGATGATGGGAAGCGATCGCCTGCAGGCTGACGGGAAGACCGCCGACTGTACCGGCCGGGATGGCGATCGCCGGGTTGCCGTAAAGGTTGGACGGCGCCGTGAGGCGACCGTTGTTCCAGCCACCGACCTCCTTCCCGCCGAACACCGACGGGAGCGGCCCGTCGGCACCGAACGCGACATCGGGGTTGGAAGCAGTCAGGATCACGTCGACCTGCGAGAAGAGCTGCGCCATCGCGTTGTTCAACGCGACCCTGCGAGCTTCCATCTTGATACGGCTCGCCATGGTGTACTTCCCGTCGGCCCATTGCAGTCCGAATCGGATCTCGGGGGTGAGATCATCCGCGCACGCCGGCCAGCGCTCCCCCAGCTCGGCGTAGATGTCGATCAGTCCGGAAAGGCTCCAGGCCGTACCCATGCTCGGCAGCGTCGCGTCCACGTCGACGAGCCGCAGACCAAGGCCGGTAACCACAAGGTCTGCCGCAAACCGGATCTGCTGCTCGGCTTCAGGGGCAACATAGGCCCCCCCGAAGTCCATGAGCACGGCAGCCCGCAGACCTGCCAGATCGTCTGTGTACGTACCAAGGTTGCGTTCCCAACCATCGACGCGCGGCAGGCTGAACATGTCGTGAGCGTCGTGGCCGTTTGTGACGTCGAGCCAGCGTGCGGTGTCTCGCACAGACCGACTGACGCACCCTTTGACAGCGGTGAAGTTGCCCATCGGCGCGCTTGGCCCCTTCGGGATGCGGCCGTATGTGCACTTCAGACCCACCAGGCCGCAGAAACCTGCCGGGATGCGGATCGAACCGCCGCCGTCGCCAGCCGTTGCCAGTGTGACAACCCCACCGGCCACTGCTGCGGCAGAGCCACCTGATGAACCGCCCGGGGTTCGTTCCGGGTTCCACGGGTTGAGCGTTGCCCCGTTGAGCACGGTCCGGGTGAGGTTGACACCGCCGAATTCCGATGCCGTGGTGAGGCCGACCAGGGCCGCACCCGCCATACGCAGCCGATCAACCTGGGTCGACGAAACCTCGGACACGCGATCAGACAACGGGACCGATGCCTCGGTGTACGGCCAGCCCCTGACACGGTCCAATTCCTTCACACCCATGGGCACACCACCGAACGGAAGCGAGACGTCTGCGCGCTTCGCCTCCGCCAATACCTGTTCCGGGGCGAGGTGCGAAAAGGCGTTGAGGCTACTGGCGTCGATGGCCTGCAACACGGCGTGCAGCTCATCCGTCGGGTGGTGGGCCCCGGCCCTAAACGCGTCGACGAGCGAACAGGCATCGCCCTGCCACGGGCTCGGAGTTGAACCCGATGCGGAGGGAGCGATTCGTGCAGCTGTCATGTCAGCCGTCCTATCAGTTCCCGGGGAGCCGATGCCCATTCAGGATGGTGTCACGGCCGGGAACCGGATCACCGCACGTGCGCCGCCCATGCCGACGGGATCTTCGAACGCGACGGTTCCGCGATGGCGGGCAACGATGTCGGCTGTGATGGCGAGGCCGAGACCAGCGCCACCAGCGGATGAGGTCCGAGCCGAGTCCAGTCGAGTGAACCTACCGAAGACCCGTTCACGTTCATCGGGATCGATCCCCGGTCCGTCGTCCTCGACGGCCAGTTCAACTTCGGCCGCGCCGCCGGTGCCACCCGTGAACAGGCTGACTTGAACGCGGTGGCGAGCATGTGCGGCGGCGTTGTCCAACAGGTTCTGCACTGCTCGGGCCAATTCGTCAGGATCACCGGCGACCCGACCCGCCGAAACGCGAGACAGATCGAACGAAATGCTCGGATGCACGACGCGCATGTCGGAGATTCGCACCCGAACACATTCGTCGAGGTCGACCGGCTGCGTCAGCGCTTCTGCCCTGTTGCCCTTGGCAAGTGTGAGGAGGTTCTCCACGAGTCGCTCCATGCGCACACTCTGGTCGAGGAGTGTCCGTGACACCACAGGCCAGTCCGTGCTCGTGGGATTGCGGAGCCCGACCTCGAGCCGAGTTCGCATCACGGCAAGCGGGGTGCGTAGCTCATGCGACGCGTCCGAAACGAACCGCTGCTGTCGTTCGGACGACAGGCTGAGACGATCCAGCATCTGGTTCATGGTGCGGGCCAACCGGGCAAGTTCGTCGTTCGACCCAGGTTCGTCGACGCGTCCGGACAGATCTGATGCTTCGATCGATGCGACTCGTCGACGCATCAGTTCGACCGGTCGCAACGACCGCGAGACAACTGCAGCCATTCCCAGCGCAGTGCACAGGAGGAACACCGGCGACCACCACAGCAACTGGCGCCGCAAGGACTGTGAGAGCCGGTCCACGTCCGACAGTGGTGCTGCCACATACACCGTCGGCGCCGCCCGCTCCTGGGTCACACTGCGCCCGACAAGCAGATACTGCCCGCCGTCAATGGTTGTGCGCGCCTTGATCGGCGCCGAAACGGGGATCGAATCCGCGGGGGGTGTGGCGAATGCCGTGTCCATATCCATCACGTTGGCGCTCGACGAGATGACAGATCCGTCGGCCGCCACCATCTGGACCAACAGCAGCGAATCTCGCGGTGTCGGAAGCGGGTAGGGCACCGAGCTTTTCACCACCGAGCAGGTGCTTTCCAACTGTTCGAGGGCAGCTCGTTCCAGCTCGTTCAGCCTTGTCTTGCGCGCGGTCGAGTCGAAGGTGAGGCCGGCCACGAACAGAAACAATGCAACGACGAGCGTCCCGAACAGAATTGTACGTCCACGTACGGATTGCGCCCACTCGCGCATCAGGCATCCATTCGGTATCCGTGACCACGGACGGTTTGGATAGAGTTCCGGTTGAACGGCGTGTCGACCTTGCGCCGCAGGTACCCGATGTAGACCTCGATGATGTTCGGGTCACCGTCGAACTCCGCACCCCACACGGTGGTGAGCAGTTCTGCCTTCGTTGCGATGGATCCGGCGTTGCGTATGAGGGCAACCAGCAGATCCAGTTCGCGATTGGTGAGACTGACTTCGGCGGTACCCCGGTGGCAGCGGCGGGACCGCAGATCCACTTGGACATCGCCCAACCGGAGCTGCTCGGTTTCTGGGGTGGTCTCGGTTACGCCGCCGCGACGATGCAGTGCACGTAGGCGCGCGTCGAGCACCACGAAGCTGAACGGTTTGCGCAGAAAGTCGTCGGCCCCGATGTCCAGCGCTTCCGCTTCGTCGAGCTCGCCGTCCTTGGCGGTCAGCATCAGAACGGGCGTCCGCACGCCGGCTTGACGAAGATCGCGGCAGACCCTGTAGCCGTTTCGCTTCGGCAACATGATGTCAAGGACGATGGCGTCGAAGCTGCGGTCTCCGCCAAGCTCGAAACCCGCGTCGCCGTCGTGCGCCAGCACCACGGCATAGCCTTCGGCTGTCAACCCGTCGCGCAGCCCTTCGGCCAGCGAAACCTCGTCTTCGACAATGAGCACCTTCACCTGAGCAACCTCACCCTGAGAACCTTTACCTGACGATCAGCACCTTTACCTGCCCATGCTCCCATCCGTCCATGCTGCCATCCGGACGTCCGAGTCGTGGCGGTGCAGGCTCAGAACCCCCTCAGCCGGCTGGCCGCTTGTGACCGATTGTGTTGTCGGCCTACCGGTCATCGTTGACTGTCATACGCCGTGAGTACCCTGGGCCCATGGCGTTTCCCCTACCTGCATCGCTGTCACCGTCAAAGGTGGCCTCGTTCAAGGACTGTGCGCTTGCGTTCCGGTTCTCGGCAATCGACCGGGTTCCTGAACCGCCCACCATCTGGGCTGCCAAAGGCACGCTCGTCCACCGGGCGCTCGAGCTCCTTTTCGAGCACGCGCCGCACCTCCGCACGATCGAGACAGCGCTCGCATGTCTCACGCAGGCCACACCAGAAGTGCTTGGCGGTCCGGAATACGCCGACCTCACGTTCGCAACTCCCGAAGAGGAAATCGCGTTCCATCAGGACTCCCAGTTGCTGCTCCACAAGTACTTCCAACTTGAAGACCCCACGCGAATCCGGCCTATCGGCTTGGAGATGAAGCTCGAAGTCGACGTCGGTTCGCTTCGTATGCGCGGCATCATCGACCGTCTGGACGAAGACGAGCACGGCAACCTCATCGTGGTGGACTACAAAACGGGCAAGGTGCCACGCATCAATTTCGAATCGTCCAAGCTCGGCGGTGTTCACTTCTACGCCTTTTTGTGCGAGAAGGTGCTCGGACGGCGCCCGACCCAGGTCCAGCTGCTGTATCTGTCGGAACCCATGCGCATCGTCACCGAGCCGACCGACCAATCCATCCGCGGCCTACAGATCCGCACCGGTGCAATCTGGAAAGCAGTCGAAAAGGCATGCGAACGAGAAGACTTCCGCCCGAAACCAAGCCGTCTGTGTGACTGGTGCTCGTACAAGGCGTGGTGCCCGGCGTTCGGCGGCGACCCGTCACAGGCTCCGCGGCGCGAAGTTGATCTCGCGGCCTCTGCGCCCTTTCCCGCGTATGCGGCATCGCTCTCAGCGCAGCAGGATCACGAGCTGCAGATGGACTCGGGCGATTCGGCGCCGGTCGAAGTCACCCTCTGATGCCGATCGGCCTGCCGCGGGCAGTCGACACGTTCGACGGCCTGGTGGATCAGCAGTGGGAACGGTTCCGAGCCAACCCCGTCATGGCTCGTGTTGCTCTCACGGCGTCAGAAGTTGGCGACTTCGGCGTCGTGTGGATGCTCTTTGCGGCAGTTCCGGCGCTCGGCGGTTCGCCACGCCACGGCCGTGCCCTGATTCGTATGGGCGCTGCACTGGCCTTCGAGAGCCTCATCGTGAACCAGGGCTTGAAGCGGCTGTTCAAACGCTCTCGCCCAGACCGGGACGCGCTGGAATCCAGCGTGGCCAGGAATGCCGATCGACAAGCCAATCGACACGCCATCCGCCATCCGTCAACAAGTTCGTTTCCCAGCGGTCACTGCACGTCGGCAGTCACCGCTGCTGTGCTGCTGTCCGAAACGTCGCCCATCCCCGCACCGGTGCTGTGGGCCGCCGCCGGTGTCGTGGCCTCCAGCCGGGTGCACGTGCGCATGCACCACGCGTCTGATGTCATCGGCGGAGTCGGTGTCGGTCTGGCTGTGGGGACGCTCATCCGCCGTTTCGTTCGCATCTAGGCGTGCCCACTGGCTTGCATCGCTCGGGTCAGTCCGATCCGCTACTTCGCGCAGGTCCGCTCGGGTTGCCAGAGTTCATCATCTGGAAACAGCAAATCGCGCCGTTTCATCCGTATGACTCATCTCGTAGCGGCGGAGGTCGGCTAGGTTCATTCAGTAATGCAGACGATTCAGGACACCCCGGTTGCTCACGGCGACACAGACCTGTCGATCAGCCAGGTCAACCTTTCGCAGGCCATGTCAATGATCGACGCCGGCTTGTCCCAGATGATGAAGCGCGAACTCGTCGCCGCGAACGAGGTCACCGACCTCCTGCTCGACGTCCGTTCCCTGCTTGCCGACGTCGTCCCGTCAGCCAACTGACCTCCCGGGACTCACGTCCCGAAGCGCTGCGCGAGCGCACCCTCCTGAGGCAGGATTCATGCAATCTGTTCCAGCGCAGCACTGACTAGCGAGCTCCGCTACGTATCGAACCCGCTACTTGACCGCACCCATGGTCAGTCCGCGGACCAGGCGCTTCTGAGCAACCCATCCCGCAATCACAACGGGCAGGCACGCCAGCGTGGATGCGGCCGACAGCTTCGCAAGGAACTGACCCCGCGTGCTGATCATCGTTGTCACCCAGATCGGAATGGTCTGCGAGTTGAAGGCGGTCAGGTTGACCACCATGAAAAACTCGTTCCAGGCGAAGATGAAGCACAGCAACGCAGTCGCCGACAGTCCTGGCGCCACGATGGGAATCAGAACAGTCCGGATACGTGCCAGCAGCCCAGCTCCATCGATCTGCGCCGCTTCGAGGAGTTCGCGTGGCACCTCGGCAAAGAACGACCGGAGCATCCACACGGCCAGCGGCAGATTCATCGACGTGTAAACCACCACGATGAGCACCTTGGTGTCCAGCACCCCAAGACGCTTCGAGATCGTGTACATCGGCAGAATGGCGGCAGCGATCGGCAGGAACTTCGTCGAGATGAAGAACAGCAAGACGTCTCGCCATTTTGGAATAGGGCGGATGGCCAACGCATAGGCAGCTGGCACAGCCAGCACCAAGACGATCAGCGTGGACAGCACCACCACAATGCTCGACGTCGTGAACGCCTTAAGAAACGTCAGTGTGCCAGGCACGTTCTTCGTGATGTCGCGGTAACGGTCCAGGCCACCGTCGAGGCGCAGGTTGGGAACTTCGGTCTGTGCACTTACTTCTGTCTTGAACGAGGTGAGCACCATCCACAGAACCGGGAAGAAGAACAGCAGCCCCAAGGCCCACGCCAGCGCGGAGAGCAGCAACCCGTTGACTCGGCGTTTGATCGGAGTCGAGCGAGTTGTCATTGGTCCTCGAGGAGCGACGAGATGAGGCGTAATGCGAGGTTGGCGATGACAATGGTGGCGATCACGACAACAACTCCATAGGCGGATGCCTGTCCGAACTTCCAGCCCCCGCCGATCGAGCGCTGGTAGATGAAATACGGGATGTTGCGGGCGCCAGGTGAACCACCGGCAAGCTGATCAACCGTGTCGAACGTCTGGATCAGGTAGATGGATCCGAGCAGCGCGCCAAGCTCCATGTACGGACGCAGGTGCGGCAACGTGATGGAACGGAACGTCTGCAATGCGCTAGCACCGTCTACCCGGGCAGCTTCGAGCACTTCACCGGACTGGCCCTGCAGGCCGGCGAGAATGATGAGCATCATGAACGGGGTCCATTGCCACACAAGGACCGCAACGACCGAAGCCAGCGGATGGCGAGTGGTGAAGGCCACGGGCTCGGCGCCGACGAGCGAGAGCAGCCAGTTGACGAACCCGTAGGTTGCGTCGAGGAACGCGTGCCGCCAGACCAGCGAAGCCGCCACCGGCATGATCAGGAACGGGGTGATCAGCAGCGTACGAACAACGCCCTGACCGAGAAACTTGCGGTCCAGCAGGGTGGCCAAGGTGGTGCCGAGCACTGTACCGATGAGGACGGTCCCGACGACGATCACGACCGTGTGTAATGCAGCCTCACGGAAAAACGGGTCCGCGAAGGGCTTGGTGTAGTTGGACAGACCGGTGAACGAAAAGCTCCCGGGTTTGAGGAAGTCCCACCTGTTCAGCGAGTACCAGATGGTGATGACAAACGGCAGCTGGGTGACCAGCACCGTGAAGACAAGAGCGGGAAGGAGCGGCGCTCGCCGCGCCCACCCCTGCTTGCGTACCAAGGTCCGGCGCAGTGCGTCGGTGGTCTCCCCGGTACGGTCGGCAGTGGAGGGAACGGCGTTCACCAATTGCTCAGTTCTCTCGGCCTGACAAGGGGATCAGGACGAGGCCTCGGCGGCGATGTCCTGGCACTTGTTCAGGGCCTCGTCGTTCGATTGGGTTCCCGCAATTGCTGCGGAGAGTTCCTGGGTACACCGGGTACCGACGTCCTGGAATTCAGGCACGCCGACATACTGGACGCCTGGCAGGCCAGGACGCTTCGTGGTGCCGGGGTTGTCGATCGGGGCGGCAAGCATGGCCTTGAGGGTCAGCGGTGCGAATGCTGGCGCAGCTGCCAGGTACTCAGGGATTGCGTAGGTCGAGGTGCGGCTTCCTGGAGGAATGCCGGCCCAACCGCCTGGCAGGGTGGCTGCCAGCTTGATGTAGTCCTTTGACGTTGCCCAGCTCATGAACTTCCAAGCTGCGTCGGTGTTCTTGGTGCCTGCTGGCATTGCCAGAGCCCACGACCACAGCCAGCCCGAAGCCTTGGTTTCCTTGGTAGGAGCCAGTGCGTAGGCGAGCTTGCCCTTGATGGGGCTGTCGGCCGATTCCAGGATGCCGGCGGCGACAGTTGCGTCGTACCACATGGCTGCCTTGGAGTCCTGCATGAGCTTGAGGCATTCGTTGAACGATGCGTTGGCAGCGTCTGGTTCGCCGGCGTCCTTCAGGAGCTGTGCGTAGAAGTTGAACGCATCTTTGAATCCACCGGTGTTGACCTGGGCCTTGCCGATTGATCCGTCAGCATTTGCTTCCCACCAGGTGCCGCCATAGGTGTTGACCACGGTACCGAGTGATGCGCCCAGATCGCCCCAGCCTGGCTTGCCACGAAGGCAGATACCAGCCATGTCGGCGGTCTTCAGCTTCTTGGCCGCTGCTGCGACCTCGTCCCACGTTGGTGCCTCGGGAATGGTGACGCCGGCGGCATCAGCAAGGTCCTTGCGGTACATGAGGAAGGACGATTCTGCGTAGAACGGAACGGCGTACATCTTGCCGTTGTTCGAAAGTGCACCCTTGACGGCGGGGATGAGGTCCGCAAGGTCGTAGGCGGTGTCAGCCGTTGCAGCCGGGAGAAGGTCCTGGAGCCAGCCGTTTGCGCCGAACTGCGGTGCCTCGTACGGGCCAATCATGACGACGTCGTACTGTGCGGCGCCGGAACCCACGGACTTGGTGACCTGCTCACGCAGCGTCTGTTCGTTGAGCGACACATAGTTCACCTTGATGCCGGTCGTCTTGGTGAAGTTGTCAGGCGTGAGGGTCTGGATGTCCTTCATCGTCGGGTTGTCGACGATGGCAACGGTGATTGATCCGCCGTCGGCGGCAGCCGCCGGCGGCGTGGTTTCTGCTGGGGTGGTCTCAGCAGGTGCCGGAGTGGTTTCCGCTGGTGTGGTTTCAGCAGGTGTGGTTTCAGCCACAGCTTCGGTGACAGGTGTGGTGTCGGCCGGCTCGGCTGCGTCACTGCCGCAGGCCGAAGCCAGAAGGCTCAGCGCGGCGAATGCGCCAAGGACGGCGCTTGTACGGGTACGTGAGCGATGCGGTCGATCGAGTGATCGTGGCTTCATTCGAGGTTTCCTTCGGGTGAACAGGGAGAACCAACGCCGTAACGGTCATGGCAGCACATGGCAGCACATGGCGCAGCGCCACTTCCCCAGTGGTTGGCGAATGTTGTTTTATCTGTGTTTTCGCCGTGATGCAAGTCACTTTTTGGTCAGATGGTTGGAAATGGCCGTGATATGTGTGGGAATGTGTTGTTATGACTGCACGTCGGCTCACCGCCGGATTGGCTGCCGAGCTGCGCGTCGCACCCCCCAGCGCCGCCCGGAACCAGCCGGCGCTCCGGGTCGCGCCCCTTCCTGCCTCGTCTCTCCACCGCTCCATCGTGCACTTCGGAGTCGGTGCGTTCCACCGGTCGCATCTCGCCGTCTACCTTGACGATCTGCGGAGTAGTCAGTACCCCGCAGGATACGACGATCACCAATCGCCGGATTGGTCCATCACCGGCACCGGGGTCATGGGGTCCGACGCCAAGATGGCCGACGTGCTGACGGCACAGGACGGACTGTACGTGCTCGTCGAGAAATCTGGGCACGCGGCCACCGGTCGGGTCATCGGCTCCATTTCCGGATTTTCCCGCGCCGTACCCGATTCGACCGAAACCGTGCGGCTGCTCGCGCAGCCATCCACTTCCATCGTCTCGCTCACCATTACGGAGGGCGGCTACCCAATCAGCCATGGGGCCTTCGACGCGGACGAACGGCTTCTTACCGATTTGGCGGCCGACAACCCGCAGACCACGTTCGGAATCATCGTCCGAGCCCTCGATACTCGCCGTGCTGCTGGGCTGGCACCTTTCACCGTGCTGTCCTGCGACAACCTGCCGGGCAACGGCAACGTGGTCCGCACAGCTGTTCTCGGTGCCGCCGCCGCAACGTCTGACGTGCTGGCAACCTGGGTCGAACGTCACGGAGCGTTCCCCAACGGCATGGTCGATCGCATCACGCCGGCCACAACTGACGCCGATCGCGCGTTCGTCACCGAGACGTACGGAATCATCGATGGCTGGCCGGTCGTTTGCGAACCATTCCGCCAGTGGGCGCTTGAAGACAAGTTCGTGACTGACCGTCCACGTTTCGAAGATGTCGGCGTCCTGATGACGACCGATGTCGTGCCGTACGAGCACATGAAGCTGCGTCTCCTGAACGGCAGCCACTCAGCGCTCGCCTACCATGCTGCGCTTGCCGGCATCGACTACGTGCACGACGCCGTCGCCGAACCACGCATCGAGCGATTCATACGCGCGCTCATGGCCAACGAGGCGGCCCCGACGTTGGAGACCCCGGCAGGGATCGACCTCGTCGCCTACCAGAACGAGCTCGTTCACAGGTTCTCCAACCCGGCCATCGCCGACACCATCGCTCGGCTCTGCCTCGATGGAACCGCGAAGTTCCCCACGTTCATCCTGCAGAGCCTGGCGCACCAGCTGCAAGCGAACGGCGCCATCGACATGCTCACTCTGGCAATTGCCGGCTGGTGCCGGTACCTGCAGGGCGTCAACGACGCAGGCAAGCCTATCGTGCTGTCGCACGACCCCAACCTCGACGAGGCCCGCGACGCTGCCTTGCGCAGCGCTCTCCGACCCGCAGCCTTCCTGGAATACACCCGCGTCTTCGGTGATGACTTCCGCCGCTCGGATCGGCTGGTCGGTCGTTTCACCGACGCGCTGCAAAGCCTTGAGGAAAGCGGTTCGTTGGCAACACTCGATGCCTGGTCCCGCAGCGGCAGCGGCCACACCAGCCGATGACGCTGCGCCCGTCTGTCACACTGCATCGGTGATGTCCCAGTCCGACTTCGGAGGTTCAACCCGGCTCCAAGTCGAGCGGCAGCGGCAGATCTACCGGCTCGCCCGGCAACACGGCGCTGTCGACGTGTCGGACCTTGCGCAATTGTTCGACGTCACGACCGAAACCATCCGCCGCGACCTGTCGGATCTGCAGGAGCAGGAACTGGTTCGCCGCGTGCACGGCGGTGCGGTGCCCGTCGAACGCAACTTCCACGAACCGATGGTCGAC
Organism: Acidimicrobiia bacterium; assembly: GCA_031385545.1. Classification (GTDB taxonomy): domain Bacteria; phylum Actinomycetota; class Acidimicrobiia; order Acidimicrobiales; family JANYDT01; genus JANNBN01. Next base: position 30,546 of record JANNBN010000053.1, on the reverse strand, counting down.
ACCCGCGGCAGCCAGAACACCGACGAGAAGCTCGCCATCGGCCGCCTTGCGTGTGGAGAACTGCGAAAAGGCGCAACGCTCATCATCGACTCGGGTTCGACCAACCAACGCTTCGCCGAAGTGATCCCGGTCGACCTTGGGCTGCACATCATCACCAACTCACTCATGATTGCGCTCACGCTGGCACGCCGCGGCGTTGACGATGTCACGATGCTGGGCGGCGGGATCAGCACCAACACGCTGGCGGCCGTCGACGCCATGACCATCGAACAGATCAGCGCCGTTCGAGCCGACCTGCTCTTCATCAGCTGCGACGGGTTCTCGTTCAAGCGGGGCCTCACCACGCCGTACCCCGTAGAGCACCATGTGAAACGAGCGATGATCAAAAGCGCTCGTCGGGTCGTCGCGTTGGTCGACCAGTCAAAGTTCGACAACGACCAGACGTATAGCTACGCAGGCCTGAACGAGATAGACGTACTCATCACCGACTCTCGGGTCAGCGACGAAGACCTTGAACTGCTCCGCGAGACCGAAGTCGTGGTCAGACGTGCCTGAGACCATCCCGTCGCCGGCCGAATTGGAGTCGCTCGCAGTCCGGGCAGCTCGACAGGCAGCCGAAATCATTCGCGTCGGATCTTCCGGGCCTAGGTCGATCGGGACGAAGAGTTCGGACACGGACGTCGTCACACAGACAGATCTGGACTCCGAACGCGCTGTCGTCACGCTGCTTCGGGCAGCGACGCCAACGGCGGGTTTCATCGGCGAAGAGTCCGGAGCTGCCGACCGCTCAGCTCGACTGCAGTGGATCATCGACCCGCTCGACGGAACGGTGAACTTCCTCTACCGGGTGCCGCTGTTCGCGGTCAGCATCGCCGCCGCGGTTGACGGCGTGATGGTTGCCGGAGTAGTACTCGATGTGCCACGCGACGAGGTTTTTATGGCCTATCGAGGCGGCGGTGCGCGCAGTGCCGGTTCGGAAATCGTTGCCAGACCCTTGGCCGTTTCGGCCTGCGACCAACTCTCTGCATCGTTGGTCACGACCGGCTTCAGCTATCGCAGCGCATTGCGGGTGAAGCAGGGCCAGGTTGCCGCAGCGATGTTGGGGCAGGTGCGAGACATCCGCTGCTTCGGGTCTGCCGCGCTGCAGATGTGTTGGGTGGCAGATGGGCGGGTCGACGCCTACTTCGAACGCGACATCAAGATCTGGGACTGGGCAGCGGGGTCGGTGATTGCGGCCGAGGCTGGTGCACACATCGAACTGCCATGTCCGGAGAACGACGACATGGTGTTCGCCTCGGCGCCGGGAGTAGCTGGGCTCATACGGCCGTTAGTCGGCTGAGACCACTCCTTGTCGACCTAACTCGAGGAGTTCCCGTTCAAGCAGCGTCCGTGTGAAGTCAACCTGCAAGCCCTCTGCCAGCCTCGCTGCTATCCCGACCACACGCCATTGCCGAAACAACGATTCGTCGAAACTGGTCTCGATGCGGATTCGGTGCAGGTAGGCGCTGCGCAGTGTTGGCAGCCAGTCGGGGCTGGGAGCAGCCGAACCGAGCGCGGTGTCGAGCAACAGCGATGTCCGGGCCACATCGGCGATCCACGGACCGCGCGAAGCGTCGAACCAGTCGACGAGGACCGGGCCAGAGGGGCCTATGAGCACGTTCTTCGGGTGCAGGTCACCATGACAGAGCGCCATCGGCAGCGCGTAAGCCCAGAGCGTCTCAAGCAGTTTCATGACAGGGATGCGATGCTCGCCCAGCAGCGCAGCGGCGAGATGGAGTTTCGCCAGCAGCCGGGAGCGCATCTCGGGGAGCACGATCGGCACGGGTCTGGAGCGGAGGCCGATCTGGATCTCGGCAAGGGCCACGCCGTTCTCCTGCGCTGACGTCGGGTCATCGGCGACGTGATCCCACATCGGACGGCCGTCGACGCGTTCGAACCGCACGGCACGCACGTGCTCGATCAGGAGGGATTCCAGGACGCGTGGGGCCGCCACCCCAGCCGAAACGGCGGCATCGCAGTAGACGGCTTCAGCACCGATCCACGAATCGGGAGTTCCGACGTTGGGAACCTTCAGCACCGTGTGATCAACAGAGCCATAAACGACGGACCGGCTACCACCGGCGAGACGCTCTCCGATGTTCGGCTCAGCATCGTGTGCGGATTCGTCGAGCGCCATACCCGGAGCGTACTGATGAATGCGGGCACCACGGAAGGTTGGGTCACGACCAGTTGCGTTTTGCGATCTCGTACAGGGCGATGGCGACTGTCGTGGCGACGTTCAAGGAGTCCACGCCCGGTGCCATCGGGATGCGCGCACGCACGTTTGCCGCAGCCATGGCTGCCGCGGTCAGGCCGTCGTGCTCGGTACCGACCAGCAGCGCGATCCGCTCGTCGCGACCTCGTTCGGCAAGGGTCGACGGCAGTACCGCCGCTGCCTCCGAAGGGGTCAGCGCAAGGACGTGCCATCCGTCGGTGCGCATGTCTGTGAGGGTTGCAGGCCACTGGTGCGGTGCGGCCCGAGTCCAGGGGACATGCAAAGACCATCCGACCGCAGCGCGCACCGCTTTTCGGTAGAGAGGGTCGCCGGCGCCGGGCGACAGGACAACGGCGTCGACGCCGAACGCCGCGCTGTGCCGGAACACGGCGCCGACGTTGTCAGGATCCACAACGTCCTCGACGATCACCGCGATCCGGGCGGTGGCCAGCAGTTGGTTCGGCGGAGTCATCGAGGCAGGCCGCACACCAAGCGCCACGGCACCGCGGTGCAGCGGAAACCCAACGACCTGGTTGATGATCGACTCCTCGGCCACGAATGCACTGACTCCGGCCGGAATGACATTCTGTAAGCGCGCGTAGCGACTCGGCGTCAAGAGCACAGAGCGGGCTGCGAAGGTCGAATCGAACAGGCGCGTGATGACCCGCTCGCTCTCTGCGATGAACGTGCCGCCACGCCGCCGAGTGGCGTCTTTCAGTTCTCGATAGTCGTCGAGCCTCGGGTCGTCGGGTTCGGTGATGGCAACCGGGCCGGCATTCACGCGCCGGGGTTCAGTTCGTCAGGGCTCACTGCGTCGGCGCCAGGTCTCGGGCGGCCTGTACGGGATCGATGCCGAAAGGCAGAATCGCCATCACAGGAGTGGTGACGCCTGCGTCGACATAACGCTGCAGCTTTGCCTTGCACTCTGCTGCAGTGCCATGCACGACAAGGTCGTCGACGAGATCGTCAGGAATAGCAGCGAGAGCTGCCGGTCGGTCCCCGGCCTTCCACGCATCCCACATACCCTGCAGCCGCGGCCCGTTGCCGAGCCACTCGTGGAACGCTGCGTAGACCGGGACGTTGAGATACGCAGCAATCGCCATCCGGGCACCCTTGCGAACAACGTCCACGTCGGGATTGGGACACACGAAGATGCGGGCCACGATCTGCTTGGGGTCCATGGCCCCTGCCGCAGCCGCTGCTTCGTTGACGACCGCGGTGACTTTCGGGACATCGTCGGCTGACAACCAGTTGATGATGGCCCCGTCGCTCTCTGATCCGGCAAGACGCAGCATGCCGGGCCGCAGCCCGGCGATCAGAATCGGCGGCTTCACCTCGGGAACACGCGCCAGGCGGAATCCCTTCACGGTGAACGTCTCATAGGCCTGGTCGATCTTCTCGCCGTTCAGCGCGGCGCGTAAGAATCGCACGGCGTCGCGCGTGTGCTGATAGGGGCGCTCGAACGGGATTGCGTTCCAGTTCTGCACGATGACGTTCGACGACGTGCCGATGCCGATGGCGGCACGCCCCGGAGCAGCCTCGGCGAGCGATGCAGCGCTTTGCGCCAACAACGCCGGCCCGCGAGTGAAGGCCGGGATGATTGCGGTGCCGAGCGTCGGCCTGCTGGTCCACGCTGCAGCCAGCATCAGCGGGCTGAAGCCGTCGTTGCCCATCGCCTCGGCACTCCACATGTCGGTGTAACCCAACGACTCCAGCTCTTGCAGGATGTCACGGTGGTTGGCGAGGGTCAGACCGTCGAACGGAATCGTGATGCCCCATCGGTTCTCGGTCGACCGCACAGTGGAGTTGGTACTCATGCTCCCACCGTATGCGGTGCGCCGTTGCTGCTGGAAACCCGCTTCGCCCGCGCGAATCGCCGCTACGAAGAATTCCACGAGATTTTCCTCCCAACCCACATTTCTGTCATACCCCCTCCCGATACTGGACACATGTCAACCGCACAGCTCACCATCGTGAACCCAGAACCGGCAGCGGCCGCGCTCTCGCGGTACCGCCTCGATGAGCGCACGAAGCAGCTCGGACGGGTCGGCCTCATGTCGGCCCGCGCTGCGCTCGCCGAAGCTGCCGCTCGTCGCGAAGCTACTGTCGCCCAGCACCATCCACAAGCAGCCTGACCCCCAGGTGCCAGGTTCAAACGGTGCCAAGAGCATCGGCAATAACGCTCGAGATAGCACGCACCATCTGCGGAGTGGGCTCGGTTCCCAGCTCGCTGTAGAACTTGTAGCGAGGCGCCGCGATCAGCGCAAACGATTCCGCGAAGTCGCCAGCCCCGGTCTGCAGATCCGTGCAGGCGTTGCACGCCCACCAGTTGGTTGCCGGGCTCAGCCCTCGGATGTCCAGCACCGCAGCGCGGCGCTCGTCGTTCAAATAGGTCACGTCGATCGCATGGCCCAGTTCGTGTGCCACGTCGTGTGCCACACCGGCGACCGGACGATCAATCCGCACGTACACGTCGATGCGTCGCTGTTCGCGAAAGGTGATGGCCAGGTAGCCCTTCCGCTGAGGAAGGAACCGGATTCGCCATCCCGGAAGTGCTTCCTGCCAGCGAAACGAGACCAAGTCCAGGGCCTTCATGCCCAGTTGTTCTTCACGGGTCAGCTTCTTGGTGACCTGCGTGTCGCCCGGAGCCTGAATGGACACGGGCTTCGGCGCGGCGGCCGAGCTCGATGCCGTCTGTGCAACAGCGGGTCGGGATGTCGATGCCACCCCTGGTGTCGACATCCCAACCATCAGCACGCCCGACAGTCCCAGAACCCGCATCGTTGAGGCGATTCGGTTCATCTGGTTTCCTTCCATCTCGTCGTCCGGACCCCTGGTCGAGAGATGGACTTGTCGGTCGTGCGATTTGTGCTGTTGTTTGCTGCACTTGTTTGCTGCACTTGTTTGCTGCTCGTGTCTTTCCACCAGGCTGGTCAACGGCGACTTCCAGGTACACCGTTCACTACTTTGTGTGGTCAACGTCAACACTGTATGCACGTTCACTCCTGAAGGTCCATCCAAACCACCATCCCAATGAACCAATTCACCACTCTGTGTGACGTTTCGTGAGCTCGGTGATTCGTCGCGTCTCGCTGACGGCGTTGTTGACCGCGCACCTGTCCGTCACCTCCGCGTGTACAGCAGATACTGCTGCCTTCAGCGTCGAGCGAGCGGCCACAACCGCTGATCCACAGCAACAGGATTCCGGTCGAACCGCCACGTCAGCCTCGCCGGAACAGACGGCCGCGACGGTCCGAGGGCCGGGATCGGTTGTTGCGAACGCCAGCGTGGTGCACCTCAGCGACGGAGACACGGTCACCGTGCAGTTCGCTGACGGCGGCCAGGAGAAGGTTCGCCTGATCGGCATCGACACACCAGAGACGAAGCGCCCCAACACGCCTATCCAGTGCTTCGGCCCCGAGGCCTCACATTTCACCGCTGCGCTCATTCCCGTCGGCACCGCGGTTCGCATCGAACGCGATGTGGAAGAACGAGATCGGTACGGTCGCCTGCTCGCCTACATCTACCGGGCATCGGATGGGCTTTTCGTCAACCTGGCGCTTGCCCGCAACGGATACGCCAACCTCCTCACCTACCCACCGAACGTGGCCCACGTCGACCAGTTCGCCGACGCGGTTTCCGCAGCGAGAGATGAGCAGCGCGGTCTGTGGCGGGCTTGTCCAACTACGGTTGGCTCGTGAGCCCCACCATGACCTCCCGCCTCGGGTACTCCGCCGGCGACCGCGTGGTCATCATCGCGGTCGACGGCATCGGGAGCACGCACGCAGCTACCGCCGGCGGCTACGACACGCTGCGGCGCGGCTTGGCCACAACCGGAAGGCTCATGGTCCCCGGCCCGTGGGCGCGCGCCGCAGCAGCTGACTTCCGGGGCGAAGACATCGGTGTGTCGCTCACGGTGCTGGCTGAACACGACCGGTTCCGCTGGGGTCCGCTCACCCACGCGCCATCGCTGGTCGACGGCAACGGTGGGTTCCCGTCAACCGCACCCGATCTCTGGGACCACGCGTCGCTCGACGAGGTGCGCCGCGAATGCAGGGCCCAGATCGAGCGGGCCATCTGGTGGGGCTTCGACGTGTCACACCTCGACAGTCACCTGGACGCGCTGCACATGCGGCCCGAGTTCTTCGACGTCGAACTCGAGCTGGCCGTCGAGTTCAACCTGCCGCTGCGCCTCCCTGATTCGGCAACCGAAGTACGGGCAGGTTTTCCGTTCCGCCGCCTTGCGGCCGACGAAGGCATCCTCACGCCCGACCACGTCATCGACATCGAAGACCCCACGGCTTCCTCGCTCGAAATGGCCGTGTATCAACTCAGCCCTGGTGTCACGGAACTTCGTCTCCGTCCAGCCATCGACACACCCGAGTTGCGCAGTCTGTACAACACGTCATCGGGTTGGTCCACGCAGGTCGAGCACCACCGCGTGTTGGTCGACGATGCGCCGCTACACGCGACGCTGCGGGCCATCATGGCCCGCAGCAACGTGCATCAAATCGGGTACCGAACACTTCGCTCAGCCCAGCGCGCCAGCTAAATCTCACTCAGGTCGAGGCGCGGGAGTTACCGGCTCAGTACTCGGTGATCTCGCGGATCTGTTCCTGGATGGCCTTGTATTCGGGGCTCATCGTGAGCGGCATCAACGACATGAGTTTGCCCACGTTGCCGGTGACCTTCATCTTGCCCTGCATAAACGCCGCGTTGGCATCCAGCTCGCCCTTCGTCACCTTCACGCTGTCGTCCCACGTGGACAGCATGGTGAAGTCGGCGTCGGGAAGTTCACCCAACGCCTGTTCGAGCACCTTGCCGTTCTCGATCACCTGGTAGTAGGAGATGTCACCTTCCGGGCCACCGCTGACACGCAGCGCCATCCTGGCGGTTGCGCCAGGCTTCTCGGGGAACGTCTGTGCAAGTTCCATCGCCTTGTCGTGCCACTCTTTGGACAGGTACTTTGCCATGTGCTGGTGCTCCTCACGGGGCGTCGAACCGACGCCGTTGAACAGACCGACTGTACCCACGACCATCGGTCAAACAGCAACCCAGCGGAGCTCGCCCTGGTCGACAGGGCGTTTGTTCAGCGAATGCCGGCGAACAGGTCAGCCTCATGTCGGAGGAGCAACTCGCCCTCGACGATGACCCCATGGTCAACCGTGGCAACAAGTGACTCGGCCAGGATGAAGTCCTCGAAGGGGTAGATGCGCGCTGCCTCGTCGTCGGGGAGCCCGAACCAGAACGGTGACGTGGGGTCGATCTGCGTCGCGTGGGCACGCAGCGCCTCGCAGCGGCGACTGTACTGAGGTGCGACGTCGATGCGCGTTGTGATGCGATGATCGGCAGACGGGCGCTCGAACCATTTCTCGTCGTAGGGCGATGTGATTCCCTGCGCCAGAAACGCATCGTGGAACGAGAGCATTCGCACTCGTGCCCAGGCCGAGTAATACAGCTTCTGCGGACGCCACGCTGCACCCAACTCTGGCAGATACAACGGGTCGCCAGCGGCCGCGCAGGCCGGGGCCGTGATGTCGTGAACGGCAAGATGGTCCGGGTGCGGATAGCCCTGCTGGTCGTCGGAGTACGTGATAACCACTTGCGGGCGCACACGACGGATGATCTGCACCAGGCGTGCGACAGCATCGGAACGGTCGGCCTGGTGGAAGCACGACGGATCGTTGTTGGCTTCGGTGTTGGCCATCCCCGAATCGCGGTAGCCGAGCATGACCACTTCGGAGAACCCGATGACCTTGGTGGCCCTGGCCAACTCGTCGGCGCGGACCGCTTGCAGATTGGCCTTGACCTCGGGCAGATCCATCGCCGGGTTGGCAATGTCGCCCAATTCGCCACCGGTACAGCAGACCAACGTGGTGTACACACCTTCGTCGCTGTACCGGGCCAGCGTGCCGGCGCCTTTGGATGACTCATCGTCGGGATGGGCGTGCACCGTGAGGAGGCTGAGTGGATCCCCGGCTGCGGAAACTGGCACCTTCATGAGGCGCAAAGGATACTTCGGCGAACTGGCCAATCAGGCAGGAGGAGCGTCACCGGGAGCGTCACCGGGAACGAACAGCATCAAGGTCTCCATGTGCGACGTGTGCGGGAACAGATCCAGCACCACGGCGTCTTGCAGCACGTACCCCGCATCGATGAGCAGACGCGCATCACGCGCACCTGCAGGGGCGTCGCAGCTCACCAACACGAACGCACTGGGCTTGGCCCTTGTCACAGCCGCCACACCATCGCGCCCCAAGCCCGCACGGGCCGGGTCGGCGACGATATGTACCTTCGCGGAGCGACGGACCACACGCGGCGGCTCCCACTCTTCGACTGTGCTGCGGTGCACCAGCGCGTCTGACCCAAGGTTGTGGCGAGCGTCGGAGATCGAGGTTGCGCCAGACTCGACCAACACGACATCGCGAGCGCCCTTGCCAGCGGTTGCCGCGAACAACCCGACCCCGCCGTAGAGATCGACGAACACATCGGGGTCACCGAGCGGTGCGAACAGTTCAGCGACCGTGAAGGCCAACAACGATGCCGCATCGGGACCTGACTGGAAGAACGAGCTGATCGATACTCGGAGGTCTGCCCCGTTGATGTGCTCCTGCACGGCGCCGACCCCGCCGGTACCGGGTGTCCGCACAATCTCAGCGGTCCAACCGGTTGGAATCGATGGAAGCTTCACAGCAGCGGGCTGCGCGGTGCCGACTACGAGCTGACGGCCGGACACCCCGACGCGGATGATGACCTCTTCTGCCGGCGCGAACGTACCCGACTCCAGAACACGAGCAATAACCGGATGGGCCACCATGCAGGGCCCGGAGGGAACGACATCGTGTGTGCCGCTTCGATAGAAGCCAGCCCGACCGGAACGGTTCACCGACGCTCGCACGGTTGTACGCCATCCGCTGGCCGACGGCTCGCCTGCTGCGATGGTTCCACCGAATCGTAAGCGCGCTGTCGATTCCGGGATGCGCCCGATGCGGGAGAACGCGTCGGCCACAACTGCCACTTTGGCCGAGTGCTGAGCACTCGGCGCGAGGTGCTGCCAGTCGCATCCGCCACATCCCGCCGCGACCCGCGTGCACGGTGGGTCGACGCGGTCGGGGCCAGGGGTGACGATCGAGCGAACCACTCCCTTCGCCAAGTCCTTCTTGTTGAGCGTCAGCTCGACGCTGACCCGATCACCCGGAACGACTGCCGCAACGAACACCACACGCCCATCAGCCAAGCGGCCGATGCCGTCTCCCCCAGCAACGAGTCGATCGATGGTGACGTCCTCGAGGGCGGGGTTCATCCCTGCAGCGTAAGGCAGCAAAAGTCGAGCCATGTCGAGTGCTCTCTTGCTGGATGGGCTGGGAGAACGATCGCTTCCGTTAGCTCGAATACGACGAGAACACCGATCGGTAACGTGACGGTGACGTATTCAGATCCTTGCGGAAATGGTGACGCAGAGTCTCGACGCTGGCGAACCCCACTGCCGAAGCGACGTCCGTCAATGGCAGTTCCGTGGTTTCCAGCAGCACCTGTGCCCGGTGAAGGCGTTGCGTCAGAACCCAAGCGAGGGGCGAGGTTCCGGTTTCGTCGAGGAACCGCCGAGCGAACGTCCGCGTCGACATGTGCGAACGCGACGCGAGGCTTCCGACCGTGATGACCTCGTTGAAGTGGGATTGAATCCAGGTTGCCGTGTCTGCAATCCGTCGATCTTCAATGGCGGCCACGGTCGAGCCGTGACGAATGTATTGAGCTTGGCCGCCTTCACGTTGCGGGGGCAGGACCAAGCGTCTCGCGACTTCGGCAGCGATTGCCGCACCGTGGTCCCGGCGGATGAGATGGAGCCCGAGGTCAAGGCCTGCGGCGCTGCCTGCCGATGTCATCGTTTGCCCATTGTCGACGTAGAGCACGTTCGGGCGGACCTGAATCGCCGGGTACCGCTGAGCAAGGTGCTCGACATATCGCCAGTGAGTGGTGGCCGGATGTCCATCGAGGAGCCCGGTCGCTGCGAGCACGTACACGCCTGAACAGATCGACATGATTCGAGCTCCCTTGGCATGAGCGAAACGCAACGCCGCCAGCAGCGCCGCTGGGGGTGCCTCGTCCTTGTCCCGCCAACCTGGGAGCACAATCGTTCCCGCTCGCCGAACGTGACGAAGATCGGCCGATGCGTGAATCGTGAGGCCGCCAACCGCTCGTATCGGCCCGTTTGTCGTTGCGACCACGCGGTACTCGTACCACGGAGTATCAAGTTCTGGTCGGGCGAGCCCGAAGAGTTCGCTGGCGATGCCGAACTCGAACGTGCACAGTCCGTCGTAGGCAAGGGCGACAACCCTCCGGTTCTCCAACATGGCCGCATGTTAACGAATAGTGGCAGTGCAGCCACTTCCCGATTCTTGCTGCCTGGGCGAAAAATGATTGCATGACCCCAATCACGCCATCCAGCCCCTCCAGCCCCTCCAGCCCCTCCAGCGTCACCTTGATTCCTGCCGCTCCCGACACAACCGCTCTCGCACACTTCAGCGCCTTGCTTTCGCTGGAGACGGACTGCTGGGACGTGCACGATGCGACGACCACCGGCCGCCAGGACTTCGTGCTCCTGCAAACCTCGGCAAGCGCCGATTCGTTCGCCGATGAGCACATTGAAGGAGCCATCCATCTGCCGCACGCGCAGATCGACGAACAGACGCTCTCCACCTGGCCCGAAGACACATTGTTCGTCGTGTACTGCGCCGGGCCGCATTGCAATGGTGCTGACCGCGGTGCAGCGAACATCGCCCGCCTCGGCAGACCGGTCAAGAAGATGATCGGCGGGAAAGCCGGATGGGCCGACGAAGGCTTCCCCTTCGTGGCATCCTGACCACAAGTCCGCCGGCCTCGATCCTGCTCATCAGGCCACTCCGAGCCGGTACGACTGTGAGGAGCGGTCCGGACTAGGACGCAGCGTCCACGGGTTGCGCGCGGCCGGCAGCGCACAACCGTTAAGCGCCGCGGCGCGTTCCGTCCGACTGGGCGAGCAGCCGGCTGGCACGCGGCGCTGGTTCGGCGGGTTTGTTCACCAACTGCGGGGCCGAATTCGCCAGAGTCTCCTCCGGCTGCCCGGCGAGGCGCCGCAGCCAGCGCGTGAGGTCTTCCGCCGGCATCGGCTTGCCGATGACGTAACCCTGCAACCGGTCAGCGCCGAGTTCTCTCAGCGCGTTCAGCTCGTTCGGCGTCTCGGCACCTTCGGCCACAACCTCGAGACCGAGGTTGTGCCCCAGGTCGATGATCGATTTCACGATCACCAGGTCCTGCTGGTTGGTGAGCATGTTGCGGACGAAGCTCGCGTCGATCTTGATCTCGTCGATCGGCAGCAACTGCAGCTGTGACAGCGACGAGAATCCGGTTCCGAAGTCGTCCACCGAGATCTTCACGCCAAGCTCGCGGAACTGAGACAGCGCAGCTCGTGCCAGCGCACGGTCGCTCATTACTTCACGCTCGGTGATCTCGAGCACCAGGAATTTGCCTGGCAGGTTGTGGTGATCGAGCAGATCCCGGATGAAGTCAGGCAGTCCCTGGTCGAAGAAGTTCCGCACGCTGAGGTTGATGGCCACGGCAATCTCGAAGCCCTGCGCACGCCACGCCGCAGCCTGAGCGATGCCGAGCTCAAGCAGATACCGGGTCAGCGGCATGATCAGCCCTGAGAGTTCTGACAGCTCGATGAACTCGACCGGTGTCAGCAGGCCGAACTGCGGATGCTGCCAACGCACCAACCCCTCCGTGCCAACGATGCGGCCCGAGCGCATGTCCAGCTTCGGCTGATGGAACAGGCGGAAGTCGCCGGACGCAATTGCGGCGCGTAGCTCACCGAGCAATTGCAGGCGACGAACGTTGGCCTTGTCGTCGTCCGGTGTCGCGAACATATGTGAACGTCCGGACTGCTTCGCCTCGTACATGGCGGCGTCGGCACGGCGCAACAGCGAGGCACCGTCCTGACCATCGCTGGGGTACAGGGCGATGCCCGTGCTGGCGCCTGCCTGAATAGTCATGTCGTCGACGGTGATCGGCGGTGTGAGGCACGACGCGATCGTCTCGGCAGCGATCGACGCCGTCTGCGCGTTGCCAGGATGAATGAGCACCGCGAACTCGTCGCCGCCCAATCGGGCAACGAGGGTTGCGTCGCTCAAGTACGTGCTGAGGCGACCGCCGATCGCCTGCAAGAGGTGGTCGCCAACCGCGTGGCCGAGCGTATCGTTGACCTCCTTGAAACCGTTCAGGTCAAGCAGCAAGACGGCCAGACCTTCCTTGCCGCCTTCGGCCTGCTCAAGCTTCATGCGCAACTGTTCGTTGAACAGCGACCGGTTCGGTAGCCCGGTGAGGTTGTCGTACAACGCTTGCTTCCGAACTGTGTCCTCGGCCGCCTGTTGACGGGTGATGTCCACCAGCACGCCACGCATGCGCGACGGTTTGCCCGCGGAATCACGTTCGACGCGGACGGTGTCACGCACGTAGATAACAGACCCGTCGGCGCTCATCATGCGGAAGTCGATGACGAAGTCACGTTCGTTCGCAACGCCAGCGGCGCGGCTCTCGGACTCTCGTTCACGATCGTCCGGGTATACGTACTCGGACCAGCGTTCCATCAGCGCACGCGGGTCAAGGTTCAGCAGGTCACGGCTCTGCGGACTGACGAAGGTTCGCTTCATCGTGGCCGGGTCACCTTCCCACACGACAGCGTCAAGACCGGTGAGCAGTTCCACGTACTGGCGGCGCGATGACAGTTCGTTGCTGCGAACCCGCTCGGCAATCACACCTGCTGCGGGGATGAACACGGTGAACATGAGCAGGAAGGTCAAGTCGAACGAACCACCCTGGTAGACGGTGACGAGTGGCGTTGCCGCGACGACCGTCAGCAGTGCCAGTGTCGAGGGCCACGTTCCGTGCAACGGCGAGTTGATCGAGTAGAGGCACAGTCCAATGAGAAACAATGTGGCCTGCATGCTCGGAGCCACTGCGGTGAGCGCCAGCATCGAGAGCGCCTGCAGCCACGGGATGACGATCAGCCGACGGTTGCGGGTGGACCGTGCGAGATGCAACGCGGTGCCACCGACCACGAGATCAACGCCGACACCGGCGAGTGCAAAGAGGCGTCCGGGGACACCGGCTGGAATCGTCGTGAACAGAATGATCCCGATGACGATCAGCATCCCGTGTCGATAGGCCAGCAAGGTCTTGCGGAACGACTGCTCGTTGGACTTGCCGGGTAGAAGGTCGTCGATCGGCGCCTCCACCCGGAAGATCGACGCGTTCGAGCGACCTGTGCCAGGAAGGTTCGGTCGGTCAAGCATCAGTGGCTCCTGGTCCCGGACGGGACGTATAGCTCGGGGTCGCGCACGGTTCAACCATCGGCACCGGCCGCGGGGGACTTGACCTGGTTCTGTCACATCGTTCGGGTTCTTTCAATCGTTGACGTGCTTGCTTCGGGCCTAGCTCGGTGCACGCCCACCAAGGCCACCCCCTGCTCGTACGATGTGATGTGCAGTTGCGTGACACCATCACCGAAGCAGCCGACGGGTCGCGGTCGTTCCTGTTGCGCGTTGCGCTGGGGCTGGCCGCCCTCATCGGCGTCGTGTCGTTCATGTCCATCAGCGGTTCCAGCCGAACCGACCCCGGTTCAACCACCACCGGAGCCAGCACCACCTCTCCTATCGGTGTGGCCGATCTCGCCCCCTCCACCAGCAGCCCGGATGCGTCGCCGCTTGCGGTGGTCGCAACACTTGCCCCGGAAGCCATTCCGGTTGTCGGTCTCCGCACACCGCAAGCGGCGGCGCGCAACCTCTGGGATGCGTGGCGCGATCGTGATCGACCACGGGCATTGCTGTACGCAGCTCCCGAAGCGGTCGACAACCTGATGGAGTGGACGTGGATCCCCCAGGTTCGCCAAGCCGGGTGCACACCGTTGGAAACGGTCTGGCTGTGCCGGTTCGAAGGCCCGAAACACCGCTGGGATGCATCCATCGTGGGTGATGCCGAAGTCGGCTACCGGGTTCGCACGCTACGCGTGGGCGAACCGGCCGGCGACCTCCTGGCACCGGCCGAACTTCCATCGGTCACCAATACCGTCCCGACTGTCACCAACCCCGACGGCAGCACAGCCCAACTCGGGCCGTCGCTGCCTGTAGGCGCATCCCTGCCGTCCACCGTTGCGTCAGACTCCAGCGTTCCATCCGGTCAGTCGGACCCGTCCGCAGGGAACCTGTCCAGCTCGATCGCAAAATCGAACAAGAACGATTCACCGTCGCAGGGTTTACCCCAGTCCACCAAGCGGTCCCGAGCGGCTACCAGCCGAGCCAAGCGGCCGTCGACCACCAAGTCCACCGGATCGAGAGACCAGGTCGAGGCTCCAGCCACACAAACCAAGAAGGCCGAACCGACGCCACCACGTCAGTCTCCGGTTACCGATCAACCCACAAGCGGCCCGGTTCCAGTGCAGGGCGGCACCACTCCGGTGCCGCTTGAACCGTGAGCACAAGGCACAGTTCAGGCGGGTCATGCGGGTCGTGCGGGTCGTGCGGGTCGTGCGTTCGTCAAGCGAGCGATACGTCGGCCTTGGCCCTGCGAGAACTCGCGAACGAGCCGAGGATCAACGAGATGCCGACCAACCCCGTGAACCACTCCGGGATGTCGTAGCGGAGTGTCGCAAGCAGGCACACAGCGAGCGTGCCGATCGCCCAGTGAGCACCGTGTTCCAGGAACTGGTAGCGCTGCAAGGTTTGCCGGCGCAGCACGTGCACGGTGAGCGACCGCACGAATACGGCGCCGATGCCGAGGCCTGCAGCGATAAGCAGCACCTGGTCGGTGATGGCGAATGCACCGATGACACCGTCGAAGGAGAACGAGGCATCCACCAATTCGAGGTATAGGAAGCCGAACAGACCGGCCTTTGCCACCTCTGCGTTGACCGATCCACCGGAACCGCCGTCGGCCGCACCGAAGAACGAATCGAGCGCGTTGACGGCCAGGTACACGACCATCCCGAGGAGGCCAGCGCCGAGAACAGCTTCGCGGTGCTCACCGGCCCACACGCTTGCGATCACCATGA
Source organism: Acidimicrobiia bacterium (assembly GCA_031385545.1). Classification (GTDB taxonomy): domain Bacteria; phylum Actinomycetota; class Acidimicrobiia; order Acidimicrobiales; family JANYDT01; genus JANNBN01. Next base: position 15,211 of record JANNBN010000053.1, on the reverse strand, counting down.
TCGTTGCACCGGTGACGACCACCGAGAGCTGATCCAGTTTGCCGAGCCGCTGCAGCGGGTTCTCGAGCCAGGTCAGCCACCTGATCTCACGTTCCTCGAAGACAAAATCGAGGAAGAGCATCAGGAGAAACACCCCGCCGAACGCTGCGATGGAGGGGTGCGCAAGTTCCAGCTTCTCTGCGTACAGCTTCGGGTCGTGCAGGGCAATGTCGACCACACCGGTCATCGACAGCCCCGACGTCAGCATCACCAGCACGATGGGGAACAGCACCCGCATGCCGAACACGGCGACCGCGATGCCAACCGTCATGAAAAGCGTCTGCCAGATCGGTGTCATCCGTTCCAGCACCTTTGCGTTGATCACGGCGTTGTCGAAACTGAACGTGACCTCGAGCAGGGCCAGAATTGCAACGGTTCCGACTGCTCCGAGCCCCTTGCTCGCAAGTACCGCGATCAGGATTGCAGCCGACACAAGCGCGCTGAAGGCGTAGATGCGGAACATTGAATTCTTGTCGGTGAAACGAGGTGCAGCAGGCATTGGTGGTTTAGTCGCAGTCGGGCAGTTGGATATGGCAGATGAGCTCGGCTGTCAGGCACGGCGGGTGCCAGTTTGCTCGGTTTGCTGCGTCCGGTGATCCATCCCCACGACTGGTCGACGATGCGGGCCGACGATGCCGGCCGAACATGGCCCGACGGCTCAGATGCCGAGGTTGCGGGCGATCTGCTCGACCTGCTGGCGTGCTTCGAGCACACCGACCGCTGTGTATTCGCGGATGAGCTTCGCTGCATCGTCTCGGCGACCGAAGCGGATGAGCTGGGTTGCCTCGAGCATGTAGCCGGGCAGGTCACTCTCGACGTAGTCCAGGTGTAGATGACGAAAAAGAAAATCGAGCTTGCGTTCAAGCCGTTCGATGTCGCCTTTCAGGTCATGGATATTGTCGATGAATTCGGCCACGTGCGCCTCCGGTCCGGACGAGTGTGTCAGACATCGGCACGGTACGGGATCTCCTTGACTCCAGGCTTTTGCTCAACGGAAGTCGCGCGAAGGCCGCGGACGAACGCTCATCGTGAGCGGGTCGATGCGGTCGGCGACGATGTTGATCACGACCGGCCCTGTCGACGATCCGTGCGACCCGTGCGAGCCGTACGATCCACCGGAAACAGCAGACATAGTTTCGGTTCGTTCGAGACGCCCCCGCACGAGCAGCGCACCTGCCCCCTGTGCCACCTGCCGGTACCGCGCCCACACGTTCTTGGACACGATCACGTTGATGAGCCCGGTCTCGTCCTCAAGGTTGATGAACGTGGTGCCACCCGCTGTGGCCGGCCGCTGCCGATGCGTGACGACTCCGGCCACCCGCACCCGACGACCGTTCTCGACCGAGCGCAGCCCCGACGAAGCCACCACTCCAACACGGGTGAGTTCGTCTCGGAGCAGTTCGGTGGGGTAGCCGTCGGGGGTGACCCCGGTGGCCCACAGATCGGCGGCCATCGTCTCGACCGTGTCCATGCCCGGCAGGGTCGGTGCCTCGGCACCGGTGACGATGCCGGCCAGACGGTCAGGACGGTCATGGGCCACAGCACCCACCGTCCACAGCGCACGGCGTCGGTCGAGGCTGCTCCCGTCCTCGGCGGTGAAGCATGCGAAGGCACCAGCAGTGGCCAGCGCTTGCATGGCCGTGGTGGACGCCTCGGTGCGCCTGGCCACATCGCCCAGGTGCGTGTAGGGACCGTTGACCCCACGCTCGGCCTGAATACGCTCGGCGAGCGCAACCCCGACATGGCGAACTTCGGACAGCCCTAAGCGCACAGATGGTTGTGGGATGGCCGGGTTGGTGCCCGGGTGGATGGCCGACGACGGCGGGTTGTCGTTCCATTCCAGGGTTGCAGCGGCATCGGACGCGTTGATATGTGGACCGAGGATGGTGACCCCGTGCCTGCGGGCATCGGCGGTGAGCGACTGCGGTGAGTAGAACCCCATGGGCTGCGCGTTGAGCAGTGCCGCGCAGAACGCTGCCGGGTAGTGGTACTTCATCCAGGACGACGAGTACACGAGGTAGGCGAAGCTGACCGAATGGCTTTCGGGGAAGCCGTAGTTGGCGAACGCTGCCAACTTGTCCCACAGGATGTCGATCACATCGGCTTGTAGCCCGTTGCCGCGGCATCCTGCATCGAACCGGGCTCGGAGCCGCTCCATTCGCTCGGACGATCGTTTGTTGCCCATCGCCTGACGGAGCTGATCGGCCTCGGCCGGGCTGAACCCAGCAACGTCGATGGCCATCTGCATGAGCTGCTCCTGGAACAGCGGGATGCCCAGCGTCTTGGCGAGCGACTTCTCCAGCAGCGGGTGCAGGTACGTGACAGCCTCTTCGCCGTTGCGGCGACGGATGTAGGGATGCACCGAGCCACCCTGGATGGGCCCCGGCCGGATGAGCGCGATCTCGACCACCAAGTCGTAGAAGCGGCGCGGTCGCAGGCGCGGCAGGGTTGCCATCTGGGCCCGGCTCTCGATCTGGAAGACGCCAACCGTGTCCGCTTGGCAGAGCATTTCGTAGACCTCGTCCTCTTGCGGGATGAGGGCCAGGTCGACCGAGACACCGTGATGGGTGCCGATGAGGTCGACCCCGTAGTGCAACGCGCTGAGCATGCCCAGGCCCAACAGGTCGAACTTCACCAGACCTGAAGCCGCGCAGTCGTCTTTGTCCCATTGCAGCACGGTGCGGAGAGGCGTTGCGTTGGCCCGGCCGGCGGCGGACCCGCGTCGCATGGTGCCGGTACCCTTCCGGGCAGTGCCCGTGCCGTTGATGGAATCCAGCTCGATGTCGGTGGCGAAGCGACCCCATTCGACGGGGCACACTTCAACCACGGGCCGGTCGCACAGGACCATGCCTCCGGAATGGATGCCGAGATGGCGGGGGAAATCCTCGACGTCGGCGGCAAGGTCGAGGACGGGCTGCGGGATGGCATGACGTGGAGGGCTTGCCCCAAGGACTGCCCCTTCGGCTTCGGCGCGCTGCTGCTCGGCGGTCTTGGCGACGCGGCCCCACCCATCGACCTGCTTGCCCCACGCGTCGAGCTGGCCTGGTGCGTGGCCGAGCGCTCGGCCCATGTCACGGATGGACGACCGGCTGCGGTACGTGATGACGTTGGCGACCTGCGCAGCGTTCTCTCGCCCGTATCGTGTGTACACATACTGAATGACTTCTTCGCGGCGGCCGGACTCGATGTCGATGTCGATGTCGGGCGGTCCGTCTCGCTCAGGTGACAGGAACCGCTCGAACAGCAGACCGAGCGACACAGCGTCGGCATTGGTGATGCCCAGCGCGTAACAGACGGCAGAGTTGGCCGCCGAGCCACGGCCCTGGGCGAAGATGTCGGCCCGACGGCAGAACTCGACCAGGTCCCACACGATGAGGAAGTAGCCGGCGAAGCCCAGCGACTCGATGAGGGCGAGTTCATGGTCGATCTGGGCGAAAGCCCCGGGAACGCGCTCGTCGTCTCGGCTTCCGTAGCGCCGACGGGCCCCCTCTTCGGTATGCGCACGGAGCAGGCTCATCTCGTCGGGGTAGTCCTGGCACGGATACGGCGGCAGCTTCGGTGCAACCAGTTGCAGGTCGAACGCGCAGTCGCCGGCCAGTTGGGCGGACCGGTCGACGGCACCGGGGTATCTCGCGAAGCGGCGCTGCTGTTCCACACCGCTGCGCAGGTGCGCGCTTGATGCTGCCGGCAGCCACCCGTCGGCCTCGTCAAGGCTGCGCCTGGCCTTGACCGCGTTGAGTGCGGTGGCCAGGGGGCGACGGTCCTGGGTGCTGTAGCGGACCAGGTTGGTGGCGATGACCTCGACCCCACAACGCGACGCGATGTCGGCAAGTGCGTCGTTGCGTGCGGTGTCGAGTGGCTCGCCATGATCCCAGATGGATACCCACACATGGTCTGTGCCGAACATGGCAACAAGCCGGTCGACCTCTCGCTGAGCGGCACGGGGGCCTTGGTCATAGAGGGCTCGGCAGACGGCGCTGTCAGGGCCACCGGTCAGGACGTGCCAGTGCAGGTCGTCGGCGGGAGCCGTGAGCGGTGATCCTGGTATGCGCGCAGACGGATGGCGGCGCACGGCGGCATCGAGCGCAGCGGCGTCGCCGTCGACCGACAGTGCCCGGTGCTCTGCAAGGTTGCTGACAGCAACAGGACCCGGACCGGCACCCAGCTGGTTCGGCCCGTTCTGCAGTGCACGATGGAACGGCGCGGTGCTCCCCCGGCCGGTGGCTGCAAGGTCGGCAAGGGACAGCTGCGGTGCGCCCTTCTCGCCGGCAGCCAGATGGCTGGTGGATACGGCCCGGGCGAGGCGCGCATAGCCAACCGTGTTCTGGGCCAGGACGATGAGCCGGTCGCCAACCACATCGGGCCTGCCGACACGATGCGCATAGGAACTGGTGGTGTCGAGGGTGAACTCGACGCCGAACACCGTTGGCATGCCGTGGGCGCGGGCTGCTTCGGCGAAGCGCACCACGCCGTAGAGGCCATCGACGTCGGTGATGGCCAAGGCGCTGAGCCCGAGACGCACGGCCTCTTGCACCAACTCTTCGGGATGTGAGGCCCCGTCAAGGAAGCTGAAGTTGGAGTGGCAGCTCAGCTCAGCATAGGGCACGCGATTGGTAGCGGTAGCAATGGCTGAGATGACGGGTGGTGCCTCGTACTGCTGCCGCTTGCGTGACCACGCCGGTGAGTCACCACCGTTGGGTACTACCTCGCGTGCAATGGGCTGCTCCGGCCGCCCGGTAACGGTCTTCGACTCGCCAACTGCAATGCGAGTTCGCTGACCGTCGCCGGTCCGGCGCGGAGCCGCCGAACGCCCGGCGGACAGCCGGGCTTCAAGCTCCGACCACGTCTTCGGCCCGTTCGACCATCCCATAGGAAGAGAGACTATACACAAACACCTGTTCGAGCACAAACAAGTGTTCGGAGAGAGGTTGCCCCTAACGCCGGGGGCAAAACGCCTCCGAACAACACTTCGAGGTGGATTGCCGCACGTCCTTCGAACGGACTCGGCTAGCGGCGGAGTGGGCCGGTCTCGACTGCTTCGAACGCGCCGCCAGGAACCCGTTTCATCTGTTCGAGGTCCTCGACGTTCCACCGGGGGTCGACTGAGCCCGTGATGAACCAGTTCGAACCGTTGTCCGCAACGATCATGCCGAAGCGCTTCAGACCCTCGAGGATGATCCGCGTCTGCCCCGTATACGCAGACGTGTCGAACGAAGCCTTCATACGAAACCGGGCACCCATCGGCGGGCATGACGGATTGTCTTTGCCTGCCTGATGTGTTGCCGGATGAACATATGCGCGCTGAGTACATTGCGCAGTGAATCGAACGGCGTGGCGCAACTCGCCGTCTGCAATATCTTCGTATCGAACAAGGCCAGCAGTGATTGGCAGACCGGCCGCATCGGCAGATGTCCAGCCCTCCGGTCGCAAGGCGTTGGACTTCAGGTCGAACACCGCGCCTGAGTCAGCCTGCCACCCTCCACCAGCCGGGAAAGCCCGATACAGCTCGAACATCTTGCAGACACCGGATTGGACCACAAGCACGTGCCGGTCGCCATCGGCGCCGGGACCGCCTTCGACAGGTGCCGTCAACGGGATCGGGTACGGGCCAGGGTCACTCTCGCTGCCGTACGCAGTGAACATGATCGGCACGCCTGCCTGCGTGGCCGGCACCACCGTGAACGGAATGCCGTACGATCCACCGAAATCTGGATGCAACGTCCGGGAAGGCCCCAGCGAGTTCACCCACAGATCGCTTGACGCATGCCGTACTGCAGAGTCGACCCGCTGGTTCCACGGATTGTCTGCGGGAAACAAGACACACCCGCCAAGAAATGGGACCGCCCCTGGCGCCGCCGTCGGCACCGTTCCGAGAGGCACCACTGTCGTCGCCGACGCGGGCACCGTCGATGCCGGCTTCTTCGCTGCCTTCGCAGACGCATCACACTTCCGACGTGCCGCCGCTCGGGCAGTCGGCCCCTTCAGCTTCTCCGCAGCACGGAGACACCGGCTCAGCGATGTCGGCGCAGCGCCTGCGTCCACGGTCGGCCCCAACCAACCGAACGCGATTGTTGCGACCACGGCCGCCATCGCAATCGCGACCGTCGGGACATCCCGCTGCAATCGAACAAGCCGGGGCAAGGGCGCGTCCGTGGGTCTGACGAACTGCATAAGCTTCCATCGGCATCCGAGCACTGTGACTTGATCGACCCAGCCGACCGGAAATTGTCGTCCCTACCGACTTCACCGGGTGGCAAGCTCGACCAATGAGTAACCGTGATTGGACCGTCGTACTCCGCGAACCGTGCGCGGAGTGTGGCATCGACGTACGCAACATCGCTCCGGACGCCCTCGCACAACTCCTCTACGACAGCATCGAGGCCTGGATGGATCATCTCACCGGGCACGAAGCAGTCCCGGCCGCCCTGATGACGCGCCCGGCTCCTGGAACATGGTCAGCCATCGAGTATGCCAGCCACGTTGCCGACGTCATGGACCTGTTCCAGGAACGCATCTTCTTCATGGTGTCCGAGGACAACCCGACGTTCCCGTCATGGGATCCCGATGCCGCCGCCGTCGAATACAACCGGCGATCTCCCGAGCAGGCTGCCTCGCTGTTGCTTGGCGCGTCGAACCGGCTGGGTGGCGTGTTCGAATCCATGGCGCCGCACCTGTGGGACCGCACAGGCTGCCGAGGCGACGGAACGAAATTCACCGTGTTGAGCCTCAGCCGCTATTTCATGCACGACAACTTGCACCACCTGCACGACGTGACGACCATTGCCTGATCACGTCGTACAGATGATGCCGGTTACTGCTACTTGCCGATCGAGAAGCCGCACTTGTCCTTCGTGTACACGTCAATCGCATCACCGCTCGACTTCATCGTCTCCTGCAGCGTTGCCATTTTCGGCGCAATCGCCTGCAGGCTCTCCAGGGTCTTGGGATCGATCTTCGACGGGTCAGTGAGATCCAGATCCGAGAGCGGCTGCATCGCGGTAGAGATCTCGCCGAAGACCGACGAGATCTTGTCCCACTCACCCTTGATGTCAGATGGCGCGCTCTTGGCGATTTCGGTCATCGACGTGGAGAGATCGGTGAAGAGCTTCGCTGCCGCCTTCGGATCACTGGAGTCTGCGGTGCTCAACTTCGATTCGAAGTCGCCGAGATCTTTCACCTTGTCGCAGTACGCCTGCTCCGATGAGCCCCCGCTGCCGCCACAGGCCGCCAGGCCAAGGGTGCTGCATGCGAGGACAGCCAGCAGCGCAGCGCGGGCCCGGGTGTGGATGGTGTTGGTATTCATCATGTCTCCGTCGGTCGGGGGTGAGTCCGCCTTGAGGCTAACGAACTGAGAGATTGCCGACTTGCAATACCGGCGCGCGGCGATGCGCCAGGATGAGGACATGGCTTCACGAACAGCTACCTCCGCAAGTAAGAAATCCGCTGCCCAGCGCAACAAATCGGTGCCGAGGACAGCCAACCATGACGGTGGCGTCACCCCTGAACTGCGCGCGTTCATGGTGACGGGTTGGGCCGAACCCAACCAGCGCGTCCCCAAGGTCAGCGACGTGGCACCGTTTGCCAAGGCACGTCGTGAACTGCTGTCGGCCGCATATCCTGGCGAGGTCCTCATCGTCACCTCGGGGCGCTTCAAGGTTCGCTCAAACGACACCCACTACTCGTACAGGGCCAACTCGTCCTACGCATGGCTCACGGGCCATCTCGATGAAGGCGGCGTGCTCGTCATGGTGCCCGTTCGTGGCGGCCACCGGGCCACGCTGTACGTCCGCGCTGCCAGCGGCCGCAAGACCATCGACTTCTACCGAGACCGCGACTACGGCGAACTATGGGTGGGGCCTCGCCCCGGGGTGCTGCATACCGCCACCCGTCTCGATATTGCGTGCGCCGGCCTGGACACGCTGCCAAAAGCGATCGACGCGGTGCGAACGAGCGGCAAGCCGGTGCGAGCCACGCTCGGGCACGACCGAGACGTCGATGCACTGATGAAGCGATTGACCCGGGTGAAGAACAACGCCGGCTTCGAAACCACGCTGTCCGAACTGCGGCTGGTCAAGGACCGCTGGGAGATCACCGAACTTCAGCGCGCCGTCGATGCAACACACGTCGGTTTCAACGACGTCCTTGGCGAGTTCGGCACGGCCACTTCCGAGCGGTGGCTCGAAGGAACCTTCTTCCGCCGGGCACGTGCCGACGGCAACGACGTGGGCTACGGCTCCATCGTTGCTTGCGGCCACCACGCGTGCACTCTGCACTGGACCGACAACGACGGGGCCGTGAAGGACGGCGAACTTGCGCTGCTGGACATGGGCGTCGAGGGCGTCAACCTGTACACGGCCGACGTCACTCGCACCGTACCCATCAACGGCCAGTTCTCGGCACTGCAGCGGCAGGTCTACGACGCGGTGCTCGATGCGCAGGAAGCCGGCATCGCTGCGTGCAGAGTCGGTGAGACGTTCCTCGCCCCGCATCAGGCGGCCATGTCGGTGCTGGTCGCACACCTGGTGAAGTGGGGACTGCTGTCAGGGGACGCAGACGAGCTGCTGCGCACCGAGATCCACAAGCGGTACACGCTGCACGGCACCAGCCACATGTTGGGTATCGACGTGCACGACTGTGCCCGCGCTCGCAACGAGTTCTATCGGGAAGGTTCGTTGCAGGCAGGCATGGTGCTCACGGTCGAGCCGGGGCTGTATTTCCAACACGACGATCTCTCGGTGCCGAAGCAGTTCCGAGGCATCGGCGTGCGTATCGAGGACGACGTGCTCATCACCACGAAGGGACCTCGTGTCCTCTCGGTCGCGATTCCCAAGGCGGCCGATGCGGTTGAGAAGTGGGTCGCCGCGTCGCGTCGTAGCCGATGAGGAAGCCCTTCGTTCGGCCCAGATCAGTCTTCCGATTGGCCGTCGTTGCTTTAGTCGGTGTACTTACGATCAGTGTCGTTGCCTCCGCACCGACCAATGCTGCTGGCCTCACCGCTGCCACCGCCACCGCCACCGCCGCCGTTGCACGACCCGGTTACTCGATGAGCCTGGTTCGCAACACGGGCATCGGTGTACCGCGCGGTCTGGCGCAGCTGTCCGATGGTTCGCTGCTCGTGGCTGACATGGGTGGGTGGGAGCCGAAAACCGGAAGAGTGCTCAGGTTGAAGGGTCCCGATTTCACCGGTACACCGACGATTCTGTTCACGGGCGTCGACCGTCCGCACGGCATCGTCGTGGGCCCCGACAAGCTGGTCTACGTCGGCGAGCCTGGCCGCGTGTTCCGCTTCGACCCGACGCTCGTCACGCCGACCAGGCAATATGTGATCGGCGCGACGGGCTCTCTTGGTGCTGCGGCTGGGATGCCGATCCGTAAGACGCATCTGCATCCGTTGGCACAGATTCTGTTCCTTGCCGATGGTTCTCTGCTTGTCAACCTGGGGTCGGATTCCAATAACTGTGCGGCTGATTCGAAGCGTGGGATGTGCCGCGCCACGACCGGCTCCAGCGCAGTTGGCGTTGTGCGCCGCTACCGGTTCGACAAGCCTGGCGGCAAGGTTGTCTCGTGGTCGGTGATGGCCAGTGGCCTGCGCAACTCGATGGCAATAGTGCAGCACGCATCCGGCGCGGTGTTGCAGGTCGAGAACTCTCGCGACGCGATCGACGAGGCAGACGCCAAGCTGTCCGACGAACGACTCCCACACGACGAGCTGAACGAGCTGGTCAGTGGCGGGTCATACGGGTGGCCGTACTGCTACGACAACCAGATCAACAGCCCCGAGTTCAGAAAATATGCGTGCACATCAACGCGCAAACCGCTTGCACTGCTGCCGGCCCATTCGGCTCCGCTTGGCATGACGTACTGGAAGGGCAGGCTGGTGATCAGCTACCACGGGTACCGAGACACCGGCCATCGTCTGGTTGCGTTCCCCATCGATGGAGCTGGCCGGCCATCGGGTGCGTCGACCGAGATCCTCGGTGGTTGGGCCGAGACCGATGACCGTGCACCCGGTGGCCCGGTCGGCGTGATCCCGGCTCAGGACGGGTCATTGCTGGTGGTCGACGACCGCAACGGCGCGTTGCTTCGGGTCACGGCCAAATAGCCGACGCGGCCGCCTGCAGGCCCTGCGTGCCCTGCGTGCCCTGCGTGCCGGCGTGCTCAGGCTCGTTCAGCCGAGTTGGTCGAGGGTCATGGCGACATGCATTGCCATCCCCTGCACCATGCAGCGTTCGTCGAAGCGCACCAGGTTGGAGTGGTTGGGGAACGCCTCGTGGATGGGTAGTTCCGGCGGGCATGCGCCGAGAAACGCCATTGCGCCCGGCACCTTCTGCAACACGTAGCTGAAGTCCTCGGCACCCATCACGGGGGCCTTCATGCGCATGGTGCCGCGCTCTCCGAGCAGCGTTGTTCCGACGCGCAGCACGTCGTCGACCACAGCGTCGTTGTTCACGGTGACCGGGAACCCGAACGTGACTTCGACCTCGGCGACGGCCTCGTGCGCTTTTGCGATGTGCTCGGCGACGCGTTTGATGCCGTCATGCAATGCGCCGCGGGTGCGTTCCGACACGGCACGAATGGTTCCCAGCACGCTGGCCGTTTCGGGGATGACATTGCTGGTGGTGCCTGCAGCGATCTTGGCAACCGAAATGACACCGGGGTCGAATGCATCGATGCGGCGCGTCACCATGGTCTGCAAGGCGATCACGATCTCGCATGCGATCGGAATGGGATCGACCGCATGATGCGGTGCCGACGCGTGGCCGCCCTTACCGCGCACGATCACCGAGAACGTGTCGGACGATGCCATCTGGGTACCGCCCTTGACGGCGACCAGGCCCAGCGGAACGTTGCCACCGACGTGGATCGCGAAGGCTTTGGTGACGTCGCCCGCGTAGCCGAGGATGCCGTCGTCCAGCATGTAGCGCGCCCCGTGGAAGCCTTCTTCGCCGGGCTGAAACATCAACAACACACGGCCGTTGATCTCGCTGCGACGCGCCTGCAACAGCTTGGCCGCACCCGCGAGCATGGCCGTGTGCAGGTCGTGGCCACACGCATGCATCTGGCCATCGGTGATCGACTTGAAGTCGACGTCGGCGTCTTCCTGTAGCGGCAGCGCGTCGGTGTCGGCGCGCAGCAGCATCGTCGGCCCGTCGCCACCACCCTCGATCACTGCTGTGACACCCGACGTGCTGGGGCTTTCATGCAGTGTCAGCCCGAGCGATTCCAGCTCGCCCAGCAGCCGCTCTTTGGTCGTGAGGTTGTGCAGGCCGAGCTCGGGCAAGCGGTGCAGATCGCGCCGCATTGCGACAGCCGAGTCGTAGACGCGTTCGGCGTCGGCCAGCAGATCAGGGAGTGCAGCAGCCAGGGTGTCGTTCACAGGCCCACGTTACGCCGGTGGGCCGACCCAGCGCCGATCGAGCACCGGACCGAGGCCGACCTAACTGTCAACCGAACTATCAACCGAACTGGCAACCGAACTATCGATACCGCTCATCGATATCCGAGCGACCGGACCAGCTCGTCATGCAACCAACCGTTCGAGTAGACCCCACCACCACGATCGCCCGACATGGAACCTTCCCGGTCCGTGAACTTTCCGCCGGCTTCCTGCACCAGCAAGATCCACGGTGCGTGATCCCAGAGATGAAAACCCTCTGCCACGAACCCGTCGATCTCACTGCGCACCAGTTGGACGAGCGGCAGCGGGGTCCACGGTGCGACGCCGCAACACTCGGGCAGCCGGTTCCTGGTCGCGTCGGGCGTGCAGGCAATCAGAGAACCATCAAGGTCCTGAGTAGCTGAGACGCGGAGCGACTTGCGAACTGATCCTTCATCTGGCCACGCGGCCTCGAACGCGCCTTCGCCTCGCTGTGCCCACCAACGCAGCCGCAACGCCGGAGCAGCTACCACCGCCAGTTCAAGCCGTTCGTCGATTTGGAGCGCCAGGTGGATACGCCAGTTCGGATTGGAGTTCGCGAAGTACGAAGTTCCGTCGATCGGATCAACGATCCAGGTTCTCGATGCAACACCGGATGATCCGAACTCCTCCCCGACAATTGCGTCGTTGGGGAACCGCTCTGCAATCCGCTGTCTGATGAGTTTCTCAACTGCAAGGTCTGCTTCTGTCACCGGAGACTGGTCAGCCTTCTCGGCCACCGGGATACCAACCCCGAAGAACTCCATCGCCAGGACACTGGCTTCGTCGGCAAGGTCGTGCATGAACGTCAACTCGACGACGTTCTCCATACGATCAGGCTAGCTGTGCTGTGTCTGGCCTCGTCGGAGAATGGGCACGAGGCACAGCGGGTCAAACCGGTAGCTGAAGCGGGTTTGAGGTAGCAAGCCCACGTTTACGAGCCGCGGCCAGAAGGCGGTCGTCGGCCGATGCGAATACGCCAGCACCTGAAGCGAGGCCGGCAGCAAGATGAATCGCGTCGTAGCCGCGGAGCTTTTCGCTTTCGGCAAGGTCACCGGCAGCATGGATCAATGCAGTGTTGACGACCACCGCGTCGATCTGCGCCCACAACCCCTCGAATTCCAGCTTCGCTGCCGAGTGTGACCGCGCCGTCAACCGGGCACTGCGATGTGCTGCGGCGAGCGCTGCACGGGCTTCGGCGTACCCGACCTCAGCGCACACCACGAAACTGGAACTCAACCAGAGACGTTCGGCGGCATCGCTACCCAGTTCGTCGTCGACAAGCAGCTTGAGCATGACTGACGTGTCGACGTAAGTAATCACCCTCGATGCTCGGCGACAGTGTCAGCAATGAATGTCGAGCCATCGACGATCTTCACCCGTTTCATAGGCAACCGGCGACGCTGCACCGCTGCAGGATGGATGACACCAGCGGTCACCAATTCCGTCATACGGTCGATGTCGCCGCCGACTCCGGTGAGCCGGGCGACGGGTCGCCCGTGTTCGGTCACCGTGATCTCTTCACCCGCTTTCACTCGATCAAGCACGCTACTGAGCTGGTTCTTGAGTTCGCGGACTCCAACAGTGGTGCGCTCCGAAGAAGTAGCTACATTCATGAAGTAAGTGTAGCCCGATCGCAATGATTTGCTCACCTCGGATTTGTCAGATCGATCGGATCACCTCCTCAGTCGTAGGTGGCTTCCAGCCACCAGTCGCCTCCTTCGAGGGCCAGCACGTGGGCGTGACCGTCGGAAGTGACCACCTGCATGCGGGCACGGCGACGCGCCGAAGCCGGGTCCCACCACCGCTCTTCCACCGGCCAGGGGCCGGCCCACGAGGTGATCGTCGACGATGGGCTCAGCGATCCCATCGCACTCCGAGCGAACGACACCCGGGCCGGAGCTGCATCGAGCAGACCTCGTCGGCTCACCTTCACCGGCCAGCCCTCGAAAGTCCGCAGATCAGCGGGCAGCGGAGGTGAGTGCACGATGGTTGGCAGCGGGGTTGGAAGGGCTCCCGGCCACGGGCGGGCGGGCGCCGGCTCCAGCCCGTCTCGCAATGCTTCGGCCGTCTCGTCGCCCCACGGCACCAGCCGCACCCGGTCGTCGGCGTTGCGGCCGCCGTCGGGCACCACCACCCGCACGGCCTCTGGTCCGAGCATGCCTTGGATGCGGGTGAACACACGAGCGGCACGTTCATCGGCGTCGCTGGCCCCGCCCCAGAAGCCCAGCTGACGACCATTATCCGGGTGCACCTCGTCGGGGGCCAGCACGATGCGGACGAGCGACCGGGCGGTGCCGTCCCAATCGGCGGTGGGGTCAGGTCCGGGGTCGTGCGGGAGATCGTCGGGTAGGAGATCGTCGGGTGGAGCCGGTTCGTCTGACGACGCGGGCTGCGGCAATCCACTTCGGAGGTGGATCGCCCCCAGCGTTTCGGATGGGTTGCTCACCTCGGATTCACTCCGATCGCTCCGTTCACCGCTCGGCCGCGCCCGGGTCGGCAACCTCTCTCGCGGCGCTTCCGCCAGGCGGCGGAGCCAGCCGTCGAGCTGCCAGCGGACCCGGTCGGCAAGGCCTTGCGCGGTGATGCCGCCGGCCGCGCCGGAACGCTCGTGGCGCCACAGGCGCACCAGATGGACGCCGCTGCCGGTGTGCGCCTCGATACGGATGCGCGTGCAGGCCAACCCGCTCTCCTGCAGGCGCTGGTGCAGTTCCTCGGCCAGCCCCTTTGCCACGAAGGCCGCCGCATCGACGCGGTCGATGGGAGGGTCGAGGTCCATCGAAGCTGCCAGGTTGGGTGGGATGGGAGTTGGGTCCAACAACGCGTCGTCGTGGCCACCAGCAAGCGCGTGGGCGTGCGCGCCGAGAGGGCCGAAGCGGGCCAGCACATCGCCACGCGGGAGCGCTGCGACGATGCCCAGCGTGTGGAGTCCGAGCAGCCCCCACATCTCCACCAGCTCACTGAGATCATCGGGGTGGGCGGTTGTGGTGCGGCCGGCGCGGCGATGCGCGTTTGCGTTGCCCAACCGGTCGGCACCAGAGCTGATGAACGACGAGATGGATTGCGGGGCAAGGAATGTGGGCGAGCAACCCGGTTCGACGACGTGTACCGGGGCGGTGCGAGCAGCGAGCGCGGCTGCGAACGGGCCGTCGGCCACACCGACTTGCGCGGTGATGCCGATCGATTCGATGGCTGCAAGCACACCGGCCACCAAGGCTTCGTCGCCACCGAAATACCGCGATGGACCGCGAGTTGCGAACTGGCACAGACCGGGTCGAACCACCTCGATGAGCGGGGTGAAATGCTCGATGGCAGCAACCACCGGTTCGAACCAGCGTGCGTCACGTGACGCATCGTCAGCCACCAGTTCCACGTCCGGAACACGCGTCTGTGCCTCGCGGCGACGCATGCCCCGGGCCACCCCACCTCGCCTCGCCGCTGCCGAACAAGCAACCACACGGTTGGCCCGCAACACCGCAACGGGAGCATCGAGGCCAAGTTCAAGCGGCACAGCTTCGCCTCGATGGGCAGCCACAACCGGCCAATCGGGGCACCACACAACAAGTGTGCGTACGGGTTGCAGAAGATGGTCAGGCACTGGCTGCCCGCCTGACCTGAGCCACCTCTTCGACTTGTTCCGAGTTCTCCTGCTGATCCTGCCGGTCCTGCCGGTCCTGCTCTTCCTGAGGATCGGCCCAACGGGAGGCAGACCCTTGCAACCACAACGAGGTGCGGCGGGGGCGAAACGCCGCACCA
>JANNBN010000038.1:0-9365 GCA_031385545.1 Acidimicrobiia bacterium | reverse complement strand
GATCGCCTCGACGATCTGAGCCACGGTGATCTCTGCAGGAGTGCGGGCCAGCATGCAGCCGCCCTTCGGGCCGCGCTGGGTGCGAATCAGGTCGGCTCGACGGAGTTCGACGAGGATTGCCTCGAGAAACTTCGCCGGAAGATCTGCATGCATGGCGACGGCCTCGGCAGAAAGTTGCTGCTCGGGGCGACGGGCGAGCTCGATGCAGGCGCGCACGGCGTAGTCGGCTCGGGCTGACAATCGCACCGGCACATGTTCTCACGCCACGTCACCGCTGGGTGGCTGTTCACTGCGAACGTACTGGTCGTCGCTCCAACCTGACCCATGACAGCGTCCAACGTGGGAAATACCGGCTCGTGCACGCGCTTTGATCATGAGGTTGGTAGCTGAGGGGCCGACGTTGGTTGCTGAGGGTTGGAGGTTGGAGCCGTGGGTGTTGGCGAAGATGTTTGCCGGCGACCGGGTCTAATTCCTATTTGTCGATAGAGATTGTCGGGATTGGGTTACACTGCTTCCATGAGCAGCGGTTCCGAGGCGCACGTCATCCTTCCTTCCCGAGAGACTTCCCTGCAGACTCCGACCGTCACGCAGTTCGACAATCTGTCGGCTCCTGAAACGGTCAAGGCTTCCAGCAATTTGCTGCGTGGCACGCTGAGTGAAGATATTGCGGACTCCTCGACGGGAGGCGTCGGACACGACAGCGAGGTACTGCTGAAGTTCCACGGCATCTATGCGCAAGACGATCGTGACCAGCGCAAAGCGCTCAAAGCAGCGGCCGGTGACGGTACGGCCGCTGCGAAGGATCACATCTACATGATCCGGGCCTCTCTTCCCGCTGGGGTGCTCACTGCTGACCAGTGGCTGGCCATGGACGACTTGGCAGACGAACTGGGCGATTCCAGTCTCCGCGTCACGACTCGCCAGGGCATTCAGTGGCACTTCGTTCGCAAGGGTGGGCTACAGCCGCTCATTCGCACGCTGAACTCGCACCTCATCACAACGTTGGCCGCGTGCGGCGACGTCAATCGCAACGTGCAGTGCTGCCCAGCACCGATGGGCGACCGGAGACAAGTTGTTCTCTCTGGCCTTGCGGACATACTCGCCCGCCGCTTCCGTCCACAGACCCGTGCGTACTACGACGTCTGGATCGACGGCGAACAAGCCGTGAGCGCGTCGCAGCCGAAAGCTGTTGATCACGAGGACCTGTACGGCGAGACGTACCTGCCGCGCAAGTTCAAGATCGGTATCGCGTGGCCCGGTGACAATTGCATCGATGTGTACGCGAACGATGTCGGCGTCATTCCGTCACGCCACCCCGAACATGGACCCGGTTTCGTTGTTGCGGTCGGTGGCGGTATGGGCCGAGCGCACAACCGGGACGATACGTATCCGCGCTTAGCTTCGCCACTCGCATGGGTTGCCGAAGACGCGGACGGACGCCAGTTGGGCGATCTGATCGAGGGTGTCATCACGGCGTTTCGTGATCACGGCAACCGAGAAGATCGCAAGCGCGCACGTCTGAAGTATCTGATCGATGATCGCGGCCTCGACTGGTTCCGTGCCGAGGTCGAGGGTCGTGTCGGTCATCGCCTCATCGATCCCATCGAGGTTGCTCCCTGGATCGAGGCCGACGATCACCTGGGTTGGCATGAGCAACCCGACGGGCGGTGGGCGCTCGGTGTGCACCTCGATGCCGGACGGGTAAAGGACACCGCCGATGTCCGGGTTCGCTCGGGGCTGCGATCGGTCATCCAGCAGTATCGGCTCGGAGTCAACCTCACGGCCCGCCAAGACCTGATCCTGACGGGAATCGAGGCAGACGACCGCGAAGCGATCCTCGGGGTGTTGCGCAACCACGCGATAACCCTCCACGACGATCTGTCAGCGCTTCGCCGCCACGGGCTTGCCTGCCCGGCGCTGCCGACCTGCGGGCAGGCACTGGCCGAGGCCGAGCGGGTGCTTCCGAAAACTATCAACGAGGTGCAGGGAGCGCTAGATTCGGCCGGTTTGTCCGGTTTGCCTGTGCACATACGGATGACCGGCTGCCCCAACGGGTGCGCCCGCCCGTACACGGCCGAACTGGGAATTGTCGGCAAGACGAAGACCGGGTACGACATTCATGTCGGTGGGGCAATCGCCGGTACCCGGCTGAACAAGCGTGTGGCCACCGGTGTCAAACTGGCCGAGTTGCCGAAGGTGTTAGGGCCGATCTTCGACCGCTATCGCATCGAAGCCGAAACTGGCGAAGGGTTCGGAGACTTCTGCCATCGTGTCGGCATCGCTGGCGATGACGTCGTCGATGACGTCGTCGATGACGTCGCCGATGACGTCGCCGAGACGACGCAGCCACTCGTCGACAGTGCCGAGGAGTCCTGATGACGATTCACCTTGTGGGTGCCGGCCCCGGCGACCCGGAACTGCTCACCGTGAAGGCCGCAAGGCTGATCGCCGCAGCAGACGTGATTGTCCATGATCGCCTGGTTGACCCGCGCATCTTCGACATTGCCTCTCCGGGCGCCGAACGGATCGATGTCGGGAAGCGTCCCGGCTGGTCTGCGACGAAGCGTCCCGGCTGGTCTGCGACCCAGTCGCAGATCAACTCGCTGCTCGTCACGCTTGGGTCTGGACCCGGTCGGCACCGCACGATCATCCGGTTGAAGGGCGGCGATCCTTTCGTGTTCGGACGTGGTGGCGAAGAAGCCGCTGCGCTTCAGGAAGCCGACGTTCCGTACGAGATCGTCCCTGGCCTCAGCTCTTCGCTCGCAGGCCCGGCCGCGGCTGGAATCCCTGTCACCCACCGCGGGATATCAGCATCAGTCACAGTTGTCGCCGGGCACCGAGAAGGTCACGACGACACCGACTGGGCTGCGCTCGCACGGCTCGGCGGAACGATCGTCGTCATGATGGGTGTCGAGCACCGCGCCGCAATCGCCGCTGCGCTGGTTGCCGGAGGTCGGTCGTCCTGCACACCGGTCGCCGTCATCGAACGGGCAACGTGGGAGAGCCAGCGGACGCTGCGTTCCACGCTGGCCGAGTTGGGCGAGACCGATGTCTCAGCGCCAGCCGTGATTGTGATCGGCGACGTTGCGGCGCTGTCCTTGACGTCCCAGACCACGGATGCCCGTTTTGCGCAGCGCGTGGTTTCAGAGCGTTGACACGACAGGAAACGAAATGAAACAATCCGATTCAGTTTGATTCCATGACGGTCATCTCGACCGCGTAGTGCTGCGCGTCGTAGACGTGTTCACCCAGTTCGGCCACGTTGCCACGGTCGTCGCGCATCACCCGTCGCATGGTCAGGAGGGGTGAGCCCACAGGAAGTTCAAGCAGTCGGGCATTGTTCGCGTTTGCCGCGATCGCACCGATTCGCTGTGTCGCCGAGTGAGGGCGGACGCCGACCTGACGGAGCAGTTGGTAGAGGCCATTGCGTGTCAGCAATTCCGTCGTGAGATGTCCGGCAGCTGCAAGCGTCAACCAGTTCCTTAGGATTGCAAGTGGGCGTCCGCCTGACACACGACAGCGTTCCAGGTACACGACGGGCGTTGCTTCTTCGATATCCAAAGCGGTGGCGACGGTGCCCTTGGCTTTGGTCTGCCGCAGGGCAAGGACCACGGTGGACGGGGCGCGGCCCTGTTCAACGAGGTCGTCCCACAGGCTCGACAGGCGGACCGGGCGTCGAACCTCGTCGTTGACGACCTGGGTCCCGACTCCTCGTCGGCGCACCAGCAGCCCTGCATCGACCAGGTCTTGAATGGCGCGCCGCACTGTCGGCCGCGAAATGTGCCAGTGCTCGGCGAGTTCGATCTCGTTGGTGAGAAAGCTGCCCTTCGGCAGGACTCCTGCTTCGACCGCAGTCTTCAGCTGCTCACTCAGCTGGTGGTACAGGGGCAGCGGGCTGGCACGATCGATCTCGATCCGCAAGTCCTTGTCCATTAAGCGAAACGTTACCGGACAAACGCACTCTAATGTCCTGTTGTCTGGTCAACCGGTCGAAGACTGCCGAGCGCACAATGCGCGGATCTGGAGTTCGTTGGGCATCACGTCGGAGCACCCCAGCCGCGAAGCCACGATTGCCCCAGCTGCAGACGCATAGCCGATCGTCTGCTTGAGCGTGAAGTCGGCGAGCAGTCCCCAACACAGTGCCCCGCCGAAGGCGTCTCCGGCACCGAGACCGTTGGCGATCGAAACGCCGAAAGCCGGCACCTAGAAGTGAATCGGAAAGTTGTCGGGTGGGAACAGCTCGCAGAACGCCACGGGAGTTCGGCCCGGAACGGCCGACACGAATCGGCCGTCGACTCCAAGCTCGATGATCCGCCGTGCACAGAAGCGGCCGAATGGATCGTCGCCGGTCCGCGTGACCACGGCAGTATGCAGCCCCAGCCGGGCTCCGGCCACGGCCACATTGGTCGGGCTTCCGCCGAGCAGCTTCTCGAACCGGTGGACCTGGTCGAGTGGGCCGCGTTGCAGCGGGTACAGATCAGCGCTGACCCGTCCCACGCTCACAAGGTCGAATCGGGTCATGACCCTGTCACCGTATCGCTCGCCCTGTGCGTCGGTGAATTGTCATGACATAATGACCTCTCCCGTGGTTGTGACATTCCCGGGGCGAGGAGAAACCATGAACGGACCAGTTACCGAATCAGGCAACCCGGCAGGCACGAGCACGGAACCGGCGGCGTCGGATTCCCCGCTCAGTGTGATGACCAGTACAACGCCCACTCGTCTGTTCAACGATTCGTGCAATACCTCCGAGCTTCGCTACTCGATCGACCGGGGTGCAACCGGGGCAACCAGCAACCCAGTGATCTGTCTGACTGTTCTGAAGCAGGAGTGGCCAACTTGGCAACCGGTACTCCATGCGCTGGTGGCCGAAAACCCGGGCTGGAGCGAGACCCAGATCGCGTGGGAGCTTTATCGCCGGATGGGAACGGCCGGCGCAAAATTGTTGGAGCCGGTCTTCGCTGCGAACGACAGCACATGGGGACGTCTGTCGATTCAGACCGACCCAACGCTCTACAACAATGCCGATCTCATGCTGGCTCAGTCGCAGGAACTGAGCGCTCTTGCGCCAAACATGCAGGTCAAGATGCCGTGTACCAGTGCAGGGGTAGCGATGATCGAAGAGGCGACCTATCGCGGGGTCAGCCTCAACGTCACGGTGAGCTTTTCGGTGCCCCAGGTGCTTGCGATTGCCGACGCAATTGAACGCGGTCTGGACCGGCGTCGCGCCGAAGATGCCGATACCGGCCACATGGCACCTGTTGCAACGATGATGGTCGGTCGCCTCGACGACTGGCTCAAGGTCATCGCGCAGCGTGACGGTGCTACCGACGTGTCGTACTTGGATTGGGCCGGAATCGCATGCGCCAAACGTGCCTATTCGATCTTCCGCGAGCGCGGCTACACAACAAAGTTCCTGGTGGCCGCGTACCGCCATCTCGGTCATTGGCGAGAACTCGTCGGAGGTGATCTGGTGCACACAATGCCCCATGATTGGCAGGTCAAGGCGAACACTTCCGGCGAGAACCCGACGGACACCGTCGGTGCACCAGTGCCACCAGCTGTGATGGACCGCCTCTTGGCGATGCCCGAGTTCGTGCGTGCGTACGAGCCGAATGGGATGACACACGCGGAATTCGACACGTTCGGTCCGACGTTGCGCACGCTTCGGTCGTTCATCCTTGCGTGGCACGACTTTGTCGGTATCGCACGTGATGCGATGCTGCCAAACCCCGACTAGCGGTTTCGGAGCAAACGATGGTCAGGCAAGAAACATCTGGTACACCGGGTCAGCGGTCACGTCGCGCGCTGGGTAGCCGAGATCCACGAAGAACGTCGCGGCACGACGCCGATCAGCGCGCGGTACCTGCAGACCCACCAACACGCGCGATGAATCCCCACCCTGGTTGCGATAGTGGAACATGGAGACGTTCCAATCGGCCGGCATCGCAAGCAGGAATTTCATCAAGGCGCCTGGTCGTTCGGGGAATTCGACGTCGAAGACCAGTTCACCGTCTGCAAGTGCACTGCTGCCACCGACCATGTGCCGTACGTGTTGGGCCGCCAGATCGTTGTGGGTGAGGTCGATGAGCTCGAATCCCGCTTTGCGGAAATGCGCAGCGATCTTCTCGCTGTCCTCCGTCCCTGCAACGCCGACACCCACGAAGATATGTGCACGTGTTGAATCGCTGATGCGATAGTTGAACTCGGTCAGGCTGCGTCTACCCATGGTTTCGCAGAAGCGCTTCAGGCTGCCTGGCCGCTCCGGGATGGTCACAGCAAACAGAGCCTCGGTCGATTCACCCACGTTCGTACGTTCGGCGACGAAACGGAGCCGGTCGAAGTTCATGTTGGCACCGCACGCCACGGCGGCGAAGGTGGCGCCGCGAACACCATGACGCGCCACGTAAGCCTTGAGCCCGGCGATCGCCAGCGCACCAGCTGGTTCGGTGACGCTGCGGGTGTC
Organism: Acidimicrobiia bacterium; assembly: GCA_031385545.1. GTDB lineage: Bacteria > Actinomycetota > Acidimicrobiia > Acidimicrobiales > JANYDT01 > JANNBN01. The sequence continues at coordinate 2,899 of JANNBN010000038.1, read as the reverse complement.
GAGGAAGATGTCCTTGATGGCGGCACAGACCTCGTCTGTGTCAACGATGATGATCTCGTCCAGAAGTTCTCGGCAGATCCTGAATGTCTCTTTGCCGACCTGCTTCACAGCGGTGCCATCGGAGAACAGGCCTACTTCGGAAAGTGCGACGCGACGGCCAGCATGAATGCTCTGTGCCATCGCATCGGAGTCATTCATCTGTACACCTATTACATTGACTTCAGGCCGAACGGCTTTGACATAGCTCGCTACCCCCGCTGCAAGACCCCCGCCTCCGATGGCCACGAAGATTGCATCGAGCCGACCGGGGTGCTGGCGAAGGATTTCCATTCCGACGGTGCCTTGACCGGCGATCACATCTGGGTCGTCGAACGGGTGCACGGCAGTCAGGCCGCCTTGCGCACCCAACTCAGCAGCGTGGGTCTGTGCGTCGGAGTACGAGTCGCCGTGTTGGACGATGCGCACGTTGGCTCCCCCCTTCGCCCTGATTGCGTCGATCTTGACTTGCGGCGTGGTCGTTGGAATGACGATGACCGCTTTGCATCCGAGCTTCGAGGCGGAGAGAGCAACCCCTTGTGCATGGTTGCCCGCACTGGCCGTGATGACCCCGCGGGCGAGTTGTTCGGGAGTGCAGTGCGCCATTTTGTTGTACGCCCCACGAAGCTTGAAGGAGAACACGGGCTGAAGGTCTTCGCGCTTCAGTAGGACGGTGTTGCCAGTCTTTTTGCTCAAGGTCGGCGCAACTTCGAGTGGCGACTCGATCGCCACGTCATAGACCCGCGCGGTCAGGATCTTGCGGAGATAATCGGTGCGCATACTGCTGCTCAGCCTGTCATACCGTTCAGGCCGCGGCGACGCAGTTCATCGGCGAGAGCGACCGGTCCTTCGGCGACCCGGTCCGAAGTCCGGCGCCTTCACAAGACTCAGCAGCATCTGCACGGCTGCCCTGGCTGAGTTGCGGTGGCTCCCGCTCACCTTCGACATGCCGATCCGTCCAGTGGTGCAGCGGATCGGCAGGAACTCGATGGCGATGCCCTGTTTCAGCGCGTGAACAGTTGTCTGGAACGGCAGTGAGAACGTTCGGTCCTCCAGTTGCAACGCCGCGATCGTGTCCCGTCGAATGAGCCGCACTGAACTGACATCGGCCACCCACGGTCCACCGAACCGGACCTTCAACATGATTGAGAACAGGCGATTGCCGAGGCGCTGGTGCCAGAACTGCTGGGCATCTCGGACGCCGTACACGATGGGAGCTTCGGGGCCCGCATCCCGCAGCAGGTCTCCGATGCTGTCGAGCTGGTACTTACCTCCAGCGTCGAGGAAGAGTACGTGAGTCGTCGCCTCGTCAAGGGCCTTCAGCCCATCGAGCACCGGCCCGTCGTAGCCGCTGCGCTGTGCCATCACGACGTGGGCGCCGGCGGTTCCGGCGGCGTCGGCTGTCGAGTCAGTTGTCGCCGGGTCGACAGCAATGATTACCTGAACGATGCCGATGCCTCTGAGGCCATTGACAAGTTCTGCGATGCTGCCGTCTTCGTTCTTGCATGGAACAACAGCAGAGACTCGCCGGGTGCCGTTCAGGTGTCGGCCTTGATCACGCGGCGGAGAAAATCCTTGGTTCGGTCATGCTGTGGGTTGACGAGCACGTCGTCGGGCCGCCCAGATTCAACGACGACACCGTCATCCATGAACACCACGACATCGGATACTTCCTTCAGGAAGTCGATCTCGTGGCTGACGATCATCATCGTCATGCCAGATTCCGCAAGGCCGCGGATGACAGCGAGCACTTCGCCGACCAACTCCGGGTCGAGCGCAGAGGTCGGCTCGTCGAAGAGCATCAAGTTGGGTGCCATCGCCAACGCTCGGGCAATGGCGACCCGCTGCTGCTGGCCCCCGGAAAGCTGAGCCGGGTACGCATCGCATTTGTCCGCCAGCCCGACGCGATCCAGGAGTGCCCTGGCGTGGTCGGCTGCGTCGCTCTTCTGGACTCTCTTCACAACCGTTGGGGCAAGGCAGACGTTCTCGACTGCTGTCATGTGAGGAAACAGGTTGAACCGCTGGAAAACCATTCCGATGTCTTGGCGTCGAGCCGCGACTTCCGCTGGTTTGAGCTCGTGCAGTTTTCCGCCGTGCTGCCGATAGCCGACGAATTCGCCAAACACCTTCAGCTCGCCGCCGTTGATCGTCTCCAGGTGATTCACGCAACGGAGAAAGGTGGACTTGCCCGACCCCGAAGGTCCCATCAACGAGACGATCTGCCCGGGTTCCACCGCAAGTGAGATGCCCTTCAACACCTCGGTGCGGCCGTAGGACTTGTGGACGTCGATCGCGCTGACCACTGGACCGCTGGGCCTGTCCGGGTGCCATCGAGTCGTCATGCCCGAGCTCTGCTGATGCCGAAACGCCGCCGAGCCGCCGAGGAATGTCCTCTGGCGAAACCCCTGCCGAAGTGTCGTTCGATGAAGTACTGCACCACGGTGAGGATGCTGGTGAGGAACAGGTACCAAAGACTGACCGCGATCAGATAATCGATGACCTGGCCTGTCTTACGGTAGGTGATCTGAGCGCGTGTCAGCAGGTCGTACACCGAGCCGATCACCGAGACCAGCGACGTGCTCTTCAGCATGGAGATGGTCTCGTTCCCCGTGGGCGGAACGATGATGCGCATCGCCTGTGGCAGAACAACACGCCGCAGTGTCTGCACCGGCGACAGTCCGAGCGACTGCGCAGCCTCGGTCTGGCCTCGGTCGACGGACTGGATGCCGGCCCGCACGATCTCGCTCATGTAGGCGCCCTCGTTGAGCGACAGGGCAAGTGCCGCAGCGGTGAACGGGCTGATCAGATCGTCGGGGGCATGCCCTCCCTGAATGATCCGGCGGTGGTCGCGCTCGCCTCGCAG
>JANNBN010000020.1:0-62299 GCA_031385545.1 Acidimicrobiia bacterium | reverse complement strand
CGGCGAAGGAGGTGGCCAGGTCTGGGCGTCGTCGCGCCAGCGCTTCGAGGTGCCGCGAAATGCCGGGCCGCGTGGTCGAGCGTGCGGCAAGGAAGGCGACGAAAGCTTCCGCGTCCGTGAACGGATTCGGCGGCAGCTCGCCACCGTGACGAAGCGCATGGTGCAAGGCTTCGGTGAACACGAGCCGCATGGCTTCGTCGTAACGATGACCGTTCGGCAGGGTGTCGTACGGTCCGACCATCCAGGTGCAGTTGGCGTGCACCGATTCCAACTCCTGCGCTCGGGTTTCGACCGCGTCACGCAGCATCGGATGCGCGCTGATGATGACCCGCGGCCATTCTCCTGCCAACTCCGACAGCACCCATGGACGAACCGCAGAGAATCCTTCGTAGCTTGTCGCCACGGCCCCAGCGGCTTTCGCACACTCGTCGAGGTTGCGGAACGACTGCACAAGCGATGGTTGGTCGATGTGGACAGCCGCCGGGTCCGAGAGCACCAGGTCGTCTAACCAGGCCTGTTCGACACGGGCGAACCGACCGTCGCCTTCCAACGGGTGATGCGACAACGCGTCGGCCCAGCGATTGACCAATGCCCGGCCGTGCCGGGTGAATACCGCGAGTCCCCTTTGGAAGTGGCCGTAGGAGGCGAGGTCTGCCGCGTCGGGGAGCCGTCCATCGACAGGGACCGAACCCGAGCGAACCGGCACGAACCCACCTTCTTTCGCTGTCGCACGACCGATGAAGTCCGTGACTGGAGCGTGGAGTTCGACATGATCGGCGAGCACCAGAACTGCATCGGCGGCTGCGTCGGTATCGAGCAGGTTTGCGACGAGTTGCGGCTGCACCAGGGTGACCACGTCGTCGATGTGATGCTCGGCGATGAGCGCAGCCACTTGCTCGGAACCGATGAGTTTCGCGGCCGAGGTCCACCTTCCGGGTTCGTCCGCCGTGCAGCGGGTCACCTCGCCGAACCGGTCGTCGACCACGACGACGGTCAGGTGCAGCTCCGGGTGGTGAGCCCCCACCGACCTGGCAGCGAGCATCGCAGAAGCGGCCCGTTCGGTGGTCGTGACGATGAGCGCACACACGCGTGCGGTGCCGTCGTCCATCAGAACATCATACGGGCAGCTGACCGCTGCCGGGCGCTTGTAGCCTGCACCGGTGCCCCACCAGCAACTGCCCACCGTCTCGGTCGTCGTGGTCAACTGGAACGGGCGCGAGCACCTCGACCCGTGCCTCACCTCGATCACAGGGCTCGATTACCCGGCAGACCGGTTCGAGATCATCGTGGTCGACAACGGCTCTACTGACGGCTCGGTGGAACACATCAGGGCGGCGTTCCCCGGGGTGCGATTGCGGGTGAACGAAACCAACACCGGGTTCGCCCCCGCAGTCAACGCGGGTGCTGCTATGTCAAAAGCCGAGGCGGTCGCGCTGGTCAACAACGACATGCGGGTCGACACCGGCTGGCTGCGTGAGCTTGCGCGCCATTACCAGCCCCAGGTTGGCGTGATGTGCGTCGCAGGCACCATTCTCGACTGGGAAGGGATCAACCTCGACTTCGGCGGTGGCGCGGTCAACTTCCATGGGTTCGGAGAGCAGCCCGGCAATGGGCAACCGATGTCGGACGTGATCCTCCACGACGGCTCGGACCAGCCGTTCGCGTGTGGTGGGGCGATGCTGGTGCACCGACAGACTTTCGTGGACCTGGGTGGCTTCGACCCGGCATTTTTCGCCTACTTCGAAGATGTCGATTTCGGACTGCGACTCCGAGTCTGCGGACTTCGCACGGTGCTCGCCGCGCATGCGCGCAGCTTTCATCGCCATCACGGCACCAGTTCCCGCTTCCGCTGGCACGAGCGGATGGTTTTGCTGGAACGAAACGCGTTGCGTCTGCTCATCAAGAACGTCAGCGATCAGTCCCTCGCGCCGCTGCTGGCAGGAGCGCTGTTGATGCAGTCACAGCGAGCGCTGTTCGATGCGCACAGCGAACGGAGTGAGTTCGACGTCGGTGCGGGCCTTGCTGACATGACCGTGGTCAATCGGCTTGCTTTGTCGCGGATGCATGCGACGGACGACGTCATCAAGGATCTTCCTTCACTGTTGCAGCAACGCGCAGCAATCGAAACTCGGCGGGTTGCGACTGATGCCGAAGTGCTTGCTGGCTTCGGCCTCCCGTTCGCGCCGATGGGCAACGACGACCCGGCGTACGTCGATGCGTTCGGTGCGGTTGTCCGTCTGACCGGGATCGAGAAACTCTTCCTTCGCTCTCCTGTCCGGCGCGTCGTTGTGCTGTGTCACGACCTCATCGGGCCGCGCATGGCCGGTACCGCGATTCGCGCATGGGAGATGGCTTGTGCCCTTGCACAACATGCGGAGGTCACGGTGGCATCTGATCGGGCGGTCGACCGGCGCCACCCCGGAGTCGCAACCTTGGTCATCGAAGGCGAAGCCGGATTGACGGCGCTCCGGAGGTGCGTGGACTCTGCCGACGCGGTGCTGGTATTCGGTTTCGACCTCGTTCGGTATCCGTTCCTTGCTGACTGTCGGGCGCTGCGCATCGTCGACCTGTACGACCCGTGGATATTCGGCAGCCTGGAGCAGTACGACGGGATGACCTCCGACGCAGCCGACGCTGCGAAGAATCACGAGATCAACGCGCTCAACCAGCTGATTGATGTCGGCGACACCTTCATCTGCGCCTCGGACCGCCAACGCGATTTCTGGTTCGGCATGCTCGCCTCGCGCGGCCGTCTTGATAAGCGCGCACATGACCTTGACCCGCAGTTGCGCCGCCTGATCGATGTGGTGCCGTTCGGGGTGCCGTCGCGGGCTGCACTTCCACCGGCGTCTGCGAAGGAGCCAGGCACACTGTCCATCTTGTGGGCCGGCGGAACGTGGGACTGGTTCGATCCACTGATGGTCGTCGAGGCGTTCAACGACATCGTCGGCGAGTTTCCCATGGCCCGCCTTCATTTCATGGGCCTCGAGCTCGAAGGACGCGGTGTTCCTGAGATGTCGATGACGGCTCGCGTGCGTTCTCGGATCAAAGAATTGGGCCTCGTCGATGACGGCAAGGTTGTGCTCGGGCCGTGGGCACCGTACGACGAACGCGGTGCGATTCTGCGTGCGGCCGACATCGGTGTTGTTGCTGCCAAAGACCTAGCCGAGAACCGGCTCGCGTTTCGGACGCGAATGCTGGACCACTTCTGGTCTGGCCTGCCGACGGTTGCGACGAGCGGAGACGTGCTTGCGGATCTGGTCGCCCAGTCCGGTGCAGGGTTGGTTGTGCCACCAGAGGACCGGTCTGCGATGCGCGAAGCGCTGCAAGCGCTGCTCGGCGACGCTGCGCTTCGTGGGCGGTGCTCTGCCGCTGCTTCGGCCCTTGCGGATCGGTACCGGTGGACCGATGCCGTTGCCCCGCTCGTCGAGGTGATCGCAAATCCCGCCCCCTACCGAGCCGCTCGTCGCTGAACGATGCAGGCTCCGGTTCGGTCTCCTTCTCCCGTAGGCTGCTGAGGTGGCAGGTCGTTCCAATTCTCGCAATAGCCAGTCCCGTCGTGGCCCAGGTGATCCGTGGTTCACCATCGGAACCGTGGATGTCACCACCTCGGTGCTGATTCCGCTGATCACCGTGTTCGTGTGGGTCGCGGCGGCTGTCGATTCTGCGGTGCTCCCCGTTGTCTGGCTCAGCCGAGCTGCGTATCGGACGGGGTTCGTGTGGCAGCTGTTCACGTGGCCGTTCGCCAGCATGGCCAGCCTGTCGGGTGCCATCGGCCTCTTCTTCTTCTGGTCGTTCGGCCGCATCCTCGAAGAACCCCTCGGACCGTTGCGGTACTTGCGGTTCCTCGTGGTGGGTACGGTGGTCGTCGGTCTGGGCGCGCTGCTGCTCGACCTGTTCACCCGATCCAATGCGCTCCTCGTGGAGAACGGGTTGGACAAGTCGGCCTTTGTCTACGTCCCCATCCTGGCCGGCCCCCGCCTTGTGTCCCTTGGCGTGGCTGTATGCGTGGCGGCCGAGTTTCCGCATCTTCGCTCCTTCTTCAATATCCCGATCCGCTGGCTGGTTGGGGCGTTCATCGGGATCGAAGTGCTGCAGGCGCTGGGTGCCAGGTACTGGCTCTATCTGATTCAGCTGGCCTTTGTGGTTGCAGTGTTTCTGTCCGCACTGCGTGCGTTCGGTCTCGGTGCGGAGCTGCCGTCGTGGATCCCCCGGTTGCCGCTTCCTGCGAAGCTCACCGGTGCAGGTCGGCGAGGCGGGTCAGGCGGGTCAGGCGGGTCAGGCGGGTCAAAGCCAGGTGGGCTCAGTGGCGTGTTCAAGCGGAGCGGTTCGCCGAAGCAACGGGGGTCGGTGGTCACGGGTCCGTGGGGCGAACGAGGAACAGCAACGGCCAGCACTGCGGCGTCGGCACCTCCTCGAAATTCGGCGATGACGCGCGCCGACAGGGACGAGGTCGACCGGTTGCTGGACAAGATTGCACAGGATGGCATGGCCAGTCTCGATGCTGACGAGCGTGCCCGGCTGGAAGATGCCAGCCGCCGTCTCCGCGAAAGCGAAGGGCGTTGACAGCCGTCGACTCTCGCACGTCTCCACGGTCGGTGCCGGTCGCACTTGGCGGGACGTCGTGGGGAGAACTCTGGCAGCGGCGTGAGCTGCTGATGAGCCTCACCCGCAGAGAGCTCCGCAGCAAGTACAAGCGGTCGTTCCTGGGGTGGGCGTGGTCGATGCTCAACCCGTTGTCGTCCCTGATCATCTTCACCGTCGTGTTCAGCCTGATCTTCACCGGTGCAAAAGTCGAAGGCACCCCCTCGGGCCTCAACAACTACACCCTGTACCTGGCTTGCGGGTTGCTTCCGTGGAACTTTCTCGCCGGCGCCATCGGCACCTCCACCGGGTCGCTGCTCGCACAGAGTGGCCTGCTGAAGAAGGTGTTCTTCCCCCGCGAATACGTCGTCGGCTCGACGGTTCTGAGTTGGCTGACATCGTTCGCGATCGAGCTGACGGTGCTCGTGGTCGCCGTCGCCCTCACCGGCACACTCCGCTGGCAACTGCTGCTGATGCTGCCCGTGGTGATGGGTCTGCAGACGCTGCTGATCCTCGGAATCTCGCTGGGGCTCAGCGCGCTGAACGTGTATTTCCGAGACGTGCAGCACCTGTTGGGAATCTTCCTGCAAGTCTGGTTCTACCTCACTCCGATCGTGTATCCGCTGTCGCTCATCGAGGCGAAGAGCAAATCGGCAGCCGCCTGGTACGCCCTCAACCCAATGTCGCACGCCGTGAACACGTACCGTGACCTGCTCTACCACGGCCGCATGCCAACGGCGCAGTCGCTTGGATTTCTCACGATTGCGAGTGTTGTGTCCGTGGTCCTGGGCATCTCGTTCTTCCGACGCCTCGAACCCCGCCTGGCCGAAGAGTTGTAAGCCGTCGCCGCGTTGCGCGGGGGCGACCCACCTGACGGAGAACTGAACTGCGATCAGCGTCAGGCACGGCCCGCAGGGACCGGTTCGGCAAACTCGGCGACTACAGTAGCCGGACCCCATCGGCGTCGCCTGTCTGACGCCCGAACCGGTTGTTCTGCGGTTCGTCTGAGTTGGTGGCCATGATCAGGAGACCGTTCATGTCGCATTTCGATCCGTCCACATTCAACGCGTCGTCGACCCGGAAACGGGGTCATCTGCACCTTGCAGCAGCGTGTCTGGCGGTAGCCGTGGCCACCGCAGTGTTCCTCCCCGACGGCGGCGCCGACGCTGCGACCAAGACGACAACGAAGGCGAAGGCGAAGGCGAAAGCGAAAGCCAAGGTCACGACGACCAAGAAACGCAAGGCCCCCGCTCCGGCCAAGGCGTCGAAGCTGAAGGCCGGCCAATGGGCACCGAACGGTCGTCCGCCGGCCATTGCGCTGAACTTTGATCCAAGCCCACCTTCAGGTGACAAAGCCTACCCCAGCGCCAAGTCCGAAACTGATGCGTTCACGAAGGTGCAGCCTGATGGAAAGCCGTTCATGGTGCTGCTCATCGGTTCAGACGCGCGCACCGGCGAAAAGGTCGAGCGGTCCCGAGGAGATGCAATCCATCTGTTCGCATACAACCCCACACTGAAGAAGGGGCTCATCATCGGCTTCCCACGAGACACGTGGGTGAAGACTCCCTCAGGCGACAGCCGCAAGCTCAACGAGGTGCTGTCGGTGTCCGGCCCCGATACCTTCCTGCAGGCTTTCAACGAGCTCACCGGGCTCCAGGTCACCCGCTACGTCATCACCGGGTTCGACGGTTTCAAGAGCATGGTCGACGGTGTAGGGGGCATCAACATCGAAGTGAAACCAGCCATGAACGACAAGGCATCTGCCGCCCAGTTCCAGCAGGGTTGGTTCCAGATGAACGGCCGTGCCGCGCTGGCCTTCACCCGTGCTCGCAAGACGCTCCCCAACGGAGACTTCGATCGGTCCGCGAATCAGAACAAGATGCTGATTGCATCGCTGCAGCGCCTGCGCGAGTCCACCGACAACGTACGCGCACTTCTCAACTGGGTGTACGTCGGCCGCAAGAACACGGTCAGCAACGTGAAGCCTGGCGATTGGATGTACCTGGCGCAGGTCTCCCGAGCGATCGAGCCGACGTCGCTGAAGACAGCTGTCATCCCAGCAACGCCCCAGCAGATCGGTGACCAAGAGGCCGTCGTGATCAACGAAGAGGCGTTCCACGCGCTGATGACCGATGCCGCAGACGGGGTTCTGGGGAACTGAGCAAGGGGTCGACGGCCTCGGCTGTTTCACGCCTGCCGCCCGAGCCGCTGCAGTCCAGGCCAGACTCTCGGTCATGAGCTTGATCGCCACTCTGTTACGCGCCGCGTTGCCTGTGGGGTCGGCGCGGCGTGACGCACTGCTTGGCGTGGCCAGGAGGGCCGGCGTGGTTGCCCCGGCCCCGGAGTCGTCGTACCAACGGTGGATCAAGTCGTTCGAAGGTCACACCGACGATGCGCACGGCGACCCGGTCGGTGACCCTGCGCAGATCGACTCCGGCATCGTTGCCGGTGTCCGGTTCCGCATCACGATCCGCTCTGGGACAACCAATCCCGCTGCCGTTACCCGAACGCTGGTTTCGCTTGTCAACCAGACGTTCTCCCACTGGGAGGCGCATCTGCCCGATCCGACAGCCGTCGGGTCGGCCTCGTGCAAGCGGGTGCTGGCTGATGCACTTCAGGCCGAAGCCCGCTTCACCACCAAGCCATTGGCCGCGTTGACCGCGTTCGCATCGTCCTCCGCCTCCACCGCATCGGCTGGCCAGGCGCTGGTCAGGCGACGGACCTACGACATGGAGATCAACCTGGGCGACGCGCTGGCCCCGTCAGCCTTGGCGAAACTCGCCGCAGCAGCACAGCGCCATCCCTATGCCTCGTTGATCTCGGCCGAGTTCGACATGATCGACCCGTTCAGCGGGCGCCGCACCGCTCCGGCGTCGATCGGGCCCTGGGAGCCTGACCTCGCCCAACAGTTCGATCTCGATTCGGGCTGTGTGGTGCGTCAGGTAGGTCCTCCGGCCCTCGGCACTTCCACCGCAGAGAACCACCGTGCATCGCCGAGCAGCATCGCCCCACGTATTGCCCCACGTATTGCCCCACATGTCGCCCCACATGTCGATGCGGTGTTGGTGCATCGGTTGGTCGGTCCACGGGCTCGCGCGTCGAGCCTGCTGGCGCCGGCGTCCGTCGCTGGGGTCGGAACCGCTTCGACGACTTCCCTGCCTGTCGGCGCAATCGCAGCAGCATCGTCGCGTCGCAACGGTGGTACTCGTGTCCGGCACCCCATCACCGCTGGAACCACCGCAGCCGTGATTGTCCGAGACCCGCTGCCCGACGCCGTGGCTGCCCAACACCACCTCGCAATGCTGATGAAGACTGCCGGTTCGCAGGTCGAGGTGTTGCATACCGGTTCCTGGGCGACAGGTTCTGACGTCGGGCCGATCCCCGAAGCCGATGTGATCGTCGTCATTGATGGTGGACTGAGCCCGCAGGAGAACGGCTGGCTGGGTGACCTGGTTGGCGTGTTGCAGCAGCCCCATGTGTTCGCCGTTTCACCGCTTGTGCTGGTACCCGGCGGAGTCGTGCTTGACGGGGGAGTTGTCCGTGCACACGATGGTCTTGCCGCACGGTCCGGACGATGTGACCTGGCTCCGTTCGAGCTGGAACGCTGCCGCCAGGTCAGCAGCCTGTCGGGCCGGGCTCTGGCCATTGACCGCAACGACTTCGTTCGGTTGGCCGTTGCGTTCACCAATGCTGGACCGAGCAACGCCATTGCGCAGGCTGCCGGGATTGCCAGCCGTTGCTGTCTGGTCTGGGCCCATCAGCGATGGGTGCTTGACAGGGGCATCGACGCGCGGTCGACCGACTCGCCGATGCTGGCCTGGTCGAGCGGACGCCTGCGTAGCTGGTTCGACCCGCACGTGTCCCCGCATCGGCCGGAACCTGGCCGTGCCGGCGAAGGCGTCTGGTGACCATTCCCAGCGCGGCACCGGGCGACACGGCGCATCCGCATGTTGCGGTGGTCGTGGTGTGCTGGAACAACGGGTCCATCATCGCTGACTGCCTGCAGTCAGTCACAGCACAGCGGTATCCGGCTGATCGTCTGCATACGTACGTTGTTGACAACGGCTCCGCCGACGCGTCCCAGTCGGTTGTGACCGACACGATGCCGTCAGCGACGCTGATCCAGCTCGGTTGGAACAGCGGATTCGCAATCGCCAACAACATCGGTATCCGTCGTGCTCGTGGGGACCATCCTCTGGCCTACGTCGTCCTGCTGAACAGCGATGCAACGCTGTCGCGCGACTGGGTCTCGGCCATGGTTGGCTTTGCCGGCGGACGCCCCCGAGGCGCCTGCTTCCAGTCCCTCACCGTCGACGGACTACACCCCGACCGGGTCGACAGTCGGCACCTCGTGGTCAACCGTTCGCTGCAGGCATCACAGGACTCCTTCGGGCAGCCGGTCGGTGGTGGTCATCGCACCCAGCGGGTGTTCGGGGTCAACGCCGCAGCGGCGATGTATTCCACTGCGTTCTTGGATGCCCAGCCGTTCGAAGACGTCTTGGACGAACGGATGTGGATGTATCTCGAAGACGTCGACCTGTCAACGCGCGCGCTCGTGATGGGATGGGAGAACTGGACCGTTGCGGGCCCGGTTGCACGCCATCTCGGGTCAGCGTCCACCAACCAGCGGACCAGCGGCTTCGCGCTTCGCCAGACCATGCGCAACCAGCCCATCCTCTGGCTCACCAACTTCCCGATCCGGATGGTCCTTGCGGCGCTCCCGAAGATCCTTCGCCATGATCGGGGTGCGTTGAATCATCTCCGTGCCACCGGCCAGCGACACGTGATCCCGCAGATGCTCAGGGGTCGGCTTGAGGGGCTGTTCCTGATTCCATATGCGATGAGGCGCCGCCGTGTGCTGCGGCCCCACATCCGCGTTCCCCCAGAGGGGCTCGACGTCTTCATGTCCACCGGTACGCTGAACCTGTGAACGCCACGAGCCAACCGGCCGCCGACGCCCAGCCCACGGACCACCGGCCCATCGACCACCAGCCCATCGACCACCACCCCGTGGACCACCAGCCGGGGTCGTCGTTCTCCGTCGCACCACGCATCGCAAGCAGCGATCCTGCGGTCATCGTCGATGGGGTCTCAAAGCGGTTCCGCATCTACCACGAGCGCAACTCCAGCCTGAAGGCCAGCGTCATGCGCGGCAAACGGGCCGAGTACGAGGAGTTCTGGGCCGTCAGCGACGTCAGCTTCACCGTCAACCAGGGCGAGACCTTCGGGATCGTGGGCGAGAACGGCTCGGGCAAGTCCACCCTGCTCAAATGCATGGCTCGCATCCTGCGCCCCGAAGCCGGATCGGTGGCCGTTGCGGGCAAGCTCAGTGCGCTGCTCGAACTCGGTGCCGGGTTCCATCAGGAATTGTCGGGGCGGGACAACGTGTACCTCAACGGTTCCATCCTCGGGCTTTCCAAGAAGGAGATCGACTCCCGGTTCGACGACATCGTGGAGTTCGCCGGGCTTGAACGGTTCATCGATACGCCGGTCAAGAACTATTCGTCGGGAATGTACGTGCGCTTAGGGTTCAGTGTCGCTATCAATGTCGACCCCGACGTGTTGCTGGTCGACGAAGTGCTGTCGGTCGGCGACGAGACGTTCCAGCGGCGGTGCGCCGAGAAGTTCACGGAGATGCAGCGCGACGGGAAGACGATCGTGGTGGTCAGCCACGGCCTCGGGCAGCTTCGGTCGATGTGCGACCGGTTGGCGTGGATGCGCAACGGCCGCCTGGCCGGCATCGGCCCCACGAAGGACGTCATCGACGAGTACCTCGGTACCGTCAACGTGTCACGGCTCCCGGGCCACGACGGGGTGTCGAAACGCTGGGGAAGCGGTGAAGCAACCATCTCCGAGATCCAGCTCATCAACCGCGACGGTAAGCCCACTGACAAGATCCATACCGGCGACGACGTCACACTTCGAATCCATTACGAGGTAGAACCCGGCTACACCGTCAAGCGCCCGGGTGTGGGGTTCGGCATCCACCGCCTCGACGGGGTCCTTATCACCGGCGTCAACACCAACGAGCAGAAGCTGGTGCCGGCCCAGCTCACCGGCAAGGGCCACTACGACTATGTCATGCGGAAATCGCCGTTGCTCACCGGTACCTATGACCTGTCGGCGGCCATCCAGGACGAACACTTCACGCACACCTACGACTGGTGGTTCGAGGGGTTCCGGTTCGACGTCCTTCCTGCAGTGGTCCACGAGACCGAAGGCGTCGTCACGTTGTTCGGAACCTGGTCGCAACAAGCCGACTAGCCGTGTTGCAGAGTCAGCTGTGTGGTGCGCCGTTCAAGCGCTCCAGATAGCGAGACACGAGCGCGGCTCGGTCGGCGTTCAATTCCTCGGCAGCGGCTCGACGTGCCTGTACCGCGTCGGCCTGCCCGCACGCTGCGGCCAGACCCGGTGCGTTTGCGCGGTCTGCTGCGGTACCCAGTGCCACCCACGACCGCTCGGGTTCGTAGGTGACCGGGTCGAAGAAGATCGGCTCAGCCGGCCAGAACGAGAACGGATCGCTCGCACCTACCGTGGCGGCTCGATCAACTCGTCGTCGCCGAACCAGAGTGCGCGGCAGGCGCCTGACCGCGTCGAGAGCCGCGAGCACCGACGCAGCGGGAAAGCGGCCGGTGACACCGGCTTTGATGAGCCGTGGCCAGCGGTGGACCCAAAGCTTGACAGCGTCGGCGGCAGGAAGCAGCTCTGCTCCGGTCACCAAAAGGTTGCGTTCGATGCATCGGTGCTTGATTCCGTATGCGCGCTCAGCATCGGCCGTGGTCAGAGCGGCTGAACGGGAGCTGGACGACATCCGGTGATACGCAACTGCACGGGGAACAAGAAGCGACCGCATGCCAAGGCGGTATGCCTTCCAGTTCCACTGCACGTCTTCGTAGTACAGGAAGTAATCCGCAGCGAGTGGCCCAACGGCGTTCGACGCAAACGCCGTTCTGCGGACCAGAGCCACGGCGAAACAGGGTCCCAAAATAGCGGGCAGCGGCTCAGTAGGCGTTCCGTCGAACTGGCCGAGGTCGAGTTGGCCAAGGCCCACGTTCTTCGCCTCCCCTCGCCGGTTCACCGCCATCCCTGCCGAATCGATCAGTCCGTCTTCACCCTCGATGAGCGTCTTGGGGCCGACGCTGATCACGTCGGCGGGCGACCGCTGCAACGCGTCATGCAGCAAGGTGAGCGCGTCGGGGGCGAGTGACGCATCGTCGTTGTGGATCAGCACCATGTGGCAGGTCTGGCGAAGGGACTGGATCCCGTGGTTGTTGCCAACAGCGAAGCCGTCGTTCGTCGGCCGTCGGATGGCGCGGACGAGCGGTTGACCGTCTTGCGCAAGGAAGGTGAACGAAGCCGCAATCCGCGCGGCTGCCTCGGGGTCGACCGTCGAAGCGTTGTCCACGATGACGACGTCGCCGACCACCGGGTGCGGCTCGGGACCGTCGCCGACGATGCCGACGACAGCTGCACGAAGCGCAGCTCGATCACCGTTGTAGCGCAGCAGGACGGCTCCGATCACGACAGCCCAACCTAACCGACGTAGTGTCGTCAACTGATGCGAGCCGCCGTCGACGTCACGCCGCTCATCGGCCCGCGCACCGGCATCGGTGAACTGGTCGCCGGTTTGGTGGACGCACTGCATCGACGCGCCGACGTCGAGGTGGTGCCCGTGGCACTGACGTGGCGAGGACGTGGCGAGGCGGGAGCCGCTCACCGGCCCATTCCTGCACGTCTGGTGCAGCAACTGTGGCGGAGGTCCGAACTGCTGCCGGTGACTACCTGGACCGGCCCGGTCGACGTCATCCATGGCACCAACTACGTGGTCGGACCCCGTCCGCGACGCACGGACGTGGCGCGCATCGTCACGGTGCACGACCTCGCGGCGGTCAAAACCCCACAGCTATGCAACCCGGCGACGTTGGTGTTTCCCCGCCTCGTGGAGCGCGCCGTGCGCACCGGCGCCATGGTGCAGACCGACAGCGAGACAACAGCTGAAGAGGTGCGTGAATGGCTGCGGATCGCGCCCGAACGAGTCCGCTGTGTGCATCCCGGTCTCAACGCCCTCGCAGCGCCGGACCCCGAAGGGTTGGAGGGAAGCCTTGGTGGGAAGCGGTTCGTGCTCACGCTGGGAACTGAAGAGCCTCGGAAGGGACTCGGCCGGTTGGTGAAGGCGTTCCCACTCATCCGTTGCGAAGATCCCGACCTGATGTGGGTCCACGCGGGAGGTGGGGGATGGGGGTCTGCGGAACTGGACGCGCAGCTCGTCGAACTATCCGAAGAGGACCGCGCTGCGGTGGTCAGGTTGGGACGCGTTTCGCAGCGGCAGAAGGCATGGCTGCTGCACAACGCGGTCGTATTTGTCTACCCTTCGTTGGACGAGGGCTTCGGTTTCCCGCCGCTCGAGGCCATGTCCGTCGGCACCTCGGTGGTGTGCTCGGATCTGCCCGTGCTCCACGAAGTCCTGGGGGGCGCTGCAACGTTTGCTGACACCTCCGACGCCGCATCGCTCGCTGCCGCGGTGCGGGGGGCAGCAGCGAACCGTACGCCGTCGTCGGCTGCTGCTGCAGGCGCCGCCCAGGCCGCTTCGTACCAATGGGACCGTGCTGCGGCGGCGCAGGTGAATTGGTACCGCGATGCCAGGCAGGCTCACCGGTGAACGCAATCCGTGTCGGCATCATCGCGGAACAGCTGCTGCGCCGCCCTCCGGGGGGAATAGGTGTGTACATACGATCCCTCTTCGGCGCGCTCGCCGGGAGTGCAGGGAGCACGTCGGCCGAGCAGGCGACGACCTCCATCGGCACGACGAACCGCGCCGAAGTAGGGCTTGTGTTGTCTCGCGGGCTTGCAGCTGACCAGCGAATGCTGTTGCCTGCTGGTACGCCCCTCAGCGAGGTGCTGACTCCTCACCGGTTGACCGTCGAACTGGTCCATCGAGGGCTGCCTGTCCCCGGCAGCGGTCGGGCTCGACGCGGTCTAGACGTTCTGCATGCAGCATCACTCGACCTGCTGCCAGGGAACGTTCCACTTGCGGCCTTCGTCCACGACACCTTGTGGCGATCCTGGCCTGACGCTTACACCGCCCGCGGAATCGCCTGGCACGAACGTGCGCTGCGTCGAACCATCGACAACGCGCGCGTCCTGCTGGTGCCGAGCGAGCCCGTCGCTGCTGAACTGGTCGCTTCCGGCGCGTCAGCCGAATCGATCCGAGTGGTCGGTGAAGGTGCCGATCATCTTCCGCTGCTCCCGCGCGAAGCCGACACTGCAGGGCCGGACGGGTACTTGTTGAGCGTCGCCACCAGTCAGCCACGCAAGAACCTGGTCGGTCTGCTGGACGGGTACCGGGTATACCGATCGCGTGCTGCCAACCCCCTGCGGCTTGTCCTCGTTGGGCCCGCCGGTTGGGGAGCAGACCTTCCGCCGATTCCGGCGGGGGTCGAGGTTGCCGGTGCCGTGACCGACCAACGCCTGGCCCAGCTGTATTCGGGCGCCGCTGCGCTGGTGACGGTGCCGTTGGCCGAGGGCTACGGACTGCCCGTGGTCGAGGCATGGCGGGCAGGTACGCCGGTCATCTGCTCCGACGGTGTGCCAGTGGCATTGGAGCATCCCGATGCGGTGGCGATCACCGACGCGCTTGACGCCGACGCGATCGCACAGACGATCGTAGGGGTGCTTAACGATCAAGCCGCGACACAGGGCCGTGTCGATACTGGCCGCGAGATCGCAAACCGGTTGACGTGGGCCACGGTGGCTCAACATCATCTCGAAGCATGGACGTCAGTCGTGGTGCCGCGATGACGCGTCAGCTTCAGAATGGCGGCGCGCAGTACACCCTGGTGATCGACGCGACCGCGATCCACGAGCAGTCCGGTGGCGCAGGAACGTACCTCCGAGCCCTCGTCTCGGCGCTCGGACAGATGGGTCACGCACCGCTGCTGATCGCCCGACGCAACGACAACAGTCCGTGGCCCGGGGCACTTGAAGTCCTCCGTGTTGCGCCGTCGCCCCGGCCGCTGCGGCTTGCGTGGGAACACACCGGGCTGGTCCGTGTCATCGCCAAAGCCGTACCCGACGGGACGGTCGTGCTTCATTCGCCGCACTACACGACTCCGGCATGGATGCCCCACCGGGTGCGCCGCGTGGTCACCGTTCATGACCTCACATTTTTCTCGCGCCCGGCCGATCACGCACGATCCAAGCGCGCACTGTTCCGGAGGGCAGTCATGACGAGCGCCCGCACGGCCGATGCCATCGTGGCAGTGTCCAAGGCGACGGCTGCGCAGTACGGCGCCGTCACCGGTAGAACCGACGGCGTGTTCTGCGCTCAGCATGGTGTGGACCGCACCCGCTTCAAGCCGACGGAACTTCTGGACCCCGACGAAGCGCGAACGGATCGCGAACTACTTGCCCACGCGGGTATTTCCGGACGAATCATCGTGTCACTGGGAACCATCGAACCCCGCAAGCAGATCCCTCTCCTTCTGCGCGCATATGAAGTGGTCCGAATGCAGGCTCCAGATGTCGGGCTGGTACTCGCCGGACAGCAGTGGCCCAGCGTGGAGCTGCCAGCCGAGCAAGCTGGTGAGCAGCGCCTCGGCTTCGTGTCGGACCGGCTGGCTGCAGCCCTGTTGCGTGCTGCAGCCGTGGTGGCGTACCCGTCAGCCGAAGAGGGGTTCGGCATGCCACTGGTCGAGGCCATGGCGTGCGGAACGGCGATCGTTGCCGCCCGCAGCGATATCTCGGTCGAAGTGTGCGCTGAGGTCGGAACCCTCGTCGCGTTGGACCCCACGGGAACGTTCGTGGAGCGGCTGGCCGATGCGTTGCTTGATGCCCTGCGCAGCGGCGGAACCACGGTCTCGGCCGGGTTGGAACGCAGCAGTCAGTTTTCGTGGGATGCATCGGCGCGAGTTCATCTCGCCGCGTACGAACGGGCCGCTCGGTCGGTTTCTTGACATTGCGCCCGACATGGTCAGCTCATCAAGAGGGGTGATACAGCGAGGGCGCGCAGGGTGGCTCCGCTAACGTTGGCTCAATGCGAGTCGTCGTTACGGGAGCAAGCGGCTTTGCGGGAACCTGGCTGAGAAACCACCTGGAATCGTGCGGGGACCAGGTCATTTCGCCCGAGTTCGAGATCACCGATGCGGGTGCGGTCGAGCAGGCGATTATCGATGCTGCGCCCGAAGCGATCTATCACTTGGCCGGTCAGGCCAACGTCGGCGCAAGCTGGTCCGATCCGTTCTCCACGTTCCAGGTGAACGCTGTCGGCACGCTCAACGTTGTCCAAGCCGCGGTGAAGCTTGCGCAACCGCCGCGGGTGCTGGTGGTCGGTTCAGCCGAAGTGTACGGAGTCGTGCAACCCGACGAGCTTCCGGTCTCGGAAAGCCGAGCGCTCCGGCCGGCATCGCCGTATGCAGCCTCCAAGGCGGCCGCCGAGATGGTTGCGTTGCAGGCGTTCTACGGCAACGCGTTACCGGTCATGGTGGCCCGTTCGTTCAACCACATCGGTCCCGGTCAGTCAGACGGGTTCGTCGTCAGTGCCATCGCCAAGCGGGTGGTGCAGGCGCGTCGAGCGTCAGCAGGTGCGGCTGGTTCAGTTGGTTCGCCCGGTGCAGCGATGGCCGTCAGCGTGGGGAACCTGTCGCCCCGGCGGGACTTCACCGACGTGCGCGATGTCGTGCGGGCCTATCGGTCCATCATCGTGGCTGGTGTTCCAGGAGCCGTGTACAACGTCTGCACCGGTTCGTCCATCTCGGTCGGCGAGGTGGCACGACTGCTGGTCGAACTGGATGCCGTGCACCAACGCAGCGAGCCGTTGGAGTTGCAGGTTGACCCTGAACTGCAACGGCCAGTCGACGTCCCGGAACTGCGCGGCGACCCTGCGCGGCTGATGGCAGACACCGGGTGGTCGCCCTCGCTCAGCGTCAGCGACACGCTTGGGGAAGTACTCGCCTTCTGGCGGGCGCAGCCGTGATCAGCTATCAGTTCACTGGCCGGTTGATCAGGTCGGTTGATCAGGCCGGTTGATCAGGCCGGTTGACGGCAGCCGTTGGTCAGGCAGAGCGCTTCGCCGGGCTCTTCCGGGTGCTGCGTGCTGCGGTGGTGGCTTTCGTTGCTGCCTTTGTCGTTGCTGCCTGAGGGGCTTTTGTGGCGGTTGCTGACCGGCGAGTCGTCGCCTTCGCCGTCGGCTTTGCGGTACCCGGGCCCTTCTTGGCCGAGCTCTTTGCTGCCTTCCGTACAGACTGCTTGACAGACGTGGCTGCCTTGGTCGGCTGTGGCGCAGGACGCCGCACTGCCGTGGCGGGAATCGCCGTGGCGAACTCGATCGCCTCGATCACGCGCTGCTCGACGGTACCGACCGACTGGCGACCGACCTTGCGGACCTCGGAGATGGTCTCAGCGACCGTGTCGGCGATGGTCTCGGGCAACCGCTCGACCAACCGGTCGACGATCGGGTCGACGGTGTCGGCCATACGCGTCCGTGCGGCGGACGCCGACTTCACGGTGCCGACTGCGGTCTTGCGAAGGTCTCGGACCTGGGGCTCGAAGCGTGCGTTGACGCTGAGGCGGCTGTCGTTCGCCTGCTTGGCAGCCATCGCTGCGAAGCCGACAACGGTGTGTCCGGCTTCGGTGAGCTTGGCCGTCATAGCGGGTGTCAGCTGCGACGAGATCGCAGAAGCGAGACCAGAAGTCAGGCGAGAGGGGCGGGAGGTGAAGGTCGGAAGTTCGTATCGCATGCGAGCAATGTATTGCATTTTGCTTGCAATTGCTAGCACTAGGGATCGAAGGAGTCGGAAGTCACACCCCGACGCTGCGGCGTCTGAATGCCCCCGATACCGGGAGAGCGCCAACTACCGTGGCTGCCATGGAAGAAGCGGGCCCGAGTCGCGCCGCTGATGCTGCCGTTGATGCCGACGCAGCCGATGATGTTGACCGCAGCGACCGTGTCACCGGAGGACCGGGTTTCCCGGCAGGCACTCAGCCTGTGCCGAAGACCGCCCCGCAGGCTGAGCGCACCGTCGCCGCAATCGTGGTCATCACGGAAGCCTCGCCGGAACTTGCCTCGACGCTCCGCGCGCTCACCCGCCAAGACGTACCGGTCGCCATCCTCGTGGTCGATGACGCTTCGGCGATAGACCCAACCCCCGTGGTTGCGGAAACCGCTCCCGGCGTGTTCGTCACTCGCCTCGACGCCATGTCCGGTTGGTGTGCTGCAGCGAACAGTGGAGCAGAACTGGTCTCTGGTGCGCATTGGCTGCTGATCTGCCACGACGACGTCGCCCCCGCCCCTGACGCCGTTCGTTCGATGCTCGACGCCGCAGCCGCTGCAGGCGCTGACATCGTTGTGCCGAAGCTTGTCTCATGGGCCGACCACGAGCGCCTCCGGTCGGTCGGCTTCGCAGCCGACCGGTCCGCAACAGCGATCGATCGTGTCGATGCGAACGAACTGGACCAGGGGCAGCATGACTTCGTCTCACCGACCGTCGCTGCCCATTCCGCGTGCATCCTGGTCAAGGCCGAAACGTTCGCCCGCGTCGGTGGGTTCGATCCCGCCATGAGTGCACCAATGGCGCGTCCATCCCGCCGCCGCGGCACGTCTTCTGCCGAGCAGGGGCGGCTCGGCGCGTCCGTCACCGCCCCCGAACGCGGCGAAGACCTTGACCTGTGCTGGCGCATCATCGCCGCAGGCGGCATCGCCGTCGTTGACCCGGGCGCGCGCGTCGCCCATGCCGAGCGGTGCCACCGCTGCGCTGAGGCTCCGGATGGTGTGGATCCCGACGTCAAGCAGCGCGACCCTGCAGCCGAAGCGCTGCGGACGCTGATCGGCCGCCGGAACCGGCTGCGCACTGTTGCGTCCGTCCTTCGTGGCCCAGCCATGGTGCGCGGTCTTGCAGCCCTCCTTTTCCAACGACTGGTCCTCATCGGCACCGATCTTCCGTTTCCGGCGGTCAGGCACCTGGTCCCACGGCTGGGGGTCCGTTCGCTGCTGCAACGCCGTCGAGCGGTGTCGGTGCTGCGATCCCGGCCCGTCCAACGCGACGCAACAAGGGTCAAGTTGCGAGATGAAGGCAAACGACTCGAATCCCAGTTGTCCGCAGGCGCCGTGACGCTACGCAAAGTGCTTCGTACGGAAGTGGCAAAGGACTCCTCGCAGGCGCTGATCCTCGCCGGCGATGCAGTCGCCGTCGGTTGGAAGCGAGGCCCGATCCGGCTGATCTCCGGCCTTCTGCTGGTCACCATGGCTGCACTGTTGCTCGGATCCAGAAAACTGCTCGGCGGCATTCACCCACACGGTCAGTTCGTGCCGGTTCCCGGTTTCGGAGATATTCTGCGCGCATATGGATCGTCGTGGCGAGACATCGGGACTGGAGGCGTCGCTCCGTCGCCTCCCGGGCTCTTGGTAGCGATGCTGTCGCGGCTCGCCGGCCTGGGTACCGACCGACTCACCGGTCTGCTGACGACCACGTTCCTTCTGCCGGTAGGCGTGATCGGCGCCGGACGGCTGGGTGCGGCTGTGGCCCGGTCGTGTCGCGAACGTGCAGTCGGCGACAAGCCCGATGCCGACCTTCTGTCGATGGAGCACTCCACTGGCGTGCTCAGCACGGCGCTCTGTGCAGCGCTCTACGGTGCGACACCGGTCGCAACCAACGCGATCCGCAATGGAAGCTGGGAAGGTCTGCTGTTGTTCGCCGCGCTGCCGTGGCTGCTGCACACGATTCTCGCTTCGACTGGCCAGCTGGTGGGGCGGCGGGGTAGCGACTCCGCCTTGTCGGTCAGCTTCGCGTCGCTCATCCGTGTGGGCTTTTCGCTCGGGGTTCTTGCATCCGTCGCCCCGCCTGTCGCCATCGTCGCCGTCGTCGTTACGCTGCTGCTCTGGTTGGCGTCGCTCCTAGCAGATGGCTCGCCGATGAGCGACGACGAACGCCGAGGTCCACCACGTTCGGTTCTCTTGGTCGGTGGTGGCGCGTTGGTGGCCATTGCTCTGCTTGGCGTTTGGGTACTTGAACTCGTTCGTACACCTACGGTGCTACGAGGCGCTGGCCCCACCTCGCCGCCGGCTGACGTGAGCCAGGTGTTGCGCCTCACGGCCGGACCGGCACCGGACGGACTACTGGGAATCGGTGGCTGGCTCGGTGTCGGCCTTCTCGTTGCCGCGGTGCTCACGTTGCTGCTTGTCAACGGTCGCCGCCTCTGGTGGGCCGTCCGGTGGTGGACCGTGTCGCTTGGGTTCGGCGCGGCCATGTGGAGCGTGGACCGCGGCCCGCTTGTCGGTCTGCTTCCATCGCACGAGGTGCTGAGTGTCCCGCTCGCACTGGGCCTCGTGGTCGTCATCACCGTCGGGCTTTCGGGGGTCGCCCAAGACATTCGCCGCGCACAGTTCGGCTGGCGGCAAGCTGCGTTGATCACAGCCGTTGCCGCTGCCGTTGTCACGGTCATTCCACTCGGTTGGACTTCCCGCAGAGGGGACTGGTTCGGAGGGTTGAGCGACGCCCGGCGAAGCACAGAATGGATAGCCGACTCCGCCGACTCCGGTCTGTTCAGAACGGTGTGGATCGGTACTGCGCCATCGATCGACGGTGACGCCAACCCACTTCCCGGCGAGACGGCCCGGCCGCAGTCAAGCCGGGTCGTGTGGGTCATGAGTGGTGTCGCTCCGCCGACTGTCTCCGCATCGTGGGGCGGCTCGCCACGTCGTGGCACTGTCGAGATCGCCAACGCGTTGGCTGCCGCGTCGCAACGCTCGACGTTCCGTTTGGGCAGCCGCATCGCTCCGGCGGCGATCAGGTACATCGTGGTGACCGGGAACGTGGGTCGCGCCAGCGAACGTGCAATCGTTGTCGGCGGCGACGCAGGCCCGCTACGGACCATGCTCGCCGGTCTCGAACAGCAGTTGGACCTCCGGGAAGTGCAGCGCGACGATTCGACGATCGTCTACGAGAACACCGGCTGGGTTCCCCGCCGCGCAGTCAACGGTCAACCAGCGTTCGTCGGGGCCGGTTCGCGAACTGCGGTGGCAGCCGTGCTCCCGGCCGGAACATTGAGGGTGGCCGATACCGCCGACCCCGGTTGGAGGCTGTCGGTTGCCGGCGCCGAAATTCCGGCCACTCCTTCCACTCCTTCCACTCCTTCCACTCCTTCCACTCCTTCCACTCCTTCCACCGCCTCGCCTGCCTCGCCTGCCTCGGACCGTCTGACCGGTTCGGCTGGTTCGGCTGGTTCGGCTGGTGTCGCCGGTAGACCGACGGACATCGGCGTGTCGTTCGAGCAACCGGGCGGGTCTGCGACCCTGCGACATCGGGCGTCGTTCGGATGGACGCTGGCGCGGTGGCTGCAGATCTTGCTCTGGAGCGGTGCAATCGTCGGGTTCCTTCTTGACTGGTCGGCCAGGCGTCGGCACCTTGAGGATCTCGTGGCTGAGATCCACTCCACCGGCGGCTCGACCGACGACCACCTCGACTCCGATGCCTGGGACTCTTCGCTCACCGTCGAAGGAGCATTCCGTTCCGATGACGAGGTGTACGCCGAGGTGTTCGCTGATCCCTTCGGTGATCCGTCTGGCGCACCCCGTCGACGGTTGGGCCGAGGCCACGATCTGAATGTTCTGCCCGATTTGACTGATCCGAGCGGCTCCACCATCGGAGCCGAGCCCGACGCGACGCCGGCCAGAGGAATCGCAACTGCAGACCCGGGAGACACCGGGGGCGGCGAATCGCTGGCTGACCAGCTGTGGTCCGAATGGTCAGCGCGTCACGGGCGCACCACCCCGGACGCTGACGAGCACGAGCAGGTCACTGACGAGCGGAGCACGGGCGAGCAGGGTACCGACGACGCAGGCGTCACGCGAACCGGCCAGACGAAGCAGGCGCCAGACGCGTCCGGCGCGGCCCGCCGCAACTCACCTCGGAAGGATCGGTCGTGAAGGCCGTCAGACCCGTCGTGATGGGGCTCGCTGCCGGCTTGATCGGTGCCGCGTCCACATCGCAGTTCATCGCCCGGCGCGCGCCTTTGGTGGCCTCGGAATCGCCTCGGGCGGTTGCGGTTGCTTCGATCGCGTCTCGAGACACGGCCGGCTCGGTCTGGTTCTGTCCGTTGGTCGCCAGCACGGACGACAACTCAGCGGCGGCGCTTCGTATCAGCCGCGCCCTGCCGCGGCGTCAGCGCCAGGGTCAGGGTCAGGGCCAGAAGGAGCCGAACCCAGCCTCACTGCGGATCACGCTGTATGGCCCGGCCGGCGAGATCGCCGCAAGCACCGTCGAGCTGACCAGCGGGTCAATCCAGGTGTCGGTGTCTTCGCTGCTGCGCTCCGCCGACACCGCGACCCTGCCCAGCATCTCAGCCACGATCGAGTCCACCGACCCGTTCGTGCTTGTGGAGGCCAACTTGGGCGCGAGTTCGTCGGGTTTTGTTCCCTGTGCAACGACGGTCTCGCCCCGGTGGTTCATCCCGGTCGGTTCGACGCAGCTTCAGCACACCACTGAGCTTGCGCTGTTCAACCCGTTCCCCGGCACTGCGCTGGTGGATCTGCAGTTCTGGTCCGAACGCGGGGCAGATCGGCCGACCGCTCTGCAAGGTGTTGCCGTTCCGGGCGGATCGCTGCGCATCATCGAGCTGGGTGACTCCGTCCGGCGT
This sequence comes from Acidimicrobiia bacterium, assembly GCA_031385545.1. Taxonomy (GTDB): domain Bacteria; phylum Actinomycetota; class Acidimicrobiia; order Acidimicrobiales; family JANYDT01; genus JANNBN01. The sequence continues at coordinate 40,087 of JANNBN010000020.1, read as the reverse complement.
CGCGAACGGCTGGCCACCGAAGTGTCGGTACGTTCGGGTCGAGTCGTTGCTGCTACCTCGCACCGGTTCGGCGGGCACTCCGAACTGTCCGTCGGCATCCCCGGACTTGCGTCGGAGCTGTTCGTCCCGGCCGCACAGTGGTCCGCCGAACGACCGGAATCGTTCACGTTCGTGAACCCCGGTGCCGAAGATGCGACACTCGAACTCACGGTGACGCTGACCCCCGACGACGTCGAACCGTTTGAATTGGTCGTTCCTGCCGGCGCCACGGCCGTATTCAACCCGCAGGCCGATGGCCGGGTCCCCACCGATACTCCGTACGCAGTGGTGGTGCACGTATCCGGCGGTCCCGATGTCGCGATGTCTCGGGGCGTGGTCCCGTCGACAGGTGCCCGTCGCCATTTCAGCCAGCCAGCCGCTGGTCTCACCGCGTCCGCCTGGGTTGCGCCGGTCGCGGACGGGGCGTCGTTCACGGTGTTCAACCCCTACGACGTGGCAGCGTCCGTCACCGTTTCATCGATGGGAGCCGAGGGCAAGGCCGTCGCTATAGCGGCCGGGGGATTCCGAACGGTAACCGTGACCGACGCGCAGCGCGAAGGGGCGACGCTCATCGTGTCGGCAAGTGGTGCTCCGGTCGTGGTGTCAGTTCTCACCGAAGCTGGGACCGACGTTCTTGCTGTCCCGATGACCGAACGCTGACGCGCAGGCAGGCTTGGGCAACACAACCTTCCGGGGAATCCGCCGCATCGCGCAGCTCCGTCGGTAGCCTCCACGCCGTGACTTCCCCGCTTCGCACCCTCTCGGCCCGTGCCTCACGTCCGCGACTGTGTTGTCGCCAGACCTGCACCGGACCCGCTGGCGTTTCGATGTCGTACGACTATGCACGGCAGGTCGCTGCGGTCGGTCCCCTCGGTGACGAACCGCACCCCACCCAGTACGAACTGTGCTTGCTGCACGGCGAACTCCTGTCCGTTCCGCGCGGTTGGCGTATCGAGTTGCGCGCCGGCGCGCCGGTGCGGCCCAGGGCGATGGATGTCATCGACATCGCAAGCCGCCGCACCGCAGCAACGCAGCTGACGTGACAGAGGAACCCGTTCTGCCGCTGTGGGTCTTCGTCATCGGTGGGCTTGTCGGGGCGGTGTTCGTCTCTGCGCTGCTAGGGAGCGCTGCGCAAGCGGTTGTCGGCACGTTCGACGATCTGCAGGTGATGCTGGCCGGGCAGGTCGGGTTGTGGCTCGGTCTCGTTCCGGCCGTGTTCCTTGCGGCCCGCCAGATGAGCGAACCATTTCGTCGGTTCGCAGGGTTTCAGATGCGCTGGTTCGACATCTGCTGGGCTGCGCTCGGCCCGATCCTGCAGGTGCTGATCGGGCTGGCGTATGCGCCGTTCGTCAGCTCGAAAGAACTGAGCGAGGCCGCCGAGCGTACGGTCGCCCTGGCCGAAGGTCAGGTCGGCCCGTACCTGATGCTGTGCCTGTCGACGGTTGTGGGTGCGCCGATCGTTGAAGAGCTGTTCTTCCGCGGTCTTGTGGTTCGGGCAGGCAGGCAGGTGGGAACCGTGTTCGCCGTCGCCCTGTCAGGCCTGCTGTTCGGAGCGGTGCATCTGCAGCCGCTGCTCTTCCCCGCATTGGCGTGTTTCGGGGCCTTGTGTGCATTGCTGACGGTGAGGTTCGCGCGGCTCGGCCCATCGATCTGGTTGCACGTCGGGTTCAACGCAGCGACCATGGCGACCATGGCGTGGCGGGTATTCCGCTGAGGGACCGCCGACACATCGCCGGCGCTTGTCGCCCCGGTGCGATCAGGCCGTGCGCTGCACCTTTGCGGTTTCCAACACCGACCTGAGTGCGACGTGTTCGCCGTCTCTGTCCCACCAGCGGGTTTCACAGCGAGCACAGCTGTGCAACGTGAGCGCACGGTCGTTGACCGTCATGTTGATCGTGACGAGTTTTGCGATGTTGCAGATGGGGCAGGTCATCTGAAGTTCCTTGTTTGCGAGCCCGACCCTCCACGGCAAGGCGAATGAATGCATCGGTAGGTACGCGGTCAACCTTGAGTGCTCCACTCACCCGTTGTGGGCAAAATTGTCGATACTGATGACGGTGCGCTCCGCAACGGTGAGGTTCGAGACCTCTTCTTGAGGTAGTGGCTGAGGTGGTCGTTGCCTGGCAGTCCGCCGACTCGGCGATTGGGAACAGGGAGCGTGTTTCGCGCTTTTGGTGATATTTCGGGATTTCCATGTCACGGGGAGGAGTTGTTGCGGAATTGTTACGAAACCGCGCCTTGTCCTGTTGATTTCGTAACAATCGTCGGTTACGCTTGTCATGTCGGTCCAGTGGGCCGACCGTTCTGGCCCATCGGGTTCATCCAGTGATTTCACCTCCTGGATGTTCACCCGAGGATCTCGGACACATCGATCGAGCGCCCGAGTGCTCGGGCCAAGCGAAGCGCAGCACAGCAGAAGGCAGTACCCGCACCAACCCGCACCAACCCGCAACACAGCAGCACCGCAACAAACCGTTGCATCTTTCCAACTTCCAGGAGATACACATGATCAGCTTGCGCAAGGTAATCGCCGTTACGGCGACCAGCGCACTGGCACTTCTGGGCGCAGCTTCAACCGCTACCGCTCAGTCCAGCCAGTCAGTCATCACCGTCAACCTCAAGGTGAACGGCCCAGCGCCTTCCACCGTCACCGGCTACAGCGTCACGTCAAGCTGTAACTTCCTGCAGCCAACGGGCACCGGCGTTCAGAACGCCAGCTCCGGCTTCCCAACCGCTGGTGGCACCGCTACTCAGGTCTACTCGCTCACCACAAACAGCGCCTGCATCGTCGGCGTTGCGCAGACCGGTACCGGCGGCAACAACGCCAACGTGTCGATCAGCATCGGCGGCACCGTCCGCGCCACGAGCCTCCTCGGCACCGGCTTCACCATGTCCGAGTCCCAGCGCACCGCTGTCGCAGCTGCGACCACCATCGACGTCACCATCACGTACCCGTCGTTCTCGGTCAAGAAGGTCATCGTCGGTGAAGAAATCACCGCCGGCACCTCCTACTCGCTGCATGCAGTCTGTGCCGACGGCAACGGTGTGCTCCGCACCTACACCACCGCATTGGTGAATGGTGTGTTCTCCCTGAAGGCCGGCGAAACCCGTGTCATCTCGGGCGCCGACATCAACTTCCTCGTGGCTACCGACACCTGCTGGGTCGCTGAAATCTCGAACGGCGGCGCTGCGTCGACCACCTACTCGACCACCACAGCAACCACCCCAGCTGCTGGCATCATCCTGGCGTCGAACTCCGACCCTGCAGTGAACCCGTTCGCTTCGTTCAACGGCATCGTGTATTCGAACGGCACCGCTGGTCGTGCTCAGGTTCCGACCTTCGTGTCGGCTGCCTTCAAGGCTGACGGCCAGACCACCACAGTCACCAACAGCTTCGTTGGCGACATCATCGTCTCGAAGGTCGTCGTTGGCGATCCAAAGTCGAACATCGCTGTGTACGAGATCAACGTCTCCTGCAACAACAACGGTCCTCGTGAGTCGTTCCTGCTGAAGGACCGCCAGTCGTGGGTCAGGACCGGTATCACCACCGGCACTTCCTGCCTCGTCAGCGAGACCCGTTCCGACGGCGCAACTGCTTCGTACTCGGACAACAGCGGCGACAACGCCACTGACGGCCGTGTCACGATCAAGGGCACCGCTTCCGGTTGCATCGACACCCGCCTCAGCTCCTTCCCGGACTGCCGTGCAAACGTGATCGTGACCAACTCCTACGTCGTGGCAACCACCACGGCTGCTCCAACCACGGCTGCTGCCACCACTGCTGCTGCGACCACCGCAGCTCCAGCCGCACCAGCACCGGTCGAAGAGCCTGCGGTCCTTGACGAGACCGAAGAGACCGTCGGCTGATTCAGCTGAACCTCTTGCTCAGGGCAACCTGAGTTGACGATGCCCCCGGGTCATACCGGGGGCATTTTCGCGTGCGTAGCCCTTGTAGCGTGAACTGGTGATCTCCATCGGCTTCCGGCGACCAGCGTTTGTTTGCGTGTTCGCGTTCGCGTTCGTCGCCGCACTTGTCACCTCAGTCGATTTTGCCGTTGCGCAGGGGAGCCCCGCAGTCAAGACCCTGACGCTCAAGTTGCAGGTTGTCGGGCCGCGGCCGGCCATCAGCACGGGATTTTCCGTCACGACGACGTGTCGGTCCGATGTGAGCGACTTGGTCGGCGTATCGGCCACACAAGGTTTCTCGGTGTTCGGCGGGGCAGCGTTCCAGTACTTCAGCCTCGGTCAGACCAGCGCCTGTGTCGTCAGTGTGGTCCCGACGGACATCAGCTGGAGCAGCGCATCGGTCTACATCGCAATTGGCGGTACCGTCCGTGCATCGGGCACCCTTGGATCTGGGTTCGCCATGAGTACGTCGCAGTACACGTCCGTCACGCAGAGCAACACGATCGATGTCGTCGTGACATACCCAGCCTTCACCGTTCGGATGGCCACCGTCGGTACCGAAACAGTGCCGGGAGTTCAATACCTGCTCGCTGTTGTCTGCACCCAGAGCAATGGTGTGCCGTACGCCCGAACAACGTTCAAGCTGCGCGCAGGTGCGTCGCGGATGTTCTCGGTCGAGGATATTCCGGAACTTGTCGGCGGTTCCTCGTGTCGGGTGGCCGAGTTGGAGGTGAACGGTTCGACTGCCCAGACTCTCGTGGCGGAGCCCATCGAACCGGGATCAGTGCCGATCAACGGAGAAGTGCTTGGCGACGGGCTGACGCCGGGAGCAAATCCTTTTGTCGACGCCAACTTCATTCCACCGATCCGGCCGCTGTTCGCCTCGGGGAAATTCAACCCGAACGGAACCACGGTGACGGTGACCAACCGATTCGTCGGTGACCTGATGGTGTCCAAAGTCGTGGCTGGCTCGCCCAGTTCCAACATTGCGATCTATGAGCTCCAACTCTCATGCAATGACGGTACCGTCAAGGATTCGTTCCTGCTGAAGCATGGGCAAACCTGGCTTCGTACGGGCCTGCTGCTGGGGTGGTCGTGCGTGGTCGCAGAGACACGGTCGGACGGTGCCGAAGTCTCCTTCGCCGACAACAGTGGTGCCAACGCCACCGACGGCAAAGTGACGATCAAAGCAACCCCAAGCGGATGCACCGACTCCAACCTCTCCAACTTTCCCGACTGTCGGGCGAACATCGTCGTGACCAACTCGTACTCCGTTCCGAGCCAGTCGCCGACCGTTTCGCCGACCGTCCCGCTGGTGCCGGTGGTTGGCAGTACAACGCCAGTCATTTCCGTCACGTCGGCTCCTGTCGCTGCGGCGCCGGTCGATGAACCCGAGATGCTTGATCCGTCCGAGGAAACGGTGGCTTGAGCGGCAACAACGGCACGGGCGGCACTCCGTTGCGTGTCGGCGGACCGCCCGTGAACAGGGTTCATTGCCTGCGGTCTCCGATCTGCCTGGTGTCGGGTTAGCCTCTTTTCCATGAACGGTCGACTTCCCTCCCACTCGTTCGCTCGTCTTGCGAGTGCCCGTACCCGTGTGTCCACGCGCATAGCCGTGGCCGTCGGTACGTCGGTCGTCATCGGTCTTGCCCTGGTGCCAGCCGCAGACGCGCAGACAACGACAACGAAACCTTCCGGCATTCCGACAACCGTGCAGACGGTGAAGACCTCGACAGCGCGCGACTCGCTCGTTGCCGCCATGAAGTCCGGCAAGAAGACGGCGACCATCACCGTCTACAAAGCGTCGGACGGCAAAGTGGTGCAGACCAAAGTGAAGAACCCGATCAAGAGCCGGGCCGTGTTCAGCGTGCTCGAAGAGCGCAACGGTTATTACTACGTCATGCTCCCCGTGCGCCCCAATGGTGCGAAGGGCTGGATCAAGAAGACCGACGTCAGTACCTACCGCACCCCGTACCGCATCGTCATCTCGATTTCCGAGAAGCGCCTCGCGGTTTACGAGGGAGACCTCCTCATCATTGCTGCCAACATCGCCATCGGCAAGCCGGCCACTCCCACTCCAACCGGCGAGTTCTACGCCTACTGGGTCCGCAGCACGTCGGCCCGCCAGAAGGTCGGCTGGGGTGACTATGTCATCGGCCTCAGCGGATTCGGCAACAACTCGACCTACGGCGAAGGCCGCATCGGCATCCACGGAACCGACGATTCTTCGTCCATCGGAACGCCGGCCTCAGCTGGTTGCGTGCGGGTCAGCAACCAGGTCATCCGGCAGATGAAGAGCACCATCTACCTGGGGACGCCCGTTACGATCGTTGCGTGATCCACTGCCGCCCCGCTATTCGCTTCCTCGCCGCAACCGCTGTCGCGACGGCACTGTTGTCGGCCTGCGGGTCGTCGGGCAGCAACTCGGCTGCAACCAGTACTGCTTCCAGCCCTCTGTTCTCCACGGTGCCTGGCAAGATCATCGACACCCCCCAGGGTGTCATCACCACTGCTGTCCCCGCGTCCACGATCGCGCCCGGTTACTCGGAGTACGAGGCCGGAACCACCGTGGTTGCGTACCTGCTGAAGGGCGAGGAGTCGGTCGACGTGTTCACCGACGCAACGGATACCTCTGCGTCGCAGAACATCTCGCGTATCAACGGCCGGACCCTCCCATTCGTTGCGCTCGGCAACACCTCAGAACGCATCCGTGTGCTGCTGCCGGTGCGGCCCAACGGGTCCATCGGATGGATCGACAGGACCAAGCTCGAACTGCGCCGAAACGACTATCGCATCGAGATCAACCGGCAGACGTTCGCGCTGCAGGTGTTCAACCGGAACAAGGTCGTCCGCGACGTCAAGATCGGGATCGGCGACGACGAAACGCCGACCCCACAGGGCATTTACTACACCCTGTACGCGGGCAAGCCTCGCAACCCCAACACGGTGTACGGCGCATTCGTCATCGGGCTTTCTGGCTTCTCCGAAGTGCTTGAGGACTTCAAAGGTGGCGAGGCCCGCCTCGGCCTGCACGGCACGAATCGGCCCGATCTCCTTGGCGAAAAGATATCGAAGGGCTGCATCCGGATGGCCGACACCGATGTGACGTTCCTGGTCGACACGCTGCCGCTCGGGACGCCCGTGCACGTCATCGCCTAAGCATTCCGCACGGCAGGCTTCGTGCCCGAAGAAGTCAGCCTGGGAGGCCGGTGATCGGCGGTTTGGCGGATTCGACTCCCCCTGAGTTGCCGTCCGGTACCGAGGTAGTCGGTTGCGTGGTGGGTTTGTCTCCGGTGCCGACGGTGGTTGACGGCCCGGTGTTCGCAGGCGTCTTGCTGGTGGCAACCGCGGTGGGCACCAGGAGGCCGTTGGGTGCCTTGAGCACCGCCTCCGGCGTTGACCAGCGGGACGTGGGTGCGCGACCAGCCGACCCGTGAATCTCGACCGGGGTTCCGGGCCTGAGGTTCTTCGCGAAGTAGACGATGGTGTCGTTACGGGTACGGACGCAGCCGTGGCTGATGTCCTGGCCCAGCTTGCCGGGCGCGCTTGTTCCATGGATGCCGACCGCACCCTGACCGCCGTCGAAGGAGTTCAGGACGTTGGAGAACGCTGACAGCACCAGCACGAAGGGGCCTCGCCCGCCGGCAGGGTTGGCCTGCGGAACAATGGACTTCACGAAGAACAGGCCGTCTGGCGTCGGCGTGCCGCTGGTCCCGGTGGCAACAGACTCGGTGCGGGCGACCTTGCCGTTCACCAGCAGCGTCAGCGAATTGGCTGCGAGGTCCACAACGATGCGTTCGCGCACCAGCCGAGCGTTGGCCGTGGACGCCTCGACCCAGCCGACCGTGCCGTTGGGGCGCACTGGCAGAAGAACCTTCCACCAACCTGCTGACTCGCCGACGACGAGCAGGCCGAGCGATCCGCTGACCGAGGTTCCGGACCCGAGCAGGATCCCGGGGGTTTCGTAGTTCGGGCTCTTGCGAACCAGGATGGTCTGTGCCATCGGCTCCAAGATGACCGCCGAGTCAGATGCTGGCGAGTCGGATGCCGTTCGCTTATCCCAACCGACGAAGTTCTTGCCTGGCTGCACGATTTTCGCGGCCTTGGCCGCCTGTGCCCGAGTGGCGGAACCCTTGGCAACCGTCGACCCTGCTGTCACAGAACGCGCCGAGGCAGGTTTGGTCGTCGTCGGCTTCGCAGCAGCGGCAGGACTCTTGGTGGTCGGGGTCGCTGCGGACGCGCTCTCAAGTGCAGCGGTGACCCCTCCGCACAGTGTGACGACGACGAACACCGCAACACGGCCTCGAGGGTATCGGGCGACAGGAGCACGGCGCAGCGAACGCGTGGTTGCAAGAATGTTGGTCATAGCGAGGGTGCGGAGAACGCCTTGTAGCCTATGCCGCTCGAATGTCGACCGGTACACCCTGTGGCAGCGACTTGGCCAGTTTCGTTATGCCCGTGTTCGAAACCCGAATGCAGCCGTGGCTGGCTTGGGTTCCCAAAGCCCCTGGCTGGTTGGTGCCGTGGATGCCGATCTGCCCGTCGCCGCGCCCGAACTGGGTGAGCACGTTGGAGTATGCAGACAGACCGAACGCGTACGGGCCGTATGCGCCCTTCGGGTTGGCCGGCCGTGCGAGTTCTCGGATGAAGAACATGCCAATCGGTGTGGGCCACCTGTTCTGACCGATGGCGATCTTCTCCGTCTGGACCGGCAGGCCCGCTTTGTACACCGTCATGGTGAACGTCGCCTTGTTGATGACGATCGCCCAGTCATGCTCGAACACCCCGACCTCGCTGGTGCGGACCCATCCGGTTCGACCATTCGGGCGTGCAGCCACCAACACCTTCAACCATCCGCCCTCGGCCTTTGCGAGTACCAGGAAGACGTGACGTCCGGAAAAGTTTTTCCGGTTGTCCATTGTCGTGGACGCCTTCTTAGCACTGGGTGAGTCATACACGTTGACGAAGCGTCCAAGCGCGGCCGCAACCATGGTCTTGGCCGGCACGACACCGGCTTGGGGCGGCGGCGGAACGACCAGATCTTTGGCGGCGATGGAAGTCGACTTCCGAACGGTCGTCGTCGTCGTCGTCGTTGCGGCACCGACGGGTGCCGTCGTTGCTGAGGCCAACAGGAAAAGCGCCATGCCTGCGCCGAGAGCGCCGAGGGTACGGCGGAATCTGTTCCGAAATCCGTTCATGTTTCCCTTCTTCGGCCGAAACCCGCCGCGAATCGAGCCCTGCCGCAAAGTTTATGGGCCTGCAACAGCCATGAGTCCGAGCCGAAGTGTGCCGAGGTGTGCCGAGGTGTGCCGAAGTGCGCTCCATTACGGTACCCGCACCGGAGAGTTTGGCGCGCGCCCACGTGGAATCGCTGCTCGAGCAAAACTGAACATGCACCAGCACGGCGAAAGAGCCGTTTACGATGCCTGTTCGGCCCGCGTCGGCACTCCAGAAAAACGCAGTCAAAATCGCAGACAGGGTGCACATGGTGCTCACCGTAAACTCATCGACTTCCGGGCTGCCACGGCCGCCACGCGAGCGGCGCAGGCTCACCCGACCGGTGTCAGGCACAGTCGTCATGGCTTCGTACAACGAGGCTGGTTCCATCGGTCTGGTGCTCGACGAGGTGTCGCAGGCCATTGCCGATCTCGAACGTCAAGGTCTCGACATCGACGTCCTGCTGGTTGACGACAATTCCCCCGACGGGACAGCGGACATTGCCCGGCGGATGGCCGCCGAAAATGGGATTTCGCTCGAGGTGCTCACCGGTGCCAAAGAGGGGCTGGGCGCTGCGCTGGTCCGGGGGTTCCGTCACCTCGAGTCCCGCGATCGCACCATCGGTTTCATCGTCACCCTCGACGCAGACGGTCAGCACGACGCGCGTCAGATTCCCGGCCTCGTCGAAGCGTTCCTCGCTCGGGGTAGCGGCGTGATGATCGGCAGCCGATGGACCCGTGGCGGTCAGAGCCCGGGCACCAGCCGTGGCCGAGCACTGCTGTCGCGCGGCGGAAACGCCGCGTTCCGGATCATCACCGGTACCCGGCGCGTCAAGGACGCAACCACCTCGTTCCGGGTGATTCGGCCCGAGGTTGCTTCGCTGTTCGATCCGGCCAGGCTGCAGGTCGACGGGTACGCGTTCTTCTCCGCCTTCATCGCACTGGCTCAGGCCAACGGGTACACCATCCACGAATGCCCCATCGTGTTCCGGCCGCGTTCGGCCGGGCAGTCGAAGCTCACGCTGAAGGACTGCCGCGAGTTCTTCGTGAACTTGTTCCTGGTCCGCAAGGTGGCCGCAGCAGCCCGGGTCAGGCACGGCGAACTGGTCGGGTCCGCCGAGTTCACCGGTCCGTCACCGTTCGAGTCGGTCTCGCTCTCTGTCGTCTTCCCTGCGTACCAGGAGGAGGACTACCTGCCGAGCGCTGTGACCGATGTGGTCAATGGTCTGCGCGCAAGCCACGCCGACTTCGAGGTCATCGTCGTCGAGAACGGTTCGCGTGATCGCACCCGCGACGTGGCCGACGAACTGGCTGCGCGCTACCCCGAAGTGATCTCGATGTCGCATCACGAGCCCGACTACGGCAAGGCATTGCGCGCCGGGCTGATGCGGGCCTCGAAAGAGTTCGTGGTCAACTTCGACGTCGACCTGTACGACTTGTCGTTCGCCGAACGGGCAATTGTCAAGGCCGAGGACCAACGTCTGGCCATTGTGGTCGGTTCAAAACGGGGGGCCGGCGCCAACGACGAGCGGCCGCTGCTGCGCAAAGTCGTGACGTTCACGTTCTCGTCGCTGTTGAAAGTTGGCTTCGGCCTGCGCGTCTCCGACACGCACGGGATGAAAGTGCTTCGTCGCGATGTGGTGGTGCCAATCGCTGAGAAGTGCCTGTTCGGCACCGACCTGTTCGACACCGAACTCGTGCTGCGTGTCGAACGGTCCGGGCTCAACACCGGCGAGATCGGTGTCACGGTCGAAGAGAAACGCGACGCTCGGACACCCATCGTGTCCCGCATCACGCGGTCGCTCAAGGGCCTGGTCCGGCTCCGTGTTGCGCTGTGGCGCGAACCAGATCGCCGTATCCGCTAGGAGCGGTGTTCGCTGGTAGCCGTATCGCTGGTAGTCGTATCGCTGGTAGCCGTATCGCTGGTAGCCGTATCGCTGGTAGTCGTATCGCTGCTAGTCGTATCGCTGGTAGTCGTATCGCTGCTAGTCGTATCGCTGCTAGTCGTAGTGCCACTGGCCAATTCCGACGAGCGTTGCGGTGTGGCGTCCCCGGCTGGAGCGCGGAGCCCGGCACGCCACTGCGCGATGTGCGCCGTCTCTGCAACCTGGCGGCGCCGCCGATCCGTGAGGAACATCGCGACGCACATGCCGATTCCGCAGAGCCCGGCGAGGAATCCGAGATAGTCGTTCTTGTCCCACTTGTACTGGATGGTGACGTTCTTGCTGGTGGGGATGACCACCATGCGATTGTCCGACAACCGGTACGGGCCTTTCGCACCCTTGGCGCGGAAGTTGGGGAAGTAGGACATCTTCACGACAACCGGGATGTTTATCTTGTCGACCGAGAAGCTGAGCGTTCCTGGCTTCGAGTCTGGGCTGTTGCCGAGCGATGCAGCGCGGATGTTGCCGACCGTTACCTTCTCAAGCGGCACCACCTTCGGCTGATCGAACGTGACCGTGGCACCGAACTCTTTGTTGACCCGGTCGCGTGCCGAACTGACCTTGACCCGCTGCCACGTGGACGGTGGGGTGCGGGGAACGCCGGCGACGAACGGAACGGTGAAGCGCTCCGGGCTGTTGAAGGCAGCGACGCCGAGGTCGAGCCAGCCTTCTTGCTGGCTCTGCCCGATGCCGGTGACCACGACCGGCTGGCTGGCAAGCGGTTCGACCAGCTGTGCGCCCTTCACTTCGTAGATCTTCCACGTGGTGGGACAGGTGCCCGCCTTCGTTTCCGCGTCGTCGCAGGAACGTTCGTACTTCTCGGTGCCGATCAGGGTGAGGTTGGGGTTCTTGTCAGCCTGCTCAAGCGCGACGGTCGAGAACGCCATGTAGTAGCGAATGCCGAAGTCGGCGAGGCTTTCGACACCGGCAGCGATGTCGAGGCCCTTGTAGGGGAGGTCGCGCTGTGGGTTCGACGGTGCCTTTGACAGCAGACCGGCGTCCATCCAGTGGTACGGCGCACTCGCCGCTGATTCGAAGTACAGGCCCTCCATCGACTGGATGCACGAGTCGGTCCAGTAGGGGAGCAGCATCAAGGCCATGGGGGTGCCCCAACGGTCTTGCTTGCTTTCGTACTCCCAATGTGTGCGGCCGCACCCGTGTTCTTTGCCGATCTGCTGCATCTTCTTGATGATGCGCTGATAGTCCTTCCAGTTGGCCCCGCGGCTCTCGTACCCCTGGTAGTTGTACGGTGGCCAGCCTTTCGCCGCGGACGAATCGAAATCGCCGGAAGCCCCGGCGGTCCGGACGCCGACCAGCCATCCGCCGGATTTCTTCGCTTCCGTCGTTCCGTCGGCCTTGGTCAGCGTGGTCTTGTTCTTGCTGAACTGTGGTGCTGGGAAGAACCGTGGCACCAGGCCGAGTGGGAGCGCAATCGCCGCGTGGGTGACCAACACGCCGGCAGCGATCCCGGCGATGTGACGGTTGCGGCCGAGGACCGTGTTCTGCTGGCCGAGGCGCAGAACACGGCTGACCGCCTTGCCAATGGCGTAGACGCCGAAGCCTGCCATCACGTAGATCCCCATCAGCCAGAAGGGGAGCACCCGGTTGTTCCAGAGACGGAAGCCGTAGGGGCTGAACCGGAAGGTGAAGCCGCACAGTGCTGTGACCAGGCTGAGCGCAACACCGAACCGCTGCCAGCGGTCGTCGATGGCCCACGCCATCACGAGCACGTGCAGGACAACCAGTGCGAACACGAAGACGAGCAACCGGCAGAGGTTGGTGTACGTCGTCATGTCGATGAGAACGGCATGGACCCAACGCGCACCGAACCACGAGTTCTTGTCAACGGCCCACGCATCGGCCCAGAAGTTGTTGCCGCGAGGAGCGACCAGCACCTGGTTCCACATGGCGGCGGTGACGAGCAGTGATGCGGCGAAACAGAACGCCGAGCCCCAGCCCAACCATGAGGTTGCCGGGGTGACCGACCGGCGGACGGCTCTGGCCAGCGTGGCGAAGCTGTACAGCGCCCCGATGACGGCGAGGCAGAAGGCGAAGAAGAACACCGCTGAGCCGGCTTCGGGCTTGTCGGAAACCCATGGGAACAGGCCCCACAGGTACCGCTGCTCCTTCTCGTAGCCCATGTCGTTGGTGTACGGCAGATGGTTCCAGAACGGCCAGATCCAGAACGCAGCGAGAGCGGCTCCGGCGGCTACCGCCATGAATGCTTGTGCGAACTGCCCGAGACCAAGCGCTGCAGTCTTCGAGTCGTAGGCGATGGCGGCCAATGCGATGAACGCTGCGACGACGATACCGGCGCGCTCGTGCCCGATGACCCACGCTGCTCCGGTCACCGCGCCGCACACGGTGAACAACGTGTAGGCGTTGCGAATGTTTGTCCGCCGAGCGTCGAGGTGGGTGAGGATGAGGAACGTGCCAGCCACGCCGACCCAGATGGTGGGCAGCAGGTGCGACAGACCCGTCATGGCCAGTACCGCTGCTGCGGTGGCCCGTTTCTCGCCGGTGCGCATGATGTGTGACAGCAGACCGAGGAACAGCAAGCCGAGACACAGCGACAGCGCGAAGCTGAACTCGCCCGCCATCGTGGACTTGATGTTGCCGCCGTAGATGGCGAACTGCTGGTCGAACAGGAACGGCAGCGTTGCGAGGCCGCAGAATACGGGGAGTGGTTTGCGGAGGCCGGCGAAGTGACCCATTCCGTACCCGGTGAGCGGCATCCCGATGAGCCCGGTGATCGTGACGAACTTGAACGCCACGTTGTACGGAATCCCCACGAGGTCCAGAATGGTCATGATCCAGAAGGGGAAGGGGAAGTAGAAGCCGAGGACGGGGAACCCGGCGAACCAGTCGTCCGACCAACCGGTGATGCGCCCCTGTCCAACCAGCTTGCGGGCGACGAAATCGGCCGTCCAGACATGGGCGCCCATGTCGCCGCCGGTCGCAGTGTTGGTGTTGAACAGGACTTCCCTGATGGCGACCGCCCACATCACCACTCCGACGCACACCGCAATAACCGTGACCGCCAGAAAGAGGTACCGCTGATGAGCCTGGTCAGCCGGAGTGACAACCCCGGAGACCCCGGAGGTTTGCGAACGTCGGCCCGAACGACCTCGTTTCGACGCAGAAATGTTTCCCTCAACCTCAGGCGGGGTACCTGCCGATGATGGCTGATGTCTGAGTGGGTCACCACCCGGATGTCCGTCGAGGAAGGTCGGAGTGGCCGAAGGGTCCGGGTTGAGGCCGAGGCCGGGGTTCTCCGAGGGTTCACCCACGGAGCTGTCCATCGTTCGCATCCGTTCAGCCTACGCTCGGCGCCTGCAGAATCAGGACCATCCGGGCCACCGGAGGCACCTGATAATTGGTGTTCGTCTGTGTGCCGGGCTGCTGCCCGGTTCACTATGTACCTGGACGTAACAGAATCATCCTTTTGCAGCAACAAGCCTCCACCGGTTTTCGGCGGACACAAGGAGCATCGGTGAAGACCACCACAGCAGACACAGCCAGCACCACATCCGACGGAGCTGGCAGCAGCAATGCTGCGCGTTTCGGTGCCATCTTCAAGGCATACGACGTACGCGGTCTGTGTCCCAGCCAATTCGACGCCCAGATGGCTCGGGCAATCGGAGCTGCGTTCGCACGCTTCGCCGGCACTGCGTCCATCGTGGTCGCACGCGATATGCGCCCGACCGGCGTCGAACTGGTAGCGGCGTTCACCGACGGAGCCAACAGCGAGGGTGTCAACGTGGTGGACATCGGCCTTGCCTCAACCGACCTGCTGTACTTCGCGTCCGGTCACCTCGAACTTCCCGGTGCTACCTTCACGGCGTCGCACAACCCGGCGCAGTACAACGGCATCAAGATGTGTCTTGCCGGGGCCAAGCCGATCGGTGAGGACACCGGGCTGCAGACCATCCGTGACACAGCCATTGCGCTGCTCGACGGCGCCACCCCGTGGTCATCCGGGTCGGGCACCCGCACCGAGATCCAACTGCTGGACAAGTTCGCCACGCATTGCTTGTCGTTCATCGACGTCACCAAGGTTCGCCGGCTCAAGATCGTTGCGGACACGGCCAACGGCATGGGCGGGTTGGTCGTCCCGGCCGTGTTCGACCGGTTGGGTGTCGATTACGAGATCTTGTACGCCGAACTCGATGGCACGTTCCCCAACCATCCTGCTGATCCCATCCAACCCGAGAACCTCCGAGACCTGCAGGCCCGTGTTCTGGCCGTCGGTGCCGATGTCGGCCTTGCCTTCGATGGCGACGCCGACCGTGTGTTCCTCGTCGACGACAGGGGTCAGCCGGTCAGCGGTTCGCTCACCACCGCAATGGTGGCCGCGTCCATCCTGAAGAAGCAGCCGGGCTCGAAGGTTGTGCACAACCTCATCTGCTCGAAGACCGTCGGCGAGGTCGTGACGGAGAACGGCGGCACTCCGGTCCGCACGCGTGTGGGGCACAGCTTCATCAAACAGGTCATGGCCGAGACCGGAGCCGTGTTCGGTGGCGAGCACAGCGGTCACTACTACTTCCGTGACAACTGGCGCGCGGACTCGGGCCTCATCGCTGCGTTGCACGTCATCGAGTTGCTGTCCGAGCAGGCCGAGACAGGGGCGAAGCTGTCATCGCTGCGTGTTCCCTTCGAGCGATATGTGGGGTCGGGCGAGATCAACACCAAAGTCGCTTCGCCGACCGTGGTCATGAGCCGCATCGAGCAGGCCTATGCAGGAAAACGTGCAATGGTCGACCACCTCGACGGGCTGACGGTCGACTTCGGGAGCTGGTGGTTCAATCTGCGTCCATCCAACACCGAGCCACTGTTGCGCCTCAACCTCGAGGCTGCCACACAGTCCGAGTGCGAAGCCCATGTGGCCGAGGTGCTGACATTGGTCACGGGGCTGGCGGCTGCCAGGGATTGACCCAGGGACTGACCCCGGGATTGCCCGAGGGATCGGTCGTCATCGCTGCGGTCTGTGCGCGTAATCGTCGGTCAGCCGCACGCCACGCAACACCCCACAGGAACCCAACCACGAAACCGCCCACGTGCGCGCCCCACGCCACGCCGCTGTTCTCGCTCATGATCAGGAACTGGCTGGCGATCCACAGGCCGAGCACCCAGCTGGCCGATACCTTTCGCAGGCCCATCCATGGGGTGACGACCTTGATGCGCATCCGTGGATACAGCGCGAGGTACGCGCCCATCACCGCTGCGATGGCCCCGGACGCACCGACCACCGGCACGGTGGAATCGGGGTCGACCAGGATGTGGGCAAGGTCGCTCATGATGCCTCCCACGAGGTACAGCAGGGCGAACCTGAGGCGGCCCCGGCTGTCTTCGATGTTGTTGCCGAAGACCCAGAGGAAGAGCATGTTGCCGAAGAGGTGGGCAAGGCTGCCATGGAGGAACATGCTGAAGAGCAGACCCAGGAACACCGGTTTGCCAGGGTTCAGCAGGTTCTGATCACCCACGGCGCGGCACGCCGAGCCGTTGAACGACCCGATGTTCGGACCGAACGTCGCGTCGAATTCGGCCTTTGTGAGCGATCGCCCTTCGGTGATCTCGCACGGAACAGTGGCCCAGTCGAGCGAGAACTCAAGATCTTTCGTCGCAATCCGCGGGTCGGTCACGTTGAAGGTGTTGCGCCCAGCCGGCTGGACGACCAAATAAATAAGCGTGCAGATGATAATGATCGCGATCGTGAGCCACGGGCGATGGCGGAGCGGGTTCTCGTCCGCGATCGGAATCATTCGCCCCTCCACGGTCCCGGCTGCTGCCTGCCGGACTGCGCCGACGTCCAGCCGGTCCACGTGAAGCCGTCGAACCAGCGTAGGGAACGGACCGGATCCCAGGGGTCCGCGAACCAGCCCGGCTGCGATGTCTGGACCATCGTGGCCCAGACCGTGCTCTGCCCTGCGGCCGGGGCCGAGCGTGCTCTGGCGATGCCGACGATCAACGCGGCGATCAGTTCATCGCGGTTGTTGGTCCCCAGCGACAAGTAGACCCGTTCGCCTCGGTTGTTCTTGCCGTGCAGGCCGACGGCCGTACTGGTCCAGAACGGGACACAGGTGAGGCGACGGCGGGAGAACCAGAACCAGGGCCAGACGTTGCGGGGCTGGCCAAGCGTCGACGGGTCCAGCCAACTGAGCGGCATCTTCTTGGTTCCGACGAACACGAAATGGTCGTCGATGCGGATATCGGAGCGACTGAAGCGCAACAGGCTGTAGGCCCACGCAATGGTGACGAAGGGCAGCAGCACGATGCTGCCACCGATGACAACAGCGACTGCCACGGCGAGCAGCCACCAGAGTTGGCGCGGTCTGATCGACAGGTGCTCGTAGTAGTGCAGCATCATGCGTAAGGCATTCAAGCAGCACTCCCCCAGATGCGAAGACTCGTGCCCGAAGATCCCTTGCGAAGCATCTAGAATTTGCCCGGTCACGTTCGGACCGTGCTTGCGCCAGTGCCACCGGCACCTGGCGTTCGGCGTGGTTGTCACCCGGTGTTCTGGGCCGACAGACTCACACCCGTCTTCCATGCGTCGGCTCCGCCGACCTGGTCCCGTGTTACAAGGAGATCGACGTTGAACGCGTCCGAACGAAGCGAACGAACACTGTCCCCCCGCGACTTCAAGGTTGCCGACCTTGCCATGGCGCCTTTCGGCCGTCGCGAAATCCATCTCGCCGAACACGAGATGCCCGGTCTGCGCGCCATCCGCGCCGAGCTTGGCCCATCCAAGCCACTTGCCGGTGCCCGTATCTCGGGTTCGCTGCACATGACCATCCAGACCGCCGTGCTCATCGAGACCCTCGTCGAGCTGGGTGCCGAGGTCCGCTGGGCCTCCTGCAACATCTTCTCCACCCAGGACCACGCAGCAGCAGCCATCGCCGTCGGTCGCAACGGAACAGCCGAGAACCCGAGCGGCGTGCCGGTGTTTGCCTGGAAGGGCGAGTCGCTCGAGGAGTACTGGTGGTGCACCGAGCAGATGATGACCTGGCCCGACGGTGACGGTCCCAACATGATCCTCGACGACGGCGGAGACGCCACCTTGCTGCTGCACCGCGGCGCTGAGTACGAGGCGGCCGGAAAGGTGCCGGACCCGGGCGAGGCATCCAACCAGGAACTGGCCATCATCCTCAGCGTGCTGACCAAGACGCTGAAGGCAGATTCCACCAAGTGGACCCGCATGCTTGCCGGGGTCAAGGGTGTTACCGAAGAAACAACGACCGGCGTGCACCGCCTTTATCAGATGCATGCCAAGGGCGAGCTCAAGCTTCCTGCGATCAACGTCAACGATTCGGTCACCAAGTCAAAGTTCGACAACCTCTATGGGTGTCGTCACTCGCTCATCGACGCCATCAACCGGGCAACCGACGTCATGATCGGCGGCAAGACCGCTCTCGTGTGTGGCTACGGCGACGTCGGCAAGGGCTCGGCCCAGTCGCTCCGGGGCCAGGGTGCCCGGGTGCTCATCACCGAGATCGACCCCATCAACGCCCTCCAGGCCGCGATGGAGGGCCTCGAAGTTGTTCTGATGGAAGACGTCGTGTCGAAGGTCGACATCTTCGTCACCGCCACCGGTAACACCGACGTGGTCACCACCGAGCACATGTCGCAGATGAAACACAACGCAATCGTGTGCAACATCGGCCACTTCGACAACGAGATCGACATGGCTGGGCTGGCCCGCAGCGGAGCCACCCGGTTGGAGATCAAGCCACAGACCGATTTGTGGACGTTCCCTGACGGCCACGCCGTGCTCATCCTCGCCGAAGGCCGCCTGGTCAACCTGGGTTGCGCAACGGGACACCCGAGCTTCGTCATGAGCTGCTCGTTCGCCAACCAGACCCTCGCCCAGGTCGAGCTGTTCACCAACCCCGACAAATACCCCGTCGGTGTCTACGTGCTGCCCAAGGCGCTCGACGAGAAGGTTGCCCGCATCCACGCCGAAGCGCTCGGCGCGAAGATCACGCCGCTCAGCGAGCCGCAGGCTGAGTACCTCGATGTGGATCTTTCCGGGCCGTTCAAGGCCGAGTCGTACCGGTACTGAGGAGGATCATTCCCATGTCTGGACCACTCGCACCCCTGCTCATCGAACTGCTCGTCTGTCCCGAGGACCGTCAGCCGTTGCTGTATGTCCCGGAGCACGACGTGCTGTACAACGATCGGCTGCATCGCATCTATGCCGTGATCGAAGGCATCCCGGATCTGCTCATCGAAGACGCCACCACGGCAACCGACGAGCAGCACGCAACGTTCCTGGCTTCGCCCGGGTCGGTGCGTACCGGTACTCCTGCAACGGCCTGACCGAGCTCAGCGCCGACTATGCGCCGAGCTTGGCCAGCTGACGGTTGAGCTCGGCGGGTTTCACCAAGTCCCATTGCTGGTTGCCGATGGCGTCGAAGGCCACGGTGCCGTCGGCTGCAATCACGAACAGTCCTGGTTGCTGGCCGAGCGAAGCCATACGGGCAGTCACGTCGTAGGCGTCGAACACAGCCCCGTCCGGATCGGCGAGCAGCGTGAACGGGTAGTCGTTGGTCTTCAGGTGGGTCCGCAGGCCATCGGCGGTGTCGGGAGCGATGGCCACGATGGTGGCGCCGCGGGCGGTAAGCGTGTGATGAGCCTCACGCAACTGCGCAAGGTGCTTTCGGCAGAACGGTCAGAAGAACCCACGGAGGAACACCAACACCACGGGTCCGTCGGCTGATTCCAGTTTCCAGCGCGAGCCATCGGCCTGTTCCAGGTCGATGGAGGGTGCCGTGGCACCCACGTAAGCAGTGCGCGAACTTCGAGTTGTCATGTGGGCCAGTCTCGTTCAAGTGTTCCTGGTGGGCCAACCGCGACGGCCCCCGACGCGCGCAACTCGGCCCCGACAGACGCGCAACTCGGCGATTTCGACCGGCTCTCGCCGGACCGTTTTTGCCAAGTTGCGCGTATCAGGGGGTCGAGTTGCGCGGATGAGGGGGCGGCTTAGGTTCGGGGAGGTGCGGGCCTGGAGGGCAGTGGCGGGTTGGCGGGTTGGGGGGCTGGCTGTCAGGAGAAGTTGTCACAGGGCCTGTTGCACGATGCGGGCATGATGATTCGGGGTCTCGGTGGTATCGGCTACAAGGCCGGCTCGGTCTCTCATGCGATCGGCGGGTTTTTCCCTGGGCGATGCGCCGTGTGCGGAGCGACCGGCGCTTCTCCATGCCGGGCATGCGTCGTGCCCATCAGGTCTCACGCGGTTGCCCCGCGTGTTGTGGTTCCGCTGTGGTGTAGCTCGGTCGTGTCGCCGTTCGCCTACGACGGGCCGGTTCGGACCATCATCACGGCCTCCAAGTACCGGGGCAGCACCCGTGGGCTGGTGTTCCTCGCGGGGCGAATGGCCGAGGCCGTCCTTGCGGCCCGGCCGGACTTTGCTGACTTTGCTGAGCATGGCGAACGTGGCGAGCGTGGCGAAACCCTGGTGACCTGGGCGCCCACCTCTCCGCAACGTCACCGGCGACGCGGCTACGACCAGGCCCAGCTCTTGGCTCAGCACACTGCCATGCTCCTTGGTCTGCGGTGCGAACGGTTACTGGTCCACCGATCGGACTCCCAGGCCCAGACCGGAGCCAGCAGACACGAGCGTTCGCTACGGGTCGAGCGCTTCCGCCCGGTGCTGTTGTCCGCCGGCTCACTATCCGGCGGGGTGCTGCTGATCGACGATGTGATGACCACCGGAGCCACGCTCAGCGGCGCGGCACGCGTTCTCCGCGACGCGGGTGCGCCGTGCGTGAACGCACTGGTTGCGGCTGTCACGCTCTGAGCCGCTACCCAACGGAACGAGACCGACATGATCCGAGCGTCATCAAATTGTCACAGAACTGGTAGTTGCGAGATGGGTAGTCCGCGTGCCTACGATGCGGTATGGGAGTTGAACCCAAAGGCGTCAGCCGGTGAACCCGACCGATGCCTTCCGCTGCGAGCCTGCAGCCCTCATGCTTATCAATCCCGAACGACCTCCGGCCAATGGCCAGAGGTCGTTGTGTTTTCCGGACCCGTCTGCAGTTTCAGCAGTCCAGTTTTCAGCAGTCCAGTTCAGCACTCAGTTCACTAGTCGCCAAAACAACAACGACCCACATACACCCTCCGAAGGAGGACCAATGGTGCACATCAGCATTCGCCATCGCAATGTCCAGATCGACGACATCGTGAAGGCGGCAGCCAACGAAAAGGTCACCCGCCTCGCACGATTTCTGCCAGGCATGGACACCGCCGAAGTCGGCTTCTCCGAGGAGCCGAACCCGCGGGTTGGCCATGCCAGACGCGAAGTCTGCGAGGCGAGTATGCGGGGCAACGGCCATGTGGTCCGTGCCCGAGCCGCTGCCGCCACGCAGCAGGCCGCACTTGATCTCGTCGTGGCCAAGCTTGAGCACCAACTCGTGAAAGTGAAAGGAAAGGTCGACAGTCGACAGCACGGGGGACCCAAAGCAGGTCATCACCATTCCCCCGGCCTGCACGAAGCGCCGGCCGCAGGGGCAGCGGTTGCCGTGCTCGAGCCACTGGCGCCAGAAGCAGAACCGGAGAATGTCGCCAAGATCGTTCGCCGTAAGCAGTTCGAGGTCAGCGCCATGACTGCAGACGATGCAGCGCTCCGTATGGACCTGCTGCAGCACGACTTCTACCTGTTCACCAACGCAGAGACGGGCCGGGCTGCGGTCGTCTACCGACGCGAGGACGGCCACCTGGGCCTGATCGACGCCGCCGCCTGACAGGTGTCAAACCGAATCCCGGAAGCGAATCAGGTCCCGCCCGCCCATGCGGACCGGGACCTGATTCGTGGAACTGAAGCAGCACCCGGGCACCTGGCCCCGGCACGACGGATTTGGATCAGTCAGCGGTGTATCAGGACGCCGCGCAGGGTCTTCCCGGCGTGCATGTCGGCGTAGCCCTCGTTGAGGGTCTCGAGTGTGTAGGTCTTGGTGACCAGCTCATCGAGTTTCAACGTGCCTGCCTGGTACATGTTGAGCAATCGCAGGATATCTTTCGAGGGGCTGGATTCGCCGAACAACGAACCCTGGATGCGCTTCTGGAACAGCGTGAGCATGCCCGGCGAGATGGGAATGCCCACCTCTGTGAGGTCGCCCAGACCGGTAACCACCACGGTGCCGGCCTTGCGGATGGCATCGAACGCCTGGGCGATGTGCTCGCCCTTCGTCACGCCGACGGTGACGATTGCCGAGTCAGCGCCTTGCCCGTTGGTAACGGACTGGGCGAACGCCATGGCGTCGATCATGTTGCTGAACGTATGGGTTGCACCGAACTCCATCGCCTTTTCACGCTTGAACTCCACCGGGTCGACGGCGATGACATGGCTGGCGCCCTTGATGGACGCACCCTGAACCGCGTTGATGCCGATGCCGCCGATTCCCATCACGATGACGGTGTCGCCAGGCTGCACGTTTGCCGAGTTCTCGGCTGACCCGAACCCGGTACCCACGCCGCACCCAACGAGGCACGCCTTGTCCAGCGGGATGTCCTTCGAGATCTTCACGGCGTTCTCCGTGGAGCACACGGTGTACTCGGCGAAGGTGGAGATGCCGCACATCTGGCCGACGGGCTGGCCGTCGAGCGACATGCGGTAGCTGAGGTCCGGGCGCGAACCGAGCAACAGGGTGGCGCCGCTGTCACACAGGTTCTGCATGCCGCTGGCGCACCACCTGCAGCGGCCGCAGCCCGGGAGGAACGACATCACCACGTGATCGCCGATCTCGAATCCCTGCGTGTTGGGCCCGATCGCATCGACGATGCCTGCGCCTTCATGGCCACCGCACACGGGGTAGGTACCAAAGGGAATGTCTCCCGTTGCGAGGTGATCGTCGGAATGACACAAACCCGACGCAACCATCTTGAGGCGCAGTTCGCCCTGCCGCGGCTCGTCGAGGTTGACCTCGACGATTTCCCATTTGCCGGCGACCGGTTTCACCGGCATCGACATCATGACTCCTGCTCGTACCTTCACGGTTTTCTCCTGACGAGATGCCGAGCGATCGTCGGCCTGGTTGGCACTGTAACCAACGTCACAGCGTTTGGGCGCAGTCGGCTTGGACTTCACTTGGGACTTCAGAACCGGGGTCCCCGGTCGGGTCCAAGATGGTGGTGCAGCGCCGGTACGATGTAGCCCTTATGTCGATCTTCAAGCGGATTCTGCGCGCCGGCGAGGGGAAGAAGGTCCGCGCCCTGGCTGACATCGTTCCCAACATCAACGCGCTCGAGCCGCACTACGAACGGTTGTCCGACGACGAACTGCGAGCGAAGACAGGCGAGTTCCGTCAGATGCTCGCCAACGGTGCCGACCTCAACGATCTGCTGATCGATGCGTTTGCCACCACCCGCGAAGCGTCACGCCGTGTCATCGGGCAGCGTCACTACGACGTACAGCTCATGGGCGGTGCCGCGTTGCATTTCGGCTGGATCGCTGAAATGAAGACCGGCGAAGGCAAGACCCTCGTGTCAACGTTGCCGGTGTATCTCAACGGTCTCACCGGCAAGGGTGTCCACCTCGTCACGGTGAATGACTACCTGGCCCGGCGCGACGCCGACTGGATGGGTCAGATCCACCGTTGGATGGGGCTCAGCGTCGGGCTGGTCATCCCTGACGACAGCGACTCCGCGGCCAAGCGGGCGGCCTACGGTTCCGACGTCACGTACTCCACCAATTCCGAGCTGGGGTTCGACTACCTGCGCGACAACATGGCGATGAGCATCGAAGACCGGGTGCAGCGAGGTCACTTCTTCGCCATCGTCGACGAGGTCGACTCCATCCTCATCGACGAGGCTCGCACGCCGCACATCATCTCCGGGCGCGTCGCAGACGCTGCCAAGCTGTACGTGCAGTTCGCCGCCATTTCGCGCAGCCTCACCCGCGGCACGGATTACGAGGTCGACGAGGAGAAGAAGCAGGTCTTCGCAACCGAGTCGGGTATCGACAAGGTCGAGGCTGCGCTCGGGGTCGACAACATCTACGACGATCCGTCCGCCGACTTCGTCCACCACCTCAACGCTGCGCTGCGGGCGAAAGAGCTGTACCGCCGCGACGTGGACTACCTCGTCCAGGGCGGCGAGGTCAACATCGTCGACGAGTTCACCGGCCGTGTGCTGGAAGGGCGCCGTTGGTCCGAGGGCCTACACCAGGCCGTGGAGGCCAAAGAGCGGGTCAAGATCAAGGAAGAGAACCAGACGCTGGCCACCACCACGCTGCAGAACTACTTCCGCCTCTACGAGAAGCTCGCAGGGATGACCGGCACGGCCGAAACCGAAGCAGGCGAGTTCCACAGCACCTACAGCTTGTCGGTCGTGCCGATCCCCACGCACCGTCCGATGGTCCGCCAGGACCAGGCCGACCTCATCTACAAAGGCGAGCGCCCCAAGTTCGATGCGGTTGCCGCCGACATATCCGAGCGCCACGAGAAGGGTCAGCCGGTTCTGGTCGGCACGGTCTCGGTGGAGAAGTCCGAGTACCTGTCGCAGCTGCTGAACGAAAAGGGCATCCCGCACTCGGTGCTCAACGCGAAGCAGCACACCAAGGAAGCCGAGATCGTGGCTCAGGCCGGCCGCATCGGCGCTGTCACGGTTGCCACCAACATGGCTGGACGCGGCGTGGACATCCTGCTCGGGGGTAACCCAGAAGGGTTGGCCCGCCGCCAGGTCACCGACCAGGGCCATAACCCGGCGCTGCTCGACCTCGACCCCGGTGACCCTGCGGTGTTCGAACAGCTCGAAGCCGACCCTGACCTCGCCACGGCTCGCCGTGCTGCGCTCGACGCGTTCGAAAAGTCGAAGACTCACTTCCTCGAAGATTGCGCGGGCGAGGGCAACCAGGTCCGTGAACTCGGCGGTCTCTACGTGCTCGCCACGGAGCGCCACGAATCGCGTCGTATCGACAACCAGCTCAGGGGTCGTGCGGGTCGTCAGGGTGATCCAGGCGAAAGCCGTTTCTACCTGTCGCTCGACGACGATCTCATGCGGTTGTTCGCCACCGGTGCCATGAACTGGGTCATGGGGCGTGCGCTGCCTGACGATGTGCCGATCGAGGCCAAGATGGTCAGCAAGGCCATCGAGCGCGCACAGTCGACCGTCGAAGGCCGCAACGCCGAGATCCGTAAGAACGTGCTCAAGTACGACGAGGTGATGAACGAGCAGCGCAAGGTGATCTACGCCAAACGCAATCAGGTGCTCACCGGCGGCGACGTCGACGAGGTGCTGCGGCGCAACATCGACACGGTCGTCGAAGACATGGTCGAGCGCAACTGCCCGACCGAAGCCCACGACGAGTGGAACCTTGAGAACCTGCTGGCCGATGCACAGGGCATGTTCCCCACACAGTTCTCGCTCGAAGATCTGTCGCAGGCAAGCAGCCGCAAGCAGCTCACCGAGTCGTTGCGTACCGAGGCCCACGAGTTCTACACGGCCAAGGAACTCAAGCTCGGCACCGAGGTTGCGCGCGACGTCGAGCGCAACGTGTTCCTCAGCATCATCGATCAGCGCTGGCGTGAACATCTCGCAGACATGGACTACCTCCAAGAGGGCATCCACCTGCGGGCGATGGGTCAGAAAGACCCGTTGGTCGAGTGGCAGCGCGACGGCTTCGCCGCGTTCGCCAATCTCATGGCCACCATCGAGTCCGATTTCGTCCGGTACTGCATGCACGCAGAGGTTGTCGTCGAGTCGCATGCTCCAACCATCGAAGACCTGTCGTATGTCTCGGGCGATGAGGGCGACGCCCCCGAGCGCCTGACCGGGCTCATCGGCGCTGACGTCTCGCAGCTGTTGGCAGCTCAGGACGATCGTGATGATGACTCCGAGCACGCGTTGGTCACGCGTGTCGCAGGCGATGACACTCAGCCGCAGATGCCGGTGGTCAAGGCCGAACATGAGAAGTTGGGCCGTAACGACCCCTGCTGGTGTGACAGCGGCAAGAAGTTCAAGCTCTGTCACGGTCGCTGAGCGCTGGTTCTGCCTATGTTGCGAGATCATGCCGACGCGCTTGTCGCCGAACGAGTGAGGTTGCGCGAAGCCGAGAACTATCTCGGTTTCGAGCGACTCAGAACTGAGTTCGTTCGGTTGGAGACCGAGCTGGCGCGCCCAGACCTGTGGGACGATCCCGAGATCGGCCGCAAGGTCGGTGCCCAGTACGCCACGGTGAAGGATGACCTCGAATCCCTCACCGGCGTGGCGCGGCACCTCGACGACGCTGACACGCTGCTCGAACTGGGCACGGAGATGGAAGACGAATCGCTCGAACCAGAACTGGTCGAACACGTCGCAGCGGCCCGCAAGGTGCTCGAAGAACTTGAGCTTCGCAGCCTGTTCACCGGCGAGTACGACGAGGGCGATGCCATCTTCGAAATCCACTCCGGTGCCGGTGGTGTCGACGCGCAGGACTGGGCCGAAATGCTGTTGCGCATGTACATCCGCTGGGGCGAGCGGCGCGGTTTCGAGGTCGAGATCGAGTCGGTCGCAGAGGGGGCCGAAGCAGGTATCACGACTGCGATCCTGATCGTCAAAGGTAGGTACGCATACGGTCTGCTCTCAGCGGAACGTGGGGTTCACCGCTTGGTGCGCATTTCGCCGTTCGATCAGCAGGCGCGCCGACAGACTTCGTTCGCAGGGGTGTCGCTCACGCCGGTCATCGAGGACGCGACGTCCAAGGTCAATATCGACGAGAAAGACCTTCGCGTCGACGTGTTCAGGTCTTCGGGCGCCGGTGGGCAGCACGTCAACACAACGGACTCGGCTGTCCGCATGACCCACATCCCGACGGGCATCGTGGTCAGCTGCCAGATCGAGCGCAGCCAGATCCAGAACCGCGCCAGGGCCATGGACATGCTCGCTGCGAAACTCATCGAGCGTCAGCGCCAAGAACGGGACCAGATGATGGCCGATATCACCGGTCCGCAGAAGGAAGCGGCATGGGGCAACCAGATCCGCTCCTACGTGCTTGCCCCGTATCAAATGGTCAAGGACCTTCGCACCGAGCACGAGGTCGGGACGCCAGCCGACGTGCTCGACGGCGACCTTGACGGCTTCATGGAATCCTGGTTGCGTTGGCGCCGTGCGAACGAGCCTGCAGCTTGAGGGTGCGCCGGTTCCGGACCGGCGCGAACTAAGGTCGAAGTGTCCATGATCCGTCTCGACAACGTCACCAAGGTGTATCGCAACGGCGCAACGGCTCTTCGCGGCGTGTCCGCCGAGATCGAGAAGGGCGAGTTCGTCTTTCTCGTCGGGTCGTCTGGTTCCGGCAAGTCCACGTTCATGCGGTTGTTGCTGCGGGAAGAATTACCCACCGAGGGCCAGGTGTACGTGGCCGGCAAGAATGTTCCCGAGCTTCCCAAGGGCAAGGTGCCTTACCTCCGTCGCAATATCGGGTGCATCTTCCAGGACTTCAAACTGCTGCCGAACAAGACCGTGTACGAGAACGTGTCGTTCGCTCTCGATGTGATCGGCCGCCCGAAGTCGGTCATCTCGCAACAGGTGCCACAGATCCTCGACCTGGTGGGCCTCACGAAGAAGCAGGAAGCATTTCCCAACGAACTGTCGGGCGGCGAACAGCAGCGCGTCAGCATCGCCCGTGCGTTCATCAACCGGCCGCTGCTGCTGCTGGCAGACGAACCCACGGGGAATCTCGACCCCAACACGTCGATCGGCATCATGCGTCTCCTCGAACGCATCAACCGCACCGGCACAACGGTGTTGATGGCTACGCACGATCAGGGCATCGTCGACTCCATGCGTCGCCGCGTCATCGAGCTGGACCGTGGCACCTTGGTGCGCGATCAGGCGCGTGGCGTGTACGGAACCCTGGACTGAGGCGAGCGAGGAATCACGATGGCTGCCCGTCCCACCTATCTCATCAAAGAGAGCCTCTCCAACCTGCGCCGCAATGTGCTGATGACCGTCACCGCGGTCATCACCATCGTGGTCTCGCTCACCATTGTCGGTGCCTCGTTGCTGCTGCGCCAGGGGATGAACAACTACGCCCGGCAGTTCCGTGAAGGCATCGAGCTCAACATCTATATGCAGCCCACGGCCACCCAGACGCAGCTCGACGCGGTCCGTGCCGAGCTTGACGATCTCAAGACGTCCGGCCAAGTCACGAAGTTCCGCTTCGTGGACCAGAAGTCGGCGTTCGACGAGTTCAAAGAGATCTTCCGCAACGACCCGGAACAGAAAGACCTGTTCCAGAGCGAGAAGGACATGCCTTCTTCGTTCCGTGTCGTTCCGTCGAAGGCCGAGCGCATCAGCGCACTGGGCGAGCCGTTCCGCAACCGTGAGGGTGTGTACCGCGTCGTCAGCGACGAGGACATCAAGGCACTGCTGCGCATCACCCGTGTCATCCAGTTGGTCTTGCTCTCGGTCGCCATCGCGTTGCTCATTGCTGCGGTGCTGCTGATCCTCAACACGATTCAGTTGGCGATCTTCAGCCGCCGCCGTGAGGTGGCCGTGATGAAGCTGGTCGGAGGAACCAACTGGTTCATACGGCTGCCGTTCATGCTTGAGGGGCTGCTGCAGGGGTTCATCGGCGCTGTGCTTGCCTTCGCCGCTGTGTATCTCGGTGCTGGCAGGTTGCAGAACGCAATCCGGGAATCCTCCACCAGCCTGTTCAAGAGCTTCTCGGTTTCCGGAGCAGAGATAGCCGGCACTGGCATCCTCATGCTGCTGGTCGGCGCGGCGGTCGGTGCCATCGGCTCGGCCATCGCCGTCAGCCGCTTCCTCGACGTCTGACGTCTGACGTCGTCAAGGAGCCTTCTCGTGCTGTCCAGCTGGGTCACCGAACGGCTGCAGAGCTGGCTCAACGGCGTGTCAGGCCCTTGGCTCTACGTGCTCACCTTCATCATCACGTTCGCGGAAACAGGCACGCTGCTGTTCTTCGTGCCCGGCGAGGTCACGTTGCTGTTGGCCGGTGCAGCCGCAGGCGCAGGGAATGCGTCACTTCCAATACTGATCGTGGTCGGTATCGCTGCTGCGCTGTTCGGCGACTTCGTCGGTTTCCATCTCGGCTTCCGGTACGGCGACAGGATTCGGTCGTCTCGCCTTGGTCGCCGTATCAAGCCAGCGTCGTGGGACAAGGCGCAGACGCTCATCCAGCGCCGAAAGGGGCTGGTGGTCCTGTTCGGGAGGTGGATCGGGTTCTTGCGGGCCATCATGCCCGCATCGGCCGGTATGTCCGGCATGGCGTATCGAACATTCCTGCCATGGGACGTCGCGGGCGCCGTCTCGTGGGCGGCCACCTGTTTGTTCGTCGGCTACCAGGTTGGCGACAACATCGACCGGGTCGAGTCGTGGATCACCCGCGGCGGCTACTTCGTGGTCGGCGTCCTCGTACTCGCGTACATCGTGAAGCACGTTCGTTCCCGTGTCACGCCTGAAGAAAGTTCCTGAAAGAAAGCACGCTTATGAAAACTGTGGACGTGAAACCGCATCGCACCAAGATCGTTGCGACGGTCGGTCCTGCATCAGATGCTCATGAGCAGTTGACCGGCCTGATCAACGCAGGTGTCGACGTCTTTCGCCTGAATCTGTCCCATGGTGGCCTCGACAGTCACCTTGAACGGCTGGCACGGATACGGGCGGCCTGCCTCGAGGCTGATCGCCCGGTGGCAATCCTGGCCGACCTGCCGGGGCCGAAGATCCGTGCCGGCTCATTCGGCGAGACCGGGGTAGTGGTGTCGCCAGGACAGGAGATCTCGCTCATGTTCGGGTCGGCCGAGTCCAATGGGTCGGTCATCCACGTCGAGTACGCCGGGCTGCTGTCCGACGTTGCAGCGGGCGACCGGGTTGCGCTCGGCGATGGCGACATCACGCTCGGAGTCGTCGAGGTCAGAGCCGACAGTGTGCATACGATCGTGAGAACCGGCGGTCGCCTGCGGGGCAAACCGGGGGTGCATTTGCCCGGTGACCGTCTGCAGCTGGCAACCCCCACGGACGAGGACCTCGTTCTCGCTGTCGAGATGGCCACGGCCGGGGTCGATTTTCTTGCGGTTTCATTCGTCCGGAAGGCCGCCGACCTGTTGAAGGTGCGCGGCGCGCTTGTCGCCGCCGGCCTTGTGTGCCCTGCACTGGTTGCGAAGATCGAGACCCGTGGTGGTGTCGAAGAGTTGACGTCCATCATCGAGGTTGCCGACGCAGTCATGGTCGCTCGAGGTGATCTTGGCATCGACTGCCCACTGGAAGAGGTTCCGCATCTGCAGAAGCGCATCATCAGGGAATGCGTCGAGGCCGGTGTCCCAGTTATTACGGCCACCCAGATGCTGGAGTCCATGATCAAAGCTCCCGCGCCGACTCGGGCCGAGGTCAGCGACGTGGCCAACGCCGTGTTCGACGGTACCGACGCGGTGATGCTGTCGGGTGAGACGGCTATCGGCGATCAGCCGGTGCTCGTCATTGAGACGATGGGTCGCATCATCGAGGCAGCCGAGCGTCAGGCCTCGTACCTCCAATGGGGCTCACGGCTTGGCCGCGTACAACGCCGCACCGATTCCGAGGGTGAGTTGCTGGTCACTCAGGCGTTGACCCATGCCGCATGGCAGGCGTCGATCGACGTGGCTGCCCGGGCCATCGTCTGCTGCACGGTCACTGGTCGGACTGCTCGGGCGATGGCGCGGTTCCGCCCGCTCGCCACGTTGATCGCAGCGTCGCCCGACGACGCCGCCGCTCGCCGGCTGGCGCTGGTGTGGGGAGTCATCCCGCTGATGGTTGGCACGTACCGTTCCACGGACGAGTTGGTGTGGCAAAGCGTCGAGCGGGTCGTGTTGTCCGGGCTTGCCGGCCCGGGTGACCACGTGCTCGTGCTGGCCGGGGACCCGCTGTCGGGGTACGGCTCCACCGACGTGATGCGTGTCGTGCGAGTGCGGTAATTCCGCAACCGTCGAGCCGTGCCGGGTCGGAGGATCCACGGATCCACGGATCGACGAGCGTACGACGTGACTCGACGTGACTCGACTTGACTCGAAGACGTCAGCTCCCGCCACCGATCAACCCCATTTTCAACCTCTGTGTTCGTTCCGTCATGAATTGCCACCCCTGGTTTCGTTCCGTCATGAATGGCAGCGGGTCGCACGCAAGTCAGTCATGACGGTACGAACGAGATGGTCACGTTTCATGACGGTATGACATGCGGGCCACGGTGATCATGACGGTACGAACACAGAGGTGTGAGAACAGAGGATGGTCCTCAGGGTCGCTGGTGATTGAACTCCGTCAGCCGTCGGTTTTTCGGTGCGTCAAGCGGAACTGGTGGCGTCCATGTCCGAAGTTTTGTCATACCCTTCTGTGATGCTCTATGCATGACTAGTGCTTCTGATTGCAACACCAGTGATTGTCAGGTCATCACCCCTGACGGCGACATCGAGTGCGAGTGGTGCAGAACGCGTTTTAATCCCAGATCTCACCGTGGTCGTCGACCGCGGTTCTGTCGTGGCAGCCACCGAGTCCGAGCCTGCGAGCGGCGTCGCGGCCTGTTGAGAGCGGGGTCGCCTCCGATCAGGTCCTCGCTGCCGGATCCTGCTCGAACAGGCCCGATCGGGTTCGAGCCATCGCCCTTCATTCGTCTGACCCATGAAATGGGTACGCCACCAGTGATCGGTTTCGAAGCGTTCAGCCGTCTCCGACTTCATCGGGTGCGTGTGACTGGGCTTCCGCATGGTCCGAGGGCTGACTCGCCTGGGCTTGTCCCATCTCTCTGCGGAGCGATGGTCAAACCGGTCGGCAACCCTGGCCAGGCGGGAGCCTCTTGGATGCGATGTATTTCGTGCGAACGTCTTTCGCATCTGCATCCGGTCGATCCACGATGGTGGGATGCCATGACTCAGCGAACCGCTGGGGTTCTCATGGATGATATCGGGTCGACGGTTCTGGCCGTTGGGCAAGCCGTGGCCGGGGTACGTGATCCGGCTGTCACCCTCGCGCGGGTCGAGGTCGAACTTCGTCGCCTCGGCCGGGCGTTGGGATTACCGGAACCCCTCGAACCGTCGCTCCACCATCGGTCGATCGCTCCACGGTGAGGACGTGCGGCTTTGAGACGGTCTCGTAGAAATCTCATCAGGGTCTCATCGACCGCCAGCCAGTGTTTGGCGCCATGACCACTCTCAAGACGCTCCAGCTCGACGGGTCCGTCGCCAACGACCGTCCGGTTTCGCGGTTATCTCGCGCCGTTGCTCCAGTTCTGCTGATGGCAATCGTGCTGGCCGGCTGCGGCGGCAGTGCTTCAAAGTCAGCCGACACCGCTGTTGCGGACCCGACGGTCGCAGCTGTTGACCCCACCGCTGTCACCGATGCGAGTGAACCACTTGCCGACGCCTCCGTCGAGGGCGCCTGGACGGTTTCGACTGCGGAGGGCGGCTACCGGGTATCTGAGGTCCTCCAGGGCCAGAAGACCGAAGCTGTCGGCCGCACGACGGCTGTCACAGGTTCGATGACGCTTGCCGCGAATCAGGCGACCGAAGCGTCCTTCGAGTTCGACCTCACCAAACTAGAGTCGGACTCCGGCAAACGCGACGGCCAGGTGCAGGGGCGAATCTTGCAGACAGCGCAGTTCCCGACGGCTGGCTTTACTCTGACGGCTCCGATCGACTTTGGAGCACTTCCCGCAGAAGGCGCACAGGTCGCTGTGAAAGCGACGGGAGATCTCACGCTGCACGGCGTCACCAAGTCGGTCACTGTCGATCTGCAGGCCCGCAGGAAGGGTGGCAACATCCAGGTACTGGGCAACCTACCCATCACGTTCGCTGACTGGGGGATCGAGAACCCATCCATCAAGCCCTTCGTCGAGGTTGGCGAGACCGGTGTGATCGAGTGGCTGGTTTCGATGACCAAGGCATGACCGGTTGACCCCACCACTGCCGGGCCTGGCCGATCACGCACCTGCTTGAAGGAACAACAAGATCGCTGGCCAAGCGTGGGGGTCTTGGTAAAAAAAGCCGTGTCCACCGTCGAACATTTCCAGCGAGGCATTCGGAATTCGCCTCGCCAAGGCCTGCGAGTTCTCAGGTGGCGCTTGTGCGTCGTACACGCCGCCGCAAATCAGCGTGCGTGCCTTGATGGACGGGAGGTCGTTCCATGTGTCGTGGGTTGCCCTCGCGTCGAGCTGACGGCGAAAGCCCATCACCCCGCGCGGGTCCTCGGCCCGGAGGCGCGTCGCAATGGCCGTGCGCGCAGCCGCACCAGCGGCGCCTGGCGCGTACGTGGGAGGGTTCCCGGTCGGGTTGTTGCGGGTATCGGAGATCGTGGCAGCAACCCGTGCTCGATCCGCCGGGGGCAGTTGCTCCAAGCTCAGCAGGTCATATGACGACCCACCCACCCCGCCAGAGGAAGTGCAGCAGAGCACCAATCGGTTGACCGCCGATGGATGGCGAATCGCAAGGTGCTGGGCAACCATACCTCCGAAGCTGATGCCGACCACGTGGGCTGGCGCGTCGGCGATCTCATCGGCTTGGATCAGCCACCGCAACAGTGCCGCAGCATCGTCGGCATAGTCGGCCATCGAGTACGGCTCGTCAGGCTTCGACGTCTGCCCGAGCCCGCGCTGGTCGTAGCGCACGACTCGCATTCCGGCATGCACCGCTGGGTGGGTGACCCGATCGCCGCTCTGGTCGACGTCCGTTCGGAGGTCAGCGCCCGTGCCCGAAACGATCAGCAGGGTCGGTCGGCCGCGCAGGCCTGACAGCTCGACGTAGACCGAAATCCCGTTGATTTCGACGAACACGGTCAGCCGGTCAGCCGGCCAGCAGCCGGGCGCGCAGCTCTCGCTTGACGAGCTTGGCGTTGGCGTTGCGGGGAATGGCTTCGTCGAGGAACCACACCTGGGACGGGATTTTGTAGGCGGCCAGCTTCCCTGCGAGGAAGGCCTGCAGCGCCGCCTGATCCAGGTTTGTCCCGGGCCGCAGCAGGATGCCAGCGGCAACCGCCTCGCCGAGGCGTTCGTCTGGCACGCCGAACACGGCAGCTTCGACCACATCGGGGTGTTCGTAGATCGCGATCTCGACCTCTGAGCAGTAGACGTTCTCGCCGCCGCGCAGCACCATGTCTTTTGCCCGGTCGACGATATAGACGAAGCCGTCGGCATCGATACGGGCGATGTCTCCGGTGTTGAACCAGCCGTCTTGAATCGCCTGCGCCGTTTCCTCAGGGCGGTTGAGGTAGCCCTTGATGACACCTGCTCCACGCACCCACAGGACCCCGTTGAGATCGCCACCGGATGCGACTTCGTTGCCGTCCTCGTCTCGCAGTTGAGCGTCGAACGTGGGCATGATCGGTCCACAGGATGCAGGTTTCTCGAGGAAGAACGCAGCCCCGTTCGCTGTCACGATGCCGTGCGTTTCGGTCAGCCCGTAGCCGGTGGAGGGTGCGCCGCGACCTTCGAGTGTCTTGCCGATCTTGCCCACCAGGTCTGGTTGCAGTGGTGCGCCGCCGCCGCCCAGGCCGATGACCGTCGATGTGTTTCGGGTGGACCAATCAGGGTGGGCGAGCAGTTCGCGGGCCATCGTCGGCACGCCCGAGAAGTTGGTGACACCCTCGCGTTCGATGAGTTCGATCGCACGGGCCGGATCCCACTTGCGCATGAACACGATCTTTGCTCCGCCGAGTGTGCCGGGGTGCAGGATGCAGTTGTTGGCCGTCACGTGGAACAGGGGGGTCGGGGCCATGAAGACCGATTGCGGAGCCGGCACGCCAGGGGTGGGAGCGGCAGGTGGCGGCCCGGGTTTGAGCGATGCAAGCGCTGCACCCGAGGCGCTGGCCCAGAAGATGATGTTGAAGATGTTGTTGACACATCCGCGATGAGTCAGCTGCGCACCTTTCGGGAAGCCGGTTGTGCCCGATGTGTAGAAGATGCACGCGTCGTCGTTCGGGTCGATTGTTGCATCGGGCAGCGCACCCGGTGCACTAGCCCGGTCGACGACGTCGGACCATGCCAGCGAGTCGGCCAGTTCACCATCCGTACGTGTACTTCGTACCCGGATGACGGCAAGCGGGTGGATCGCACGGAGCGAACCCAACACGTGGCTGACCCGCTCCAAGCGTTCGTCGTCAGCGATGAGCACCTTTGGCCTGCTGTCAGCCAGGCCGTATTCCATTTCTGACGGGGTCCACCAGGCGTTCATCCCGACGACCGTCGCACCGATGCACAGCGTGGCCCAGTAGGCGGTGACCCACTCGGGAAAGTTCCGCATGGAGATGGCAACCCGATCACCGGGCTGCACGTCGAATCGGTCGCGCAGGGCATGGGCGAGCGACCTGACGTCAGCTCCTATGTCTGCATAGGAATATCGCTCGTCTTCGTACACGAGGTACATCAGTGTGCGGTCAGCCTCGCGGGGCGTGCCGAGGACCCACAGGTCACGCATGGTGCCTGGGGCATTGGCGAACACCCGCATCGGCACACCGTTGACCGTGATGGGGTTCATCGAGAACAGCCCGCCTGGGGAGCTGAGTGCCTCCCACGAGGCCTGGAGCGCGGCAACGAGCGAGGGGGAGGAATCCGGTTGTGTCACCCCAAATTCCTACCGGAAAACTGAGGTATGGGACCAGTCAGGTAGGCGACCGGTCAGGCAGGAGAGCGCCAGGCGCGCACGTCGGGCAGGTTGCGCCAGCGCTGCGCGGTGTCGAGGCCGTAGCCGACCACCCAGTCGTCGGGGATGGTGCGCCCGACATAGCGCAGACCGGCGGTGTCCACGTGGGGGACGGTGTTGCGCACGAGCAGCGCGCACACCTCGACACTGGCCGCGCCACGATCGGCAAGGAGGCGTCTGACGTAGTTCATGGTCAGCCCGGAGTCGATGATCTCGTCGACCAGGATGACATGGCGGCCGGTGATGTCGGTGTCGAGGTCCTTCACGATGCGCACGACCCCGCTGCTCTTGGTCGTGGCGCCGTACGACGACACGGCCATGAAGTCCACCTCGACGCTCCACTGGATGGAGCGGGCCAGGTCGGCCATGAAGACGAACGCCCCACGCAACACCCCGACGAGCAACGGGTCGAGCCCGGCGTAGTCCGTGGTGATGCGATGCCCGAGCTCGCCAACGATGTGGGCGAGTTCGGCCTGGCTGACGAGGATCTCGCCGAGCTCAGGATGTTCGAGCGACACTGAAGGTTCGAGCGACACTGGAAATTCGGCGACGCTCAGAAGCGACGGTCGTTGGTCTTCTTCTTCGGCGGAGCGGTGAAAGGCGCTTCGACGAGCGCGGAGAACGCTGCGTCTTCTGGCTGGCGTGGAGTGTTGAGGTTCTGCAGGAACAGCCTCAGAGCGGCCCGTGCAGGTGCAACGTGGTCACCCTTGAGCGTGGTGGAGCGCGCCAATGCATCCTTGGCTTGGGCGACGCGTTCTTTGCGCTTCGCCTTTTCCTCTTCGGAACGTTCTGCCTTTGGTCCGGCGTTCTTGGCGGCGGTCGCAGCTGCTGCGAGTTCTGCGGCGGTCGTGAGCTTGGCGCGGATGGCCACTGGAATCGTCTCCGAAAGGGTAGGACTGTTGGACCAGTCAAGGTTAGGCGATCCTTCCTCTGCGACGCGACGGAACCCAAATTCGTCTGGTTTGACCCAAATTGCCGCGTTGCGGGTGAAAGGAATGACGGACCCGGGTGGATTCCTCGGCGTCGGGGTGCTCTTCGAGTCGAAGGCCGCTCAGGTCCAGGTGAACTCGGCGGGGTCGACCGCGCGGGTGGAGTGCCAATAGTCGATCAGGCGGAACGGCATGGGCGAAACCACGCGGCCGTACTTGTTGCGGTAGTACGTGGACATACCTGGGTGGGTCCAGACCAGCGTCTCGTGCTCGTCGTCGACGCGCTGCACGTATTCGCCCCGCACCGACGGGAGCACGTCCATCGACGCGTGGCCCGACGACAGCAGCTCCACGATGCACGATGTGATGTAGCGGGTCTGGGCTTCGGCCATCAGGAACCCGCTGCCGCCGTGACCTGCATTGGTGTTGGGTCCACCCATCAGGAACAGGTTCGGGAACCCTGGCACGGTGATACCCAAGTGTGCGCTGGGGTTGTCGTCGGCCCAGTCGTCCGCAAGTCGCAGCGCATTGCGGCCGGTGATGTTGAGCCGGGCTGCGTGATCGGTGACGCTGAACCCGGTGGCAATCACCACCACGTCCGCGTCGTGGTGGGTCCCGTCGGCCGTGAGTACCCCGGTCTCATCGAGGCTGGTGATCGGGTCCGTGGTCAGGGTGACTTGCGGGCGCTTCAGCGCGGCGAACCAGCCCTTGTCGAGCAGGATCCGCTTTCCGTAAGGGGGATAGGTCGGGATGCATTTCTGCAGCAGGTCGGGGCGCCCGTCGAGCTGTTCCACGATGTGGTCGGTCATCTCTTGGCGGTGCCGGTCGTTGATGCGGTTCAGTGATCGTTCGGGGTGCGGCCAGTCGGGGTCCTTCTTCAGGAACCGCAAGAGCCCGTCGCCGTAACGCCAGAACTGGGTGAAGCGCGTCCAGGTGGCGTAGTAGGGGAGGTTGCGCAACAGCCACCCCTCGGCCGGGCGCACCGGGTCGTTGAGGTGTGGCACGTTGCGTGCCCATTGCGGTGACCGCTGGAAGATAGTCAGCGCGCGTATGGTATCGACGATTGCAGGAACGATCTGCATCGATGACGCGCCCGTACCGATGATGGCGACACGTTTGTCAGTCAGGTCAAGCCCGTCCGGCCAGTGGGCGGTGTGGAACATCGGGCCTGTGAAGCGTTCGGCACCATCGAACGGTGCGACGGCCGGCCGGTTGAAGTGGCCGATTGCGCCGACAACGACGCGTGCCCGGATCGTGCTCGGACCATTGTCAGTTGATATGCGCACGTCCCATCGATGGTCGGCCTCGGACCACGTGACCTGGTCCACCGCAGTGCGGTACTCGACCCTGGATGTGAGCGCGTGGTCGTCTGCGACGTTCTGCACGTAGCCGAGCAGTTCGTCGCGCTGGGAGAAGAAGTGGGTCCAGGCGGGGTTGGGCGCGAAGGAGTAGCTGTAGAAGTGGTTCGGCGTGTCCACACCGCAGCCGGGGTAGCGGTTCTCCAACCACGTTCCGCCGACCTGCGGGTTCTTCTCGACGATGCGGAACGCGATTCCGAGGCGATGCATCTGCATCGCAAGGCACAGGCCCGAGATGCCGGCACCGATGATGAGAACGGTGGTTGTGTCGGGGTCCTCATCGGAGGTCCCGGGGCCGGGTGCGGGGCCGGGTGCTTGGCCAGATGTGGCAGCAGGCCATTCGACAACGCCGGGGTCGAAGCCCATGTCGATGCGAACCATCGGGAGGTACTCGGGCGGAACCTGTTCGCCGAGGCAGACGTTCATCATCTCGCCGAGCAGTTCATCGCCGGGGTCCGTGATGCGTGGATGGGTCGACGAATCATTGTTGACCGCGTTGCGCACCGCGTCGCGGATCATGTCGGCCACTTCGTTGGAGAAGCCGGCTTGCGGGTCAGCGATCAGCCGGACGTCTCGGCGGGGAGTGAATGGTGGTTGTATCCATCGACGATCGCCAGTGAGGTGGACGAGGCACATCAGCAGGACGCGCAGGTCTGCATCGGCCAACGCGGCGTCCAGTTCGGCTGCCGGGTGCGGGTGAGGGTGGGCTGCGGACGCGTGTTGTGGGTCACCGTCTGCGGGCATGGGGCGGAGTGTAGGCCCGAGGTGGGTCGCACCGCCCTTCCAGCCTCCGAGTTCATGCGGCTGCCGGAGTCGACTGCCCGTCGGCGCCGCGCGTTGCGTCCCGTGGGCGGGGAAGAGGGGCTTCTCGGTAATTTCACCGATGACAGGCGCGGCTGAGGTGTCTAGTGTGACGGACAGTGGCGCGAACGGCAGGTGGTCCGGCCGGTCACAGTGGACAACGACGGAGTTCCACTGTGACCGAGCAACCAAGTCCGAGCAACCAAGCCCGGGCCGGGGTCGACGGGCCGCAGTCGACTTGGTGCGATAACTCATCGTCAGGAGGAGTTTCTGCACCAGAAACCCGCCGGTCCGGGAGAAATTGGCAAAGTGGGGGAATGAGCAACTTGTCGGCCGCAGAACCCACTCCCACTGAACTCGCCCATCAGACCATGCCGTTCAGCGCACACATCGGCATGACGGTCAGCGAGGCTGGTTCGGACCGGGTGGTTGCACATCTGGACTGGGCGCCGCAACGTTGCACGATCGGCGGCGCGATGCACGGCGGTGCACTGATGGCCTTGGCCGATGCGGCTGGGGCGGTGGTTGCGTTCTACAACCTGCCAAAGGGTGCAACCGGCACCACGACGGTGAGCAGCGCAACCAACTTCCTGCGTGGCGTGCGGAACGGGACGGTCACCGCGACCAGTACGTGCCTGCACAAGGGTCGCACCACCATCGTGGTCGACACAGAACTGCGAGACGACGCCGGTAAACTCGTCGCCCGGGTGACGCAGACTCAAGCCGTCCTCACCTAGGGAGTAGTTCAGCCGTCGGGCCGCTGTGATGGCGGGTGTGAACTGGGGAGTAGGGTGGCGGTTCTGCGGGGGTGCCTGGTTTCGACCTTGGTGATCAACGCAGGTGAAGCGAGCCGTGGTCTCCGGATCCACGTTAAAGAGTCGGAAAACAAACACAAACGCCAACGACAACGTTGCGCTCGCAGCCTAAATAACTGCGATGTCGGTCTGGCCCCGGTTCCTCGGGCCAGTCGCCGGCACTATCTAGAGGGACTTACTCAGACGCACTGCTCATGGGCGGCTGAGGACACTAAGTGAGCTGGGGCCCTCCGGAGTTGCCGGTGTCGAGGGAGGGCCCGAGATCTCTCCACCGGCTGCGCTCGGAGAAGCCCTGCTGCGAAGCTGAGGGACGGGGGTTCGACTCCCCCCACCTCCACCGTTGTTTAATGCATTTCCACAGCTCACAGGGGGTGTGACCTGCGAGGCGGAGTCGCAGTTGACGCGGATCTGACGTGGCGCGACGCGATGACTGCAAAATGCGCCGCAAACGCGGCCGATTCTGGCCGTTAGGCCTTCCTCG
>JANNBN010000016.1:0-6806 GCA_031385545.1 Acidimicrobiia bacterium | reverse complement strand
CTCCCGTTCAGCTGCTTCGTAGGCCATATGCACAAGGCGCTGCGCGTCGAGGGCTGTACGGAAACTGGGATATGCGGGGCGCCGTTCAGAGGCCGC
The DNA here is from genome assembly GCA_031385545.1 of Acidimicrobiia bacterium. Lineage (GTDB taxonomy): Bacteria > Actinomycetota > Acidimicrobiia > Acidimicrobiales > JANYDT01 > JANNBN01. The sequence goes on along the minus strand of JANNBN010000016.1, from coordinate 6,710 downwards.
GGTGACGAACGCCACGGACGAGTTCATCTGCCCGTCGAGCAGTGGGAGCGCCTCGTCCACCAGGGCGTCGGCTTGGAGGGACATCACGATGCCATTCTCGTCCTGCCATGTGACGGGGCCGAAGTAGTCGTCCCCGGTGACCGACACAATCCGACGTTCGCATATGAATTCGACATGGCGCTGCGAGGGACGGGAGAGATTGTCATGCCACACGCTTACCAAGGAGGCATGAGCTCCGTTTTCCAAGGTCATCGACACGCTTGCAACGTCTTCGATGTGCGCCAAGCCGTGGAAGTAGGAGAGTCGGGCGTTGATGGATGCCACCTCACCGCCGATCCACCGGATGAGGTCAAGGTCGTGTACGGAGTGCTCCAGGAGGGTTCCGCCGCCGGCTTTGGTGATGTCGGCCCGCCACGTCGATGCGTAATGCCCTTGCGTCGGAATGAACTGGTCGTCCCGGAAGACCACGGCCATCAGCCGCCCAGCGGTGCGGTCGTTGACCAATTGTCTGGCTAGCGCCCAGGCAGGCGAGTGGCGCAGGATCAGGCCGCACTGTGCGACCACGCCCAAGCGTTCAACCGCATCCGTCATCGCTTCGGCGTCGGCGAGGGTTGTGGCCAGCGGCTTCTCGCAGAACACGGCCTTGCCTGCAGCAGCGACCCGCTGAACGATTTCGACGTGCGCACTTGTCCATGTGGTGACGAAAACCGCATCGCACGCTTCGAGTAGTTCGTCGATCGATTCGGCAACGCTATGTCCGCTTAATTTCGCAAACGCTGCCGCGCGTGTCGGGTCGATGTCGAACACCGGGCCACGGCGCATCAGCTCGGGCGGTGCAGCACGCAATCGCTTGGAATGTGCAGTGGCGATGAAGCCGGTTCCGATGTATCCGACGGCAAGCACGGGTCTCCTTGGGTAAGCGAAGCCGATTCAGCTCCGCAGGGTGGACCCGTCGGTTTCGGCGAGTATCACCGTGACGGAGCGGTCGCCGACCGAGCCGGACAGTTCGGACACACCGCCAGCTGAGCGGATGTCCCCGGCGGCCGCCGCTACTGCGTCGAGAAAGGCCTGGTCGGCGACGACGCTGACGCTTGTCACCGGCCATCTCATCGATCGCTTGCCTTCCGTCTTGGCGCGGCGTATTGCGCCCAGAACCTCCGTTGCTGCTGCGTACGCTGAATCAGATTCGTCAACCTTCGGACCCAACTCGGCAGCAGCGGGCCATGGCGTTGCGTGAATTGATCCGTCGTGCCACCAGGACCACACTTCGTCGGTGACGAACGGAAGGAACGGTGCAAGCAGGCGTTGGACCGCAGACAGCGACAAGCTGAGCGCCGCTCGTGCACTGGCTGCGCCTGCAGGGTCCAGGCCGTCGTTGTCGTACGCGCGATTCTTGACCAACTCGACGTAGTCGTCGCAGAAGTTCCAGAAGAAACTTTCAGTTCGTTCGAGCGCACGGGCATAGTCGTACGCTTCGAATGCCGCGGTTGCATCGGCCACCAAGTCGGCCAAACGTGCAACGATCCCGTGGTCAACCGGTGAGGTGATGGCAGCAGGTTCTGGGGCTGCTCCGCCGGTGATGCCGAGAACGAACTTCGATGCGTTGAGCAGCTTGATGGCCAGCTTGCGGCCGATCTTCATCTGCCCCGGGTCAAACGCGGTGTCGACCCCCGGACGAGCTGAGGCAGCCCAGTAGCGAACTGCATCGGAGCCGTATTCCTCGAGCATGTGTAACGGGGTGACGACGTTGCCCTTCGACTTCGACATCTTCTTTCGGTCGGGGTCGAGGATCCAGCCGGATATGGCTGCGCTTTTCCACGGGATTCGGTCGAACTCAGCGTGGCTCTTCACCACGGTGGTGAAGAGCCAGGTGCGGATGATGTCGTGTCCCTGCGGACGCAGATCCATGCCGGTGTCGCCGTAGATGCGTTCGAACAGATCGGACCCTGGTTCGTCCCATCCGCCGGCGATCTGCGGCGTGACCGACGACGTGGCCCAGGTGTCCATGATGTCGGGGTCGCCCACGAACCCGCCCGGCACGCCCCGCTGAGCCTCGGTGAACCCGGGAGGTGTGGTGCTCTGCGGATCGACCGGGAGCGTGGCCGCGTCGGCGTAGATGGGTGCCTCGTAGTTGGCCTCGCCATCCGCCGTCACCGGGTACCAGACTGGGAACGGAACGCCGAAGAAGCGCTGGCGCGAGATGCACCAATCGCCGTTGAGGCCTTCGACCCAGTTCTCGTAGCGGTGTCGCATGTAGTCGGGATGCCAGGTGATCTGGCGGCCAAACTCGAGCAGGCGGTCCTTGTTGGCTACCGTCCGCACGTACCACTGGCGGCTTGTGACGATCTCGAGTGGACGGTCACCCTTTTCGAAATGCTTCACCGGGTGCGTGATCTTCTTCGGTTCGCCGATCAGCTCGCCTGACTTGGTGAGCATGGCGACGACTTCGGCTTGTGCCTGCTTGGTGGTCTTTCCTGCTATGCGCGCATATGGCTCGCTTGCGACGCCTTCGGGCGCATCGGAGATGATGCGGCCGTTGCGCCCGATGATGGCACGGGTGGGTAGCTGTAGTTCTCGCCACCATGTGACGTCGGTGGTGTCACCGAACGTGCAGATCATCGCGATGCCGGAACCTTTGTCGGGCTGGGCGAGAGGGTGGGCCAGCACCGGAACCTGCGCTCCGAACAGCGGAGTGGTGACCGTCGTGCCGAACAGCGGCCGGTATCGCTCGTCGTCGGGGTGGGCGACCAGTGCGACGCAAGCGGGAAGCAGTTCGGGCCGAGTCGTCTCGATGAAGACGTCGCCCTGCGCGTCGGTACGGTGAAACGCCAGCCGGTGGTAAGCGCCGGGAAGTTCGCGATCTTCCAGTTCTGCCTGCGCGACCGCCGTCTGAAAGTCAATGTCCCACAGCGTTGGGGCTTCCAACTGGTACGCCTGGCCGGTGGCCGCCATGTTGAGGAAGGCCTTCTGCGAAACACGCTGGCTGCGGTCATCGATGGTGGCGTACGTCTGGCTCCAGTCGACGGAAAGCCCGAGGGTGCGCCACAGGTTCTCGAAGACGAGTTCGTCCTGGCCAGTCAGTTCCTGGCACAGCTCGATGAAGTTGCGCCGGCTGATGAGTTCGCGGCGCGCGTCCTTCGGGACGTCGCCGTTGTACTTCGGCTTCCAGGCAGGGTCGTAGGGGAGGGACGCATCGCCGGCGACGCCGTAGTAGTTCTGCACCCGGCGCTCGGTGGGGAGGCCGTTGTCGTCCCACCCCATTGGGTAGAAGACCGCCTTGCCACGCATCCGCTGGAAGCGGGCGATGGTGTCGGTGTGGGTGTAGCTGAAGACGTGACCGACGTGCAAAGACCCCGACACTGTGGGAGGGGGAGTATCGATCGAGTAGACCGCGTCGCGGGTGGCGGTGGAGTCGAATTTATACGTGCCCTGGGTTTCCCATACCGGCGCCCACTTGGCTTCCAAGCCGTCGAGGGTGGGTTTGTCGGGCATCACGGACATGGCCGCAAGGTTACTGGTGTCGGCTCGTGGCTTCGTGAGGATTACCGCCCTTCGGAATAGGCCGGATCGTCTCCTGCTGTCCTCCTAGGCTGTCTAGCCATGCCAAAGCTGAAGCTGTACGACACTGCCCACGGGCGGTTGATGGAGGTCACCCCCCGCATCGCGGGCGAATTCTCCATGTACAACTGCGGGCCGACGGTCTACGGCCTGCCCCACCTCGGCCATGGACGGTACGCGTTGACTTATGACGTCCTGCGGCGCTATCTCGAGTGGACAGGCCTCACGGTTCGCCACGCACAGAACATCACTGACGTCGACGACAACATCATCAAGCGGGCTCGGGAAGAGGGCCGCTCGACGCAAGAGGTTTGCGATCACTACGAGGCGGAGTGGTGGCGCGTCATGGACCGCATGGGCCTGCTCCGCCCAACCGATCAGCCGCACGCGACTGCCTACATCGAACAGATGGTTGCACTCATCGGCGAATTGATTGCACGGGAATCGGCATACGAGACGTCCGACGGTGTGTACTTCGCCGCGACCACGGTGGCTGACTACGGACTGCTGGCGCGCCAAACCATCGAGTCGCTGCAGTCCGGTGCATCCGGTCGCGTCGAGACCAACGACGAGAAGCGCAACCCGGTCGACTTCGCACTGTGGAAAAAGACTCCAGACTCCGCCGACACGCCCAACTGGCCGTCGCCGTGGGGCGCGGGCCGGCCCGGCTGGCACACCGAATGTGTTGTGATGAGCCTCGACATCTTGGGTGACGGGTTCGACCTGCATTCCGGTGGCCTCGACCTGTCGTTCCCGCACCACGAGAACGAACGCGCCCAGGCCGCCGCATGGGGCCGTCCGTTCGCACGCCACTGGATACACAACGGGTTCGTCGAGGTGGCAGGCGAGAAGATGGGCAAGTCGCTCGGCAACTTCACCAATCTGGTCGACCTGCTCGAGAAAACTGATCCGCGCGCATACCGGTTACTTGTGCTCCGCAGCCATTACCGCAGCCCGATCGAGGTCACGCCGCCAACGCTTCAAGAGGCGGGAACCACCCTCACCCGCATCGACGCGTTCGCTCGCCGCATGGGCGGCGCTCCTGCGGCGGCTCTCGGCCGGGGTGCCTCGTCACTGCTGGACGGCCCGTCCATCGACGCGTTCGACGAGGCAATGTCCAACGACCTCGACTCCCCGACGTCGATGGCAATCGTGTTCGACCTCATCCGACGCGCAAACGCCGCGTTCGACTCGGGCGAGGAAGGCGAGGCGCGGCGGTTGGGGGAAACGGCCCTCGAGATCGCTGGAGCACTGGGCCTGTTCGCAGCCACGAGTGACGATGGCGACGACGAAGCCCTGGGCCTCGCCGCCCAACTCGACCAGGCCCGAGCTGCCAAGGACTTCGCGAAAGCCGATGCGCTGCGCGGCCGGTTGCAGGCTGACGGCTGGAACGTCGAGACCACCAGGGCGGGCACCCGACTCCACCGATAACGACCGAAAAGTCGCCTGGTGAGGGCCTGCTGCGCAGTATTTGTGGCCCGGTTTCCCATGGAAAGTGGTGAATTTCGGGGAGATTTGGGGCGAAACGGCGCGAAACGGCGCGAACGGGAGTGAAGAACGTCACGCCTTGTTATGCTGCACCACGCATCAACCGCATGGCTAGGTGCGGAAAAGAAGGGAGGCCGCCCATCATGGCGACCGGAGTAGTGAAATGGTTCAACGCAGAGAAGGGCTTTGGCTTTATCTCTCAGGATGGTGGGGCTGACGTGTTCGTACACTTCAGCGCTATCCAAAAGCAGGGGTACCGAAGCCTCAACGAAGGAGAGAAAGTGCAGTTCGAGGTGAAGCAGGGCGACAAGGGCCTCCAAGCCGTCGACGTTCGCGCAGCCGACTGACAGCTCTCATTAGCTGTGTTCAACCGATCGAGGCCGCCTCAGGGCGGCCTTCGTCGCGTTCGGACATCGAACCGAGGTGGATGAACATGCCATCAGAACTTTCACCCGAGATAGACCCGCTCGTTGCTGACTATGCCCGTGACGGGGCGGTGTGCGTCCGTGGGGTGCTGAACTCAGCCGAGGTATCCCGGCTGACCCGCGGGATCGATGCGAACCTCGCGTCGCCAAGTGAACGGGTGGTGGTGGCGAGCCGCCCCGATGATCCCGGCCGGTTCGTCGAGGACTTCTGCAATTGGCAGCGGATCACCGAGTACCGAGACACGATGTTCGACACGGTGCTACCGCAATTGGCCGCGGCGCTGACCCGCAGCAGCACGGTGCGGCTCTACCACGACCACATGCTCACCAAGGAGCCCGGTACCCGGCAGCGCACGCCGTGGCATCAGGATCAGCCGTATTACAACGTCGACGGCCATCAGAATGTGAGCTTCTGGATTCCGGTCGACCCGGTGCGGCGTGCGTCCACGCTGGAGTTCGTCGCCGGTTCGCATCTCGGACCATGGCTGATGCCGCGCACGTTCATGGACCACGAGGCGAAGTGGTTCCCGGAAGGCAGCCTTGCTGACCTTTCAGACATCGAGGACCAGCGGGATCGGTTCGAAATCATCGGGTGGGAGACCGAACCCGGTGACGTGATCGCGTTCAACATGCTCACACTGCATGGCGCAGGAGGCGTCGACAGTGATGTCCGCCGTCGGGTGTTCTCGGCCAGATACCTGGGCGACGACATGGTGCACGCTCCCCGGGCGTGGACAACGTCACCACCGTTTCCTGGTTTGGCAGAACGGCTTGCGGTGGGTGGGCCGATGGACGACCCACTGTTTCCGGTGGTCTGGCCCCGAACCTGAGTTCGGCCGACTTGGCCCGGCGATTGCCAGGGATAGCCCCGCTAGGCTCGGTCGCTGTTATGGCCCGCGGTTCTCGAGATTCAGCCGCTCGCGAGCCGATGCCCGCAGGGTATTGGCCCATCTGGACCACGGTGCTGATCGACATGATCGGCTTCGGCATTGCGCTGCCGGTGCTCGGTATCTACGCCAAGGATCGGTTCGGTGCCAACGGCCTGCAGGTTGGCCTGTTGGGCGCTGCGTATTCTGCGGCAACGTTTCTGTTCGCCCCGCTCACCGGGCGGCTGAGCGACCGCATCGGCCGCAAGCCGATCCTCTTGTTGTCGCTGTTCGGCACTGCAATTGCTGCCACCCTCACGGGCTTTGCGGGATCCATCTGGCTCCTCATCCTGTGGCGGTTTGCAGACGGTGC
>JANNBN010000004.1:0-3754 GCA_031385545.1 Acidimicrobiia bacterium | reverse complement strand
CAAGGCCACCGCCGCCGACCGCGCCGAGGCCCGCGCCGAGCTGGAAGATGAGATCCGCAGCTACTCGCTGGCGGAGTTGCGTCGTCACTTATCAATGACGCAAGAGGACCTTGCCGCGGCGCTCAACGTCAACCAACCGGCGGTGTCGAAGCTCGAACGAGCCGACGACATGTCGCTCAGCCGACTCCGCAAGGCCGTGGAGGCCCTGGGTGGCGAACTCGAAGTCGGCGTGCGCATCGACGGTGTCCTCTTCCCGTTGCAGCTACTCGAGCGTGAGTCCGCCTGACATGCCTCGCACGATCCAACAGATTCTCGACCAGCAGGACGAACTCGCAGACAAGTTCGAGAAGGTCGACCCGGACCTCGCTCAGGAGCGCCCGATCGAAGCGCATCCGGCCGCTCGTCAACAAAGAATCAGCGGAGCTCGGCTAGCTATTGGAGTGCGCGCCCGACCGCGTGCAACTCATCGAGGGCGGAAACTCCGGCCGCTGAAGTGTATCCGGGCCGCGACCCCGCGGCCGGGCGGATCGCGCTACCTTGGTCCACGCGGCGACGTTCCCTGAACCCGGGAACGAGATTGGGAGAATAATGACCAAAGCATCTGGAACGAGAATCGTGCCGAGGCAGCGGTGGGCTTGTCTTCGATGGATCGTTGTGGCGGGGCTGATGGGGACACCTGTTGCCCAATCAGAACCGGCTGGCGCTCAAGTGGCGGATTGTGCCGGACGCCCATCAACGATCGTCGGCGCCGGCGCAATTTTAGGCACGTCCGGGGACGATGTCATCGTCGGCTCCAATCAAGCGGACGTGATACTTGGTCTCGGCGGAAACGACTGGATCTGTGCCGGTAACGGCACGGATACGCTGTTCGGTGGGGATGGCGCCGACCAGGTGTGGGGCGGCAATGGAAACGACCATCTCAGCGGCGGGCAGGGTCCCGACCTGATGAATGGGGACGATGGCGACGACCTTCTGGCTGGTGACGCCGGCAACGACGATCTCAAAGGAGCAAACGGGAACGACCGCCTGAGGGGCGGCGAGGGCGATGACTCATTGAGCGGAGACTCGGGCGATGACCGGCTCGACGGTGAATCGGGCGTCAACACTGCAAACGGCGACACGGGGGTAGACGAGTGTCTCCTTGCAACCGCGATCTCCTGTGAAGTAACGGCTCCGGCAGACGTGAACGTGCTCCCGGCAGCCCTGGACGGTGTTTCGAGAGCCGAAGAGGCAGCGTTCCGGGCAGGACTGCCGGCTGCCCAATTCGGAGGTGTCACCGAGACGACGTCTGGGCAGCTTGTCGTCCTGATCGTCGGCACCCCGTCAGACAGCCTTCGCCAGAGGATTGATGCTATTGCTGCGGGTATAGGTCGGACAGTAGTTCTTCAGCCAGCCAACTTCTCATTGGGAGCGCTCGAGAAGCAACTCGTATTGTTCGAGCAGATGCAGGCGACTGGCCAACCGCTGGCAGGTCGGCAAATCGGAGGAGTCGGCTTCACCGGCGATGCTCTCGCGGTGAGTGTGTCGCTTGAGAACGCCACAGTGTCAGAGCTGAACTCTCTTGCTGCGCAGTACTCAAACACGCAGTTCGAGTCCGCAACCTTCACTCTCGTAGCAGACCGGTTTCACGATGCGATTCCGATGACCGCAGGTAGCAGCATCACCAACTACTTCCGACCCGATGGAACACCCACCGGAAATACCAACGTTTGCACGCTCTCGAATTCGTACTTCTACAACGGCCGAGTCGGATATGCCACTGCAGGTCATTGCGGCGACGCCGGGCAATGGATCACCACTGGTTTGAGAGCCTCAGCTCGGTCCGAACTTGAACCCGACAATCCAAACGCTGCGCTCTACCGCATTCCCGTTGGCACAATGACCGACGACAACGAGTCGAGCGGACTCGACATGGCATTCATCCAGTGCGCGTCGACGCCTTGTGCGAACAATCGCGTGTGGGTGGGTGGCACCGGTTCGACAAATCGGGACAACCTTGACCAGTACTACGTGCAAAAGGTGAAACGAGACGGTTGGTGCATTTCTGGAGCGACAACCACCGCGGAAAAGTGTGGCTATCGCTTTAAGAAGTTCCAAAAGACTTTGAAGATCGGTGGCACAACCTACCGCAATGTCATGCTCATCACCGCCCCGGACGGGCAGATCGCTGGCCTGGGAGGAGACAGCGGAAGCCCGGTCTATCGCGCATCGGATGCGGATGGGAGCAAACTCATCTATGGCGGGATTGCTAGCGCCGTCGATGGGAGCACCTTGGCTGTTGTCCCAGCCTGGGAGGTGCTTGACAAGACTGGAGGTCGACCGGCCGGAGGACAAGGCGTCACGGACGACTGTGGGGTGTCGCCGAACCCAAACTTTGCCGACGGGATTAACTCTTGGACAACCGATTACACGCCCGCCGATATGTGGCCTGAAGGCACATACGCAATCGGCCCCTCGCTCCTGGCCGCCGCCCCGAGTTGGGGGGAGTTCGTGATTGGCTCACTGGGCGCAACCAACATCACTCCAAAGACTTCCGGAAACGTCCTGTTCGTAAACGCAGCCGCCGCGCCTGACAAGCGGGTCCTTTCTCGCCAGATTACGGGTCTCATCCCCGGCGAGCAGTACCAACTTGTCGTGCCGATGCGCCGTATTGTGACCAACGGTACTGTTCGAATCTCGATCGACGGTATTCCGAAAGCCGGCGTAGCAATCGCTTCTCTCGCTGTGTCGGCCTGGACAGACGTGGTTGTACCCTTCACGGCGCCTGCCGGTGACCCCAGAATCGACCTTGTCCTCAATGAGACGACGGGAGTGCTGTTCGGAGGGGACTTCGCAATCAGCAACGTGGAACTTCGCAACGGTGCAGGTGGTTCAGCGAGACTTAGCTGCTGACCTAACGCGGAAGAGTATCCGAAGACACCCAGCCCGTGCCGGAACGAAACTCTACTCCGGGCCACGCCGCTCTCGCCTCGTCCAGTTGTGCGTCGGACGCGTTCAGCAGCATGACCTCCAGTTCGTCGCTCTCGCTCACCTCCAGAGATGCGATTCCTGCGCCGGAAATTGTTTCTCCAGCCCGCATCATCGAGTCGAGGCGACGGTATGTGTTCCCCGCCTCAACCGGACCCACCGTCGGAGCTGCGGTCAATGGCGGTGAAACCTGCCTGGTGTCGCCTGCGGATGAACAGCCGCTCAACAGTGCAAAAAGAAGCATCGCTGCGAGTTTGACGTTTCGCATGAAGTCCCTTCGGCACATGGGAAGTAAGACTTGACTCTTTCAGACGAGGAGGCGGGGCTACGTTCGAAGTGGAGTGGCCTCTCCACCCTAGGTATCAAATGGCTCCTCACATTGCGAGCGTGATCTTTTGTTGATCTCGAGAAAGCTTGTGCTTAGCACGCAGGCACCAATGCGCCCTAGCGCTCAGGTCGTGCGCAGGGCTCTTGGCCGCATTGGTTGGCGTCGCGGATGGCGGTATCTTTCTCGGTAGCCGTGTGGACTTCGACGATCGAAAAGTGATGCGATGTGGCCAGCCGACGTTCGTTTTCTCGCGGGTTCAGCTAAGTAGACTATGACGCTACGTCCTCGACGGCGACAACGTGGAGGTCATTGACGTCCGGCGCCGGCGATCACGGCCTGAGCCCGAAATCATTCACGTCCGACACCTGCCACGCCGACCTGTATCCGGCGATATGCGGGGGATCCGTCGGCGTCGCTGATCCTGGTGTCGGCGTCAAGGCCGTTCTTCCTCGCTGCGCT
>JANNBN010000131.1:0-4802 GCA_031385545.1 Acidimicrobiia bacterium | reverse complement strand
CGCTGAGCGCCTGTGTCACAAGAATCGGCCGCTGTGTTGCGCGGATTCCGGCGCCAGCGCGCAACACGCCGCGAGGCCGGCGCAACAACCAGACCTCCCCGCGGATCGGGGTTGGGTTGTCGGCGTTCGCATAGTCCACCGGGGGGCTGTTCGAGTTATCCCGCAGTTGGTTCTGGTGTCTTCCTAGTCGATCGGGGTGGGGTGGTGCGTTCGGTGGGTGGTTCTTGTGGTGGTCGGCGGGTGGGTCGGTAGCTGCGTCCGTCGAGGTGGATGGTGTGGGCGGTGTTGATGAGCCGGTCGAGAATGGACTCGGCGACGACGGGGTTTGGGAAGAGCGGATACCAGTCTTCGGGTCGGCGGTTGGAGGTCAGGATGAGCGACCTGCCGGCTCTTTCGGTGACGAGTTCGTAGATGTCGTCGGCGTGTTGGGTGGTGAGTTCTCGCATGGCGAAATCGTCGAGCACGAGCACGTCGGGTTCGCCCATTTTCGTAGTCGTGTTCCCCATGTTCGGTTGGCGTGGCCGCCGGCGAGGTCGGCGAGAAGCCGACTGGTTTTCGTGAAGATGGCGGTGTGGCCGTGGCGGCAGGCGTGGTGCGCGAGTGCTTGCGCGATGTGTGTCTTTCCGACGCCGACGGGGCCGTGCAGGATGATGGCTTGCCCGGCGGTGATGTATCGGCCGGTGGCGAGGTCACCGATGCGGGCGGCCGGGATTTTCGGGTTGTAACCGAAGTCGAAATCCTCGATCGTTGCTGGCTGTTCGAACTTCGCTTGCCGAACGCGTCTGGTGATCGCGGTGGCGTCACGGCGGGCGACCTCGTCCTCGCACAAGCGTTGAAGGAACTCGAGGTGTCCGAGTTCACCCGCTTGTGCCTGGCCGAGGCGAACGTCCAAGGTGTCGAGCATCCCGGACAGTTTCAACGTTCGTAGCGTGGTTTCGAGTTGATGGGTGCGGGTCATGACGCGACCTCGATCGCGGTAGTGTTCGGGAGATCGATGACGTTGCCGTCAACGCCGCCGTCGGTGACATCGTGCTGCTCGGCGTCGAGGTCGTTGTCGAGGTCGTCGTTGCTGTCGATGATGAAAAGACGGGCGGGGCCGTGGAGATGCGCGGGGACGGCCGGTGCTGCTGGCGATGCGGTGGTGGTGTCGGTCTCGGTCCCGGCGGCAAGGATGCCTTTGACGGTTCGATAGGTCGGGTCGCCAACATCAATCGCTCGTCGACACGCGGCGTTCAACCGGACGCTGTCGTATTTGTCGGCGAGACCGATCACGTCTTGACACGCTCGAAGGCGGTGCAACGCGTTGATGCTCATCAGATCATCGATCAGCTCGGCAACATCGGGACCGAGTTCGCCGGCGCGTTTGCGGCACCACACCGGTGTGCGCATGAAGAACGCTGCCTTCTCCGGCGGGTAGTCGTTCCAGTCGGTTTGGCGGCCATGAGCCTTACGGGCGTGCGTTTTGATCACGTTCGGGCCGATGAATGCTTCCATGAACCGGTCAGTGAGTCGGGCTTCGACGTTCACACCGATGTGTTTCCACGGGATCGAATACAGGACGCCGTCCACGTTGATGTGACAGTCGGGGCCGACCTTCGGGTTCGACCACACCGCCGCCTGAAACACCATCCGCGTGAGCGGCGTGAGCGCGTCTTGTTCGACGGCGTTGAACACCACGATGGGCCGCGCACCGCCGAGCGAACGGTGCGATCAGACACCGGCGACATCGGTGCACCACACGACCGCGGCGGCTTGCATCTCTGCGAGCGAGTGCCACTCTCGCCCGCGATAGAAACTCTCCCGGATGTAGCTCATCGGTCGTTCGACACGAGGTTTGTCTTTCGGTTTAGCCGCCCGAGCGGGGTCGATCAGACAACCGTGATGGGCGGCGAGCTCCGAGTAGCCGCGGTTCAGTTTCGGGTCATACAAATCCGCTTTGATCGTGCCGGTCTTCAAGTTGTCAGGCACCCACCTGGCGGGTGCACCGTCGAAGAACTCGAACGCTGCGATGTGCGCGTCGATCCACGCCACCTGGTCCATGCACACGACCGGGCGGACGAACATGTGACGCGACGCCGCGAGGACCATCACGAACGCGTTCAACTTCCGATTCCGACCAGACGCCGGGTCGAGCCACACACCGAGATAGCCATAATCGATCTGAGCTTCCGAGCCAGGCTCCACTTCCGGGCGCAGCACCGTGGCGTCGTCGGCGCTCACTTCGTGCGGGAACTCCAACCACACATACCGGCGGAAACTCGTCAACCCGACGGCCAGGCCGTGCTCGTCGCGCAACCGCTGCCACACCGTCGCCGGGCGGTTCGTCGTGAGCATCATCACGATCAGGTCGCGGTGCTCGTCGATCTCACCGAAGGTCAGACTGCGTGCTTTCGCGTCGACCAACTCGGGGAACCAGCCCGCCGCCAACACCGCCCATTCCTCGCGCGTCACCGGCGTGCCGCCCGGTGTCATGCCCGCTTCAACGGCCGGCGTCACGTACTTGCGGATCGTGCCCCGATCGATACCCAAACTCTCAGCGACGTCAATCTTCGAACGCCCTGCGTACCAGTGCTGAAGAACCTCAACAATATCGATCATGCCGAACAAACTCCTTGCCATCTGAACTCCTCACTCGTCGGGATTGACGAGCGAGGGCTTACAGAACCAAGGAGCAGGAACCGGCGATGCTCACAAGAACCGGCGGAGGATTACGTGAACAGACCCCGATGGATTACGTGAACAGCCACCGGTGGATTACTTGAACAGCACACCCCAACCGCGGTGGATTACTTGAACGTCGACATCCGACCCGTTTGGCGTAAAGCGTGAGCTTCTTTCGGTAAGTGCCCTTGCTGCCAACCGGCAGATCGCTTTGTCGCCGACGTGGGGGCGGTCAGAGATCCTCGCTCGGTCAGCGGAGCTGGCCACACGGGCGATTGAACGCTGGCCAGCCCCGTTGCCTGGTGTCAAAGAAGTAACCGGCCGCGATTGGAGCCAGATGCACGCAATCCTGGCCGCCCTTCCGCCAGGTACGTGGACCGCCTATTACGACCTTGCCGCGGTGATCGGAAGTCATCCGGCCCCTGTCGGAACTCATCTTGCGACGAAACCCGTGACAAATGCGCACCGGGTGTTGACGTGGAATGGGGGCATTGCGGCGAACTTCCGTTGGTTGGACCCAAACGACACTCGCGAGCTGAGTTCGGTGCTCGAAGCAGAGGGTGTCCGGTTCACGGAAGCCGGTCTTGCAACGCCGGAACAGCACCTGAACGCGCGGCAGCTCGCAGCATTGATCGGCCTTGATGTCGGCCAAGCCTCTGACGAGGAACCGACTGACTTGATCTAGAACACGATGTCGAGGGAGTAACGGAGTGCGCGGTCGAGTGCTGCGCGTTGGACATCGGTGAGGTGTCCGACCGGTCGTTTGTCGAACCGGTCAACGGGCACGGTGAGAATTGAGTCGCAGTTGATGACGCTCGCCGCTGGTAGACCTGTCGACGGACCAACTTCTACCTCCGAGCGGATGCCTCGGATCGTTCGAGTAATGGGTGCACATGCGATCGCGTTCAACACCGGGATTGCGGCATCTCGGCTGAGAATGCACACCGGCCGTCGGCCCGCCGGTTCACCGAGGTCGGCCCATACGATGTCATTGCGAGCGAGCACGTCAGTCACCATGTGGGAGCGGTCTCGGCTGCGAGTTGGCGCGCCGCTTCGGTCAGCGCGGCGTCTTGCGGTAAGCGCCGATAGGCGGCGGCGAGCTGCTGATCGGCAGTGTTGATGTCGGCTGCAGAAAGCATCGCCTGCGCGCCTCGCCGAAGCAGCTCGGAACGGCTAACGCCCATCGTGAGAGCCAGTTGGTCGAGCTGTTCGACCAACTGGTCGTCGAGTTGCACGAGAACTTGCTTGCGTCCCATCGCCATATGGTACGTCATATGCCTGCTCGTCCGTCTTGGGCCGCTGCATCGTGGTTTGTGAACGGTGGGCCGTCGTAGTCCCACGACGTTGTGTGCATGGCAATCAGCCTGGACACGAGCTCGGTGCTGAGTCGGTCGGTGTAGGCCAGCGCGAACGAACCCTGCCATTCAGGTCCTTCGCACGACTGGTACTGATAGCAGCGCACCCACTGAAGTGCTTGGCAGAGCTCGGTGGAGCTGAACAGACGAACCACCGTGGACTGCGTTACGAGGATCACACACTGTTGAGAAGGTTGGCCACGGAATGACACCGATGCTTGGTTCTGCATCTTCAATGAGGCAGCGACGAAAGCACGATCGGCGGTTGTGTGCAGCGCTAGTGCGTTGAGTCGGCCGTTGTGTGGAACCAGAGAAACACCCAGTTGCTTCCCAAGGTTGATTGAAAAACCGATGTGATCGGCTGATACTTCGTAGACCGACATGCTGCCCCTCCACTGTTCGTTTGAGCTGAAAGCGGGTGGCAGTGCCGACCGAGTGCGCCGACGCAACAGAAGGGCGAGTCGGACGACCTTCAGTCAAACAGAGGGGTGTGACAGTGCCCTGGGGTCGCCGGCCCCGGTCAGCGTGCGATTAGCCCAGCCAGACGTTTTTGCCGATGGATGCCAACGTCTGCTTGTGTCCGTCGTAACCGGGCATAAGTCGGCTCACGATCGACCAGTAGGCCGGGGTGTGGTTCGCCTCGGTGAGGTGGGCAAGCTCGTGAACCTCGCATGCTTCAGCGCCGTCGGTCACGGCTTCAGTTGCCTTTCCGATCGTGGGTCAGATGCCAGGGACCTACGCCATCCGGGAGGACGGAAAGAACGGGACCGTGCAGGTGTTCGCAGA
>JANNBN010000107.1:0-9058 GCA_031385545.1 Acidimicrobiia bacterium | reverse complement strand
GTTGTGTTCTCACTTCGTCGGCGCGCCGACGGTGCAACAGCTTGCTGCGTTGTACGGTCATGACGTCACCTCGAGATCGGACGGGAATGTCGAAAACCACACCGGGCCCTGCATCGGAAGAGTCGGAGCGGTTCCGGGCCGGGGTCGGAATTGCGATCGTGTGCTCCACCGGCCACGTCCTGGCTGGGCAACGCAACCACGCCGAACGGCACTGGCAACTTCCTCAGGGAGGGCTGCATCCAGGCGAGTCGGTGAAGGCAGGGATTGCCCGCGAACTGGGCGAAGAGTTCGGTCTTCGCGTCGAAGCCGTCGACGCTCTGACACGGTTGGGCGACGTCCCCGTTTGGCTGGGATATGAACTCAGAGCGGAGGACCGGTCGCCCAAGTCCGGCCGGGGCCAGGTCCACCGCTGGGCCATCTTCTACAGCGAACCTGACGACCTCGCCATCGACGTCGGCGAGGACCCGGGCCGCGAGTTCGTCGCCGCAACGTGGATGGCGTTCGCCGAGTTGATCCAGCAGGCCGCCCCGTTCCGGCGCGAGGTCTACCAAATAGTTTCCGCTCGGGCGAGTGCGTTGCTCGCCGACCATCTCAACGAATCCTGACCGCCTCAACTCAGCGCTCCGTCAAGTCTGGTGTGCGAGCGCGGTCTCCAAGAGTTCCGAACAGAAACGCGAGCCCCCTGCCGATCACCCGAGCCCGGTCACCCAGGTCGTGTACGCCTGTGGGTTCAGCCGAGGTGACCAGTCGTCGTAACCCTGCCAACCCGAGCGAGCCTCGCCCGTTCGACACGGTCACGTTGCCGGCGTCACACAGGCGGACGTCGATGCGGGTGAGGTCGTCCCACAGATCGAGGCCCGGGTCGTCGTGCCAGACGCCCTCGATGTGGAGCGTCAGCGGGTTCGCAGGACGTCCACATTCGGCGCGCCCCGTGAAATGGGACCCGTCCTCGGTTCGGATCATGTTGAACACCCCGCCACGGAGCAATGTGCGCGGCGCTCCGTCGTGAACGATGGAGCCGACCAACGCAACCCCGGCCGCCGGGTCGGTCACGAACGCGTCCAGGTCGTCGACCTCGATGTCGATCTGCAGCATCGATCCTTCCAGTGGGGGAGTGTCGAGAACGCTGCCGTCGTGGTGCATGGCCAGCTTGTACCCGGCATGAACGCGTAAACCAGCTGGACGGTCATGCATGGACGTCGCGGTTTCGGCAATCAGAGTCCCGGTATTCCGCCGATCGCTCTGCAGATAGCGGCAAGCGTCTCGGTAACCTTGCGCAATCAGTGTTTCGGTTGAGATGCGACCAAGGAAGTAGTCCGGGTCCAGTGGCAGCGGAAAGCTCGGCTTGATGAGGTGAACCGTGGGCGGAGACGGGAACTCGCCGAGACGCTCGAGGTCCTCGATCAGCGACCCGTTCGCACTCAACTCGATCATGTGAACGTATTGCTCGAGTGGGCCCTCGCCCCACCGAGCGGTGTTGCCGATACACCACGCGATCCAGATTTCGTTGCAGCCTCGCCGTGCAACTTCGAGCGGGTTGGCGTCTCGCATCCACACGGCATCGGTCCATGTCTCGCCCCCGTGCTTCACCGCGGGCATGAAGATCGGCAACGAAACACCGGCCACAAGGCGCTGCAGATCGATATCGGTGTGTGGGATGGCGACGCATCGTTTGCGGGTGAAGTTCGCAACGTTGAACGTTCCCGACATCGCCTGGCAGGCGCGTATCGCGTCGATGGAGACCCCCAGCCCGGGAAGCACGGATCCGACGATGCCGTCGGCATCGCCCATCGCCGGAAGGTTCGTCGGACCCTTCAGGTAGTCGAGGGGGCCGAGGTATGACACGAACTTCTGTACGTCGAGCTTGCACCAGCGTTCCACCAGCTCCACCGGCGACACCCCAGAGAGAAGCGCGCCGGCGTTGAAGATTCCCCCGGATGTGCCGTCAATGTGTTCGAAGATGAGCCCGGCCTCATCGAGTGCGGCAATCACACCCGCCTGCCACGCCACGCGCATGCCACCCCCGGCAAGCACAAGCCCACGCCGTGCCGTAGTCATCCGAGCACCCGCACAAGCCCGCCGCGGGCTGCGAAGTACCACATCATCGCAATCCAACCCAGCGTCATGACGACGAACCGGATGTCGTTGTACTGCATCCACCGTTTGAGCAACGGAACAAGCGTGGCATCGTCTGCGACGCCCGCTGTGATCCGTTTGTTGATGGGGATGATCAACCCTTTGCCGACGACGGTCGACACGGTGATCGCCGCGAGGCCCACCAGCGATTGCCAGAGCTGCGCCTTGCCCCATTCGGTGACAACCATGACCACTGACGCAACGAACATCAGCGGGACCACGACGGTGAAGAAGGTGGTTGCCCGCCGAGTCGGCCCGACGAAGTGCGCGTGTACGTTGCCCACGTTCAACGCGTTCCATGACTGGTAGAAGAAGAAGCGAAGTGCCCATAGTGTGCCTGCGTAGATCGTGGTGCCGAAGAAGAAGTACGCGTGGTTGATGACGAGAAGGTTTTCTTTCATCAGGAGCCGTCCTGTCTTGGAAGGGTGCGGTGGTAGGTCCAGATCAGCCACGCGCTGACGCCATCGAAGGCAGCCACCAGAAGTGCAAGCGGGCAGAACACGTCGCGTGCTGTGGCCACGGCCATCGCAACCGTTGCCCCGATCTTTTGCACCGTGCACCAGCGCAACGCAACGCCGGCATCGTTGTTGCGGGTTGCATGCCACTGCACCCCGCCGAACAGTGCAGTGAACATGCCCGTGATCTGGAACAGCATGCGGGTTGACTTCGTCGATTCGGCATTCAGGAGATCTAGTGCGACACCGGGAAGCACCATGATCGAGAGGCCGGAGAGCACCGTGAGAATGCCGATGGCCAGGCAGATCGCGCGGAGGTGTTGCTTCAGCACGTTCATCGCACCACGGCCTGCGGCGCCGGCAGCCACGTGGTGTCGTTCGTCAGGTCGATCACCGACTCAAGACCTTCGGGCGGTGCGCTCGGCGGCGAATCGTAGGTCAGGAACCAGCTCTCGAAGTGATCGTCGAGCACGCCGTGCGAATCAGGCAGCCAGGCGACGAAGAACGGACGGGACTTGATCTGCAGCGCACGCAGCGGGGCCACCCGGGGATGATCACCAACGACGAAGCTGGCCTTTGCCCACCGCAGGAACGCGACTCGCATCGAGTCCGAGAAGTAGATGCTCGATTTCATCAGCATGCCTCGGAACGCACACCAGTTGACTGCGCCGAAGTTCCGGACAGGGATGCGTACCCGTGGCGCAGTGATTTCGATCTTCGTGCACAGCGAACCGTCTAGGTCGTATTGGCTGGACACGCTGGAACCGTCAATGTGGAAGTCCAGGTTGGCCTGGTGCTTCGGCATGCCCCAAATACCTTTGCCGCCCTTCACAGACACGAGCGTGCTGACCGGCAGGTCCCAGACGTATTGCCCCGTCCCGGAGCGTTTCATGAGAGCAAGCGCGCGTACGATCGACACAGGTGCCGGTCCTCGTGTGCAGCCGATCGCGATCGAATACTCGATGTACTTACCAATATCGGTTGACCGGTAGTCGATCACGGTCACGAGAAGGACACCTCTCCCGTTCGGCAACTTGACCGGGTGCAGCTCGTTGCCGGGGAGCAGCGCCCGCGCAGCTTCGAGGTCCACGCTGAAGCCCACCATGAGTGCCGGGGAGTGTTCAGAATTCACCGGCAGTTCGAACGGGATGCCGTCGACCAGCGCGTGCCGGCCCGACTGATGGCGGATACGACGAGGGAGGGACATCATTGTTCTCCTTGTTCACCTTGTTCGAGTTCTTCGAGGATCGTCGGAAAGACGTCGTGTGCAGCCCGCTGCCCGATGAAGACATCGAGGTGGCCGTAGTCGTGGAAGACGTGCAGCCGATGCCGTCCCGGCTGGTGCTGCTCGAGATATTCGAACGTGCGCCGCTGGGAGTCCGGCAGGAAGCAGAGGTTCCGCTTTCCCGCAAGCAGTACGAACCGTGCGTCGGTCTTCGGAGGGCCGGAGGCAAGATCGAGCCGCAGTGCCGAGTTGCGGCGGGCCGGCACCATGCGTCCGGCGGCGACCGATTTGCGCATCTGCGCGAAGAACGTGAATGGAACAGCTGCGAACTCCTGGCGGATCCACTCGTGTGTGTCGGCGTCGAGGTTGTCGTGGGACCACAGGCACGGAAACCCGGTGCCGTAGGTGAAACTCACCATCCGGCACACGTCGTTGTCACATTCGTGATGGGTCAGGCGCACGACGCCTCTGATCGCGCGGGCGAGAAGGTGAGGTGGCTCGTCGCCCCAAGCGGGGTTCATATAGGGGCTTATGATTGACAGCACCGGTGCGGCACCGCCGATCTTCAGCTTCGAGACCCGCGGGATGACCGGATGCAGCGAGACGGCATTGGTGACGATCGTGCGGACCCCGGGGAGGTACCCGGCTGCTGCACTCATGGCAAAGCTGGTTGACCCCTGACAGTGCACGATCGCTTGCATCGACGTTGCCCCGGTACGGTGCAGGACCTCGCGCACTGCTGCCGGGTGGTCGTATACGGCACCGTCGTCCAGCGTCCACTCACACGGGGGCAGGTCGATGCTGGCGCGCCAGTTCTCCAGCCAGACGTCGAACCCAGCATCAAGCAACGAGTCGACGATCGTCTTCTCCACCGGCGGGCGGAAGATGTTGGCCCGCACACCGGCCCCGTGCACCAGCATCACCGGCCCCTTGTCGGGGGTGCGGCCTGACTCGCGCTCGACGTGTTCCACATTGATGGTGTGTCCGTCGTCGGTAGTGACGGGATGAACCGTGGTGATGTTCATGAGCGTGTACCCGTCGTGCGGGGAACGGCGCGGATGCTGATCGGTGACTCGATCACATGGGGTTGCAACGGTTCGCTCGGCGCAAGCCAGGGGCCGGCTGATCCTCCGGCAAGCCGCCACTTGCGGCCGGGTTGGGCGAGGCCGACCGGGTACACCGTCACGATGTCACCTTTAATATGTATACGGAGGAAACCCTTGTAGCGGCGGCACGCGAGGGCGGAGAAGAACTCGGTGGTGTTCACCCCGATGGAATCGGCAATCGCGAAATACAGGGCCAGCAACGAGACGAACACCACACCGGCGAGCGCAACGACCAACGCAACGCTGCGCGCGCCGAAGCCCCAACCCGAGTCGAGCGATGCGACTCCGGTCGGCCATGCTGCGATCCCGGCGACCGCGACCATTGCGGACAGGTGCACCGCTGCGTGGGCGAGCCCGACCAGGCGATGCCAAAGCGGTCCGAATTTGCCGACCACTTTGACGAGCAGGACCACAAGGATGGCAGCAGACAGCCAGACTCCAGGGCTGTGGACGGCAGTATCGATATGCGCGGATATCGATGTCGGGGTTCCGTGTGTGAGGAGGGGCCACGACAAGAGCACAGCGAGCCCCGAGAAGGCGAGGGTGAGTGTTCGGTTATGCACGGGGATGCGCCAGAACGACAGGCGTAGCCGAGCCGATTGGCGGCGGGTCGGGTACGACATGCGGAACCGTGCAGTCACCGGTCGGATCGACTTCGAAGGGTCGACCGATTTCGCCGGTGGAATGGTGAGGGCCTCGGGGAGCCCATGGGTTGCGCTGGTAAACGCGCCCGCACCACCGCACGTGATCCACTGCACCTGATCCTCGGCCTCGCTGCCGGCGATTCCCTCGTATCGGGCGTAGTGGTGCTCATCGCCCGATATCCAGAGTCGCACCGTCGCCTTCGACGGCCTGATCACCTTTCGGTCGAGGTAGTCGACGGTGCGGTACGACTCTTCGCGTCCAGGCCTGGCACCGATCACCCACTCGGGCCGCGAGGTGCAGACGATGAGGCCGTCGCCATCCTTCAGTTGCGCTGCCGCGGCTTGGAAGTATGTGTACTGAGGGAAGTCGACATAGCTGTCGAGCTGGGTGTCGACGGCCCACAGCACCCAGCACGGGGAGAGACGGACGGCGAAGTAGCTGCGCTTCTGGAAGGTTTGCCAGTTGCCGATGCGGCCGCCCTGACCGAAGATCCGCATGAACGAGGTGAGCCCGTCGTACCAGTCGTGGTTTCCCGGCAGGGCCAGAATCAGCGGGCCTTCTTCGTTTTCCAATTCCGGGAGGGCAGCAGAGAATGGGCCGATGAACCGGTCCGTGTATGCCTTCATCGACGCGTACGGGTACACCTGGTCGCCACCGAGCACCAGCAGTTGACCTCGTGGGAGATCTTCGATCGCTCCCTCCCCGTCGTCGGCGGTCTCATGGTTGTTGCTTCGCTGCGGGACGGTGAGCTTCAGCGATTCGGAGGCGAGCAACGACGCAACCGAGTAGGTCGAATCGAATCCGTCGCCGGTGTCTGCTGCATAATCGAACCACAGCTCGTCGGCCGGTGCGTTCCCCGCTTCGACGTTTGGCAGTCGCTCCAGCGGCTGGTCGGCGACGACGCCGATCAGTTCCCGTTTGTCAGCGTTGAGCCCGAGCTGTGACGACACACCGACCCGCACAGCGGACTGCGTGAGTGTGCGCGGCGACAGCCACGCCACCATCGATCGCATCGAGAACCCGAGCTGCTCGCGGGTGATGTCCGCTGGAGGTTGCCGAACGCTCACGAGGCCCCCTCAGCGCTGAACGGGTTGCCGTAGCGGTCCCATAGCTCGCCCATGAAACTCCGCCCGAACTGCGCCACTGCGCCGGGGCTGCCGCGGAAGGTGGTGAGCTGCCGCACGAAGTCCAGCACCTCGATCACGATCAGGCCGACAGCCAGCACTGGTTGCGTCGGCGTGTCGCCCGGGCGGACGTGGCCGGAGTGCAGTTCGGTGAACAGCGTTGTGGTGTCGCGCCACAGATCGAACCCCGGGTCGTCCTTGATCTCCTTGTGTCCGACGAGCGTCACCGGGTTCCCGCTTCGATCGGCGAAGAACAGGCGGTATCGCATCTCTCGGGCGATCGATGACCCTCCGAGAGGCTCGACGAACAGGTTGAAAATGCCCTCGACGACGCGGAGTCGGCCGCCGAGCGCGTCGCACTGCACCCAGCCGGTGGCCGATGCCATCCGCTGGTCGTCCACGAGGAAC
Organism: Acidimicrobiia bacterium; assembly: GCA_031385545.1. GTDB lineage: Bacteria > Actinomycetota > Acidimicrobiia > Acidimicrobiales > JANYDT01 > JANNBN01. The sequence goes on along the minus strand of JANNBN010000107.1, from coordinate 1,959 downwards.
GCCTCGATGTCCTCGACCGTTATCGTCAGGTGAAACATCAGCGCGGTACCGGAGTGTTCACCGGTGCGGTACCCGGCTTCGTAGTCGGACTCGCCGAACGTCACGAACCCCTTCATCTCCTCGGTGAATGACACTGGTTGCGACATGGGCTACTCCTCAGCTCGATTGACTGGTGGCTGGTTGACTGGTTGCGGATCGGTGCGAGGGCTTCGCATCGGCTGACTCCAATACGTGACGCGCTACGCGCTCGGCGAACGCGGCGATGGTCAATGATGGGTTCGCGCCGACGGGGCCGGGCATGGCCGAACCATCGACGATGTAGAGGCCGGGCACTCCATACACCTCACCCCACTGGTCGACCACACCCGAGGCGGGGTCGGCGCCCATGGGGCACCCGCCGAGTGGATGCACCGTGATCACCCGCTTGAACCACCAGAGTGGGTTGTCCTGAAATTCGGCACCGAGTTCGGTGCTGATCTCCCGCATTGCCTGGCGCACGCGGCCGAAATAGGCCAGCGATGTTGCCGTGGTCCAGTCAACGTCGAGCTGCCCGTCGCGCAGCGACATTTTCCCGTCGGGGATATCCCGGCCCATCCCGAGCAGGGGCATCGAATGGCTCGACAACTTCGCAGCACCCATCAGCCCGGCGATCTCGGCCGACAACTCGGACCGGTTCGTCTTGCGCAGTCGATGCCAGAGGCGGCGTGCGGCGAACACCGCGGCACGCTTGGCCGTCGGCGCGATCTGCGTGCCCTCCACCAACCACGAGACGAACTGCGGGAAACCGGCGTCTTGGATGTAGGCGCCGCGCACGCCGTTCGGTTCGCCGTCTTCCTCGTCGGGGAGGCGGATCGCCGAGGTGATCACCGGTGCCGATGCCGGGTCCAGCCGGGTCGACGATGACATCGCGAAGCCGAGGAGGTCACCGTTGCCGCAGAACTTCGTACCGAGCAGCCGCTGATTCATGCCAGGGAAAGCGGCGCGGTTGCGAAGCAGGAGCTGGGTCGACCCAAACGTGCCGGCGCCGATCACCAGCTTGCGGGCGGTGATGGTGGACGTGTGTGCCGGCGTTGATTGCCGGTGGTCATGGTGGTGTGTGCATACGACCTGGAACCCGTTGACGCTGGGGCGGATCGTCGTGACCTCGCACAGCGTGCGGACGTCTGCGCCATGCATCGCAGCGAGTGACAGATAGGTGTGGTCCAAGGTGTTCTTCGCGCCGTCGTTGCAGCCGATGTCGCATTCGCCGCACAGCCGACACGTGCGTCGTTGCGCCCCGTGGATGTTGGTCAGCGGGTCGTCGAGATGTACGCCGGGCCGCGCAGTTTCCTCCTTGTTGTTGGCGAAGGACACCGCAAGCGGGACCAGGTCCCATGCCATACCTCTGGCCTTCGCGGCCGACGCCATGGCTTTGGTCTTCGCGGTCTCGTTGTAAGGGGCGACGCCGAAGGGATAGAGGGTTGCGCCCAGCACGTCCTCGGCGAGTTCGTAGTACTGGTCAAGGTCGGCAAGGGAGATGGGCCACGGCGCCGTGGTGCCGTCCGGCTGGTCGTCCACGAACCACCGTTCGTCCTTGCGCAGCAGTACGTTCGCATATATCAGCGAACCGCCTCCCAGGCCTGCTGCTGTGAGTGCTTCTAAGCCGCGGAACGAGTGGACGTCGAACAGGCCCAACAAACCGTGCGTCGGATTCCAGAAGTTGGTTCGCATGTCGACGGGTTGCCGTGGGAACGACCCGGGTGGATACGGCTTGCCGCGCTCAAGCACCACAACGGTCCATCCAGCTTCGGCGAGGCGGCACGCCATGACGGACGCGCCGAAACCCGACCCGACCACGGCAACATCGAAGTCACTCTCGCCGTTTGCCGGAAGCACTGAGTTGGGCATCACGCACTTGGAGGCGGTGGGCCGATGGAGAAATACACCAATCCCGGCATTGATGGGTTCAGCGCAACTGTG
>JANNBN010000102.1:0-9573 GCA_031385545.1 Acidimicrobiia bacterium | reverse complement strand
CATCCGGGTCCCGCTCGAGGGCGACAGCTGTCACGGAGTCGCCGATCACGTAGCACCGCAGCTCGATCGGGCCGACGATCGGCCGCTGCCACAGCGTGGGCCACGATTCCGCTGCATCGTCACGTCCGATGACGCGGGCCGGGCTGAACTCGGTCGCAGATCGCCAACCACCCTCGGAAACGTTCTTCGCAACAAGCTGCGCGTGTTCAGCAAGAGGTCCCGATGTCGGAAACCCCTGCAAGAGTCGGGTCGCTGGAAGCTGAAAGCCCGCCGCTCGGAGCGTCTCGAACTGCATCAGCTTGTTGTTGGCAGCTCTCGTCGCCGATGGCCGATTCAGGCACCTTCGCTCGCCCGTCATCGCGTCCAGCCGCGCCTCGAACAACGCGCTGATAGGCCGCCATTGCTCGGCTGCGAACCGAGGCCACGGCTGCGCCAGCGATGTCACCCGCAGTTGCGTCTCTTCGATTTCGAGGCACACGGGCACGAACAGCGCCGTACGAACATCGCAAAGATCGAACCACGTTCCCCCGTTTCGCAACATGAGGGTGCCGTCGCACCAATCGATCTCGGTGGCGGCCCCGTTGAGCTCGATGATCGTTGCGGCCCACTCCGGGTGACGGTCGATCAGCCCGCGCAGATTGAAATAGTCACCTACCGGCCCTGTACCGGTGGGAAAATCGGGCCGGGAAACAAGAGCAAGAAAGTCCATAACACCTGACCATATCGACGTTCGCCGACACCAGCCCCGCTGACACACCGGCCATCGGTTGGGAGCTCCGGCCCCGCGGAGGTCAGAATCGACAGATGTCCGACGTTCAGCTTCAACAGGTCAACGACGCGCTCGATGCGCTACTCGCCTCGCACGACCCGAAGACCACCGAAGACGCCACTTTTCGGGGCATCCGGTTCGATCACGGACTGGCCTGGGTCCACTTCCCGAAGGGCTTCGGCGGGCTTGGTCTTCGTCCGGATTTGAACGGTGTCGTCGAGCGGCGCCTTCGTGGCGCAGGGGCGCAGGCGCAGGATCCCTCCACGTTCTTCATGGCCCTCGCAGGTCCGACGATTGCGACGCACGGCAGCGACGAACAGCGCCAACGGTTCCTCCGCCCGATGTTCACCGGCGAAGAGCGCTGGTGTCAGCTCTTCTCCGAGCCCGGCGCCGGCAGCGACTTCGCCGGGCTCGGTACAAAGGCGGTCCGCGATGGTGACGAGTGGGTGGTGAACGGGCAGAAGGTGTGGAACACCATGGCGCACCTGGGCGACTGGGGCATGCTCGTGACACGGACCAACCCCGATGCGCCGAAACACCGCGGCATGACGTACTTCGCGCTCGACATGCATGCGTCCGGGGTCGAGGTCCGCCCACTCCGCCAGATCACCGGCGAGGCCGAGTTCAACGAGGTCTACATGACCGACGCCCGCATCCCTGATGCCAACCGCATCGGTGCTGAAGGCGAAGGCTGGCGGGTCGCGCTCACGACGCTGATGAACGAGCGCGCCGAGATCGGCGGTGGCGGGTCAGGCGAGTCCAAGAAGGGCGGCGCCGCACGCGAAGCGGTGAAGGTGTGGGAGACCGTCGCCGCCCACCAGAAGACGCCGCAGGCGAAAGCACAGTTGATGCAGCTGTGGTGCAGGGGCGAAGTGGCACGGCTGACCAATGTCCGCGCATCCCAGAACGCGAAGATCGGCAACCCGGGGCCGGAGTTCTCGGTTGCCAAGCTGGCTATGGCCGAGCTGAACAAGGAGCTCTTCAGCTTCTGTGTGACATTGATGGGACCCGATGGTCAGATCGGCTACGACTACACATTCCGTCGCCCCGAAGAACTGGAAACCACGGGAGCATCACGCGGTCCGCAGTACGCGTTCCTCCGAACACGTGCGAATTCCATCGAGGGCGGCACATCAGAGATCATGCGCAACATCCTCGGCGAGCAGGTCCTCGGCCTTCCAGGCGAACCCCGCGTCGACAAAGACATCGCGTGGATCAAGGTCCCCCGCAACTGACGACCCACGTTTGCCAGGGTGTCCTCATGGCAGCAACGCCACACTCATGCCACACTCATGCCACACTTGTGGCACACTTGTGGCACACTTGTGGCATGGCCCGATCACGCGTGAGCACAACCGTTGACGAGACCCTCCTCGCCGAGGCCAGGACAGCGAATCCCCAACACAATGACGCAGCGCTCTTCGATGCAGCGCTCGCAGCGCTCCTCTCTCGGTCCCGCGCTGCAGCAATCGACCACGGGTACAACGCCTACGACGCGCACCCGCTCGACGAGCCCGACGATTGGGGCGACCTGGACTCGTTCCGATCTGCTGCCGCAGCAACATGAGTTCTCTACCACAACGCGGCGAGTTGTGGTGGTGCGAGCCTCCCGAAATCGGCCGTCGACCTGTCGTGGTTCTCTCACGCGACGCTGCCATACCGCGACTGCGCCGCGCACTGATTGCCCCGTGCACCACTACCATCCGAGGCCTTGCGAGCGAGGTCATCCTTGAACCAGGCGATGATCCGGTACGCCGGAAAACTGCAGTCAATCTCGATTCGGTCGAAAGCGTTTCGATAGGTGTGCTTACCGATCGAATTGGCCGACTGAGTGATATCCGAATGTCCGAGATCTGCGCCGCTCTCGCGGTTGCGGTGGATTGCAGCTGACACTGGGAGACCCGCAGGTACGGTGTTCTCGAGGCGCAAGGTCGGTCACCTTCTTTGGCACCACGTTCGATTCAGAGCGAATCAAGAAAGGGCACGACCGAGTCACAGAATGCGTCGAACCGGTCGTAGCGGATTGCATGTCCGGTGCCTTCGATACGGACGGACTGGTACAGCGGGTTGAGATCGCAAATTTCGGCAGCCTGCTCGGGGCGGATGATTGCGCCACGGTCGGGGTCGCCGCAGACCAGTAGCGCAGGACACGTTACCGCTTGTACGAACTCTCTGTAGTCCGACCGGACTGACGGAAAGTATGTGAACAGATCAAGCTCGACCTCGAAGCGCGACGCTGCTGACAGCTGAATGTCCTCTTCGACCCAAAGTGGGGCGTCTGATCGTCGCCACACCAGCGCTTCCTCCCATGTGCCAGCCTGCAGTTCGACCATCGAGTCGTGCCAGGCTCGGTTGCGCGCCAGACGCGCCGCTTCCGCATCGGCCCGGTCGTCGGGTGACAGCGCAACGGGCGGCTCCCACCACGCAGGATCCTCCAGCACCACGCCGCGGCTCACTTGTGGGTACTGGGCCACGGCACGGGCGATGGTCGCTGCACCCATCGAATGACCAATCAACGCAGGGCGGTCAAGGTCGAGCGCGGCGATCACTCCGACGAGGTCAGACACCCGATCCTCGTGCGCGAACCGACCCCCGGCACGGTCTGACTGACCATGACCCCGGCAGTCATAGGCAATGACGTCCCATGTGGAGGACAACACCCTGGCCAACCGGGAGTAATACAACGCGTTGTCAGTGAATCCGTGCACCAGCACGAGCGGTGGCAGGTCACCACCGGACCGGAAATACCGCAGCGACAGACCATTGACCTGTAGCCGGCCCTGCGGCCAGTCCTGCATCGGCAGACCCACCGTTGTGTTCGCGGCTGACACGATTAGTCGAACGTGATGACGGAACGGGCAATCGAACCGGTCTTCATTGCCGCGAAGCCGTCGTTGATATCTTCGAGCTTAATACGCGCGCTTACCAGTTCGTCCAGCTTCAACCGGCCCTGCAGATACAGATCGATGTACCGGGGCATATCGACACGGAACCGGTTGGAACCCATGTTGGAACCCTGCAACGTCTTGCCATCGAGCAGGGCGTAACCGGGGATGGAAATGCTCTCGCCGACGGGGATCATTCCAATGACCGTGGCGGTTCCGCCCTTTGCCAGCATTGCGAAAGCCTGCTCGGCTGCGACCTTGAGCCCGATTGCCTCGAAGGAGTACTCCACTCCCCCGCCGGTGAGTTCTTTGACCGCCTGCACCGCATCGGTGGAAGACGCGTTGATCACGTCGGTCGCACCGAAATCCTTGGCCATCGCCAGCTTGGTGTCGTTCATGTCCACTGCAATGATGCGCCCAGCGCCTGCGATGCGAGCACCCTGCACACAGTTGAGCCCGATGCCACCGCAGCCAATGACCGCGACCGTCGACCCCACCGGGATTGCTGCTGTGTTGAACACTGCGCCAACGCCGGTGGTGACGCCGCAGCCGATGAGCGCAGCACGGTCGAGCGGCATGTCCTTGGTGATCTTCACCAGCGCGTTCTCGTGCACCAGGATCTGCTCGGCGAACGAAGAGAGGCGCATGAACTGGTTGATGTTCTCGCCGCGTCGAGTGAGCCTGGATGCTTCCGCCGGGCCACGCTCGAGTGCGGTGCGACCGCTGCAGAGGAATGTGCGGCCGGTGAGGCAGTACGAACACTGGCCGCAGTAGGCAGACAGACACCCGATGACATGGTCGCCCGGTTGCACGTAGGTGACCATGTCGCCCACGGCCTCGACGACTCCGGCACACTCGTGGCCCAGGACGGCTGGGCACGGGTGCGGATACTTGGCCTCCATGAAGTGAAGGTCGGAATGACACAGCCCTGCAGCGGCAACACGCACCAGCACTTCGCGTGCCTTTGGCTTGTCGACACTGACATCGTCAATGACCAAGGAGCCAGGAATGGATTCGAGAACCGCAGCTTTCATCCGGCGTTTCTACCGCGCGGGGCACCCTCGGGGCGAGTTGGCAAACTCAACAGCTAGCACCTGCGCCAGCGGAGGGCGAGTTCGGCCCGTGCCGGTTCCCCCGGGATGATCTTCGAATCGCGTCAGGCGGGTTTGGAGTCCGCTGGCTGGCGGATCTGCTCGGCGCGACGGACGCCAAGGCGTTGCAGACCGTTCGGTTTCGCAAAGGAATTTTACCCAAACCGAAAACCCTGGGCCTGGTCGAACTCGCCCATCCTCAGCGGCCCCCCTGAGTATTTCTCCCAGGTTTTCGGGACGCTGACCGTTTTGGGCGGCATGTTCGGTAGGTGTCCGGGTAGCTTCGGCTGGCTGGCGTTCCCGTGGCGGGTCTGCAGCAGGAACGTCTGAATCGTGATTCGTCGGCATCGGTTTTCCATCGTCTTGCTTGTGGTTTCGTTGGTTGTGACCGGGTTGGTGTCATCGCCGAACGGGGCCTGGTTTGGTTTGCCCCGTCTTTTTGGTGGGAATCGTGCGGGTGCTGATACGAATTCGGTGCCTGATAGCGGGACGGCTGCAAATCGTCCACCGTTTGAGGTCGGCAAGCCGGAGTCTTTGGCGGGTATACCGGTTTCTGTACCTCGTACTCCAATCCCGGACTGGTTTGGGAAGACAGATGAGTTGTCGCGCGGTAAGGCGCGTTCGGCGGAGCAGGCTGCGCGGCGGGTCGGCGGGTTGCTGCCAGATGCGAATACGGAGGGAGGGATCCCTGCCGGTTTTGTCAACGCGGCAGTGTCTGTTTCTGGATCGTCGGGGGTTTCGGGGGACCCGGTGCTGGTCGGGGCGGAAGCGCCAACCCGGGGAAAGCGGGCTAAAACGAAAAGGCCTGTTCCTGACAGGGCAGCTGTCAACCCGCTTGTGGTGCCGATCGTCGACGTTGTTCCGATTCCGGCATCACCTTCGGCAGTGGCGACGACGACGACGGCAGCAACGACGTTGCTGCCAGCTTCGACTTCGACGACGACAACCGCCCCACCGTCGACAACACTTTCGACGAGTTCGACGAGTTCGACGACGTCCAAGGTTCCTTCATCGCTGAGTCCGCCTCGTCGGGTTGCGGGAAACTGGGTGTCAGGGAAACCGGGGCCGGTTGTGCTGCCTCCGGTGATCAACCCGAAGATCACGCAGAAGGAATCGATGTTCGCGGGGCCGGCACCGGTGGCGGAACCCTTGATTGGTTCGGGTGCTGAGCTTTCGGCGAAAGCGGGAGACGGGCGTGTGGTGATGCGTTCAGTTGATGATGTGCGTGGCGCTGTTGCGTTGGAGATTCCGGCCGGGAGCGTCGGTCTTCGACCGTTGCTCCCGAAGATGGTGTCAGCGCCAAGGAAGTCTGCTGACGGCTTTGAGGTTTCTTGGGATGCTGCGATGCCCGATGGGTCTCAGCTTGTTCAGCGGGTGACTGGGGCGGGCGCGAAGGGGAGGATTGTCTTGAGGTCGTCGCCTCAGGGGGACGCGGTGTGGGATTTTGAGCTGGTTCTGTCTTCGGGGTTGACTCCGTCTCAGGGGCCTGATGGGGTCATTGTGGTTCGAGACAAATCCTCGAAGGTGATCGCTGTTTTGCCGGTTGGCGACGCGATTGATGCGAACGGTGTTCCGACGCCGGTCGAGTCGGCTTTGCGTCAGGCAAAGGGTCGGCGGTGGGTGGTTTCCTATGCGGTGAGTGTTGATTGGCTGGACGAACCGTCGCGTGCGTATCCGGTGCAGGTTGATCCGGCGATTGCGAGCGCGTTTTACAACACCGAGAAGAATTTCATCAACTCGACGTATGCGGGTTCGTACGAGGTGTTCAATCAGATTTATAATCCGCTTGATATCAAGAGCGGTCCAATGTACCTGCATGACGGTGTCGATGCGTACGTCCTTCGCATGTACATGGCGAATTTTCAACCTGGCATGACTGGGGTTGTGAATATTCACAAGGATTATTGTTTCGATTATGACGGCTATTTTAAGCCTGGGACGGTGCGGGTCGAGGTCACACGATCAGCGTGGAGCACTTCGACGCTTTCGTGGTTCAATCAACCTGCAACCCAGTGGATCGGTGATTTCACGATCGACAACCTCAATACTGCGACGGTTTCGTTCTCGCTGACCCCGTTTCTCTTAGAGTGGAAGAACAATCCGACTTTCGCCGGGTTGAAGATAACGAATATCACGCCGATCGACCCGTACGGTCATGGGACGAATTGTCGGATCAACATGGATTCCGAGTACGGGTGGGATGGGACTCCCAATACACCGCCGACCGGGACGATTATTTCGCCTGCGGAGGGTGCGACAGGGGTACCAACCCAGCCAACGCTTACGGTATCGGCAACTGATCCTGACAACCCAACGTTGAACTATTACAATTATCTTTGCACACCGAACTTTTCCGCTCCGACCGCGTGTTTCAACCAGGCGAACTGGACGACGTCGCCGACCTTCGTTCCCCAGGTATTACCAGCGAATACAGTGTTTCAATGGATACCGTATGTGTGGGACGGTGTGAACAACCCGGTCGCGTTGGGGACGAGAACGTTCACGACGGTGGCTGCTGGGCCTTCAGGCATTTCCATGTCCGGGCCGACGAATGGGTCCTCCGGGGTGGGTACAGCGAACGCGGCAACCGTGTCACTGAGCCTGGATGCGACAGCGGTCGGCGGTATCGCCCCGTACCAGTGGCAGGTCCAGGTCTGTGTGAATGTGGTTGGCGGGGTGTGCGCGGTGAACACCGCGTTCGGGCCATCACCAGCGGTCACGGCTCAGCTGGGGTACGGGATCAACTACGCGTGGACGGTAACGGTGTCCGACTCGCTGAACAGGTCAACTTCCACGACACAGACCTTTACGACAGTTGCACGTTCCAACGCGGCGCCGGGTGTTGCGACAGTGACCGCTCCTGCGGACGGCGCAACGTTGGTGTCAGGCACACCGCAGTTCACAGCGAGCGCCACCGATCCTGACGGTGACCCGGTCCAGTTTCGATACAGCGTGTGTTTGGTGAGCAATCCCGCATCGTGTCTTGCACCGTCAGGGTTTGTTTCCGGTCCGTGGGTTTCGCCTCAGTTGGCGTACAACACGTCCTACACGGTGACCGCGCTGACCCGTGACTTTCCCTCCGTAACGACCAATCCGGGGCCGTTGCAGGCGGCAGCGGTGTCGGCGGCTGTGTCCTTCACCACCGGGCCGAACCCAGGCTCTGCTGTGACCGTGCCCGTCCTCGTCGGTCCTGTGGCGGCTTCGACAACATCTATTCGTCCTTGGCTTCAGGCCTCGGCGACTGACGCAGACGCAGGCGACGGGGTGGAGCTCAGCTACCAAGTCTGCACACCGACGCTACCAGCGCTCGTTGGAGGGGCGTCGGGAAGTCCGCCGGAGGGAACAAAGTGCTTCTATTCGCCGTGGGTTTCTGCCGGGTGGCAAATTCCGTCGCAGCTTGACTTCGCGACGGCGTATCAGTGGCGGGCATGGGCGCGGAATTCCGGAGTTGGCGCCACCGATGTGGGAGTGGTGTCGCCCACCCCGTTCAGTTTCGTGACGGGTACCTCGCCTGCCGATGACCCGGGGCTGGCCTCAATCGGCTGGGATCCGTACGTGGACCTGAACAATGACGAATCGTCATCATCTGGTGTCAACGAAGCGCTTGGGTCGTTCACTACGTCGGCGACTGACGCGTCCATTGCGTCCGTTGCGCCAGGCCTGGTGGTGTCGAGGACCTATAACAGCCGCAACCGTCGGACCACGGGTCAGTTGTTCGGGCCAGGGTGGTCTTCATCGCTTGATGCGAAGCTGGCATACATTCCGTCGGGCCAGGCGTCTGTCGCAGCGGCAGATCAAGTCGTGCTGGAAGCAGAAGTATCGGATTCGTCAACGGTCGTGAACAACAAAACCTGGAACCCGATTGCCGGGGTGACTGGGTCGTCGGGGCCGATGATTCAAGCCCTCCCCAGCACAAACCTGACCGCTATCGACGCGGCGATCACGACGACGTCGCCTCGGGTCGACTACCAGGTCAACTTCGCCGCAGCCGGGACGTACAAAGTCTGGGTACGCGGGTACGGTCCCTCGTCGAGTGATAACAGTGTTCACGTCGGTCTCGACGGCGTCGTCTCGAACAGTGTCGCGTTGAACGGGGCCGGGTCCTTAACGTGGTCCAACGTCTCGGAAGCTTCAGCGTCGGTCACTGTCACGGTTGCCATATCTGGGCTACACACGGTGAACATGTGGATGCGCGAAGACGGCACAATCGTCGACAAAATCATTCTCACGACCAACATCTCATTCGTGCCGACGGCCCTCGGGGCCGCAGCGTCGCCCCGTCAAACATCGATCGCTTCGGCCAACGATCCGGTGGTGGTCACCATGCCCGATGGTCGACGCGAGTACTACACCCGTTCTGCTGACGGCACGTATAAGGCTGCAGGTGACGGCTTCTCTGCAGACCTCGTGAAGGACCCTGCAGGAGGATGGGCCGGGTTCAGGTACACCACGAAGGACCGGACAACGGCATGGTTCAATAGCAACGGTCGACTCGAAAAGATTCAGGACCGCAATGGCAACCAGCTGAACTACGACTACAACGTGACGACTGGTTTGCTGTCGCAGATCACCGACGAACAATCGGGACGCTCGTTGACGTTCGGGTATAGCGGCTCGCTGATCGTCTCGGTGCAGACGACCCCTGTCGTCACGCCACCCGCGACGGCGGCGGTGGCGTTGAGCTGGTCTTACGGATATACCAACGGGTTGCTCACGCAAGTCTGTCCGCCGACGACCACGATCACCGGATGTTGGGGCTACCAGCACACCGATGCGCTGATCACGACCGTGACGAAACCAAAAGGGAATACCGATGTTGTGATCGGTT
>JANNBN010000100.1:0-52719 GCA_031385545.1 Acidimicrobiia bacterium | reverse complement strand
GCCACCAGATACCACTGAGCCCCTCGACCCAACGAACGCACCCCGACGCTGCTGCCGCCAGTCGCCTGCTCCCCCATCCAGAACACCTTACGCACCGAACGATGCCTCGCCCACGGCAAAATCTCCCGGACGGGTCGAATGACAAAGAGTCCCAAGAGACGATGACTGATGATCGCCACCAGGATTCGCTCAATAGAGTCCGGAAGCACGACGATACTGAGGGCATGGTTCGCAAGGCGGTTTCCGGACTCGGGCGAACGCTCGTCACTTCCGGCGTCATCCTTCTGTTGTTCGTTGCCTACCAACTGTGGGGAACGGGTATCAACACAGCCAGGGCGCAGGATTCCCTCACCAAGGAACTCGGAGCAGGCGGATTCGGCGACGTGCCGCAGAACCTTCTGAACGGTTCACCCGTTGTGACCCAGTCACCACCCGACACGTCACCGCCCAACACGTCACCGCCCAACACGTCACCACCCAACACGTCACCGCCCAACCCGTCACCGCCCGACACGTCACCGCCCGAGACGTCACCGCCCGAGACGTCACCGCCGAACGCGTCGACCGGCCAGCAATCGCTGCCAACCCTGCCAACCCTGCCGCCCACCACCAAATTCGGAAAGGAATTGGTGACCAAAAAGACGTCCAGACAAGTTGCCCTCCGCAGCGGCGAGGCCGTCGGCCAGTTGGTCATTCCTCGCATCAGCGTCGACAAGGCCATCGTGCAGGGAACGTCGGTCGAAGCGCTGAAGAAGGGGCCCGGGCACTACAAGACCACGCCATTCCCAGGCGAAGAAGGCAACGCAGCAATCGCCTGTCACCGCACGACCTATGGCGGTCCGTGTTTCCGACTCGATGAGCTGAAGCCAGGTGACCCCATCTTCGTGGCACGCAAAGACTCGAAGGGCAACGCGCAGTGGTTCCGGTACAACGTGTACGACAAGCGGATCGTCAAACCCTCTAACAACGAGGTCCTCCTGCCCCAGAAGGGGCGAAACACGCTCACGCTCACGACCTGCAATCCTCAATACAGCGCGAAGCAGCGTCTTGTGGTGCACGCGGAACTGGTCGGTGAAGCAGTCGAGTCGGAGCTGATCGATGTGGCCAAAGATCCACTGAGCGAGGAGTACCAACGCCAAATCGAAGCCAAGACCCGCCCGGCTCCCTCGCCAACAACGCTGTCGAATACGACGGTCGCTCCAACCGAGACCACATTCGAAGATCCAGTCGTCGGAGCCACCGTCGCGTCGGTGCCGACCACACGCGCAGTGGCGTTGGGACCCGATCCCACGCAGCCGGTCCCTGGATCGGTTGTCGCAGACGATGTTGCGCCTGCTGAGCTCCCCAGTTTCGACGGCGAACGGTCGAGCCACACGCTGTACCGATTCGCGTTCTTCACAGGCACAGCCGCTGCATGGCTGCACACCCTCGCCTGGGCCCTGATATGCAGCGCCGTTTGGCTCATGATTTGGCTATCGGTCCGTCGGCGCCGCCCCGCCCTGCGGTGGGCCGCTTACGGCATCGGTTTCGTCATCCTGTTCGCCCCGGCGTTGTACTTCTGTTTCGAGAACGTCTCCCGGTTGCTGCCCGAGGCGGTCTGACCGCTTCACCGGTCCCAGCAGGCGCCGGTAGTGTCATCGGTATGTGGCTCACCCTCGTCGCGGTCGGCGTCGGCCTGATCGCGGGAATCGTCAGCGGCGGATCCGTCGCCACGATCGGTCGCTCCCGTCCCGTCTGGGGCAGCTTGGCATTGGTGTGGCTGATGCTTACCGCCGTCACCAGATGGGTAGAGGTTCCCGGGGCAATCGGCCTCTTCATCGGTGCCAACGTCGCAGCGTTGATGTTCTGCGCCGTGAACATCAAACGCCTCGGAACCGCCCTCCTGTTCTGCGGCGTCGCGCTCAACACCGCGGTGATTGCCATCAACGGGGCAATGCCGTATCGAATCAGTGCTGTCATCAGCGCGGGGCTCGCAACAAGTCAGTCAGACTTTCCGCAGACGGTGCAGACCCGGCCGGAACGGGCATCGGACCGGCTGGCGGCACTGTCCGACATCGTGCCGGTTAATGCGGGCCTGATCCACGACGTGCTGAGCGTCGGCGACATCATTGCTGCCCTCGGAATCGCGTGGGTGGTCTACCGCTCGCTGCAGCGCTCGCGCACATCGCTGGTGGCAACACCGGCCGCACCGTTGGACGGTGCAACGGCACCGGCTGCGGCGCTGGCGACACCCGAACCCGCGTCGGCGAAGTCACCGTCCGACACGGCAGCAGCACAACGAGTCAACCGACTCCACGTCAGCAGGATCCGGATCGGCGAGGAATTCGACCTGCTCGACGACGACCTCGACAACCTGGATGACCCCAACACCCGAGACACCCGAGACACCCTCGACGTTCCTCAGGACCACGAGCCGGTCACCAGGTCGTCCATCAGCGTCATCGTGGACCTCACGGTCGACCGCATTCAGAACCCGCACCGGCACGACGCTGACGACATCCTCGGTTCCAGCGCGTTGATGTCGCATGTGCTCGGCATCGGCGAAGAGGACATCCTCGACATTTCCGAAGGCGAAATTCCTGGCTCGTTGTTCTGGGCAGAGCGAACGCGACTCCTGGCTCGGGCAGCGCACTCCGCTGCTGACACACCACGAATCGGGCCGACCGCAAATCAACTCCCGTCAACTGATCCTGGGGCAACCGAGTGAGCACCTCCGAAACCACACCGAGCCCGGACCCGGTTCTCGTCAAACGCGCTGCGATCGCCAAGTGGGTGTCACGAGGTCAGCGCGTCGGTTACGGCGCCTACGCGGTCGCGTCCCTTGGGTTCGCGCAGACGGTGATCTGGAAGCCCACCAGTGCGGTGATCAACCTCATCGTGATCTGCCTCGTGGTCGGATCCATCGTGCTGCTTCCGGCGATCATCTTCGGTTACGCGGTAAAGGCAGCCGAACGCCACGATCGCGCGCTTGCAGCCGAGTCTGCGGCGAAACGAGCAGCGTCCGACAAGCGACGCTCCGACGCTTAACGCAAATGGCCTCACACGATTGCCTCACTGGATGCTCTAGCCGGACCGCGTTGCGATCACCGAGTTGGATCAGGCTTTGGCCCGCTCCACCCGGAGGATGCAGGTGAGGTCAGGCTGGCCAACATTGGCCTCGGCTGACCACTTCTCGGTCTTCCCGTCGGCCACCGTGGCATCGACCTGCACGACTGCCTTGGTATCCGTCGTCCCCGGCGCGTTCAAGGCCACATAAATGCGGTATTTCGCGTCGCCGCCCGAGGCGTTGGTCACCGTCCCCCTCGCCTTCCACTTGCCGTCGCTGAGCTTGCACGATTCCAGCTTCACGTCCTTCGCCGCGCCGACAAAGTCGTCGTCGGAAGACCCAGGCTGTTCGGTGAGCGACGTCACTGCCGGGGTGAGGGTGTCCGACGTTGCGTCGTTACCGTCGGCCGATCCATCGGCCGGCACCGATTCGGTGGATGCTCCGCCGTCACCAGCTGTGGTCCCGGATGACCCCTCGGCCGACGCAACGGTTCCCGAGGACGCGGCGGAAGACTTCGAGCCGCCATCTGTGCATCCGCTGATGACAGACGCACCGAGGACCAGACAGGCGAAGTATGGGTACAGACGTTTCATGAGGAGACCTCCGGGGGAATAACAGACACTAGAGCTGGCGAGCGGAACGTCGGCGGACTCGGTTCAGGAACGACTGCGAGCGAATCGGCGCCGTCCGGTGAGCATCAGCGAGCCGAGCCCGATGAGCAACAGCGAGAGCAGCGCAAGCCGCTTCGAGTCAGCACCGGTGAACGGCAGCCTGCTCGGTATCTCTCGCACCGTTGACGCCTGCGAGTTGCTGAGAACCGTGACGCGCACCGATCCGTCGAGGTTGGCGCCCTCGACCGAAGCGGAGTTGTCGATCCGACCCCGAGCAATATCGGCAGCGGTGACGGTGTAGTCAGCCGTGCAGTCAACCGACTCACCGATCGCGAGCGCCCCGGTGAAACTTCCGCAGTCCGGAGTCGACAGGCCGGCCATCACATCGGTCAACCGGACATCTGTGAGGTCAGTGTCTCCGTTGTTGTCGATGCGGAACATGTACGTGACCGTGTCACCTACCGCCCCGAACGTTGCCGGTGCTGACTTGTGCAGCGCGATCGACGGGTTTCGTCCCGGCGGTGACTTCACGGAAGTTGGCGCAGGAGATGCCACAGCCGTCGTCGGCTCCAACGGACCAGGCGGCAGGGTGGGGGCGGTAGTCGGAGGCTGAAGGCTCTCAACCGGAACCGGTTCGTCGAAGACAACGACGGTCACGGGGGTCAACAACGAGGCCGAATTGACCGTGACCTCGTTGGAGTTCGTCGGTGCGGTGCGGAGCCCATCAGGACCGATTCCCGAGACGGTGGCCACGTTCACGATGGTGCCACGAGCGATATCGGCGGCGGTTACGACATGCGCTGCGGTGCAGGTCATGGTTTCGCCAGGGTCAAGAGCCGACCGAGGGCAGCGGATGGGATCGGTGATCGGGTCACCGACGAGGATCGAGTTCATCGGCACATTGCCCGTGTTGGTCACAACGAACGTGTAGCGAATGGTCTCACCCTCAACCCGCCCGCTCGTCGTGTCCGGCGTGGACTTGACGATGGACAACACCGGGTTCTGGACTGCGGTCACCGTGACCGGATTCGACGGCGTCGGCGCGATCGGACGACCCGCTGGGTCCAGGCCGGAGACGGTCGCAACGTTGACCACCCGACCGGCGTTGAGATCGGCCTGCGTGGTGACATGGTTTGCGGAGCAGACCGTCGAGGCGCCCGGGGCGAGCGAGGTCACCGGGCACGCAACCGCGTTGACGTTCGGGTCAGCAACCGTGATGCTCGTGATGGTGACGTTGCCGGCGTTGCGCACGGTGAACGTGTATGCGATCGGGTCGCCGACCGCATCGACCGAAGCAACCGTGGTCGCCTTGTCGACGGTGAGCGCTGCACCTTGAGCCGCCGGGATCGTCACTGTGTTCGATGTCGCCGGGGAGATCGGGAGCCCGTTGACAGGAGTGGCCGAGGCGGTCGCAGTATTGATGATTGAGCCGGCGTCCAAGTCAGCCTGGGTGATGATCCGAGATGCCGTGCACACAACCGACGTTCCCGGGATCACCGCTCCGAGCGGACACGTCACGGCACCCGCCACGGCATCCGTCACGGTGGGGTTGTTGACGGTGACGTTGCCCGTATTCGTGACGGTGAAGTTGTACGAGATGGACTGTCCGACCGCGTTGTACGCACCGGAGGTGGACGACTTCACGATGCTGACCGAAGGCGCCTGGGCCACTGGGACCAAGACCGTATTGGAACCGATTGGAGCAATCGGCAACCCGATCGGTGGGGTGCCGACGACAGAGGCCGTGTTCGACACCTGGCCACCGTCCAGTTCCGCCTGGGTCACAAGGTGAGTACCAGTACAAACCGTCTGCGCTGTCGGAGCCAAGCTGGTTGCCGGGCACGAAACGATGCCGACCTGTGGGTCGGTGACAACGATGCCGGACATGGTCACGTTGCCGGTGTTACGGACCCTGAAGGTGTAGGCAACCGGCTGTCCAAGCGCCGTGACCGACGTGACTCCCGTGAGCTTCTGGATGGTCAGTGCTGCATTGATCACGGCCGGGACGGTGATGGTGTTGGAAGGTACCGGAGCGAGCGGATTGCCCGCAGGATCAGTGCCGGTCACCGTCGCCGTGTTCGCGATCTTCCCCGCGTCGAGGTCTGCCTGGGTGACGACGTGGGTCGACGAGCAGGTCGTCGTGAACGTCGGCAGCAGCGTGGTGGCACCGCACGAGACAGCACCGGTCATCGGGTCGGCGACAGCGATGTTGTTCATCGTGACGTTGCCGTTGTTCGTCAGGACGAACGTGTAGGCGATCGTGTCACCGACGGCGGTGACCGAGCCGAGGTCCGCAGACTTTCCGATCGACAGCGCCGGACCCTGCACAACAGGCACCGTCACCGTGTTGGAGGGAACCGGCACAAGGGAACCACCCGTCGGAGGCGTGCCCGTCACCGAAGCCGTGTTGACGACCGAACCGGCATCCAGGTCCGCCAGCGTCACGACATGAACGGCCGAACACACCATGGACACACCTGGCGCCACGGTGGTCGATGGACACGACAACGACGTGGTCGTCGGGTCACTGAGCACGACCGACGACAGCGTCACGTTTCCGGTGTTCGTGACGGTGAACGAATACGGGATCGTTGTCCCGTCGACGGCGACACTGGCCATGCTGGAGCTCTTCACCACGGTGATGCCTGGGGACTGCAGCGCAGCAACGGTCACCGTGTTCGACGGAACCGGCGCGATCGGTGACCCGGTCGGCGGCGTACCGGTCACGGTTGCAGTGTTGACCACCGAACCCGTGTCGAGGTCGTCCTGGGTGACCGTATGTGATCCCACGCAGGTTGTTGTCGCACCCGGTGCAAGGCTGGAAGCGAGGCACGTCATTCCTCCGACCAGCGGGTCAGCCACGACGACCGACGTCAGCGTAACGTTGCCCGTGTTGAGGACATCGAATGTGTACGTAAGAGTGTCGCCTACCCGGTTGAACGGAGTCGCTGTGGTTGCCTTCGTCACGGTCGCCGAAGGGACCGGAACGATCGGTACCGAGATCGGGTTCGACACCTGCGGCGGCAGCGGCGACCCGACCGGTGGACGGCCGGTGACCCACGCAATGTTGTCCACCGAGCCAGCATCGACTTCGGCCTGGGTGACTGCATGCGAGCCGGTGCAGACCGTCAACTGGGTCGGAACAAGCACGGTCAAGGGACAGCTGAGGGAGACGGCCTTCGGATCAAGCACCTCGATCAACGTCATCGTCACATTGCCGGTGTTGGTGACCGTAAACGTGTAGTCGACAACGTCGCCTGCCTTGGTCGGCGCAGCGCTGACGGCAACCTTCACCATCTGCAGCGCAGGGCTGGACACCGCCGGCACCGTCACGGTGTTCGAAACTTCAGGACCGAGCAACGCATTGCCCGGGTCACGGCCTGTGACACTGGCCGTGTTGATGACATAGCCCGCGTCCAGGTCTGCTTGGGTTACCAGGTGGGTCCCTGAGCAGTTGGTGGTCCCGGCGACGCTCAATGTGGTCGAGCTGCATGTGATGCCGCTCGTCTGCGGGTCGGCCACCGCCACCGAGGTGACCGTGACATTGCCCGTGTTCGTCACCAGGAACGAGAACAGGACGGACTGGCCGACGGATGCGAACGAGGCGGTCGACGACGTCTTCGAGATCGTCAGCGACGGAGCCTGCACCGCTGCAACCGTGACGGTGTTCGACGGTGCTGGAGCAATCGCTCCGGTCGGACCGGTGCCGATGACGGATGCGGTGTTCACTACGCTGCCCGCGTCGACATCGGACTGCAGGACGACGTAGGAACCGGAACATGTGGTGACCTGTCCGATGGCCAACGACGTCGCGGCACAACTGACTGCCGTCACCTTCGGGTCGTTGATGGCGATGGACGACACGGTGACGTTTCCGGTGTTAGTCACCCGGAAGTCATACGTGAGGACCGAGCCTGCGACGGCAAAGCTTCCCGTGCTCGAGCTCTTCACCACTGCAAGCGACGGCGTCTGCACCGCCGGGGTGACGACGGTATTGGAGTCGACCGGTGCGATCGGGCCTCCGATCGGCGGTGTTCCGGTCACAGACGCGGTGTTCGACACCGTGGCGCTGTCGAGATCTGTCATCGACACGATGTGCGCAGCCGTGCAGACGGTTGAGCCACCTGGAGCGAGGACCGACGCACCACACGTCATCCCGACGACCGCCGGGTCGGTGAGTGTCACACCGGTCATGGTCACGTTGCCGGTGTTCGTGACCGTGAACGAGTACAGGATCTGCTCGTTCACCCGCGAGTAGCTCGCGGTGCCCGATGATTTGAGAACACTGAGCGCTGGAGTCTGAGTGGCTGGGACCGTCACCGTGTTCGATGGAACGGGGGTGATCGGTGTCCCATTCGGTGGGGTCGCATGCACCGATGCCGTGTTGACGACTCCCCCTGTGTCGACGTCGGCCTGGGTGGTGGTGTGTGTGCCTGTGCACGTAGTCGACGCGCCAGGAGCAAGGCTGCTCACCGGGCACGAGATGCCAGCGAGGAGCGGGTCGATCACGTTGACCGATGTCATCGTCACGTTGCCGGTATTCGTCACCGCGAACGAGTAGCCGATGGAGACGCCGGGAATGGCGAACGAAGATGTGGACGACGACTTGACGATCGTCATCGAGGGTGACTGGACCGCTGGGACGGTCACCGTGTTGGACGAGACCGGCGTGATCGTCGATCCGTTCGGTTGGGTTGCGCCGACCTGCGCCACGTTGACGACCCTTCCAGCGTCGAGGTCGGACTGTGTGATGGTGTGCGACCCGGAACAAGTCGTGGATGCACCCGGCGACAGCGTCGAGGCGGTGCACGTCAGGCCCGTGACGAGTGGGTCCGACAGCGACACGTTGTCGAGGGTGACGTTGCCACCGTTCGTCACGGTGAAGGCGTAAGTGATCACATCTCCGACAGCGTCGTAGTTCGCCATCGATGTGGACTTCACCAGGCTGATGGTCGGCGATTGGTCGGCGGGAATGGTGACGGTGTTCGAGCCGACGGCCGCCAACGCCGATCCATCCGGTTCGAGACCAGTGACCGTCGCGGTATTGATCACCGCACCAGCGTCGAGGTCTGCCTGCGTGGCCGCACGCGAGGCGCTGCACGTTGCGACCTGTCCTGGCGCCAACGTCGTCGGCGCACAGGTGACGACGCCCGCGACAGGGTCCGAAACGGTGACACCGCTGATGGTGACGTTGCCGGTGTTGGTGACCGCGAACGAATAGTCGATCAGTTCCCCGACGGTCGAATAGGACGTCTTGGCCGTTGACTTGCCGATGGTCAGCGTCGGTGCCTGGACAGCCGGGACCGTGACCGTGTTCGACGTGATCGGGGGGAGCGCTGCGCCGTTTGGACCACGGCCGCCGACCGTCGCTGTGTTGATCACTGCACCGGCGTCGAGATCTGCCTGTGTCACTGTTCGTGAAGCGGTGCACGTGACCTGTGCCAACGGCGCGAGGCTTGTCGGTGAACACGTCACCGTGCCGGCCACGGGGTCCGTGATCACGATCGACGCCACGGTCACGTTGCCTGTGTTGCGGACGACGAACGAATACGGAATCGTCTGGCCCACCGTCGCATAGCCGGACGCGGTGGTCGACTTCGACACAACAAGGTTGGGGGTCTGCACCGCGGGAACAGTCACCGAATTGGAAGTCACCGGTGCGGTCGGCGTTCCCGAGGGAGGCGTGGCGACCGCCGAGGCAGTGTTGACAATCGTCGCGTTGTCCAGATCGGACTGCGTGACAATATGCGCACCGGTGCAGGCGGTCGAGGTCCCCGGAGCCAGCGACGTCGCCGTGCAGGAGATACCGGTCAGCATCGGGTCCGTCACCGTTACCGCTGTCACCGAGACGTTGCCGGTGTTGGTCACCGTGATGGTGAACGGCACGCTCTGGCCGACTGCGGAGTACGACGAGGCCGAAGTGGTCTTGTTCACCGACAACTGTGGGTTCTGCGCAGCGGGGACGGTCACGGTGTTCGAGTCAACCGGGGTGATGGGTGGCCCGGAAGGTGGCGTACCCGTCACGGATGCGGTGTTGATCACCGAGCCTGCGTCGAGATCAGCCTGGGTCACGGTGCGCTGCGCGGTGCACTGCATCGTGGCTGCTGCTGCCAGAGTCGTGGCTGGGCAGGACAGCGCGGTTGCTATGGGGTCTGTCACGGTGACGCCGGTCAGGGTGACGTTGCCGGTGTTCGTGACATCGACGGTGAACGCAACGCTTGCGCCGACAGTCGAATAGGTGGTCGCTGACGTGCCCTTGACGATGCTGAGGGCCGCAGTCTGCGCAGCCGGAATCGTGATCGTGTTCGAGCTCACCGGAGTGATCGCAGGACCGAACGCCGGCGTGGCCGAGGCGACGGCCGTGTTGACGATGGACCCGGCATCGAGGTCGCTCTGGGTGACGGCATGTGACCCGGTGCAGGTGGTGGATGCACCGATTCCGAGCGACGTGAGGGCGCAGGTCACTCCGCTGGTCATCGGGTCGGCAACGCTCAGCCCCGACACGGCAACGTTGCCCGTGTTGGTCACCACGAACGTGAACGTGACCGATTGTGCGATCGACGAGAACGACGCAAGGTTGGCCGACTTGACGACCGAAAGACCAGGCTGAGCGTTCAGTGCGACAGTGACGGTATTGGAGCCGATCGGCGTCAGTGCCGTGCCGGTCGGCGGAGTGCCGGTGACAGTAGCGGTGTTGGCCGCCTGACCGTTCTGCACGTCGGTCGAAGTCACGGTGTGAGTTGCGCTGCACGTGGTACTTGCACCCGGCGCCAGGGTGGACACCGGGCAGCTGAGCCCACTCACCGTCGGGTCTGCGATCGCGATCGCCGTGATGGTCACGTTGCCGTTGTTCGTGACCTTGAACGTGTACGCCAACGTGTCACCGGCCGCAGCGAAGGAAGCAGTCGAGGTCGCCTTGACGATTTGCAACGAGGGGTTCTGCACGGCTGGGACGGTGACCGTGTTCGAGTTGCTCGGGGTGAGTGCCCCGCCGCCAGGAGCCGTCCCTCCGGCCGCAGCAGTGTTTACCAGCGAACCCGCGTCGAGTTCTGCTTGGTTGACGGTGTGGCTGCCGGTACAGGTGGTGCTCTGACCCGGCGCAAGCATCGTCAGTGGGCATACGATCCCGATCGCCTTTGCGTCGCTGACCACGATGCCCGTAATGGTGACGTTGCCGGAGTTGGTCACGGTGAACGTGTACGGGACCGCCGTACCGACGGTCGTGATCGACGTCGTGGTGGTCGCCTTGACGACGTCCAGACTTGGGTTCTGCGCGGCGGGTACGGTCACGGTGTTCGACAAGACAGGTGCGACGGCTGATCCGTCGGGCGCGTTGGCGGCGACAGAAGCGGTGTTCACGACCGACCCGGAATCAAGCTCCGACTGCGTGACGACGTGGCTGCCCGAGCAGGTCGCCGTCGCCGCAGGTGCAAGCGTGGTCGTGGAACACGTGACCGACGAGAGTTTCGGGTCCGTGACGGTGATCGACGACAGGGTCACGTTGCCCGTATTCGTCACCGTGAACGAGTACGGAATGCTCTGACCCGACGTCGCGAACGATGTCATCGAAGTGGACTTCGCCAAGGTCATCGACGGCGACGGGGTCGCCGGAATGGTCACCGTGTTGGACGTCTCCGGTGCGGTGGGCGGTCCAACCGGTGGGGTGCCGACCACCGACGCTGTATTAACGATTGCACCAGCGTCCAGATCTGCCTGGGTCACGATGTGCGCGCCCGAGCATGTCGTCGTCTGCGCCGGAATGAGGGTGGTGGTTGCACACGTGATCGCACCCGCGAGCGGATCAGAAACCGTCACCGACGTCATCGTCAGGTTGCCGTTGTTCGAGACCGCGAACGTAAACGGAATGCTCGCTCCGGCTGTCGAATACGACGTTGTCGAGCTGGTCTTGGTGATGCTGAGCGCAGCAGCGGCCACCGCAGGAACGGTCACCTGGTTCGAACTGGTCGGGCCGACCGCACCGGATCCGGGATCGGTCGCAGAAACGGTCGCCGTGTTGACGACGGAGCCGTTGTTCAGGTCCGCCAGCGTCACCGTGTGCGAACCGGTACAGGTGGTGGATTGCCCGGGCGCAAGCGTGGTCGCAAGGCACGACACTCCAGATGTCTTGGGGTCGGTCACGCTGATCGACGACAGCGTCACATTGCCCGTATTACGGACGGTGAAGGAGTACGGGATCGTTTCGCCGATGGTCGAATATCCGGTCTTTGCTGTGTTCTTCGAAATCGTGATCGCCGGCGTCTGCGTCGCATTGACCGTGACCGTGTTCGACATCGCCGGTGCGATCGGCGTGCCGCCGGGTGGAGTGCCCGTCACCGAGGCCGTGTTGACCACTGACCCCGAATCGAGGTTGGCTTGGGTCACCGTATGGGTCGCCGAACAGGTCGTCGAAGCGGTCGGAGCGAGCGTCGTGGCCGCGCACACAATTCCCGATGCGTTCGCGTCGGTGATCGTGACGGACTGCAACGTCGTCTGACCGGTGTTCGTGACCGTGAACGAATACGGAATCGAATCGCCGACCGTGGCAAACCCGGTTGAAGTGGTCGATTTCGCGATCGTCAACGATGATGCCAGAGGGGTATTGGTAAGTGTACAGGTTATATCGTCGTTCAAGGCCGGCGTGATCGCGAATGGGACCGACGTGGACGCCGCCGCTGGAAGCACCGTCGGCGAACCGGCAGTTGCGTTCGTGCACGTCACGTTTGCCCGGTACTGGCTGAGCGCTGATGCCGACCCGGCGGCCATCGACTCTCCGAACGAATAGCCGATCCCGGCAGTAGCGCTGGCGACCGTCACGACACCGGTGTTAGCGGTGACCGTCGATGCCGCACCTGTCGTGGTTGTCGACCCACCGGTCGGCGCCGCGCCGCTCGGAGTGATCGAAACCGTGAACTGGTCCGCGGCAACAAGCCGGTTGCCCGAAAGCGCCTTGACCAGTTTCAGCGCCGGCTGACAACCGATGCTCAACGGAGCCGACGCCGAGTCGGTGACGACATTGCCGACGATGTCGGTCGTGCCGGACATCGTTGGACGGTCCTTGACGCTTGCCACGTTCGTGATGGTCGACAGACATGTCGCCGTCGCGCTGATCTGCTGCTCGTAGGTGATCGTCAGGGTCTCGCCGACGTTCAGACCGCGGGTTCCGCCGTTCGGGTTGCCTGGTGTTCCCGCGACCGCAGCGTATGGCCGGGAGCAGTTCGTGGATGCGGGCATCGCTGCACCGACGGAGACGGAACTACACGTCACTGCACCGCTTGCAAGGTCGGCGTTGGACCCGCCCACGGAAGCGATCGACAGCACCTTGTAGGCCGGGCTGGCCGGTCCGTTCGGGCCGGCGGGGAGCGTGTCGGTGAGGTCGATCGTGTCGCCCTTGGTCATCGCGTCAGGCCCGTTGTTCGTGACGCTGACGGTCCACACGGCGGTGCCGCCCCGAACGATCGCTGTTGGGCTGACCGACTTGGTGAGGTTCAGGTTGTAGCGGCACGGTACGAAGTCGGCGCTGATGCTTCCGCCGGGGCCGTTGGCAGCTGTGCTGGTCGTCGCAGCGCCAAGTGTTCCGGAAATCGCGCTGGGGACAGTCGCACTGCCCGTCGGCGAGGCGGCGGCGACAAAGCTGGAGCCGCCGCCACCACCAGCGCCGGTGACGCTGTCCACCACGGTGGACGAACCGCCGCCACCACCTGTGTAGCCAGCTCCACCTCCACCACCTGAATCGAACGAGTTATCAGGGCCACCGTTGCCGCCGGTTCCTGAACCGATGCCACCTCCCACCGCACCGTTGAATGTTGCGTTCCCGGAGTTGACACCTCCCAGCCCGCCTGCGCCGACCTGTCCTCCGCTGCCTCCCGTGTTGGTCCGTGGCGCATCGATACCGGCGGTTCCGTTCACACCAACCCCGACACCTGCACCAGCCACCGTTCCTGCGTTGCCCGCGCTACCGGCAGGCGAGGCGGAGTGCGCTGCGCCACCACCACCACCACCACCCGCCACAATGAGGGTCTGGCCACCGACCACGAACGACGTGGAGCCACCGCCACCGCCACCGCGATGGCCCCCGACAATCGTGCCGCCAGCACCTCCGCCGTTGGCGCCAGCCGTTCCATTGCTCAAACCGCCTCCGCCGACCCCACCGCTGTAGGTCTGAGCCGGAAGGACGTTGAACGTTGACCCGATCCGGGCCGCGCGGCCGCCTGCGCCACCTGTCGTGGCGGACAGACCCGACGATGCGCCTGTGCCGGCCAGTGCGCTGACCACCACGGAGCACGTGCCGTCAGGAATCGTTCCGGAATAGGCACCGGTAGCCGCCGAGGTGAATGCGCCGGGTCCGACTGCCGGATCAGCCGCGGCCGGATCCTGGGTCACCATCAGCGTTGTGGTCGCTGCGAGCAGCGATGTCACCGCGACGACAGCCCCCAGCCGCAAACGAAACATGTCCTTGCCGAGCGACGCCATGATGGACCCATCGGCACCGGGCCAGAACCGCTGAAGTCAGATTCAGCGATTATCCGCTCAAGTATTGGTCAACCCTGGATTAGTCCCCATACGAGCAGATGTTCATGAATGAGCCGCGCTGCGGCATCCGGATCAAGCGTCACCCTCATCGGGGGTTTTCGTTCTGTGCCCACGCCGAGGACCGACGCGACGCGGTCACGGGGGTTTTCCGCTGCGATCCGCGCCGTGTGCTGAGGCATCGGCCGATGCGAACCGGTGCGTTCCACAGTCACTCCCGGTACCGAAGCGTGCATCGGCCGCGACAGCACCTCGATCGTCGAGTGGCGCGCGTCAAGCACTCCCGCAAGCGACGCGCGGCGTAGCGTCGCCACGGCACCTTCCATCGAAACCACCGCTGGGCCGGTGACATGGAGCACTTCGCGGCGGCCGCCATCCAATCTGCGTTCGCACTCCATCAGACTGGCGCGGTCGGCAGCGTCGGCCCATCGCACTGCGACCAACCCCAGCGCGTGGGGCACTCCGAGGAAGTGAGCCAGCAAGGCCGGTACCGAACCCGAACCTCGGTCAAGGCTCCAGTCGCCGCAACACACCAGCAGCAATCGCTTGGGCGAACGGCTCGACAGGTCCCCGAACAGCGTTGCCAGTGCACCGGCAACCTCGGCGCTGTCCGGCAGTTCCTCGTACCCTCCCGGGTCGATGCGAATTGCACGATCCGCGCCGCACGTGATCGCCTCACGCAGCATCGCATCTGCGGCCGGAGGTCCGACGCATGCGACAACGACGTCGGCACCGACCCGCTCGGCATGGCGCAGCGCAACTTCGAGAGCCGCGTGGTCAGCAGGCGATGCACCAGCGAAACGGTCGTCGACGTTCGCCACTCCTGAGACCGGATCCACGTCCTGGCGAAGTGGGACCCACTTCATGGACACGGCGATGAGCGGACGGTGGAGGGAGACGTCATCCATGACGGAACACGACCCCGCGGCCACCCTCCGGATAGCCCCAGCTGATGGCGCCCTCGTTGTTGCAAACCAGGTAGCACGTCCCGCACTCGAAACACTGCTCGTAGTTGAACAGGATGCCGCCGTCGCTGGTTGGGACGAACAGCTTGGCTGGGCAGGCGTACACGCACGCCGACGTGGTGCAACTGCGGCACACTTCGGTATCGACGACGATGTGCGGCGTATGCGACACGTCGAAGGCGACAGATTCCATCCGGTCGTCGAACGACACCTGCTGATCCGGCACGAGCCTCGTGAAGTCGGTTCGGGGCATGTTCACGAAACACTCACCCGTAGGTCTTCCACGCGTCTCGCCCATCGCGCACCAAATCCCGTATGCGCACGTTCGATCGCTTCAGCAGCGGACGCGCAATCGCACCCAGACCCTGCTTCGGTTGGGGGTTACGTACTGTGAACAGCGCTTCCAGGGCATCGCACACAATTTCGGGGTAACGGTGCTGAACACGGTCTGACAGCAAGAAGTGCGGCGCACGCCTCACTTTGCGATGATCGATCAGGACCCAGCTCTTCTCAAGCCGACGTGGATACGAGGCCAGGCCGACCCGAGACGTGTCATGGTTCGTGATTGCTTCGTGTGCTGCTTCGGCCGCAGCCATGCCGGACCCCATTGCGTAGTTGACCCCTTCGAGCCACAACCCAGCGGCGAGGCACATCGCTGCTGCATCACCCGCCACCAGCAATCCGTCTCCGACCAGCTGCGGCATCATGTCGAAACCGCCTTCGGGGATGAGATGCGCTGCGTACTCCACGAGCTCGCCCCCTTCGACCAGTGGCGCAATCGACGGATGCGCCTTCAGCCCGGCGATGACTTCCTCGGGCCGCACCTTGGCCGTTGTGAGGTCAGCAAGTGACAGGACGGCGCCGATGGCCACCGTGTCCCGGTTGGTGTACACGAACGCACCACCGGCAATCCCTTGGGTGCCACCGACAATCTCGAAGTCCGCACCCTCGTTGCCGCGTACGGCAAAGCGCGATTCGATCTCTGCACGCGGCAGCGACAGCACTTCCTTCACGCCGAGGGTGAAGTGCTCCTTACCCTGGTGCGGATACATACCCGCAGCTTTAGCGAGGAACGAGTTCACCCCGTCGCATGCGATGACCACCTTTGCGTGCAGATCGCCGTCGCGGTCGGTGGTGACACCACACACAATCCCTCGGCTGTTTCGCACCAGCCCAGTGGCGGTGGTCGACGACACCAGCACCGCACCGGCGTCGACGGCACGGTCTGCGAACCAGCGATCGAAATCTGGCCGGTAGGCCGTGAACCCGTTGTACGGCGGTGCCCCCCACGTGGTGGTGCGATAGTCAAGACACATGCTCTGGTGGCCGGTGAGCATCATGGTGCCGCGCCGTGTGATCCACCGCTGCACCGGCACCTGATCCCACCAGTTGGGAACCAGCTCATCCAGGATGCGGCCGTAGATCACACCGCCGTACACGTTCTTCGAACCGGGGAAAGGTCCGCGTTCCAACAGACAGACACTTCGACCCAACCGGGCGGCGCACAGCGCTGCAGCAGCACCCGCTGGACCGGCTCCGACAACAACGACATCGAACTGTGGAGTAGTCACGGGGTGACCACTCTCTCAGGTCGCGTCGACAGCAGGCGATGGAGCGACTCCACCACGGCGTACGCATCTGCGACGATCGCCACCTCGGACATCGTCATCATCGGACAGCTGGGGTCGGTGTTGACGCTGATGATGTGATCCGGTAATCCGAGACCGCTGGTGTGCTGTGTCGCTCCGCTGATACCAAAAGCCAGATACACCAGCGGGGAGACCTCGGCTCCCGTTGTCCCTATCTGGCGCTCGAACGGGATCCAGCCGGCATCGCTTGCCACCCGTGTTCCACCGAGCGACGCGCCAATCTGTGTGCCCACCTCGCGGAGCTTGTCGAAGCGGTCTCGGCCCGATGACGCGCCGTCCACCAGCCCGTTGCCCCCCGCAACGATGCAGCGGGCCTCGGTCAGGTCCATCGTCTCCGGGTCTGGTGGGAGGACGGCCACTGACCGGACCGCATCGATTGCGACCGAATCAATGCCGGGTGGGCACTGAGTGTCCAGTTCGAGC
Organism: Acidimicrobiia bacterium; assembly: GCA_031385545.1. GTDB lineage: Bacteria > Actinomycetota > Acidimicrobiia > Acidimicrobiales > JANYDT01 > JANNBN01. The sequence goes on along the minus strand of JANNBN010000100.1, from coordinate 35,498 downwards.
ATCTCAAGTCGCGCACGTTCGGGCGCGGAGCCGCCCGGGCGTGATCCGACACCGGGAAGCAACGTCACGACCGATGCAACAGTGACCCGATGAACGTGATCCACCGAACCCCCGCTGCGAACCGCCACCACCTCGGCAAGCCCGTTCTCGTAGTGCCGAATACGAGTGGCGGCGGGAATGAGCGGCCGACCGAGGGCTGCGGCAAGTGATGGTGCCAGATCACGTCCATCCGGTGACGCAGGGAGAATGATCATATGTGCACTGATGATACTGGGTACCGAGGCGAGAGCCGCCGTCAGCTGACCGCAACGAAGACTCGACTCGGCAACCTGAACCACCTCTGCCGACAATTGCAGGGCAGCAGATCGAGCGCCAGTGCCGACCACCACCCCGCATCCGCCCGCGGCGGTGAACACGTCGACGCCTCCGGACGGCAGAACTCCATCTCGGCAGACGACAACAGCGATCGCACGGCCAACCATCAGAGCTGAGCTCCGACGCGGTCGCCGTCGATCACAGCGCTATGTGCCCGCCGGGGCGCCAGGCAGTCGCCGACCCGTCGCACATCGACGCCCGATGCCGACAGGTCGTTGTACAACGCATCGGCCGGTGAACCGGGGACAGCGAGAACCACCAGGTCTGCAGCCACGTCCAGCATGCGGCCACTGACGTGGTGCAGCACGCTGAGGAGGGAGCCGTTCCAACCCATCACAACCGAGTCAGGAGTGAGCACGATTCCCTTTTGCCCAGCGCGCATACAGAAGTTCTCCATGTCGAGTGTGATGCCCAGATCCTGGCCCACCACCATGCCAGGCGTGAGTATCTCGACGGAACAGCCCCGGTCTGCCAGCACCTCGGCGGTGCTGGTGGCCTGGTGGAAGCCAAGCTCGTCCACGATCACAACCTTGCCGTGCACCGGAGCGACCTGGCCAGACAGCACGTCGAGCACATCGACGATGCGGGAGTCGTCGGGTGGAGCCCAATACGGCCGCGAAGGCACACAGCCTGTTGCCATGATCACCACATCGGGTCGCAACCGGGCAACTTCCGCCGCATCCACGCTGTGTCCCAGCATCACCTTCACCCCGAGATCGTTCAGTTCGTGCACCTGGTTGCGGATCAAGTCCCCGAATTCAGCGCGGTTCGGCACCGACGCAGCCCACCGCACCTGCCCCCCGGCTGCCGACTCCCGCTCGAAGACCGTCACCCGATGACCGTGGCGGGCAGCGCTGATGGCTGCCTGAAGACCCGCCGGGCCCGCTCCGATCACCATCACGTCTTTCGGCCGCGACGTCATGGCGACCGACACGGCCGACTCACGACCGGTCACCGGGTTCTCGATGCAACCCAGCCACCGGTTGAGGCCCATTCGGCCGACACATTCCTGGTTGCAGCTGAGACACACCCGCGTCCTGTCGTGCTCGCCGATGCGAGCCTTGCGGACGAAGTCAGGATCGGCGATCTGGGCACGGACTGCACCGACCAGGTCGCAGTGACCATCAGCAAGTGCACGTTCTGCCTGCAGCGCGTCCTTGAATCGACCCACCCCCACAACCGGTAGATCAACCGCACGGCGAATCGCGTTGGGGATGAACAGGGAGTAGCCGGGCGGAACGTGCATCGACGCTTCGATCATGAACAGCGTCGCAGTGGCAACCCCGATGGAGGTGTTGATGTAATCGACCTTGCCGTGTGCTTCCACCATGCGGGCTACTTCCACCGCTTCATCGATCGTGGTGCCGCCTTCGATGAATTCGTCGCCGCACAAACGCACACCGAGCGCTAGGTCAGGCCCAATCGCTTCGCGGACGGCGTCGACGATCTCGAACAGGATGCGTGCACGGTTCGCAAGCGGCCCTCCATACGCGTCGGTGCGCAGGTTGGTGGCACCCGAAAGAAAGCCACGCACGATCGACGAGTGACTGCATTGCAATTCGATCCCGTCGAAACCACCCTCGCGGCAGTGACCCGCCACTAACGCGTACCCCGCAACAATCTCGCCGATCTCCCTGACGTTGACCGCTTTGGGGACTTCGCGGAACAACGGGTCCGGCACCGGCGACGGTGCCCACACCGGCAAACGGGAGTACATCGACGAGGCCTGGCCACCGTTGTGGTTGATCTGTGCGAACACCGGCACTCCGTGTCGGTGCACCGCGTCGGTGATTGCGCGATAACCGGGAATCACGCGCCGATGAAAGCCATGGATGAGCTTCTCGTACGGCCAGTCGGTCGGGTGGGTGGAATGCTCTTCGGTGATGATGAGCCCGGCACCGCCCTTGGCCCGTGCCTCGTAGTAAGCCGCGTGCTGTGCGGTTGGCAGCCCCTCCTGGGCATAGTTGGTGAGGTGCGCGCTGAACACCACTCGGTTGCGGACCGTGATCGGCCCCAACCGAAGCGGGGAGAACAGATACCGATATCGCCCCACGCCTTCATCATCGCCGATCCGCCGCCCCACCCCAAAACCTGGCCGCCCTCCGCAGCAACCGTCAGCCCGAACGCCGAGCGTCGGCCTCGGCGCGCCGGTAAGGCGATGACAGCACGAAACCTCCGGCGATACAGAGGAACATCAGCGCGCTGGTGGCCGTGTAGGTGGGAACCGGGCCGAAGTGGTCGTACAGAACTCCAGCAACGATGGCCGTCACCCCACCGGTCAGTGTTTGTACCGCCCCGACCAATCCCTGCGCTCCGGCAATACGTTCCGCAGGAGCATGCTGATTGACCGCAACAGGGATGCCGGGAGCACCGAACGAGTCCACGGTGGCCTGCACCACTCCGATCATGATCAGCACCACAGGGACCCCGACCAGACCGTAAAGACTGACGAAGCACACCCCGAATGCAAGCGTCGCCGCGGAAGCGGTGAACGGCCCGCGCCGCTCGACGAACCGTCCGCCGAATTGGCCCAGGAGCACCAGCGGAAGGGCGAAGATCACGATACCGAGTTGTATGTACGGCCCGGCCTTCTTCTCATTGCCCACCAGGTCCGTCATGCGGACGGCCCACAGCGCATCGAAGGTGCCGATCATCGCGAAGAACGCGACGCCGAGCAGCACAGCCGATTGCATCCAGCGCTCTCGCAGCAGGTCCAACGCAAGCCGCTGACTCGCGCTCGGGTCGCCGAGGACCGCGCCCATCGGCACGCTCCAACACAGGAGCAGGGCCACGGCTCCGAGGCCGATGCCGATGTAGAACGGAGCGTTGAGGCCCCATCGGTCGACCACCGCAAAAGCGATCAACGGCCCCATCAGGAAACCCAGGACATCGGCCGAAAGCAGACGGCCGGTGTTCTCGCCGACGCGGTCGGGCTCAGCCACGGCGATGGCCCGCCGGATCGCCGGATAGGCCGAACCGATGCCGAGCCCCATCACGAGACGGCCGACGAACAGGCCCGTGAACGTGTCGGAAGTAGCCATGATCAGCAACCCCAACGCATTCGTCGAGATACCGCCGAGCAGGAGCGTCTTGGCGTGGCCGCGGTCAGCCAGCGGGGCGATGAGGAGTTGCCCCAGGAACGACGTGAAGAAGCCGATGCCGACGACTACACCGAGCTGCGACTCGGGAATGCCGTAGTCGTCGCGGAAGCGCCCGATCAGCGTGAACATCACCCCGTAGCCCTGCGAGAGGACGGCGGCGGTGATGAACAGCGACCAGACCGTTGCGCGGGGGGATCTCACCCAGCCAAGCTAGCCACGGTGCGAAGCGACGTTCGCAGCGATTGCGAGACCGGCGGCTCGGCCTTCGCGGATGGCTTCGAGAATTGTCCGTGGGGCAACCCTGTCGCCAACCTGCAACACGTTCTCGTTCGGGTCGACCGAGGTGTCTGGAACGCGGTGGTGCGCTGCCACGAACGCATTCGCGCCGATGACTGTCCGAACGCCCGTGAAGCGATCCTCGACCTCGACACCGGTAGCCAGAACCCGCCGCACCAGCGCCCTCTTCACGAGCTCGACACCAGCTCCGTGTAGCCGTCCCTGCGACGGTGCCAGATCGCCCGAGAGCGCCAGTTTCTCCCCGACGAGAAGGTCCGGCGTGATGAGAACGACGGCGCGGCCGGTTGCAGCAAGGAGTTCGGCGACCGAGATGGCGATCGGACCACCCAGCGGGTCCCACACCGCCACCGGTCCCGGACCGAGTTCATCCGGTCGACCGTCGGCGATACCTTGCATGAGCAACGCCGCATCATGCACGACCGCCCCATCGTCGACAGCGAACGGCAATGGGCCAGGGCTTCCACCCGTTGCGACAACGTGCACGAGCGCCCCGCCAGCGTATGCGTCGGTGTCGACCAGCGAATTGGCGACAAGCTCGACGCCGAGTTCTCGGCATTCGGCCTCCAGCCAGTCGGCGACAAGGGCCAGGCGACCGCGTCCGGCACCTTGGGCAGCGGCACGTAACGCGCCACCGAACGCAGATGAGCGTTCATGAACGACAACCTGCTTGCCGTGCAGCGCAGCGACTCGGGCCACCTCAAGACCGGCAACGCCGCCACCCGCAACCCTCACACGTGCACCACTTCCATCCGCCATGTCGATTGTGTTGGGTGGCTGGTCCGCCGCGTCGGACGCCTCGAAGCCGGTCAACGGATCAACCACGCAGGTGATGACCGGGTTGCGGTTGTCACGGACCTTGCACGTTTGATTGCACAGCACACACGGTCGTATGCGCGCTGATTGCCCGGAGCGAGTGAGATCCACAAGACGCGCGTCGGCCAGGAGAGCCCGAGTCATTTCGATCCCATCAGCGGCACCGGACTCAAGGGCCCAGTCGGCCTGACCAACATCGACGATGGACCCCTGGGCCACCACAGGTAACTGGAACCCGGCTGCTCGAAGCCCGTCTCGGACTTGACGCGTCAGCTCGATGTTGAATCCCGGTTCCACGTGCCCATCGGGCCGCGTGAGTGCAGCGGAATAGATGGAACCTCGAACCACTGTGACGACATCGACGTAGGGAGCAAGCTCAACCGCAATACCAACTCCGGCATCGGGCACGATGCCGGCCCACGGCGCAAGTTCATCGCACGAGAGCCGCAGTCCCACGATGGCATCACCGGCAGCCACGCGGACAGCCTGCAATACCTCCCGGGCAAAACGGAGTCGGTCGGATCCATATTCATCTGCGCGCATATTTGTTAGTCCGGACACGAACTGACGCACCAGCGAGAACTGACCTGCGTTGACCTCTACCCCGTCCAGGCCGCACGCAACAGCCGAAACGGTTGCAGTTGCAAAACCAGCAACGACCGCAGCGATATCGGTCAACTCCATCACCTTTGGAACTTCCCGGGTCGATACCTCGGGAACCGCCGAAGGCGCCCAGAGTTCTCGTTGGTTCCAGTGCGACGTCCCCTGGCCGCCGCTGTGACCGAGAGCGGCAAGGACCAACGGTGCGCCTGCACCCGGAGATGCCGACCGAATCGCCCCGGCGACCACTCCCCATGCCGAACCACACTCCGAGGCGAGAGGTGCCCGTTCATACGGCCAGTCCGACGGATGCACCGAAGCTTCCTCAAGCACAATGACACCGGCACCACCTGCGGCGCGCCTGGCGTAGTACGCGCCGTGTTGCGACGAGAAGTTGCGGCCGGTTCCGAGGTTGGTCTCGTGCGGCCCGAAGATCACCCGGGATGGCGCACTCCGATTGCGGATCAGCAATGGGTCGCAGATGCTCATTACCGCCGGCCGGGAATGATCTCGTCGAAAGCAGCCGACCGTTCGTGAACCACTCCGGATTGCATAGGGGTGGACGCAGCCAGCGACACAACAGTGGCGCACCATGCGATGTCGGCCGCGTCGAGCAGTTCCTTCGTTTCACGCAAATGAAGCTGGGACTCGTCGACAAGCGCGACGTCGGAGATGCAGGTTTCAATCGCGCCTGCCGAGTCGACCTGGGTATCGGCAAACACAAGATGACGAACGCGGTGCAGCGCCCAGAGTTGGACCCACAGACGCTCGTAGCGCCACGCGGCCTGGAGCATCTCGTCGCCGCCGGGTTCCTCGGTGAGCAGGAACTGGTTCTCATCGAAGGTGAGGTGGTCCCAGACTTGATACGCATCGGCGAACGCAAAGGCCTCGATCTGTGACAAGCCCTGGCCGCGCAGAGCCACCACGCAATTCGCGAGCGCACGACCACGCACAATCGCCACCGAAGCAACGGAGGTCGGTTCCGCAGGCACCGCCAGCACCTCGACAGGAATCGTGGCGTTGACGCCCCACATCGCGAAGTACGCCTCGGTCCTTCTGCGACGACGGTGGTGGACGTCGGTCATCTCGCCGGTGTTGTCCGTCGCGTCGGTTCTGTCGGGGCTGTCGGGGCTGTCGGGGCTGTCGGGGCTGTCCGGGCTGTCGGGGCTGCCGGGGCTGCCGGGGTTGCCGGGGTTGCCGGTCACGATCGTCGACCGATGGACACGGGCACCGGTTTCGAATGACCAGGCCCGGGTACTGGTTTGCGGGCTGCTGCGCCGACTGCCGCAAGCCGAGCGAGCTCCTCGTCGGCGTTGCCCCACACACATTCGGGGTCGGGCCCGTCGAGGGGCAGACCGGTGAAGAACTTCGCCGCCATGCACCCGCCCTGGCATGCGTCGTAGGACCCGCACGACGCGCACGCACCGGGACTCTGCGGTTCGCGCAGCGAGATGAACAGATCAGACGAGGACCAGATCTGCGAGAACCCGCCACGCGACAGCACGTTGCCAGCCTTGAACTCGTCGTGCAGCACGAACGGGCACGCATACACATCGCCGACCGGGTCGATCAGACACACGATGCGCCCGGCACCGCACAGGTTGAGCCCGGGAAGGCTTTCGCCGAGTGCGGACAGATGAAAGAACGAATCGCCGGTCAGCACGTGTGGCCGTTCGATGAGCCACGAATACAACGCGCGCTGATCAGCTTGAGACGGATGCAGTTGATCCCAGGTGTCGGCCCCGCGGCCAGCCGGCCGCAGGCGGGTGAGACGAAGCTCGGCACCGTACTGCGCCGCAAGCGACTCGAACTCGTCGAGTTGACCGATGTTGTGGCGGGTCATCACGACGCTGATCTTGAACGGCCCGAAGCCGGCATCGGCCAGGTGGTCCATCGCACGGTGTGCCGTTGCGTAACTACCGATGCCCCGCACTGCATCGTTGGTTGCAGCATCGGCCCCGTCGAGCGATATCTGGATGTCGATGTAGTCGGTGCCGCTCAACCGACGCGCAACCGCTGCATCGATCCGTGATCCGTTCGTCGAGAATTTTGCGCCGACACCCTTCGCCACGGAGTGGTCGAGGATCGTGAAGAAATCAGGCCTGATGGTTGGTTCTCCGCCTCCGATGTTGACGTAGAAGACCTGCATGGCTGCGAGCTCGTCGATGACGCCGAGGCACTGTTCGGTCGACAGCTCGTGCGGGTCACGTCGACCCGACGACGACAGACAGTGGATGCAGGCCAGATTGCAGGCGTAGGTCAGCTCCCACGTGAGGCAGATCGGCGCGGCCAGGCCACCTTTGAGTTGTTCAACCAGCGGTGCCATACGAGAGCCCTTCGGGAGATGTCGGAACGGCAACGACCGGCGGATCGACCCGAGAACGCGGTCCGGCGACGATCATGTCGGATTCGAGGAGGGACTGCAGCGCCGCGAGATACCGGGTCCGTGCGGAAACCGGCACGCAAACCGCGTCAAGCGCGTCATCGATCGATGGTTGCGCGCCGAGCGAGCGCACCAACGCGACCAGGCGCGGTGACTTCAGGAACACCAGCTTGCGGTTGCCGTAGTGATACACCAAGGCACCGAACGGCTCGGGACGCACCGTAACGCTTGCGTGCAGCGCGTATGGAAGGTCCGGTTGGACCGTGAGACTGCTGGTATCCACGAACCCGACGTTACCGTCGGGCCGGAGGATTCAGCGAAGTGTGCTGGTACGGGCCCGGTGTGGGCGCTGCTACGGGCGCTGGTCGGCCCAGCGGTGGCGCAGCAGCTTGTCGAGAATCGAAGAAAGGGTTGCGATTTCTGCAGGTTCGAGGCCGTTGAGAAACGCTGACTCACCGTCGACCTGTGCGGCCATCGACTCTTCGACTGCACGGTTGCCGCTCGGTGTGAGTTCGACGATGACCCGACGCCGGTTGGTGGGGTCTGGCCGCCGCGTGATGTGGTCAGCCTTTTCCAGTGTGGACAGCAGGCTGGAGACGCTCGGAGGCGCAATGTCGAGGATCTCGGCAAGCGTTCCTGGCTCGGTCGGGCCAATGGCCCGAAGTGCCACGAGAACCCTGAACGATGCCCAGGTTCGGCCCCGTGGCCGATGCACTGTCGATTCGACTTGGCGCTCAGCCAAGCTGGCTGCCCGCACCAGCCGCCACACGGCAACCGATTCGGCTGGATCACGTCCGGGCACAAGGGCCGAAAAGGCTTCGCCCATCCGCGTCTGGTACTCGATCGCGGCCGAAACAGCTTCGGAAGTAGGCACTTGAGATCGGTCCTGTAAGGCGTTTGGGAGGGGTGGGAGGTACTGCAGTTAGGCAGAAATCATCAGAGAAACGTGATTCGTCAATGAGTATGGCATACCGCTGTCACCCCAAACAGGCGGAAAGTGGTGACCGCACGTCAAGTCCTCATCAAGGTGCTCAATGCTTCGTCTCGGCCCCGTCTAGGTGGGGGAGTCCAATGCTGGAGGAAGCGACGTCACGAACGGCCACAGCGACCTCCCACCGTCCGATACCAGCGAACGGCCCAGAACCGCAGCCCAGTGAACCTCGGTTCCGAAGTCGTCACGCCACGCCCACAAACGACGGGTCCAGTACTGCAGCCGGTGTTCGTCGGTGAACCCGATCGCGCCGTGCAACTGGTGCGCGTTGCGGTTCGTCACGCTGACCATTCGGCCGCTGACCGTCTTCGCGGCTGCAACAGCGAGCGTGAACCACGAACCCGGCCCGCTGACCGACCACACATCGACCGCGTTGTCGACAGCACCACGCGCAGCAGCGGCATCGCCGGCCATCTGGGCGAGATAGTGCTGCAGGATCTGCTGCTTGCCGATCGGCTTTCCGAACTGCTCCCGTTCAACCGAGTACTGCACAGACAGTTCGCTGACGCGCTGCAACGCGCCGGCCATTTGCGCAGCACGGGTCAACGCAAGGATGTCGTCGGCGAACGCCAGCTTCTCGCGCGATTCGACGACACCGAAGGGTTCCCCGGCGTAGTTCACACCGGTCGAGACCACGTCGAGCGAAACCGCCGCAGCACTGCCGTCGGCCCAGAGGACCCGATCAACAACGCCCCACCACGGGACCCGCTTGCCGGTCAACGCAACAGTCACGCCCTCTACCGGGGACATGCCGTGCACCGCGCCGATGAGCGCCGTCGCCAAGACGTCGGCCACCGGTGCGGCTACAGCGTGGTAGCCCGTTGCGTACATGACGGCGGCAGCGTCATGCAGCGTGCCACCGGACCCTCCCAACGATTCGGCCACGCCGATGGACGTCAGGCCCATCTCGACCGACGCTGCAAACAGTGCACGGTCCATCGACCCTTCCGCGGCGTGGATGCGCTCCGGTGTGCTGTGCTCAGCGAAGAAGCGGTCCACGGTGTCGACCAGCATCTCGTCGGCTACTCGGGCGTATGAGTTGTTCTGGGTAGGTGAGTTCATGATGGTCACCGCACTCCGAGATGGCGGGCCACGATGCCCCGCAGGATTTCGTTTGTGCCGCCGCGTAAAGTGAACCCGGGCGTGGACAGGATGGCGTCTTCGACGAGCGCGTCGAAAATCGGATTCGTTCCCGGTGGCACAAGTTGGCGTGCAACTTCGCCTATCTCGCCCTCCAACTGCGTGCCCATGTCCTTCACCATGGCGGCCTCCGTGACCGGCTCCTTGCCATTCGACAGGGCCACCGCAACCGAGATGCACAGCCGCCGTAGCGCGGTGAGCCGGGCGGCGAGTTGGCCGATCGCAGCGGCCGCCTCGGTGCTGGGGCCGCGCAGCAGCTCAGTTCCGTGTTCCGTCCGCACGGCGTCGATCAGCGCAACAAGCAACGGGAACGTGGACAGGTAGCGCTCAGGGCCGCTGCGCTCGAAGGCGAGTTCGCCGATGACCTGATCCCAACCATTGCCTTCACTCCCGAGCAGGAAATGTTCAGGAACGAACGCGTCCTCCATCACCACTTCGTTGAAATGGTGATGGCCGCTGAGCAGCCGAATCGGGCGGATCTGCACACCGGGTGCCTTGAGGTCCATGATGAACTGGCTCATGCCTCGGTGCTTGGCTCCCCCTGCTCCCCCTGCTCCCTCTGCCCCCACACCGCCGTCGCTCATCGGAGTGGTTCGCACCAGCACGATGAAGTAGTGGTTGTTGTGCGCCTGGCTGGTCCACACCTTCGTACCGTTCAGCAGCCAGCCGCCTTCGGTCTTGGTCGCTGTTGAACGGATCGCGGCCAAGTCAGAGCCAGCGTCCGGCTCGCTCATTCCGATGGAGAAATAGCACTCGCCTGCAGCCATCTTGGGAACGAGTTCTCGCTTTGCCTGCTCGGTTCCGTGCTTCAGTATCGACGGTCCGGACTGCCGGTCGCTCACCCAATGCGCAGCAATGGGGGCGCCGTGCGCAAGCAGTTCTTCGACAACGACGAATCGGTCCAGCGGCGTGCGTCCGTGCCCGCCGTACTCGGTCGGCCACGCCAGGCCGAGGAACCCGGCGGCCCCGAGCTTGCGGCTGAACGAGGGATCGTGCTGCGATAGCCACGTGTCACATCGGGGTACGAACGTCCCTTCAGCGATCTCGGCCTCGAGGAACGAGCGGATGTCGGACCGGAGCTGTTCGGTCGAATGCGGCAGCGATGCCGCTGGGAAGGTCAGGCGGGGCACCGCCTCAGTCTGGCTGTCCGGCTGGCCTACCGCCAGACGAGATGGTTCACTTGAGTGATGAACGCCGGAATGGATCCAATTTGCGACGACCTCGAAGCAGAGACGCAGGCGCTGGTCGACGTGTTGTCCGGGTTGGCACCCGCGCAATGGGACGCGCCCACCCCGGCCGAAGGCTGGTCGATCCGGGACCAGGTCAGCCACCTGATCTACTTCGACATCACAGGCACCCTCGCCGCAACAGACCCCGAAGCCTTCGCTGCTGCGGCCAAGGATCTCATGACCTCAGGGGTCGGCACCGACGCCGGGCTTGACGACGGCCGCGCACTGCAGCCCGACGAGGTCTTGGCCGCGTTCGTTCGTGCGCGTCAGAACATGATCAGCGTCTTCCGGACGCTTGACCCCAAAGCGCGCTTACCTTGGTACGGCCCGGCCATGGGGGCACTCTCCTTCGCGACGGCGCGTCTCATGGAAACGTGGGCGCATGGGCAGGACGTGTGCGACACGGTGGGGGTCACTCCCACCCCCACAGCGCGGCTCAAACACGTGGCTCACATCGGGGTCAGGGCCCGGCCGTTCTCGTATGCGATCAACAGTAAGGCGGTGCCTGATTCCGACGTCGCGGTCATCCTCACGGCACCCGACGGGTCAACATGGGAGTGGAACGACGATGCGGCCGACGCGAACTCCATCACCGGTCCGGCCCTGGACTTCTGCCTGCTGGTCACCCAGCGTCGAAACATCGCAGACACGACATTGGTGGTGAACGGCCCGTTGGCGGCGGAATGGGTTCCCATTGCGCAGGCTTTCGCCGGTGACCCCGGCCCCGGACGAGCAGCGCAGAGCGAAACGAGTGGCACCGTCAGTTGACGCTTCGGGAACGCCCCTCCCAGAACGGTGCCCGCAGATCCTTCTTCAAGATCTTTCCCGCACCGGACTTGGGTAGCGCCGCGGACCGCACGTTGACGGACCTCGGCACCTTGTAACCGGCGATGAGTGTGCGGGTGTGGGCGATGAGTTCTTCGCCGGTCACCGAAACTCCCGGTTTCGGCACGACCTCGGCGTGCACAGATTCACCCCAGCGCTCGTCGGGGATGCCGAACGCAGCAGCTTCCAGCACCGATGGATGCGCGTACAACGCGTTCTCAACTTCTGTGGTGTAGACGTTCTCGCCACCGGAGATGATCATGTCCTTCGCGCGGTCGACGATGTACAGATAGCCGTGGTCATCGGCGTAGGCCACGTCACCTGTGCGGTACCACCCATCCACCAATGCGTGGGCGGTCTCTTCAGGACGGTTCCAGTAGCCCAGCATGATGTTGGGACCGCGGGCGAAGATTTCGCCAGCCTCGCCAGGCTGGCAGATGGTTCCGTCTTCTCGGCGAACTTCCGTTTCCGTTCCCGGCACGGGCGCGCCGGCGGACCGGAGCCGTTCGGTGTAACCGTCCACTCCGGCCGCGCCGCGCCGATGGTCATCCGCCGAGCAGATGGTGAGCAGCGGCGATGCCTCGGTCATGCCGTACAGCTGCATGAACCCGCATGGCAGCTTTGCCATCGCCACTTTCTGCAGTTCTGATGGCATCGGCGAAGCTCCGTAGCCAAGAAGCCGCCACGAGGACAGATCGAACTGACCCAGCGTGGGGTGGTTGGCCAGCATGTTGATCATGGTCGGCACCAACAAGGTGATGGACATGGATTCGGCCGCGGCCAACTCGCAGAATCGCTGCGCGTCCCAACCAGGGATCATGAGGTGCCTGGCGCCGTTCCAGGTGACTGCGAACGTGCACGACGCATCGGCAGCGTGGAACATGGGCGCTGCGTGCAGATACGAGTCATCGCAGGAGTATCCGTATGCGTACTGCATATGTTTCGCGTTGCTGAGCAAATTGCCATGGCTCTGCATCACGCCCTTTGGCAACCCGGTGGTGCCGCCGGTGTAACCGATTGCCGCAAGTGTGTCCTCGTCGATGAAATCGGTGACTGATTGCGCCAACGGGTCATGGGCACACAACTCGTCGAATGACACAAACCCTTCGGGAGTTGGGGCATCACCTGCGTGGATCAGGTGAACAAGCTCTCCGCACTGGCTCTTGAGGCTTGCCGCGAGCGCAAGGTGAGCATCGTCCACGATGATCGCCCTGGCACCGCAGTCGTCGACGATGAACTGCAGTTCCGCCGGGGCCAGCCGGTAGTTGAGATCGTTGAGGACCAATCCTGCGGCGGGGATACCGATCCAACAGGTGAGATGACGCCATCCGTTCAGCGCAGCGACCGCCACCACGTCCAAGTCGTTGAGACCCAGTTCGCGGAGCCCGGTACCAAGCCCGAGACTCCGTTTGCCCCACTCGGCATAGTTCAGCCGGGTCGTTCCATCGACGATCGCCTCGCGATCGTTGTGAACTGCCATGGCCCTGCGAAGTGGCCAGGCAAGCGTTCCTGCAACATGACGTCCCATGGAACGGCGACGTTAGCGACTGTCAGTAGACCCCGCACATGCCGTCGATCGAGATCTCTTCGATCAACAGCTCGCCTTCATCGAGGTCTTCGTCGAGCTGACCATCGAGGTGGTCGGAGACCAGCGCCTGAGTGTTCTGTTCGAGCATGTCGACCGCGGCCATGAGCACACCCTAGCGCCAGGCTCAATATGGGTTGCCACGGCTACAGTCCGTGCGTGGCCATCCTGCGCTTCGTCACCCATCCGCAGGTGCGCATCTCAGCCGATGTCCCGGTGCCGTTGTGGGGTCTCAGCGAAACCGGCCGTACCCGTGCCGTTCGGTTCGCAGCACAACCATGGGTACGCAACACCATGCGCATTGTTTCCAGTGCCGAGACCAAAGCACTGGAAACCGCCGCCATCTTGGCCATGGCGATCACGGTGCCGGTCGAAGTACGCGACGCCTTGCACGAGAACGACCGATCAGCTACCGGCTTCGTTGCGCCGGATCGGTTCGAAGTGATGGCCGACGCGTTCTTCGGATCGCCCGACGTGTCAGTCGCAGGTTGGGAGACAAGCGCAGGTGCACAGCGGCGTATCGTCGATGCCACCGCCGACCTGCTCACGGGTCCACCGTCCAATCCTGGCGACATCGCCGTCATCGCGCACGGCGCGGTGGGCACGCTGCTGCTGTGTCATTTGCTGCAGGTCCCCATCAGCCGGGCTCTCGACCAGACCGGCGGGGACGCTGCTCCAGGAGGAGGCAACTTCTGGTCGTTCGATCTGGCCGACCGACGCGTGCTGCACTCGTGGCGGCCGATCGACGCATCGTGACAGCCCTTCCAGTCACGACTCGCCTGGAGTTGGATCCCGCCGCTCAGCTCCTGCCCGGGCGCAACAGCTACTCGGTGCTGATAGGGGGCTCGCCGTACGTCATGCTGACGCTGAAACCCAGCGCAGCCGCAGTTATCGAATCACTTCGGGCCGGGGCAGATCTGCAGACGGCGGCGGCATCTTCAGACGTGTCGACACCCGCAGTGCAGCGCCTCGCACGGCGATTGTTGGAAACGGGTCTGGCCGAACCGAGTTTCGAGGCACCTTCGCAACGTGGTGCGTCTACGTCGACGCACCGCCCTACCGACGTGACTGCAGTCGTGCCGGTGCTCAACGAGCAACGGGCCATCGGGTCGCTCGTGCAATCGCTGTACAGCGCCGGGATCAGCCACGTATTCGTCGTTGACGACGGGTCGACCGATGCAACCGCACGCAGCGCACGCGACGCCGGCGCAACAGTCCTCACCACGAGCGGGCGGGTCGGCCCGGGTGGTGCACGCAACGCTGCGCTCGGTCACGTCACGACGCGACTCGCGCTGTTCATCGACGCCGACACGCTCCCCACCGGCGACTGGCTCGGTCCCCTGCTAGAGGCGTTCAGCGATTCCGCCGTTGCAGCGGCTGCGCCACGGATCAGAAGCGCCGAAACAGGGGGTTTGATCGGACGGTATGAATACGCTCGCAGTCCGCTGGATCTCGGCAATCGGCGCGGGTCGGTCCGCCCTCGGTCCCGAATCGCGTACGTTCCGACCGCAGCACTCCTTGTCGACATCGAGGCGGTCCGTGCCCGTGGTGGGTTCGACGCCGGGCTGCGGACCGGCGAAGACGTTGACCTGATATGGCGGCTGGCCGGCGCCGGACGGGTGGTGCGGTACGAACCGTCAGCAGAGGTGTTCCATCGCCCGCGCAGCACCCTCTCGAAGTTTGTCACCCAGCGTCGCTCGTACGGACGATCCGCGGCCGCGCTCGACTCGCGCCACCCCGGCCAAGTGGCCCCGGTCGTTGCGAGCGGTTGGAGCGTGTTCGTGTGGTGTTCAGCCATCCTCGGAGGGCCGTTCGGCGTTGTGGCCGCAGCGGGAACAGCCCTCGTCACGGCCGCGCTTCTAGAGCGAAAACTTGACGCGCTGGCCAGCCCGCGGACGCCGGCCTGGACGCTCGCCATGCGGGGCCATTGGGGGGTCGGGCGACAGCTTGGTTCGGCCGTTTGGCGCGCATGGCTGCCCGTCGCAGCGGTGGCCTGCGTGTTCTCGAGGCGGGCCAGGATTGCCGTGTTAGCTGCTGCGGTGGTTCCCAATGCAGCTGAGTGGTTCGAGCGTCGGCCACCGGTGAATCCTGTTTCGTTCGTCGGCATGCGGTTGATCGATGACACGTCGTACTGCGTCGGCGTCTGGCAAGGATGCATCCGCCAGCGAAGCGTTCGTGCGCTCCTCCCTCGACTCGTCAATTGGCCGGGGCGGCGCAACAAGAGCAGAGTGGACTGATGGCACTGGTTTTCGATCGAGAACTCGACGCGATACCCGGGCGCGTCGATTGGATCGGCGCCGCCATCCGGCGTGTCCTGGCCCCTAACCCCGGCGCGTTCACGTATCTCGGTACCGGCACTTACATCGTCGGCACAGGCACCGTTGCGGTGATCGACCCCGGTCCCGATGATCCCGTTCATATCGATGCTCTCGTCCAGTCACTTCGCGGCGAGACCGTCAGCCATATCGTCTGTACACATACGCACCCCGATCACTCGCCCGGATCACGCCGTCTTCGTGCACGGGTGGGCGGTGCAATCGTCGGGTGCGCGCCGCACCCGGTCGACGTCAACTCGGTCGACGTCAACCCGGTCAACTCGGACGAGACGGGCGAGACGGGTCACAAGGCCGACGACAGCGCTGCGGCACACAGCGAAGACCGTTCCGACACCGAACACATACCCGAATGGTTGATGTCGGACGGCGACACGATCGGCGGCCCTGGCTGGACGTTGGAAGCGGTCGCAACGCCTGGCCACATCTCGAACCATGTCTGCTTCGCGTTCGCCGCAGACAACGTGCTGTTCAGCGGCGACCACGTCATGGCATGGTCAACCAGCGTGGTATCACCGCCCGCGGGGAACCTGAACGACTACCTGCTCAGCCTGGAAAAGGTGCGCGCCCGCCCGGAAAGCAGGTACTGGCCGACTCACGGTCCCGCAGTTCAGAACCCGCAGACCTACGTTCACGAGCTATATCAGCATCGCCTGCATCGAACCGCACAAATCCTCGAGCAGCTGGCTTCCGGCCCGAAGACCGTTCCGGGTCTGGTGGTCAACATGTACCCGGGGCTCGACGAACGGCTCGTCAAAGCCGCCGGTCGGTCGGTTCTTGCCCATCTCGATGCGCTCCGCCAGGACCACCGGGTCGAGTCCAACGACTCCGCCGATGTCGCCGCCACGCTGTTCGCCCTGAGGTAAACCACCCAGTCTCCGGCAACAACTCCCACTCCCCACAACCAACGTTGGAGTCGTCGTGATCGCTTGGGGCTTCGGAAGGGATCGCCCGGTTCGGAGGCTCAGGCTGGTGTGCTCGTGATCACCTATGGTTGCGGCTGCGCCGCAGTTCTGACGCGGCCGCGGAGGTATTGCCATGAAGTTCGACGACAACGCCAAGCTGGACACCAGCCAGATCGATGACCAGGAAGGTCGCCGACGCGGCGGGGGACTGGGCGGCGGCTTCGGCCGCAGCGGAGGTACCTCAGGCGGGCTCGGCGGCGGAGGTGGCATCCCCATGGGTAAGGCCGGCGGTGGAGCCGGGCTGCTGATGATGATCGTCCTCGCAGTTGTCGCCAGCCAGTGCGGTGGAGGCGGCGGGGGCGGGCTCGGCGGCGTTGATTACAACGACCCGTTCGGCGCCGGACAGGCACAGGTCCAGGCCGACCCCGCATCGGCTGGCAACGTCGCAACGGGCGACGTCGACACCGCCTGCACCACGGGCGCCGATGCCAACAACAGCCAGAAGTGCCGTCTCGTGGCTGTCGTCAACGATGTGAACGGGTTCTGGGAGCAGGTCTTCAAGCAGAACAACATCGAGTACAAGATTGCCAAGACCACGTTCTTCTCCGGCGACGTCAGCACCGGTTGCGGGCCGGCCACGAAAGACGTCGGGCCGTTCTATTGCCCGGTGGACTCACAGGCGTACCTCGATCGCAGCTTCTTCGAAGAACTGCAAAGCAAGTTCGGTGCCACCGGTGGACCGTTCGCCGAGGCATACGTCGTGGCGCACGAGTACGGCCATCACATTCAAAACCTGCTCGGCACCAGCGCCAAGGTGCAACAGTCGGGCGACAAGTCGGGTCCCGACAGCGCGGCCGTTCGCCTCGAGCTGCAGGCTGACTGCTACGCAGGTGTGTGGGCAGCTAACGCCACCAGCGGCCCCAGCCCGCTCATCGTCGAGCTGACGGATCAGGACATCACGGCGGGCCTCGATGCCGCCGCGCGTGTCGGCGACGACTTCATCCAGAAGAAGTTCCAGGGCAAGATCAACCGAGAGGCCTGGACCCACGGGTCTTCTGAACAGCGCCAGAAATGGTTCAACAAGGGTTACAAGTCAGGCGAGCCTGGGCAATGCGACACCTTCTCAGGCAGTATCTGAGTCACGCGATCTGAGTCACCCGATCAACCAATGGTCGAAGCTGGTGGTGTCGACGAGGCCGACGCTTGGGGCACCGTCGAGCTGGCGGCCGTCGTTGCCAGCCCCAGGGTGGCCAGCGTGGTCGAGCCGGACGCGACGGCGGTCGAGAGGACTGAACTTGCGGTTGTGGTCTGCGTCGGGTTCGAGGCCACCACGGCCCCGCCAGCTATCGACGAGGTGGTCGACGAACCGCTGGCCCCGTGAGTTCGCGTCGTCGACGTCTGTGCGACGACGACGGTCGGGGCTGGCACGAGCACGGTCACGGTGACGATAACCGTGTTGGGCGGACCTCCAGGGAACGTCGAGCCAGGAACCTGGACGATGATCACCTGGGGCGGCGCTGTGGCCGGGATTATGGCCGGGATCGACGTCACACCGATCGATGTGGTCGTGGACCAAACGACAGAAGATGATGTGCTGGTTGTTTCCGGAGCGCGGCCGGATCGATTGATGAGCGACGCAACGATGGACCCTGTCACCGAAGCGAGGCCGATGATTGCGGCCGCGATGATGGGCCCCCATTTCGTGAGGCTGATGCGGCCGGCGCTCGCAACCGTCGCCGCTCCGATGATCGCATCTGAAGGAGGCGTTGCAGGTGTCGTCGGACGGGCAGCAGGAGGCGGCGGCGCTTGGTTGTCCTCGGCGCTCACCCCGTTAGCCTGACACACCCACGGACTGATCGGCGGTTCACCGAAACGGTGCGGAATGCACCCGAGGGAACGGGTCGAACGACCCATTGTGTACTGAGGTTCACCGCGCCAAGCTGATTTCTGTGGAACTCAAGACGGATTCACGTGCTCGCATAGCCACCTTCGGCGTTGCGTTCACCGCGGCGATTGTGGCCATCACCATGAACCAGGTGCAAGTATCCCGTGCGAGTTCAGCGCGCGGCCCGGTGCCAGTGGTGTCAACAACCCTGCCGGGTGACGTTGTCGCCTTCGGGTGAAAGCTGACACCCCGAGTCGAAGCCGAGCGTGTCGACCACGATGCGTTGTCGGCGCGGGCTCACGACCACCACGATTTCGCGCACCAACGCGAACGCGTCGGCCGAAGCAGTCAGGTCGGACTCGCCCGTCTGCAGCCACGGTCGAGTAGTCGACGCCCTCTTTCGGCTGCTCGGATAGGGTCGACCAATGGTTACGAGAACTCCCAGATCTGTGTTTGCAGCAACGCACGACCTTCCCGACTGGCGCATCACAGGACATGTCATCGAGGCCGATTTCCGCGCTCCGTCGTGGACAGCAGCGATCCAATTCATCGAGCTGATCGGCGCTGAAGCTGATCGGGCCCGCCACCACCCCGACGTTGACCTGAGGTACCCCGGGCGTGTGCGGGTGAGTCTCACCACCCACGGTGCATGCGGTCTCACGGACCAAGACGCGGACTTAGCTCGTGCTGTCTCAGCCTTCGCCGCCGACCTCGGAGCAACGGCTGATCCGCTCCGCGTCGAACGGTTGGAACTAGCCATCGACGCGCTCGACATCTCGGCCGTGCTCCCCTTCTGGCGAGCCGTCCTGGCGTATGTCGATGAGCCAAAGGTGGACGGCACCCCCGTTGATTCGGTGATCGATCCACTGCGGATCGGTCCACCGGTGTGGTTCCAGCAGATGGACGAGGCGCGCACCCAGCGCAATCGGGTGCACGTCGACCTCCGCCTGCCTCACGATGTTGCTGAGGCGCGGATCGCCGCTGCGGTTGCTGCCGGAGGGACGGTGCTCACGGAGCAATTCGCCAGGGCGTTCTGGGTGCTGGCTGACCCCGAGGGCAACGAGGTGTGTGTCTGCACGTGGCAGGACCGCGACTGACGTCGCCTCGGGTGCGGATCAGGCGCGTAGGTCTGGGTCGAGTTCCTGGCCCGGGTCCAACTGCACGCCGAAGGTGTTGAGGATCATCGACACCTGCGTGTACTGCCCGACGGTGAACACAAGGTCCATGCGCTGCTTGTCGGTGAAATGATTCCCCAGTTCGGCCCAGGTCCGGTCGGAGACGAAGTGGTTGTCGTGGAGTTCATCGGTTGCCAGCAGCAGCGCACGTTCGGCGTGAGACCAGCGTGGATCTGCAGGGTCGCCTTTTATCGCCTCGATCTCTTCCTGGGTCACTCCACAGCGCATGCCCACCCTCGTGTGCTGGGCGAATTCATACCCGGATCGGCAGCGAAACCCGACACGCAGGATCACGATCTCGCGGTCGCGTGCGGCGAGGTCGTTCGCAGAGGACAACACGTAGCCGGCCCACACCATAAAGGCGTTCAGCGCCGCAGGCGAGTGGGCCAAGGTCCGGAAGATGTTGAGCACCATCCCGTTACGGGTGGTCATCGGTGACACCGCTGCACGCTGCTCGGATGTGAAGTCCTGGTCGGCGATGGCCGGTATGCGTGCGCTGTTCAGTCTCATGGGGCTGCTCGTTTCCGATTTCGTTTGGGGTCCACGGGTCAACGCCGACAGAAACACTGTGGCGGAACCGACAGAACGCCCGCAAACTCGGAAAAATGGCCTTGAACCAACGGTTCTGTCAGTCGCGCACCCCGGTTCTGTCGGTCGACACTCAAACGCAGGAGTCACCAGGGCCTGACACCGACTGCGCTATGCGGGTGCCGTGGTCTCGTCCGGCTCGAAGAGACGCACCCGGGCGCGGCGCCGCAGTGTGACGGCAGCAATGCCGCCGACCACGATCAAGCCTCCGATGCCCTGTGCGGGGACCAACCGCTGCCCCAGGATCCACCACGCAATCAGTGCCGAGCTGATCGGTTGCACCAGCAGTACCAGTGACGACAGCGATGCATCGACGTGGCGGTGCGAGAACGTAAGGAACAGGTGGCCAATTGTTGGTATCACGATGACCAACGAAAGGGCGAACGCTTGATGCCTGTCGATGTGCGCCACGTCGGCCGCATGTCCGCTGGCGAACAAGAACGGCACTGATGCGATCGCGGATGACGTGAGGATCGCAGTCATGTACGTGAACGGGTTCGGCGCTGCGCCGGTGTCGTGCGAGTTGTGCAGTTTGCCGGCCAGGAAGTACCCGCAGAACGCAAGCATCGAACCAACCCCGAGCACGGCGCCCAACAGCGTGGTGGGAACGGTTTTGCCGCCACGATTTGCGCCAACCACTGCGACACCGGCACCGAGCATCGACACTGCGGTCCACGACACATCCCAGCGGGTCACCTGTTCCTTGAACAACGGTCGCGCGACGAACAGCACCACGATCGGCTGAAGCGACCCAAGCAACGACGTGGTGGCGACGCTCGCGTGTTGCAAGGCAAAAAAGAACAAGACACTGTTCACACAGAACATGGCACCCGGAATGGCCGCCCGTGCCAGAAGCTTGCGCGACGGCGCGATGCCGAGCGCCAGGCAGATCAGCCAGTGCGCCGAACCGGCAACGACCATACGAACCGACGTGGAAACAATGGGATAGGTGGTGAGCTGTTTCGACAGCGTGGGCCCGAAGCTCCACGTGGCCAACACCACCAGCAAACTGAACAGCCCGAGCATCGGGTTGACGGGAGGCCGATGCGTCACTGACCGGACTCTACGAGGTGCGAGCCGTTGGATTTCAGACAGACTGGGTGCTGAGACGGATGTCTCAGATGACCTGAGGAGGCTGCACATGGCAACGGTTCGCGAAGGACGCCAAGGTGTCCTGATGGTCGTCGACGTCCAGGTCGGGGTTATTGCCGATGCGCACGATTCGGAACGCGTCGTGTCCAACGTTGCAGTGGCAGTGGGCCGAGCCCGCTCCGAAGGAGTGCCGGTCGTCTGGGTACAGCACGCCGACGACGAGTTGGCCTTTGGAAGCGACGCGTGGCAATGGGTCCCGCAACTCGTACCGGCCGACGGAGAACACCGTGTGCACAAGAAGTTCAACTCCTCCTTCGAACACACCGATCTCGACGATCATCTTGCTCGGCTCGGAGCAACTCACATTGCCCTTGCCGGAGCCGCAACCAACTGGTGTATTCGAGCCACGGCATACGGTGCGCTGGAACGGGGTTATGACCTTACGCTCATCTCCGATGCACACACCACCGGGTCGATGGATCTCGGCGGCGGCAACATCATCGAGGCCGCTGGTGTCATCGACGACCTCAACATCTGTATGAAGTGGGTCAGCTATCCGGGGCGCACGAGCGCCACCGCACCAGCACGGTCGGTCGATTTCAGCGGCGGCGGCGACCTTCGGTAGAACCGACGCGAATCGAATACAGCGACGACGAAGCCGTGATGAACAGCGTGTGACCGTCGACGCCGCCGAAGCAGCAGTTGGCGATGCGTTCGGGTACCGGGATGCGACCGATGCGTGTTCCGTCCGGCGCAAAGACCTGGATCGCGTCGAGGCTGGAGATGTACAAGTTGCCGTCGGCGTCGACCCGGAAACCGTCAGGCAAACCAGGCCTGATTTCTGCGAACACCCGGGAGTTGACGGCAACCACCGGCACCTGCCCGTCTTGAACCACATCATATGCGCGCACATGATGCCTGCCCGCTTCGCCCATCGGGGCCTCACTGGTGTCTGACACATAGAGAATTGACTCGTCCGGCGAGAAGGCGAGCCCATTGGGGTAGATCATGTCGGTGACGACTGCGTCGAGCCGGCCCGTCGCTGGTTCGAAACGGAAGACATAGCACCCAGGAAGTTCTGAGTCGGCCTTGTACCCCTCGTTGTCGGACAGGATTCCGTACGGCGGATCACTGAACCAGATCGAATCGTCGGATGCCACAACGACATCGTTCGGTGAATTGAGCCGCGCAGACCCGACGTGCGAAACGAGGGTGGAGACGGATCCGTCGGGCTCGGTGCGCAACACCGCCCGTGCCCCGTGAGAGCAATGAACGATGCGGCCATTGTTGTCCAAGGTATGGCCGTTGGTGAAATTCGAGGGGCGTCTCCACGTCGACACCGAGCCGTCGGTTGCCGACCATTCCAGGATCCGGTTGTTCGGGATATCGCTCCAGATCACCGAATCAGACTCGGGCAGGTACACCGGTCCTTCGGACCACTTCCCATCACCTCCCAGCCGAGTGACCGAGGTCCCCCGTTCGACGATCGACTCCATCCGCTCGTCGAAGATCTCCACCGGATCAGCCACTGTCATAGACAAAGACTGGCACCGCCAGAGAGGTTCCCCCCAACGCTGGGGGAAAACCACCTCCTCACGGTGTTCCGAGGTGGATTGCC
Source organism: Acidimicrobiia bacterium (assembly GCA_031385545.1). GTDB lineage: Bacteria > Actinomycetota > Acidimicrobiia > Acidimicrobiales > JANYDT01 > JANNBN01. The sequence continues at coordinate 12,563 of JANNBN010000100.1, read as the reverse complement.
GCTCACGAGTCGGTCGTCCGGCTTCGTTTGTCGACGACTTGAACGGCTGGCCCAACGCTGGGGGCAAGGTTCGGCGGAGCCATCGCCTGCCACCGACACGTGGGCCGATCGTGTCGACCGATCGTGGCAGGCCGCGAGCGGCCAACGACCCTGCCGGTTCGGAGGGTTGGGTGATCTCCTCGTGGTAGTCGTCGTCCAGGTTGACCGACCACAGATCATGCGCTGCCCCGAACAGGTTCTCAACGGCTTGCAAGGCGGTCAGCATCGAGTGGTCCTGATTATTGTACCTGTGCATACCATTTCGACCGACTGGAATCACGTTCGGGACGCTCTGTTCGATCCATGAGCGGATCGTCTGCACATTGTCCGCGTAGGTCGCGTCGTACATCGGATATGCCTTCGGCATCCGCACCACGTACCCCTGCGCGACGTCGGTTCGCCGCGCCAACCCAAGGGCGGCCAGCTCTGCGGTGGCCAGCGCGATGAGGTCTGCATCCGGCATCGTCCACATGTTGTCGCCTTCCTCGACGAAGTACTCCAGGCCGAGACAGGTAGCACCGTCTCGGACCATTGCCGGGGACCACGAGCGGAAGTTCTGGACACGGCCGACGCGTACCGAAGGATCGTGCACGTAGATCCAATTGTCCGGGAACCCACACGACGCCGGGACCACCAGGGCCACGGTCATGAACGCTCGGTGCCTCAAGCCATCGGCTGCGAGGAGCACCTCAGCCGGTGCCGGTGGGTCCAACGCACGGACCAATTCTGAAATCGGCATCGAACTGATCACCGCGCTGCACGGCTCAGAACGCAGCACGTCATCGCTCCGGTACAGAACTTCGAACGCTGCGATGTCGTTTCGTCGGATCGAAACGACCGGAGAATTCATCACGATGCGGCCCCCACCGTGCAGCACCGTCTCGGCACACTGCTCCCACAGCTGGCCAGGCCCGAGCGCCGGATAGTCGAACTCGTCGATCAGGCTCGTCGGCCGGGGTGACCTCGTGAAGCGGTGCGGGCGCACACCGTCCCAGACGACGCGCGCAAGGTTGAGGCTCTTGATTCGCTGGGCTGCCCAGTCCGCCTGGATAGTGGCTGCGGGAACACCCCACACCTTCTCGGTATACGTCTTGAAGAAGATTTCATAAAGACGCTTACCAAATGCCGCTGATGTCCAGCCTTCGAAAGTAGACCTGTCCGACGGTGGACGAACCCTGGCCCAGACATACGACGCCACACAGCGAAATGCCTCGACCGGGCCGAGCTGGCGTAGCGCGTCGAACGGTTTCAACGGGTATGCGAACAGCTTTCCCCGGTACAGGATGCGAGAGAGACGAGGGCGGCGCAAGAACTCCTGAGGCGCGATCATCTCGCGCCAGAGGGTTCTGACGACAGCGGACTTCGAAAAGAACCGGTGCCCGCCGATGTCGAACCGGAACCCATCGCGTTCGACGGTTCGTGAGATTCCTCCGACCTGCGAATCAGCTTCGAGGACAACACACTTCTCGCCACGGCGAACCAGTTCGAACGCCGCCGTCAGTCCAGCGGGGCCGGCCCCGATGATCGCTACCTTTGATGTCAGGCTTTCATCGACGCGCAACGTCAACGAGTCGTCGATGCATCTTGGTTCCACGGACACATCAGTTCGTCGGCGGGAACCGCCCGTGGCTTGAGTACGTTGGCGGTCGGCAATCGCTAGCCTTCAGGGCGGGCGCACTTCTCCTCGGCTGCGCCGGAACTCGGTGATCTGATCTTTTGCATCAGCCCGGACTCGTTCCACCACGACGATCTGGCTACCGGCTCCGCGCTGGATGACTCGGAACGAGCCGATGCCCATGAGGCAATCGAACAGCTCGCGGTCGGGGCCTTCGGCCAGGAGTTGGAAGTCAACGGCGATGTATTGGACACCCTGCGGATCGGGGCGCGGCGTGCCTTCCACCCCGTAGAACACCTGACGCCACGGATTTGGGAACGAGTACACGCCTTCGCGTTCTGCAAGGTGCGGTACGAACAGGTACGTCGCGCTGACCACGCTGTCGGGTCCGACGCGCTCGATGGCTGCGCGCTTCGCAAGCTTTGCTGCGTCTTTGTCCGTGACCCAGAACGTGTTTCGTCGCACCCCGCTCGGCATCGCCCCCCATGCGGCGGTAGTTGCAAATGCGCAGGCTGCCATGACGGAAATCATCGGCACCAGGGTGGAGGGACGACGACGACGGAGGCGCGTGAGCCCCTCCACCGAGGCGAGCATCAGGGCGGTGACGGTGAGCGCCTGATAGTGCGGGTTGGCATACGGATCGCGCGTGAACTCACGTTCGCTGAGGAGGCTGACGGCGACCTGCGGAAGCCCGATGATGAGGCCCTCAGGGCCGGCCAGCGGCATGAACGCCAACGGTGAAAGCAGATCGCGGCTGTACCGGACCGGGTTGGCCGTGTCGAGGCGGCGCTTCACCAGGGTTGGGTGCCGGACGCCGTTCACCACCACCTCGCCAGGCGTATCGCCCAACTCGCCATAGATGCCGCCGAACACCGTGCCGCCACCGGACAACGCAGGGATCATCACGCTCACGACGCCGAAGAACCACACGCCAGCAACGGCGAAGGTGACGAGCCCGGCCCGGGCCGCTCCTAGCCGGATGCGGCGAACCGTCGTCCCATCAACGGCGCGAGTTCTCACGCTCACGGTGCGCCGGTGCTTCCATGCCAGGACCAGCCCCATCACCATCAGCATCAGGGCGACGTCGGCCTTCCACACAATCGCTGCGAACGCCCAGCCGGCGAAGGCTCGCCACTTTCGCTGGTCGGCAGCGTTGTAGGCGAAGAGCAGCGGAGCCATCGCCATCGCATCGGGGTGGAACGTCTCCCAGACGTTGCCCTGTACGACAGGCTGCAGCAACCACAGGCAGCCGACCGCTGCGCCCAAACCGACGGAGCCAAGGCGGCGTCTCGCTAGGAAGAAGACGGCGAAAGCACCGCTGGCGAGCGACACGGTCTGCAAAAAATTCCACATGTGCGGGCCTCCGCCGAATCGCGCCAACGGAGCGAGGAAGAGGTATCCGAACGTGGCGTTGTGGGCGAATGCGTCAAGCCCGAGGATCGTCGAGAACCAGCGTCCGTGGCTGATCTGCCATAGGTATTGCGAGTGAAACCCGAGGTCGTTGTCGAACGTGCCGAATCGGTCGTGGCGCCGCCAAACCTGCAAGTAGTACCAGCCGACCCATCCGGACGAGACGGCCACGAGCAACCACCATGCCGGCTGTCGCCACAACGGCAATCTGCTCGACACGTCGGCGTCCGGAAGCGAGTCCTCGGCAGGAACCGGGGCTTCGAGAGGCTGTTCGGAGTGCCGACTGGAGCGCGGGTCGACAGCCGTTTCGTCGTCGGATGTCACGGCAGTCATGCATCAGATATCGGGGTCTGCGCGGCCAGCCGTGTCATCAACATTGGTGATTCTCATCAAAGTTGGTGATCCACGTGGAGGAACCGACCAGCAGTGCCCGAGCCCGTTCGAACGTCTTGACATCCGCCCCGACCACCTGAAACCTTTTACGCAACCCTTCGCAGCAAACCTCCACCGACGCCCCAACACCAGAGGAACCATCATGAGTACCTTCATCCCGAACGCCGACCTCGACCTCGTCCTGGACCGTACCGTCTCCGTGACGCCCGAGCGTGTCTGGGCCGCGTGGACCGAGCCAGCTTTGCTGCTTCAGTGGTTCACACCGGCACCGTGGAAGACCGTGGCATGCGACCTCGACCTTCGCCCAGGTGGTCGATGCATCACCACGATGGAATCACCCGAAGGTGAGCAGCATCCCAATGCTGGTTGTTACCTGGAAGTGATTCCCGAGAAGCTTCTTGTCTTCACCAGCGTCCTCGGCGAGGACTTCCGTCCCACCGTGGCGATGAACGGAGCCGGCGATCTTCCTTTCACAGCTCGCATCGAACTGTCCCCGGCCGAAGGCGGCGGAACGAATTACCGCGCAGTTGCGATGCATGCGGATCGAGCGGGGCGGGACCAGCACGAGCATATGGGTTTCCACGACGGTTGGGGTGCCGCTCTCGACCAACTCGTTGCGCTGATGTCGTAAGCAGACATTCGATTCGCGGGCCGAAGCATGTCGTCAGAGCGGTGTGGATGTTCCGGCCACGGATGCGTTTAGATGTGCACCAGTTCGACGCACCGTGACCCTTGACGACGTGTGGTTACAGACGCATTGACGGAGCGCTTTCCGGACGGGAATTCCTCACCGTCGAACCGAAAGGGAACTCTTCAACTTTGATGGACAGCAAGGATGGGGGCGAGCTGCGCTGCCAACGCCCGTTCGAGGTAGGGCGTGACGTGCCACTGGTTGCGAAGAGAGGTGTACTGATGCACGTGGGCGAGGCTCGGTCGGCTGTTTGTGAGCCGGGCGCGGATCATCAGGTTCTTGGCTGTGTGTTCGAGGGAGACGAACTCGATGACCTCGCACTGGTAGCCCATCAGGCCAAGAACGTCGCAGCGGAAACTGTCGGTCAACACATCGCCGAGACGTTCTTTGAGCAATCCCTTGCGAACTATCGACGAATAGTCGGCGGGAGCGGCGGAGAGCTGCATCTGACGCTGCACGTCGTGTTGGCAACACGGGGCGACGAGCACGAGAGGCGAGCCCCAGGTAACGGCGCGGGCGAGAACGTCGTCGGTTGCGGTGTCACATGCGTGCAGGGCGATGACAATGTGGGGCATTGCCGTGACGGGGGCATCGTCGATGGTGCCGCGTTCGAAGGTGAGGCCGGTCCAGCCAAGTTGCTGGGCACGCTCGTTGGCGCGCTGCATGAGCGGGCCATCTCGGTCAATGCCGCGAACCTCGCACGGGAGCTCTAAGACTTCGTGGAGGTAGTGGTAGATCGCGAACGTGAGGTACGCGTTCCCGCATCCGAAATCGATGATTCGTACTGGAGACTCGCGAAGGATCTCGTCGATGCCATCGGACCCCATGACGGCTTTTATGAACTCGTTGACTTGGCGGTACTTCTTCTGCCCCGTCGGCTTCACTGAACCACCAGAAGCGAGTCCGAGCGATTCGAGGAACGGTGCGTTCTCAGCGATGAGGCGAGCCTTGGACCGATCGTGAGCGGTAGAGACCTCGGTGGGGCCCTCCGTGCGCGTGCTGAGTACCTTGCCTTTCTTCGTCAGGCGATATTCGATCAGTGCACTTACTAACTGGATGGTCAGGTGGCGGAACGTGAGTGCGGCGACCTCGGTCACCAATGGATCATCAGCCCCGACCGTCTTGGTGTCGACCTGCCTGCCATCGAAGCGGGCTATCTGCAGTTCGGTTCCGCGTGCCAGTTCAACCTTGCGAATGGTGATCTTCTGCCACGGCGAAGCACCTGACTGCGTGGGACCCGACAGCACGGCTCTTGAGAACTCGACCGACCTGACGTGGTCGACCAGGATCTTCTGCAGGCTGGGTTCCGCAAACTTTGGGTCTGTCGGTTCTGTTGGCAGTGACGGCTCAGACATGGGTCCTCATGACCGCTCCCGCGAGCAGCCGCGAGAGCCCGTCAACCCTACTGGCCGCGACGGTGCATCCATCGCCCAGGCTCGTCAAGTGCCGTGTAACCGACCTTCGAATACAGCTTGTGGGCGTCGGCCGTTGCCAACAGCTGAAAACGAATCCCGGCGACGGCCGGGTGGGTCACGATGGCCCCAACCATTGCTTTGCCAAGTCCTCCTCCTTGGTGCTCGGGCAGCACGAAGACATCGCAGAGCCACGCGAATGTTGCAAGATCCGTGACCATACGGGCGAAGCCCACTTGCAAGCCGTCGGACGCGTATGCGCCAATCACCAACGGGCTGTTGTCGATCGCCATCTGCTGAAGATCCAAGGAGCGACCCTTCGCCCAGTACGAGTCTTCGGAGAGGTAGTGGTGAAGAGCTGCGGGGTCGAGACGCGAGCGATCGGTGCTGATGATGTAGCGACCGTGATCAAACTCAACCAACGTTGGAGACATACCCAATGTTCACATGCCTTCGCATCGCCGCACCGGTGATTTTGGAGGACAATGACGTGATGGACGGCGCCGAAGAGGGGTCGGATCAATTGAGGAGCCGGATCCGGATCGAGCGTGACCGGCTGCTGGCCCTCGTTGATTCGCTGACGGCAATCGTCGACGAGCTGACCGACGCTGCCGACGCCAACCCTCCCGACGACGAACACGATCCAGAGGGCCACACCATCGCGTTCGAGCGGTCGCAGCTGACGTCTCGACGCAATGAGTACTTACGAACCATCGCTGCGTTGGGAGTGGCCGAGGACCGTTTGGACGAGGCGCAAGCCGAGTTCTGCGAATCCTGTGGTGAGCCGATTCCGTTGGAGCGTCGGCTCGCCGTGCCGACCACCAGCCAATGCGTTACGTGCGCAAGTTCAGGTCCACCGCTGCGTTTGTACGCCAGACGGCAGCCCTAGGTTCTCGCCCGTGCAGCTGGAGCCTCCCGATCTGCATTTCTCGAGCGGTCGAAGAAGTTCGTTGCCGATTGTCACCGGGGCGGGGCATACCGATGAGGCCTCCGGTAAGCATCGGAGGAAGTGGACCCGGTTGCCAGCCCTTTGGTTGGGGAGCCGGGTTCTGCGCTTTTACCGGCCAAGTTCCGTGACTGTGCGAAGCACGGTTCCAGATATCGCATCCATCGGCCACCTGCGCGTAGCGACCAAAGGACGCCGTCAGCTATCCACAGCATCGGTTCGGCTGCACCGATTCGGTGATCGAAGACCAGGTTCGGCTCGGGCTGCCGATGTCGCAAAATCGGTGGAACGAGGACGTCAGGCGGCGCGTGCGCCAAGGCGCTACACAGTCCGAGGCAGAAGACCAAGCTGAAGCGGACACGTCGCTCGATCGAACCTTTCAAGCGAGTCCTCTCGTGAAGATCGACGACTTTCCGGCAAACAAGCGCGAAGCGTTACGACGGGGCCAGGTCGTCGGATACCTACTGGTGCCAGAAGACCCCACCCACCGGACTCCCCCCATCAGTGGTTGACCTACCGAGTCACGGTCGACCGGCTAGTAATCGAGAGCCGAGTGTGTGGTCTCAATGACGTGGGCAAAGAAGGTGAAGATGATGTCTTTGAGAAGTGTTTGAGCGTCTTCGACCAATCCAAGAACGACCGAGGTGATAGCTCCCGGCACTCACCCCGGCCGGCTGCCGCTGTCGCCACGGTTGAAGGGCAGGAACCGGGTGGGTCCGCCGGCGAGCTTGGTCGTCATCGTGGCGTCAGCTTCTTGCGCTTCGTCAAGATCGGCGGGGTAGCGGCCTTCGATCGCCCATCGGCTCAGCTCATCGAGATCAATGACAAGCAATGCGTCAGCCGCCGCAGACGGGAGCCGAAGAGCGAGACGCGCGAGGTCGTGCTGCTCCCGGGGGGTCGATGTCATAGGCGACGAGCAAGGCCTTCATCGCCTTCTCTCCCGATTGATGCGACCACATGCAGACGCCGCGTGGCACCAAGGCTTCCATCTAGTGGGCGCGTTCCGCCATCACAAGATCCTCGCTGGCCCAGCGCAGCCACATCCGGGCTGCCCCGACGATCTCAGGCGGCACGCTCAAAGGTCCGCCCTTCGCGCAGCGCGAGTCGCCTCGCTCATCGCCCCGCGCAACCGATCCGAAGAGCACCACTCGTCGCGCGTCAGACCCTCGAAAGACCCGTTCGACGACAACAGGAACCCATTCCCGAACCGGACGTGCCGTCACCGCCCGCGTCTTCGTTGTTCACAGCTCCAGTGTGCACGGAGTCCGCCGCGGTTTCCGGCTGGAGCACGTCGCGCATCGCTTCGCGAAGCGCGGCGTAGCGGAACCAGCGACACGACGCTTGCCCGTGATCTCTTCAGCGATCCAAGTCTCCCTGATGCTCCCCTGCGATGAGCCGGACGTGGCGCCCGAGGAGCGACACTCGGAGGACATGCACTGTCGGCCCAAAGTAAAAACTCACGACGCCTCCTCAGCGACAGTGTGAGCCAGGTCGAGTTGCCCTGACCTTGCCATACCCCGACTGCTTGTAGTCACCGCGCAGCAAGTCAGCCACCGACCAGATGAACGCCGCGTGGTTGCGGATCGTGGGTGTCTCAGCTCAGACATGGCTTCGGGCGTTTCTATGACACATCGGGTTGATACTCGCCTTGTTCCGGTTCGTTGAACGAACGCCGTGTCGACGCGATTCTATTTCAGGTATTGGCCCTTCGCTGGAATAGCCGAGCGGTCGAAGCTCGTCGTGCACGCCAGCGTGACTTCATGTCACGGCGACCACTCAACGGGATCAGCTGCACCCCATCCATTGCGTCGCCCACCCGTTCGGGGTGGGCGACAGCGGATCACGGACAGGCTTGCGGCCGAAGGAACGCGAGGGCGGCAATATCCCATTGCCGAGGGCTGGCTGAGTCCGTGAACGAGCAACCGAACGCGGGATCGGCGACAGCTGCGGGGTTAAGCACGTCGTCACCGGCCGGGCGCACGCCGGTCTCCACCCAGCTGACGAGGTCCGTAAACGTGCGCACCAGTTCAGCGTTGGAGAACGAACAGTGGCCGTAGTCCCGGGTCGCCCGCTGGACGAGCAGCTCCGAAGCCCCGTTCGCCGCAACCCGCTGGGCATACACCTGTTCCATATGGAAAGGGACGAACAGGTCACCGAGTGTGTGCAGCGTGAGCATCGGGATTTTCAGATCACCGGTCGTAGGCGGCACGTTGGCGATGCCATTGCGATTCCTCGACTGCGGGTCAGCGGTCAGCCGTTGCACGTTGGCATTGAACAACGTCTCCGCTGCAGACAGCGCTGGGTTGGTGTCGAACTGGTACGTCACGTCGGAGTTCTGCACCACCATTCCCGGGCTCCGGGGGAGTGTGCCATCACCGACGCCGAGCCCGAACAAGAAGTTCCCGGCAACGCCGTTCCAGAACAGCCATCCCTGGTCGAACAGCGGGCGATCTCCACCGGAGCGCAACTCCACCAGCGACTTAAACTGCTGGCCCTGCGGGTTGAGCACAAAGGGAAACACTGGGCCGAGCGCCGCCCTCGTCGCCGGCACCGTTGCCGTGAGGTAGTCGGCCGCATACGGGTACGACGCGCCGACACCGGACAAGGTTTGCGCAGCGACGTTGAAATCGAGGAAATAGTCGAATAGTTCGTAGTCGCCGAGCACCCCGCAGATCGGCATTGCGGCGTCGTACGAGCGAGGCCATTGCTCCGCAACCACCGCTGTCACGTGACCGCCCATGGACGCGCCGGTGATGTACGTACGCTTCGGAACCCCGACGCGACCTCTGAAGTATGTCGTGAGCGCGTGCGTGTCCTTCGCACCCTGCGCCGGGTCGTATGCGTTCCTGCTGTAGCTCGACGCCGCCCACGCGTAGCCGTTGGCGATCAGGAACGCTCGAAGAGGATGGTTGTCGACCGTCAGTGCAGGGCCCGTGCCCCGGTACCCATGAGCCCACATCACGAGGCTGCCGTTCCAGTTGGCAGGGACCTCGATCCGGTAACCCGCACCGTTGTGGACACCCCAGAGGCGTTCGCTCGTGAGACCGGGCAGGGCGGCGAAGGGCAGGGCTGCTTCGTCCACCACATACGCCGGCGGAGGCGCTGCTCCGACCACCTCGGCCGACCCCAGTGACACGACCAGCGTGCACGTCAGCGCCGCGATCCCCAGCACGAAAAACCGCTTCATGGTTCCTCCTCAGTCGGGTCGAGGCTCGGCCCTTCCGACTGAAAGGTAATTCAGTCGGCCGCCAATTGCTCAGTTCACCGCTGCGGGCGCCACGATCGATGAGCGGATCGTCCTCCTGCGCGCAGTATTCGGTCGCCTTCCAGCACCGTGTGCGGAACCGATACCGACTGGGAGGATCTGCCGGCGATGGAACGTCGCCCTCCAGCAGGTTCCAACCGCTACCTCGCCGGTGATCCCGACGGCCTTCCTGTCATCCGCATCGGCCGATGCCTCCGGGTACCCGTGAAGCTCATCGCCGAACTGACCGAAGACGCCGACGCATTCGTTCGAGACGGACCGGACCGCAACCAATCGACGACCCGGCTGCAATCTATTCGAGGTTCTTCGACGACGAACCGCTCCGCCTTCCCGGCTTCGAGTGACACCGACAGTCGGCTTCAGCTTCCCGACGGGCCGCCGGAGCGTAAACCGTTCCGATGTTCATCAACGCTTCCCGGAAAGACCCGCACAAGGAGGAACCCGTTATCGCCGACTTCGACAACTTCGGCCACACCGGGCTCAGCGTCTTCGTTGCCGACGACAATCTTGTCGCCCACCTGCACGGCAAGACCGGCTCGCAGGTTGCGGACGTTCCCATACGTCAGTCCGTCGTCGTCACCTCGCTGGAAGTCGATCCACAGATCCCAAGCCATGCACGCAATCTACGACTCGGGGCGATCAACGAGTCGGCGTCACCCGGGCGGGAGACGAGAGTTGTTGTCTTCTAGCGTCCCCGGAAGCACTCTCACGTGGACGATGCCGCTCTCGTCGATCGAGACCACCTCGGCCACAGCCGGATCAGCGTCTTCGTTACCGACGGAGATCAGCTGACCCACGACGATCAACACGCCATCCGACAGGTCCTTCACGCTGGCGTGCGTGAGCCCGGCACCATCCCGGCGGTGGTAGTCGACCCACAGATCCCAGCTCACGACGTCGAACCTAGATCCAGAGAACGCAACCCCCGACCGCTCCTCAAACGGGGGAGAACACCGGGCTCACTTCCGGCACCTACTGGCCCCGGCGGCACCAGCCTCGGCCGTTTCGGCCCACCGGTCAAGCGAAATCGCTTGCGCGAACTGCGGACCGAGAGGCAGGCTGTTCATGCCTCGAGTCAGCATCGGAGGAAGTGGACCCGGGTTGCCAACCCTTCTGGTTGGGGAGCCGGGTTCTGCGCTTCCGACCGGGAATCGGTTTACGAACGCTCAGATTCCCGACATACTTGTGTTGTCCGTTCCACGAGGAGCGGAAAGTGAACCTAGCGAGCTCTCCGGACGGTGAGTAGCTGGGTTTCGCGCTTTCAGGGCTCGATTCGGTGGACGTCGACGATCGGAGCCGAGCGCCGCTTCCAGTCCCCTCCTGCCCGTAGGCCCACAGAGCAACATCGACGACCCAGAGCAGCGGCTCCTCGTGCGACGGGCGATGATCGAACACTGCCTCCACCCCGGCGCCGTGCAGCTGCAGTTCGTCGCGTCGCATCTGGGATTCCTCGATGTTGTCGAGCACCCAGAACCTCGACGACCGTTCGGCCACCACTTCTGCCGCCACAGACAGAAGCATCGCTCGCGCCTCAGGCCGAGTCACTCCGTTTGGTCGTCGGAATTCGAGCAGAGTGACCTGTAGTTCCAGGTCAACGATCGCATCGAGAATGACCCGGCGTCGACGTGCCCCTTCCTTGGCCATGTGCACCCGACGTTGGCCATGTGGACCCGACGCTGCCCAGGCAAGAGCAGGGCCCGGAGTTGTTTCCGTAATTCGTACGTGTGCTGAGCTTCCACAAAGACGGTGCCGAAAAGCATCCGGTCGGCGCGCTCCGATTCGTCACTGAACGCCCAACTCATGGATCACCCTCCAACGCCGCACCCACCGAATCAGCCACCGCACGATCAGACGCCGCGAACGCGTGGGCGTGGACCCGCAGCGTCATCGCGGCATTCGCGTGGCCGAGTCGATCGGCGACGGTCTTCACGTCGTGCCCCGCTGCAATCGCCACCGAGGCCGACCAGTGGCGCAGGTCGTGCAAGCGCCACTTGGCATCGATGCCGGCCTTCTCCCGGACGACTCGCCACCAGTCCCAATGCGGTAGGGGTTCGTGGGTTCGTCGCCCACGTAGAACATCCACGGCCCGTACTCCTCCAGCGATACGCGCTCACGTTCGACAACAGCGAGCGTTGCTGCGTCAAGTGTGATGCGACGCTGGTTCGCCGTCTTGGTCGGCGCATCGGCCAACACGGTCACGCCGGCACGACGATCGATCTCGATGGCCGAGCCGACCGTGAGGACGCGTCCACGACGTCCGTCCACTGCAACGCCGCCAGTTCCGCACGACGAGCTCCAGTTACGGCAGCGAGGCGGAGCATCAACCCGACCCCGGAACCGATCGAGTCACCGACCGCGATCACGTGTCGCACATCCGCCGCCGACATAACGCCTCGTGGCGAAACCTTGCGCGACGACAACTCCGCCAACGATGCGACATTGCGACCCAACCCCAGCGCACCCCCTGCGTGAGCGCGGCACGCAAGACACCAGGGATGTTGCGGATGACACGTCGGCGAGACGGTCATCTCGTAAGCGCGCATGCCAACGTTCCACGTCCTCGATTGTCAACCGAGGCCACCGCCAACCGAGCAATCCGGTCTTCCTTGATACGCGCGACCCGAGACGACTGATCACGATGCGATGCCGGTGCCCATGTCGGCGAGCTGCGAGTGACCCACGCGTCCAGTACATCAGCCACCGATCGGCCCGCAGCGCGACCCGCAGGCGCGACCGTCAACTCAGCAGAAACCCCGCCTTTCCATCCCCACATGACGTCCACACAAGAGATC
>JANNBN010000091.1:0-4441 GCA_031385545.1 Acidimicrobiia bacterium | reverse complement strand
AACTTCCCGATGACCTTGTAGAGCAGGTTCGAGCGGTCGAGGCGGGTGATCTGCGCGTCGAACTCGAACTTCTCCAAGATGTCCCGTGCGGCCGACGAGAACCCGGCGATATAGGTCCGCAGGTTGCCCGGCACGTTGCTCGAATCGTCGAGGAGCCGAGCCATGTCGAGCTTGGAGGTGTTGTAGAACGCCTGCCCCGCCGCCTTGGCGAGGATCGCCTCCCGGTCACCGTGTCGCTCGTGCTCGGCGAGCACGTTGGCCTTGGTGGGCTCCAGCACACAGTCGAGGCGCCGGAGCACGACGAGGGGCAGGATGACCTTGCCGTACTCGGACTGCTTGTAGTCACCCCGCAGCAGGTCCGCCACCGACCAGATGAACGCCGCATGGTTGCGGATCGTGGGGGACTCAGACATCGCTCGCCGCTCCTGGGTACATCGGAGACCTTCAGCCTTGTTTCAGCCCACCGAACCAGCGGCCTGTCGACCGCAATGGTATTTCAGTTTCTGTGCTGCTGCTGGAATAGCGCCCCGAGTCTTCGAGCTCGCCAGCGAGCCAAGAAGACGGAAGCTGGCATCCATCACGTCGGTAGGGCGCACCATCGGCTTCGATCCTTAGCGGTTGGTTACTTGCCTGGATACGGTTGCCTCCCGCGTGTCATCCGGATGGACCGGTCCGCCGCCCAGTTCGATGCGACAGAGGGACAGAATCGGCGATGGCCAGAATCCGCACAGAGGCGGACAATGCCGCGATCTTGGACCTGTTCGTCCGTCGCGTCGAAGAACTACTCGCCCTCCGCCTAGTGGCCTCGGGGCAGCTCGCCGCAAAGCTCTCGATAAAGGGAAGCGTCGGTGGCCCCGTGTCGATCGAGCAAGCGATTCCCGACGAAGAGGATCTTCGTTCCTTCCTCTTGACCTTCCGACAGCTGGTCAGCGACAAGGAACCAGTATTCCTCCCGAGTGTTGCCAACATCCTGTGGACCGCCGTCGAAACTTCGGCCGAGCGCGAGATCCTCGCCGCCGCGCGGGCGCGGTACCAACGCGCGCTGCGCCACGGGACTCTCGGCTTCGAACACAACGGCCGTCGGTACAGCCCAGAAGCGACTCTGCGACAGTGGATCAACGGCCGCTATTTCCACAACGATCCCGCCCTCGCCGAGCAACTGCGACAACGCGCCGCCGATCCCATCGCTGAGACTGCCATGCGTCATGAGTTCATGGACATCCTGGCCGAAGCAACGCGCTACGCCGAGCACCTCGCTCGATGCACGATCTCCTGGAGAAGCACAGGCATCCTCAGCATCTGATCTCGCGACCTGTCCGTTTCGAGCCTCGCTCCGCTCCGACTCGACTGGCCGCCACCGTCGTTGGCACGTTGGTTGCAGCCCTTGGATCGCCCGTCAACAATCGCAAGATCGCGCTACACAGTTGGAGGTAGCGCGCTACCTCCGAAAACGTCCACTCCGTGCTGCGCCGTCGGCCGATGGCAACCAGGTCCGCGAGCGGGCGGACCGTTGCAACGTTGCCGACCAACCGGCCCCTCAAGGCCAAGCCCTCCGGGCGCATCGGCTTCGCCGCTGCGGCCTTGACCGACCAACCAACGCCACGTCCGATCCGAATTCGGACTTTCTCGAGAAATTCTGTCCGTAGCAGGCGACTCGAGAGCGGATACGTAAGCATGCAGATAATCCACCGCAGCTCCCGCCGTCCGGCTCACACGACTCCGAAGGTTCTCACCGTGACCGAAGCAGCGACGCTGCTCCGCATCGGTCGCTCCACTGCCTACGAAGCCGCCAACCGTTACCTGGCCGGTGACCCAGACGGCCTACCGGTCATCCGCATCGGTCGATGTCTGCGCGTGCCCGTGAAGCTCATTGCTGAACTGATCGAAGACGCCGACGCATTCGTCGAAACAGACCGGACGGAGCCGCAACCTATCGACGACCCGGCTGCAACCTATTCAGAGCTCTTCGACGGCGAGCCGCTCCGCCTCCCCGGCTTCGAGTGAGGGGCAAGCGTGGAAAATCGTTTGCTCAGTCGTCGTCAACACAGCATCCTGTAAGTGCCGCCGGTCAGCATCGGTGGAAGTGGACCCGGTTGCCAGCCCTTTGGTTGGGGAGCCGGGTTCTGCGCATTTCGGGGCGCCTGGGAAATTCGTTGCCGTTGTCACTGGGGGCGGGCATACTGGAGAGGCCTCCGGTCAGCATCGGAGGAAGTGGAGCGGGTTGCCTGCCGGATGGTAGGGGAGCCCGCTTCTGCGCGTCTAGGGCAGTTCCAACTCATCTCGAATCACAGGTTGCACGAGGTCGCGCCAAATCCCTCCGGCCCCCACGGCCCACGCGATTCCATCGGCGACCCAGAGCATCGGATCGGCCGCGCCGGGCCGATGCTCGAACACCAATGGCGGCTCGGTCTTGCGAACCTGCCCGATCGTTCGCCGGTCATCCCGATCGTCCATGCGGCTCTCCAATGTGAGATGACTGACCTTCTCCGCTTGGAGTCGCTGCACGATGGCTGTGAGGCATTGATGACGAGCCGCGAACTCGGTAACGCCATGACTTCGCTGGACCACCACGACATCAACCTGGATTGGGAGCGCCGCAAACGCTTCGAGAATCTGACCACGACGGCGCTTCGATTCGTTGTGGAAGTGCACGCGCCCACCGAACCAAGCGAGCTCCTCGACCGTCGGTCGGAGGACCGGCAGATGTCTTACGTCGACCAACACACAGCTCATCAGGTACCGCTGGCCGCGCACGGACTCGTCGACGAACGCGTCGGTTGGACGGAATCGCCGTCGGCTCATTCGTCACCCTCCAACAGCGCTCCGACCGAATCAGCGACGGCACGGTCGGACTTCGCGAACGCATGCGCGTAGACCCGCAGCGTCATCGCCGCATTCGCGTGGCCGAGGCGGTCCGCAACGGTCTTCACGTCGTGACCCGCTGCGATCGCGACCGACGCCGACCAGTGCCGGAGATCGTGCAGCCGCCACTTCGCGTCGAGGCCGGCCTTGTCACGCACGATCCGCCACCAGTACCCGATCCGATCGGGGTTCGGCGGATCGTCGCCGAGCGCGAACATCCACGGACCGAACTCCTCACGCTCCATTCGCTCCCGCTCCACAACAGCAAGCGTTGCAGCGTCGAGCGTGAGACGCCGCTGATTTGCGGTCTTCGTCGGCGCGTCGGCCAGCACCGTCGCACCCGAACGGCGATCGGTCTCGATCGCCGAATCGATCGTCACGACGCCATCGGCTACATCCTCCCAACGCGGCGCGGCCAACTCCGCACGACGAGCGCCTGTCACGGCGGCGAGCCGGAGCATCAGGCCGACCTCCGCACCGATCGCATCACCGGCGATCACCACAGCGCGAACATCGGCCGCAGACATGACGCCGCGCGGCTGCACCTTCCGCGACCGAAGCTCTGCCAACGACGCTGGGTTGCGCGAGATCCAACCCCATCGGACAGCCTGGGTGAGCGCAGCACGCAGCACACCGTGCAGGTTCGGATGGACACATCGGACAGATCCTCTGCGCGCAGACGACCGTGCCACTTCTCGACATCGGCCACACCAAGACGCGCCAACGGCACACGAGCGATCCGATGTTCTTTGATGCGCGCTACCCGAGACGTCTGATCACGATGCGATGCCGGTGCCCATGTCGGCGAACTCCGCGCGACCCATGCGTCCAATACGTCAGCCACCGATCGGCCCGCAGCGCGACCCGCAGGCGCGACCGTCAACTCAGCAGAAACCCCGCCTTTCCATCCCCACATGACGTCCACACAAGAGATCCTACGAAGATGGTGTGACAACGCCCGAGGGTCGGTGGCGGGTGGCCCGAAGGGAGGGGGCCCATCGCCGCAGCGAAGCGAGGACGGTGGGAGGGTACCCGGAGGAGACAGGACCCGCCACGGAACGTCGGACCGAAGCTGCTACTCGATACGCAAACCAGAAATCGCCCGGCTGATCACCAGCTGCTGAATCTCGGACGTTCCCTCAAAGATCGTGTGGATCTTTGCATCGCGGTGCCAACGCTCCACCGGGTATTCACGCGTGTAGCCATAGCCGCCCAAAATCTGGATCGCGTCCTCGGTGACCCGAACCGCGGTCTCCGATGCCTTCCACTTGCTCATGGAACCCTCACCGTTCTTGAAACCACCGTTCTTCGCCAGCCACGCAGCACGCCAGATGAGCAGACGGGATGCGTCGATCTCGGTGATCATGTTGGCCAACATGAATGCAATGGCCTGGTTCATGATGATGGCCCGGCCGAACGCCTTGCGCTCCTTGGCGTAGTCCAAGGAATATTCATAAGCAGCTCTAGCAATTCCGAGAGCCTGCGCGCCTACGGTCGGCCGCGTTGCTTCGAACGTTGCCATCGCCGGCTGCTTCCCGCTGCTGGCGCTGCTAGGCACCCCCGCCACGGCTTCACGCGC
>JANNBN010000090.1:0-12774 GCA_031385545.1 Acidimicrobiia bacterium | reverse complement strand
CGGTGCAGGACAAGGGCGTGACCCCGATCGGCATGGGCCTGTCCGACACGCCGTGGGTGGCCTCGTTCTGGTTCGACTACCTCAACCTTCGGTTGAACGGGGCGAAGTTCCACCGCGACGTTCTCAGCGGGAAGAAGAGCTTCAACTCCCCAGAAGTGAAGTCGGTGTTCAACAAATGGTTAGAAGTTTTGCCGTACATGGACAAGCAAGCCAAAGGGTTGGGCTTCGCCGAAGCGCAGACCAAGTTCTACAAGGGCGAGAGTGCAACGTATGTTGCCGGCAACTGGTGGGCACTGGGTGCCCCGAAAGATGTTGGTGACGACATCGACTTCTTCCAGTTCCCGATTATCGACCCGAAGGTTCCGGTCGCTGAGGAAGCTCCGGCCGACGGCTTCTTCGCTTCGGCTAAGGGCAAGAATCCGGCGCTCACAAAAGCGTTCCTGCGTTACCTCGCAACCCCGGCCGCTCAGGAGCTTTACCTGACCACTTCCGGCAACTCCTCTATTCCGGCATCACCTGGGGCGAAGGCTGCGCCGACGGTGCAAAACCTCAAGGGCAAGGCGATGCTCGAGGCGGCTGCTGACCTCACCCAGTTCTTCAACCGTGATGGTGGCGACGAGTTGCAACCCACTGCTGACACAGCTCTGCTGAAGTTCATGGACAATCCTGGCAACGTCGACGCAATCATGGCTGAATGGCAGGCAGCCGCAGTCAGCGTCCGCAAGGCCTAGATGTCCGTTCCGGGGCGCCACCGTCGGCGGGGGATTGACACTCTTCCCCCGTCGGTGGCGGCGTTCATTCTTGTGCCGTTCCTGCTGGAGGCAGCTGTCGTTTTCGCTCCGGCCAGCCAGGGTGTGCTCCTCTCGTTCACGCAATGGCGGGGGATCGGCACGCCAAATCCCGTTGGCCTGCAGAACTTCCGCGAACTCGCCGACGACCCCATTTTCATCGTGGCTTTCAAGAACACCCTCCGATGGTTGGTGGTGTTCGGCGGGCTCTCCGGTCTACTGGGGCTGTCGTTGGCTCTCCTTCTCAAGGCTGAACGGCGGGGCGTGGCGGTGTACCGGTCGCTGATCTTCCTGCCGGTGATCTTCTCGCTGGTCGTCACGGCATTGGTCTGGCGGGTGTTGTACGCGCCCGAAGGTCTGTTCAACAATGCGCTGCAGGCGGTCGGCCTTAAATCATGGGGCCATATCTGGCTGGCCGAGCCGCGAACGGTGCTGTACGCCTTGGTTGTGGCGTCGCTGTGGCGGTCGTCGGGATACATCATGGTGCTCTACCTGGCGGGGTTGAAATCGATCGACCCTTCATTGACCGAAGCGGCACGAGTCGATGGTGCGAATCGAAGACAGCTCTTCCGCCATATCACGATGCCCCAGCTCAGTGGGGTCAACTCGGTCGTTCTGTCCGTGATCGTCATCGACGCGCTGCGTTCCTTCGACATCGTCTACGCGCTGACCAAGGGCGGGCCTTACAACTCGTCACAGCTATTGAGCACGTTCATGTTCCAAACCGCATTCGCCACCGGTCGATTGGGCTACGCCTCGGCGATTGCCGTAGTCATCTTCCTCCTCGCCGTCAGTTTCATCGTCCTCTACCTGATCCGTGCCCTCAGGGAGGATGCCAGATGAACAGACGGGAAGCTCTGTCGCCAGGGGAGATTGTTCGCCGTCGAGGCGGCCGTGCAAGAAAAGCGCGCACGGCCGCTTTTCATCTGACTGCTTCGTTCATTTCGCTGCTTTGGGTCGGTCCATTGGTGCTGGTCGTGGTGCTGTCGGTACGAACCTTCGACGACATCTTGGGGAACGGGCTGATGGCTCTTCCTCGTTCGTTCACCTTTCGCGGGTACGCAGACGCATGGGGCCGTGGCGGCGGCCGGCGGGGCATGCTCAACAGCTTCATCATCACCGTGCCAGCGTTGTCCCTTGCCCTCCTTCTCTCGTCTCTGACGGCGTTCGGACTGAGCAGATTCAGAGTGCCGTTTCGACGGACGATTCTCCTGATCATGCTCGGAGGAAACCTGCTTCCTCCCCAGATCATGCTCATCCCACTCGCTCGCAATGCAGAAGCGCTGGGGATCTTCGACTCGTTCTTCGCCGTGATCATCCTGCACGCAGCCTTCGGTCTCGGTTTCTACGTGTTCGTCCTCTACGGCTTCATGCTCGCAATCCCATCGGAGATCCAACAGGCTGCGATCATCGACGGGGCGACGCCGTTCCAGATCTATCGGACGATCATCCTCCCGCTGAGCCGACCAGCCTTGGCGTCGATGGGGGCTCTCGGCTTCACCTGGATCTTCAACGATCTGCTCTGGTCGATAACAGTCCTCCGGAGCGAGAGCAGGATGCCCGTGACGGCATCGTTGTTGGGCCTGCAAGGCACTTACCTGTCGGACTGGGGTCTCATCTCGGCAGGAACCATCACAGCGGCCATTCCCACGCTGATCGTGTTCCTTCTTTTCCAGAAGTCATTCGTCGGTGGCCTCACCCTCGGCGCGGTGAAGTAGCAGATTCGGAGAATTTCCAGTGCTGACATCCTGCAGACAACCACGCTCCGCCTTCTCGCCACTGACGCCACTGCGGCTTTATGCAGATTGGCTCTACCCGGATTGGCTCTACCCAGATTGGCTCTACCCAGATTGGATAGCACGATGACTCGAACGAAACCGACGGTTGCCGACCTCCTCGCGGGGAAGGGGAAAGTGCAGCGGACCAACGTCCTCGCCTGGACGGTCGACGAGGCGGCTGCAGCCGAAGCGGCCGGAATCGACATCGTCACAACAGGGCACAATCCCCAGCTGCCAGCGATTCGTGCTGCGGCGCCGACGGCGTTCATGATCACCGGGCTCGATTACGGGCGGCTGGCCACCACCGACGACTACCTCCGCGAAGCCTGCAAGCTGTACACGATGGGCATCGACGCCATGTATTGCGTCGCAAGCCTTGAGACGATCGGGCGTCTGACGGCAGAAGGGTTCCCGATCATGAGCCATGTCGGGCTGATTCCGTCCAAGGCCACATGGACCGGTGGTTTCCGAGCGGTTGGCAAGACCGCTGACGGGGCGCTGAAGATCTTCCGTCAGATCAAGCGCCTCGAAAGCGTTGGCGCGCTCGGGGCGGAGATCGAAGTCGTGCCGGCGGAGGTCGCCTCGGCCATCTCGGTTCGGACCTCGCTGTTCATGATGTCGATGGGTGCCGGTGCAGGTTGCGATGCGCAGTACCTCTTCGCCGAAGACATCCTTGGTTCCCACGACGGTCATTACCCGCGCCATGCCAAGCGCTACCGGGACCTCCGGGCAGAGTACGCGCGCTTACAGCTTGAGCGTGTCGCTGCTCTCACAGAATTCCGCGAGGACGTGGCTGCAGGCCGGTTCCCGGAGGAGAGCCACCTCGTGCCGATCGCCCCGGACGAGTTGGCGAAGTTCCTCAAAGAGCTCGACGCTTCGTCGTGAACGAATCAAATACCGAAACCTAGAAGGAGAACCCGGTGACTGCTCAACTGCCCCCTCTCGACGACCGCTACGACCTTGCCGCCGAGGCGGTCGAGGCTTACCGGAACAACGGCCACGTCCTGCTTCGGGGGGTCGCCAGACCCGATGAAGTTGCTGCGTTCCGGCCCGTTGTGTCCTCCGCCGTCACCCGGTTCAACCGGGAGAGTCGACCGTTGTCCGAACGAGACACATACGGCAAGGCCTTCCTGCAGGTGATGAACCTGTGGTGCGAGGACGCCGACGTGCGCCGCTTCGTGCTTGCTGCTCGGTTCGCCGGCGTCGCCGCCGATCTGCTTGGGGCCGAGGGCGTTCGCGTGTATCACGATCAGGCGTTGGTGAAGGAGCCCGGAGGTGGGCACACTCCGTGGCATCAGGATGCGATCTATTGGCCGATCGACGGCACGCGCTGCGTCACGATGTGGATGCCGCTCGTCGACGTCACCCCCGAGATGGGCGTCATGACCTTTGTCGACGGCAGCAACACCGGGGGGCTCGGCGAGGAGGCGATCTCCGACGACTCCGAAGCCCACTTCGATGCGCTCGTGAGCCGGAGCGGGGCGAAGCTGTCGGTTCCGGTACCGATGTCGGCCGGTGACGCCACGTTCCACGGCGGCTGGACGCTGCACAAGGCCGGTGCGAACAGTTCGGCAATCACCCGCGAGGTCATGACCGTGATCTACTTCGCCAGCGACCTGACCGTGCAGACGCCGAGCAACGAACCGCAGCGTCGTGATCTCGCTCGTTGGCTGCCAGGGCTCGTCCCCGGCGACCCGGCGGCTTCGGAACTGAATCCCGTCGTCCCGGTCGCCGCGTAGCTGCGTCATCGGCATCGTCGGCATCGACAACCGCTCGACCAAAGGACGAAGCATGCCCGCACCCACTCCGCTTGAGGACTTCGAGTTCGATCTGCGCGGGTTTCTCGTGCTGCGCGGTGCCCTCGACCCCGACGAGGTCCGTCGGCTCAACGAGGCCTACGACCGGTTCCCACCGCTGTCCAATGGCGAGTGGGTCGGTAACGCACAGCGGCGCGACTACACGAAGGACACCGGATTCGAGTTGCACAACGTTCTCGATTGCGATGACCGTGCCTTCGAGTTCCTGATCGATCATCCGAGCTGGATCGACCACGTACGGCACTACGCGGGTGAAGAGGGGACCTACGTCGAAGGCGTATCCATCGACGAGAACATCGCCACCATTCGACAGGCCGGCGGTCATCACCCCGTGCATTCCAGCGGCTTCAGGTCTCCGGTCCGGACGCAGTACGCGTATCTCCACGGTGGTTTCCGGTGCGGCCAGGTCAACGTTCTCGTGGCCCTCACCGACATCGGGCCAGGCGACGGAGCGACCATGGTGATCCCGGGCAGCCATAAGTCCAACCTTCCTCACCCACTCGCCGGGGACTACGCCAGCGGCGATCGCATGGATGCGTTACCGGGAGCGATCGAGGTTCATGCGAAGGCCGGTGACGCCTTGATGTTCGTCGATTCGCTGATGCACGGTGGGTCGAGCCGCACCACCGTGGGAGGCGAGCGGAGAGTCATCATCCTTCGTTACGGGCCGTCATGGGTGCGCACCCGGTTCGGGTACACGTGGTCCGACGCTCTGCTGTCACGGATCACCCCGCAACAACGCGAGATCCTCCAGTCGAGGTCCCCGGTCAGCACCGGCGATCCGAATATCCCGTACCAGCGGGGCTAGAAGGCCGGCGCCACCGGCCCCGACAAAGACACAACACAATCGCACTACGAAAGGCAGAAGGCCATGAGAGTAATGACGCCCCCCGACAAGGAATCGTTCGACCATGACGGGTTCGTGATCAAGCGTGGATTCTTCACGCCCGACGAAATCGCTGCGGTGATCAACGCATTCAGTGTCGATCAATCGATTCATAAGCGCGCCTATGGTGTCGACGACGGTCAGGGGGGTGCCACCGAAATCGCCCTGTGGAACGAACCTGGCGAAGACTCATTCGGAGCGTTGGCTCGCAGCGAACGGCTCGTGCGTGCTGTCGAGAGCCTGCTCGGCGGCGAGGTGTACCACTACCACTCCAAGATCACGATGAAGCGGCCAGGTGCCGGCGGCACCTGGGTGTGGCATCAGGACTACGGGTACTGGTATCCGAATGGCTGCCTGCGCCCCGACATGCTCACCGTGGCGATTCCGCTGACACCGAACACGCCGGCCAACGGTTGTCTCAATGTGTTGGCCGGCTCGCATCTCATGGGCCGTATCGACCATGTGCATGTCGGCAAGCAGACCGGCGCCGATCCGGCCCGGGTCGCCGCCGCGGAAGAGCGCTTGTCCCGGGTTGCGTTCGAGGCGCAGCCGGGCGACGTGATGTTCTTCCACTCGAACACGCTGCACACCTCGGCGCCGAATCAGTCCGATGTCGACCGTCACCTGCTGTTGGTGGCTTTCAACACACGCGCCAACGATCCGTACCGTGAGCATCACCACCCGGGCTACACGCCGATCGACGTGTTGCCAGACAGCGAGATCGTGGCCCGAGCAGATCGACACGACGGCGAGGAACGGGTCTTCCTCGACCCGTCGACGGACAAGAGCGATGCTACGTTCGAAGTTCTTGGCTAGACCAGCCGTCCCATCACCGCTCGTTGGCGGGTCAGACAACCACGATTCTGGCTTCGATTGAGGTGTTCAATGCCGCTCACCTGCCTGCCACCCCTCTCACCCAAGACCTGCGGGCTAGGAACAGCCCGTCGACCTGTGCATTGAAAATTCAGCGATGACCGCAGAATGTTCAAGTACGTTTGCGGATGTGATTCAACGCGAGCAACACGTCGCGACCTGTCAGCAACTTGTGGGTTCGCGGCGGGTTCCCTCGTGCGTTTCTCGCGTTTGATGACGATGAAAGTTTTCGGTGGCGGCTGGATTTCATCCGCACGTTCGTCGAGCGGGATCTACCCACGCTCGGGAGCCAGGTGCCGTCATCCACAACCGATCGCTTCTGGCGGATGCTCGCCCATGTCCATGGGCAGGTGTGGAACGCAAGCCGGATGGCGTCGTCGTTCGGCGTTGCTGACTCGACGGTGCGTCGCTACCTGGACACGTTGACGGCGACGCTGGTCGTCGAGCAACTCCAGCCGTGGCATGAAAACGTCGGTAAGCGCCAAGTGAAGTCGCCGAAGGTTTTCATCGCTGACTCGGGCCTCCTCCACGCCTTGTTGGATCTCCCCAATCGCACAGCGATCGAACGACATCCGGTGTTGGGCGCTTCGTGGGAAGGTTTCGTCATCCGGCAGTTGATCGAGACGATCGGTGTCCGACGAGATCAACGCTTCTTCTGGGCGACCCACGGGGGAGCTGAGCTCGATCTGCTGATCGTGCGCGGTGGTGAACGCGTGGGGTTCGAGGTAAAGCGCACTGCGACACCGCGGGTTACTGCGTCGCTGCGATCGGCGATCGGCACGCTCGGTTTGGAACGCGCATATGTCGTTCATGGAGGAGATCACTCGTTCCCGTTGGCTGCGGGCATCGAGGCGGTCGCCGCCTATTCGGTACCGACACGTACTGCTTGGTGAGCATCTTGACGTGGGTCAGCACACGTGTTCTAGCAATGGAGCGGTTTGGTCCCGGCGATTCGGAACACGAAAATGAGGATGGTGCGGACTGGCAATGTTCTTGTCCGTTGGGGATGATGGCGCGTCGAGCCAATCGGCCGCTCGGGAGGTAGTGAACGTGCTGAGCCCGGATCTTGAGCGGCTGATCGGCCCGCTGCAGTTCGATCCGGATGCAATCCGCGCCCGATATGCGGCCGAACGCGACTCACGAGTCCGTGACGACGGCAATGAGCAGTACATCGAAGTGACGGCAGACTTTTCGCGCTATGTCGATGACCCTTACGTGGAACCGGGCTTCACCCGCGATCCACTCACCGATGAGTGCGACATGACAATCGTCGGCGCGGGGTTCGGAGGGTTGCTGTTGGGGGCCCGGATGCGACAACTCGGACTCAAGCGGATTCGTCTCATCGAGCGAGGCGGCGACGTGGGAGGAACCTGGTATTGGAATCGATACCCGGGCGCGATGTGCGACGTGGAATCGTATATATACCTACCATTGCTGGAGGAGCTTGGATACATCCCGAAACACCGTTACTCGTTCGCACCGGAGATTTTCGAGCACAGCAAGGCGATTGCACGACACTTCGATCTTTATGACCTCGCCTGCTTCCAGACCAGTGTGACATCGATGGCATGGGATGAAGAGTTGCGGCGCTGGACCATCGAAACCGATCGTGGCGACCGTATGCTGTCGCGTTTCGTGGCCATCGCCGGCGGCGGTCTCAGCCGTCCGAAATTGCCGGGAATTGCCGGGATCAACGAGTTCGCAGGCCACACGTTTCACACCAGCCGATGGGATTACGACTACACCGGCGGTGACGCCCAAGGCAATCTCAGCGGTCTGCTCGACAAGAACGTCGGCGTCATCGGTACCGGCGCAACTGCGCTGCAGTGTGTGCCCGAAGTCGGCAAGTGGGCCAAACACCTCTACGTGTTCCAACGAACACCGGCTTCGGTGGACGAACGCAACAACCGCCAGACCGACCCACAGTTTGCCTCCACACTGCTACCGGGTTGGCAACAGCGTCGGATGGACAACTTCAACATCCTGGTGAGCGGCGGCGAGCAGGACGAAGACCTCGTCGGCGACGGATGGACCGATATCTACCGAAAACTCACCGGCCTCGGTGTCAAGGAACGCGTGAAGGACCTGGGTCGACCACTTGTCGGTGACGAGCGAGCTGCAGTGATGGAGATCCTTGACATGGAGAAGATGGAGCGGGTGCGGGCCCGCGTCGACGCAACCGTGAGCGATGCGGCTACGGCGGAGTCGCTGAAACCATGGTTCAGGCAGCTGTGCAAGCGTCCGGGTTTCCACGACGATTACCTGGACACGTTCAACCGACCCAATGTCACGCTGATCGACACCCAAGGCAGTGGCGTCGATCGCCTGACGAAGCACAGCGCGTTCGTGCAAGGCGAGGAGTACCAGCTTGACTGCTTGATCTTTGCCACGGGTTTCGAAACCGGGACGCCATATACGAAGCGAGCCGGTTTCGACATCGTCGGCCGCGACGGAGCGTCATTGGCGGCCAAGTGGGCGAATGGACTTCGCACGCTCCATGGCCTGCAGTCGCACGGATTCCCGAATTGCTTCTTTGTCGGCATCACCCAAACGGCCTTCACCGTGAACATTCCGCACACGCTCAACGAGCAGGCCAAGCATGTTGCGTTCATTCTCGGTGCAGCGCAACGGCAAGGCGCCACCGTCGTAGAGGCGACTGCAGAGGGCGAGCAGGGTTGGGTCGATGAGATGCAGTCCAAGGCACAACTGGGCGCCAAGTTCTATGCCGAGTGCACGCCCGGCTACTACAACAACGAGGGCAAAGGCCCAAGCCCACACGGGTACTTCGCCGCCGGGTATGGCGGCGGGCCGCTGCGGTTCTTCGAAATCATCGATCAATGGCGACAGGCCGGACGGCTGGACGGAGTTGAACTCCGATGAACGGTCGGGCCTGAGAGAAGGTCGCAGATCGCAGCTTGCCGCTAGAGAATCGCCAGGGCGTTCCCAGGCGACCCGAGCCCGCCCGGGATCTTCAACGGCGCAGCGGTGAACAGGAACGTCCAGTGGTCCGTACTCCGGCACCGCTGAGCCAACGATTCGAGGTTGAACATCTCGCCGAGTGCCATCCCGAGCAACGGGATGAGGCGGCGGTGCAGGGATCCGTCGGCCGGGTTGATGGGCACCACCTCCACTGCTGGGTTGTCGCAGACAACCGCCGCGACATGGTGGTCCCACAGGAAACGCGCCGTTGGCTCACTCCCTGCCAGGCCGGCAAAGGTCGGGGAGGCCGCGTATACCCGTCGGCCTGCGGCGTCGAGTGCTAAATAGTCCCGTACCCAACCAGTACGTATACATAGGATATCGCCGGGTCTGACTTCCACGCCCTGGGCGGTCATGGTCGACTGGAGGTCATCGGCGGTGATCGTGCGCGGCGTGAGGGCATCGAAGGTTTCCCCGTTCGCGCTGGCCCACCCGGCAACGTCGAGCAGCACCCCTCGTCCGACGATTCCGCGTTCGGCCCACTGTTCGATCCCGAGATCGTTCGCCTCGTTCGTGGGGTTTTCGGTTCGTCCTCCCCAGAACCCGAACTCCCTGCAGCGCACGTGACCGAGCGCATCCCACTGGGTTGAACCTTGGAGGTGGAAGTTGTCGACGCGATCGTCCATCTCATGACGGCTCAGCGGAAACACGTGGTGCTCGTATGCCTGACGTCCGAACAACGGCGGGCCGGGAAGGTTCAGCGGAAGGTCGAGCGAAACGACCTCGCCGGTGCGTGCGTCCTGGAGTGCTTCGAGCACCAGTCCTGGTCGCAACAGGTTCATGGTGCCGACGCGGTCGCCTTCACCGAACACGCCCCAAGCATGGCGCATCCCCGTTTCGCCCATTTCAGGTAGGTCGTCGTAGGTCGGCAATCCCGTCAGCGGCAGTGGAGACATTCTGTGATGGTAGGTGCGTTCGCTGTGGTCCGGTCTGGCGTGTTTGTATACGGTTGATCCGTTGATCGATCTCACGCCTTTCATCCGCGCCGGTGACACCGTGCTGGTCGGCCAGGGAACGGCAGAGCCGCGGTCACTCGTCGAGGCACTGATCGCGCAGCGCCACGCCCTCGGTGGCGTGACGGTTTTCCTGGGTGCGTCCTTTACCGGCCTGTTCCAGCCGCACCACGCAGATGCGTTCCGGTTCGTCGGTCTCGGCGGGGTGGCTCAGTCCTCGGTTCTGGCCAAGGCCGGGGTTCTCGACGTGATCCCGGCCCACCTTGGCTCGCTGCCGGAACTGTTCAAGCGGGGGGCACTTCGGATCGATGTGGTCCTGGCTCAGGTGAGCGCGGCGGACGCTGATGGGCGGCACTCGTTCGGACTCGTCGCTGACTACGTACCTGCTGCGGTACAGGTGGCCCGCATCGTCTTGGCCGAGGTGAATCCGAATGTTCCGTTCACGTACGGTCACGAGCCGGTGGACACGAGTGTGTTCGCCGCAACGGTCCCGGACGAACGCCCTTTGATAACTGTTGGTCGCAGAACGCCCACGGAGACCGACCGGGTCATCGGGCGCCACGTGGCTTCGCTGATCCCCGACCGGGCAACGCTGCAGGTCGGGGTTGGCGGAACCCCTGACGCCATCGTCCGGAGCCTGCGCCACCATCGTGATCTCGGCATCCACACCGGTTTGATGACCGAAGCGCTGCTGGATCTCATCGAATCCGGTGCCGTGAGCAATGCATGCAAAGGAATCGATCCCGGAGTGAGCGTCGCCGGATCGCTGTTCGGCAGCGAGCGGCTTTATGGGTTTGCCGATCGCAACCCTGCACTGCGGGTGTCACCGGTGACGTACACGCACGACCCGAGAGTGCTGACTTCGCTCCGGTCGTTCCACGCGATCAACTCGGCGATCGAGGTCGACCTGACCGGACAGTGCAACGGCGAGATGATCGAAGGGGCGTCCATCGGAACGGTTGGCGGGCATGGCGCGTTCGCTAGGGCTGCTGCTGCAAGCTCGGACGGCAGATCGATCGTCATGCTTGCGTCGACCGCCAGGCAGGGCTCGGTGTCGCGAATCGTGGCCCGTCTCCCCGACGGCGTTGTTACAACACAGCGCAGCGATGCAGATATCGTCGTGACAGAACACGGGATCGCAGACCTTCGAGGAGCAACGGTGTCACAGCGGATCGTACGCATGCTGGCGATTGCGGACCCGACGTTCCGTGACCAGCTTGCACTGCCTGAACGAGGCGCGACGTCGTGACCGATGCAGTGTCCGGTGACGACGTCGACTCCGGTGACTCCGATGTGCTGAGAATGTTGGCGACGTTCGTCCGTTCCCGTCTTGGAGGGAACGCCGTTGTCGACGGGTTCTCTCGTGTGAGCACCGGGCGCTCGCGGGAGAACTGGCTGTTCGATGCCGTGTGGGAGTCCGGCGGCGAGATGCTCCGAGAGCGGCTGATCGCCCGCCGAGATCCCTTGGGCGGGCTCCTTCAGACGGACCGGGCGGCAGAGTTCGGTGTGCTTCGAGCACTTGATGCGGCACCGATTCCGACGCCCCAAGCCCGCTGGCTGGACGGCAACGGTGCAGAACTCGGGCGGCCATGTTTGGTCATGGTGCGAATGGAGGGGTCGTGTGACTATTACGCCCTCAACGGTCCCGGGCCGATTCACGAACGTGTCGACCTGGCGCAGCGCCTCTGCTCGCTCCTTGCGGATGTTCACAAGGTCGATTGGCAGACCATCGGCATGGGCGACCAGTTGACCGATCCGGGCCCGATGGCGGCATTGGTTGCGCTGGCCGAGTGGGAACGGGTTCTGCAACGAGACCAGGTGGAGCCCTATCCTGAATTGGCGCTCGGGGCATTGTGGTTGCGGGCGCATGCTCCGCGTTCGCCGAAGACAGTGCTTGTTCACGGAGACTTCAAGGTCGGCAACGTGCTGCTTGGCGACGACGGGCATATCGTCGGCCTGCTCGACTGGGAGCTGGCCCACCTTGGCGACCCGCACGAAGATCTGGGATGGGTCACGCAGCCGCTGCGGACCAAAGAACACTACATCAAGGGATCGTGGGAACGGGAGGAGCTGCTGGCCCACTACGAAATCGCAAGTGGGCAGCCGGTGGACCGCGACGCCGTCCACTGGTGGAATGTGTTTGCTGCCTTCAAAACGGCTGTGATGCAGGCGAGCGGGTTGCGGGCTTTTCGCGAAGGCACAAGCGACGAGCACTACAAGCCAACTGCGCCGGTGTTGCTGGCAGTGCTGCGTGCGGCTCTCGGTCATAGAGCTGAAGCAAAGCCGGTGAGGCCGCCGGTGACGCCGCCTGTGACGCACACGAGCTGGTCACCGATTGAACGCGAGGTATTTCTGGCCTGGGATACCACCCACACCTTGATGCTGTTGGGCGTCAATCCACCGGCACGTCCGCAGGACGCGGTCGAGGCGAACGACGCAGCCCGCGCCGCGCTCGCCGAGTTCATCGCTGCGTTGACCTTTGAGAAACGTCATGACGAACTACGGTCCAATATCGCGAGACACCTAGTCCAACGGGTGTCGACGGACCCAGCGCTTGCACGTCGTCCTGCGTGAATACAACCAGCATCCACAGCATCCACAGCATCCACAGCATCCACAGCATCCACAGCATCCACAGCATCCACAGCATCCACAGCATCCACAGCATCCACAGCATCCACAGCATCCACAGCATCCACA
>JANNBN010000054.1:0-10158 GCA_031385545.1 Acidimicrobiia bacterium | reverse complement strand
GGTGGCAGTGTTGTTTTTGTTTGTGTCGTCTCTGAGCATTGGTCAGTTCACCGTTCAACCCCTGCTGGGGTGGGGGGGTTGCCAACCCCCCCCCCACGGCCGGTGGCCTCGATCTCGACCTGACGGCCACACAACGCACCATGACCTTGCTGCAGCCCATGCCAGGTGACCCCAGCGATGCCGAGCCTGACATCGACACCTTCCCAAGCCGAGCCAACCTCGCCGAACGCGATGAGCACACCTTTGCGTTCACGCACCCGCGCTGCGATACGGCGAAGCTCGTGTGGCCGTATGTGTACAGATGGATCGACCAGTACCAGCTCGATGGCGTCGACCAGCGCCCCGACCACCGTTGCAGCCACCTCCGCCGGTGGAGCTGCGATGACCGCAAGCCGCTCTAGCGGCACACCCATCTCTGCCGCAGCCGCCCACCCAGAAGAAGACGAGCCCACCACGGCAGCCCATGCACCTGCCTGCATGGCTCGGGCCACCATCAGCCACCCGAGTGCCCTTGACCTGACCTCGATCATGCTGCCGCGCCTGAGACCCGGCCACGGAAGCACTTCGTGGAGGCGCTCGTCGACCGGGTGCAGTTGCTCATCGGCACGCACCACCGGCTGTACCCGCTGGGCGATGCGTTCCAGCGCGTGAAACGGATCAGCTTGAAACGGATCAGCGTGGACCGGATCCGGCCGGAGAGAAACGACGGTTGGCCCCATGGGACCATCAAGTATCGAACACCTGTTCGGCATTCGTCAAGTGGTTGGACCCGAGGGTCAGAGCGAAGGCTTCACACCTGGCTTGTAATAGGTGAACAGATCAGCGATAGCCGTTGCCATACCGGCCGTCAACCCACCGGGAATCAGCTCGACGTTGATCTGGTTGCCGTGTACGTGCACGGACTTGGCCCCACCGTGTGAGAACAAGGCACGAGCGACGAGGTCCGGTGGACGGTCGCCTTCGACCTCGGAATCGGCCGAGTAGTACTCGTGGCCCATGCCGGTGAGTGCACGGTTCGTCTCGAACCGCACCACACCGTGACGCGCGCTCGACTTCTCGGTGACGGTGATCAACATGCCCATGAGGGCATCACTCTATCCGTGCTGCGGTTGCTCGCCGATGGTCAGCCAGACTGCCCGTCATAGCTTTTGCGTACCCACCTTAAGGTCCTTGAACGCGGTGACCGAGTCCACACCAGGATCTTTCGGCAACCCCAGCACGCGCTCGCCAAGGATGTTGCGCATGACCTCGTCGGAACCACCGGCGATGCGCATGCCCGGCGCGCCAAGTACGTAGTCCGCCCATCCGTAGGTGCCCCACTCGCCGGAGTTGGCAGTGATCTTGGGGCCAAGCACAGTGGACACGAAATCGCTCACCTTGCGCATGTGCGTGGCGATGGCAAGTTTGCCGGTTGACATTTCTGGCCCGGGAAGCTGACCGGCTTTCAGCTTGGCCGTTGCACGCATACCGTTGAAGCGGGCAACCTCGCCGGCAATATGCAGTTTCATCAGTTCATCGCGAAGCACCTGGTCTTCACCTTTGCCCATGGCATGCAGCATCTGCGCCAGGAACCGCACGTCCGTAGCCGAGCCGCGTGGACCACCCGACCCACCTCCAATGGATGCACGCTCGTTCATGAGGGTCGTGAGCGCAACGGTCCAGCCCTGGTTCACGTCGCCGAGGCGGAAGTCGTCGTGGACGCGCACCTCGTTGAAGAACACCTCGTTGAACGACGCACCGCCGGTCATCTGGCGCAGCGGCCGAACTTCGACGCCTGGCGCGTGCATATCGACGATGAAGCCCGTGAGACCCTTGTGCTTCGGCAGGTTCACGTCGGTGCGGCAGATGATCTCGCCGACGTCGGAGAATTGTGCTCCGGTGGTCCACACCTTCTGGCCGGTGATGAGCCATTCGTCGCCGTCGCGCTCTGCCTTGGCCTGCAACGAAGCAAGGTCAGAGCCTGCACCTGGCTCGGAAAACAGCTGACACCCAACGATTTCGCCACGCCACATACGGCGCAGGTAGGTCTCTTTGGCAAGGTCTGTCCCATGTGCAAGGAACGTGGGGGCGACCATCCCGAGCCCGATGCCGAACGCGCTGAGGTTCGGCGTTGCATAGTTCGATGCGACCTCGTCATATGCGCGCTGATAAGCGCCGGGCAGCGCGCTGCCGCCGTATTGAGCGGGGCCGGTGATCCAACCGAAACCGGCGTCGAACATCTTCTGCCGGAAGGACTTCGCCACGTCGACATCGCGCTTTTCGGCCTCGGCAGAACGCTCCTCGAACACCGCAACCTTGTCGGATCCTTCGCCCCACTTGCGTGCCGTTGTCGCCTCTCGCTTCGCGCAATTGGCGTCAAGGAAGGCGTGGGCATCGGCCGTGAACTGCTCAAGAGAGATGTCGCTCATGGCACAACGGTAGAAGAGGTCGGGGCCACAACCCAATCTCCACCGGGTCCTCGACCTGCAGGAGTGCGGGCGTTCGGGCGTTCGACGCCCACTTCCTGACTGATCCCTGCTTGAATTTCCCGATGACCAACACCGGGTCCAGTTCCGACCTGCCGGATCCGGAGGTACCCGTAGCGACGCAACCGCTGGTCGGGGCCAGCACGTTGGCCGACACCGCATCGATCCCCACCTCGACAGCCAGCCCCAGCGAGATGCGGATGTCACATGCACTACCCAAGATTTTGCTGTGGACCGCTGCCGCATACGCGGCCGTGCGGATGTTCTCGCTCTTCCGTTACAGCGTCGACGTCCCGTACTGGGACCAGTGGAACTTCGTGGACTTCCTCCGCACCACCGACGATGGCGTCAGCTGGGGCGAGCTGTGGGCCCCGCACAACGAACATCGGGTACTCATCCCCAACGTGGTGCTGCTCGTCCTTGCGCGCCTCACCCATTGGAACGTCCGAGCCGAGATCGCCCTGGTCCACGCATTGCTCGGCGTGCGGCTCCTCATCGTGCTGGCTGTGGTGTGGTGGGCCGGCCGGCGCGCCAAACAGGCGACGTGGGCGTGCGTCCCGCTGCTCGCCGCGTTTCTGCTCACGCGGGCACAGGCCGAGAACTTCATGTGGGGGTGGCAGGTGACCCTCGCCCTTGGTGCCCTGTTCACGCTGCTGTGCTGCTTGGTGCTGGTGGACGGCGGCCCGGGCAGGTTCGCACTCGCCGCGCTTCTGGCTCTGGCGTCGCAATTCAGCTTTGCCTCGGGCGTTGTGCTGTGGCCGGTCGGTGCGGTGTTCATCATGTTGCAGTCAGGGCTCACCAGGCGCAAGAAACTCATTCGCGCAGCGGTGTGGCTGGCCATCGGCGCCGTCGCAACCTTCTTCTACAACCGTCATCTGCCGTACTCGCCCAAGACGATGCCCGTCACGTTCAGCGGCCTGGTCGAGTACTCGGTGAAGTTCCTCGGAGCGCCGCTGGCACCAATCAGGCTGGCACCTGCACAGCTGGTTGCATGGCGCGCAGGTATCGCCGGGATCGTGCTGTTCGCGCTCGGCATGCTGGGGGTGTGGCGCACCGGCCAATGGCGCCGCTGGGCGCCGATCACCATGTGGGGCCTCACGGCACCGGCCACTGCTGGTGTCACTGCCCTCGGCAGGCTCGGGTTCGTGCCGGTCGAACAGTCGATGTCGTCGCGCTACATCACGATGAGCACCACCATGTGGGCGGCCGCTGCGGTGATGCTTACCGCAACGGTGCTGCATCTGGCAGGTCAACCGCCGGGCGCACCAATCCGATCCGGTTCGAAGCGAATCATCACGGCCTGGGCGCTCGCCGGTGCCCTGCTGATCTCCGGCCTCTCCGTGGGTGCGGTCACCACGGCGCACGGGTGGGACGAATGGGCCAAACGCCGCCAGACGTATTCGCTGCGAGACCGGGCGTTCCTGGCCGACGAGTCGCAGCTCACCCCGGAACACAAGTCGTGGATGTACCCGGATCCGGCCATGATCGACAAGCAGCGGCCGTATCTGCTGGGCAAGCGGCTCACGGTGTTCCGCAAACGTCGACCGGTGCCAACCGGCCCTACGCCAGGGGGCGGCCCCGTCTCCACCACCGCGGGTCCCACCACGCTCGCATCGACCAGCACCCTCGCGCGGACAACCACCGTTGCACCGACGACGACGACGCGATCACCGACGACCGGCGTTGCAAGATCGACACTGCCGCCGACTGTGCCGCCGAACCTGGCACCCCGCCCGAGCGTCACCCCGTAATCCACGAATTCGGAGGACCGGTCGCGGGTGCTCGGCCCGGTTCCTGCGTTGTGGCTCCCTCCGGCCTCGAGAACCGCTTTCCTGGAACCAACGTTGGGTTCTCAGCAACCAACGTTGGCCTTTCGTGGCTGTACGGGCTGGTTTTGGATTGGGTTGGTTGCCCGAAGGCCAACTTGGAGCAGAAGCAAGGTGGCCTGTCCAGCTGGGTTGCGCACACACAGGACCCATCCCTGGCTGATCCCTGAGTGACGTCGGGGGCTGTCCGGATGAGACACCAGCGTTCGCGTACGCTTCCGACGATGCTTCAGGAACGCCGTAAGGCTCAGACGGTCGAACTGTCGGTCC
This sequence comes from Acidimicrobiia bacterium, assembly GCA_031385545.1. Taxonomy (GTDB): domain Bacteria; phylum Actinomycetota; class Acidimicrobiia; order Acidimicrobiales; family JANYDT01; genus JANNBN01. Next base: position 5,597 of record JANNBN010000054.1, on the reverse strand, counting down.
GCTCCATCGTGCGCGTGATCGCCCTTTTGCTCGGCACGCTCGCGTCGCTGTGGTTGATGTTGCGCATCGGTCGCATCATCACGTGGATGGTGGTGTCGGCATTCTTCGCCGTGGTGCTCACTCCACCGGTGAACTTCCTCGAGCGACGTGCCCAGATGCGCCGGGGCTTCGCTGCACTGATCGTGTTCTTCATCGCGTTGTTCTCCCTGGTCGGACTCGGTTACTCGTTCGTGCGACCCGTCGTCGCGCAGACCACCTCGTTCATCGAAGACCTACCGGACCAGGTCGACCAGGCGCAGCGCGGCGAAGGCCCGGTTGGTCGGCTGGTGAAGCGCTACAAGGTGCAGGACTGGGTGCGAGAAAACCAGGACCGGCTCGAGACATACGTGAAAGACCTCGGCAGCAACGCGGTCAACGTGGTGCAGAGCGCGTTCAACACGTTGTTCGCCGTCATCACGGTGGCCGTGCTGACCGTGCTGATGCTGCTCCAGGGGCCGAGCCTGCTCAGCAGTGGTGTCGGTCTCCTCAGCCCTCCGCAGCAGGAACGCATGATCCGTATCGGCAACGAATCCGCTCGGGCAATCACCGGTTACGTGGCGGGCAACTTGGTGATCAGCGTCATCGCTGGTGTCGCCACGTACCTGTTCCTTACCATCCTCGGGGTTCAGTTCGCCGGCGCCCTGGCGCTCTGGGTCGCCTTTGCCGATCTCATCCCACTTGTCGGGGCGACCATGGGTGCCATTCCAGCGGTCGCCGTGGCGTTCCTTGACTCGGTACCTGCTGGTATCGCAGCGTTGTTCTTCTATCTGATCTATCAGCAGTTCGAGAACCAAGTGCTGCAGCCGACCATCATGGCCCGCGCTGTGTCCATCAAGCCGCTCGTGGTGATGATCAGCGTGCTCGCCGGCGTCGAACTGTTCGGCATCCTCGGTGCCTTGCTCGCCATTCCGGTCGCCGCCGTGTTGAAAGTGATCGGCACCGAAGTGCTGCGTATCCACCGGCCAGACGTGCTCGCCGAAGCGGACGCGAGGCGAGCACTCGATGCGGCGGCCTCGGCAGCGAGGCGACGGAACTCTCGTGCCCGAGTCACCAACATCGGTCGGCCGAAGAGGAGCAAAGTCAGTCAGAAGAGCGACGGCTGATCAGGGTGGTCGAGCGGGAACACCCGATCGATCGCCCACGGCACTGCTTCCATGAAGACCCACGACCGCCGATGGATCATGCTCGGCCCCCAACCGGCCAATGCGGCTTTGTGCTTCGGGCATGGGTAGCCCTTGTTGTCAGCGAACGCCCAGTACGGGTAGTGCTCGGCCTCGGCGCGCATCTCTCGATCACGGGTGACCTTGGCCAGCACGCTTGCGGCGGCGATCGACAGACACGTTGCATCGCCTTTGATCAGCCGTTGCACGTTGCCGGTGCCAACGAAGTCCCACGAGCCGTCGACCAGGATTGCGTCGGCGTGAAGGCCAAGGTTGTCCAGCGCTCGGCGCGCCGCCAGTTTCTGCGCAGCAGACATGCCGATGGTGTCGCACTCCTGCTGGCTCACCGAACCGATGGACCACGCTCGGCACCACGGCGCAATCTTGTCGTACATCCGTTCACGTTCGGGCTCGTTCAGCAGCTTCGAGTCACGCACGCCTTGGATTCGTTTGTCGCGTGGAATGACTGCCGCGCCGATGACCAGTGGCCCCGCCCACGCGCCGCGACCGACTTCGTCAAGGCCGACAACGACGTCGGCACCTGCGTCCCACAGTTCTTGTTCGAACCGGCGTCCTGGCACAACCTTCTTCGTGATGCGGCGCCGGCCGGCCGGCCGATGCAACGGTGCCTTCGCAACGACGGGGCTGGCCGACACGGCGGACGCCTGATCCGCTACGGGTTCGGTCGCGAGACGACTGGTCTTCGCGGTCGTTGCCATGCGTGCCACCATAGCGATGACGATGAGCTGTCTCTTCTGCACGATCGTGGCCGGTCAGGCTCCCGCAGCAACGGTGCTTGAACATCCAGATGCGCTCGGCTTCCTGGATACCGCACCCGTGTTTCCCGGCCATGTGCTGCTGGTCCCACGGGTTCACGTCGTCACGCTTGCCGAACTTCCCGCGGAACTGCTGGGACCGTTCTTCGCCCAGGTGCAGCGGGTGTCGGCCGCTTTGCCGGTGGCGCTGGGTTGCGAGGGGACGTGGGTGTCGATGAACAACGTCGTCAGCCAGAGCGTCCCGCATCTGCATGTGCACGTCGTTCCACGGACGCGCAAAGACGGGCTGCGCGGGTTCTACTGGCCTCGGCAGAAGTACCCCGATGCCGAGGCGCTCGCCACCATGGCCCAGCGCATCACGGACGCACTCAGCAGCTAGGAGCTCCCGTTGGCGCGCGGAACCGCTGGTTCGGCCAGCAGCGCTTCGCCGGTAGCAACGGTTGCGGACCATGTCGGGTCAAGTACCGAACAACGCAGCGCAACGTGGTCAGCAGGCACACAGCGAACGTCCCAGAGCAACGCCGGCCGGGCGCCATGCCACCGGATCGCCGCAGACACTTCACCGATCGGTGTGTCGACCTGATGCACCGCGATCGACACACCGGCCAGGTCGACCGCCTTCCACCCGCGGAACAGGTCGATGGACCCATCGTCGGATTCGCCGGCTAGTTCGTCGATAGTTTCGACAAGCCGGTTGGCAAGCCGCTGCGGGTCGCCAGGGATGAGCATCGCACCCGACGACATGGCTGGAAGCAACGGTTCAGCGGCGTGTGCAAGTGGCCAGGAGTTACCGAGCGTCTCCCACACCTGTTGCGCGGTGCGCGAGGCACGGGTTTCGTCGACGCGGGCAAGCATGCGACTGGCGGCAAGGAACACTCCCGAGTGCGCGGCGACCAGGACCGGCTCACGTCGGGCCGCGCGCTGCAGGAATTCCAGCGCACCGGCTACGAGCGGAATCATCGCGTGCGCGAACAGAGCGCTGGAATGATGACGAGCAACGGTGACGACCGCGGCGAGCACTTCAGCGGTGACCGCAACACTGGCATCGTCCCCAAGTGAGCCATTGCGGAATTGCGCGTCATCGACACCTTCCAGCATCGACAGCGCTTCTTCATGAGCGCCCATGCGGAGGAGACCACGGCCAATTGCTGCACGCTCGGCCCAGGGACGTGCGTGGCCGCCGTCTGCATAGAGCAGCATGCCGGTCGCAAGCGCGCGTACGGTGTTGGCGCGGCCCTGATCTCCGTCTATGCGCGCAGCGTTGCCAGCCTGTAGACCCCAACCACGCGCCACCATTGCAGGGTCAGCCAGCGCTGACAGGACCGGCACCGATGCAGTGCCGAGTGCCGAAGCAACACCGAGCAAGGCAGCGAACCGGACGCTGGACTTGTGCAGCAGGGGCACGATGAACGCCGCCTCGGTCGTGTCGGAACTCAAGGCAGTGGGCGCGGCCGTGGCGCGGTTGGTGTCAGAGCCCGCTACAAGGGGCTCCAACGGCCCAGCGATGATGTCGTTGGGCACCGACGGCAGATACGCAACCGGCCGATCCCCCTCGAACACAGTGGTCCCCTCCAGGCGCAGCGCGCGGCCGGTGCCCGAGCGCACCACCAGCGCGGCAGCAAGCGGCGCAGGCGTGGCGTTGGCCAGTTCGACAACCACAATTTCGCGAGGACCCTGCACAGTGGCGTACACCGTTCCGGTGACGTCACCACCGGGCACGCGCACAGCGCTGGCAAGGACGGGGGCGTTGTCAAGCAACCAGTCCCTGACTGTCACATCGGTCGTTGGGACGTGCCAGCGATCGCCTGACCTGACCCACCACTGCAGCACGGTTCCTTCCGGGAGACGGAGGACACCTGCGGTACCGACCTCGGCCCGACGCGTCGAACCAAGGTTCCCGATCAGCATGGGCAGAGATCGTAGGTGCTTCTGAACGGACGGAGTTCGCTTGGTCGCTTCTGGAGCGACCAAGCGAACGAGAAAGGATCGCCTCGTGCAGCGGCGATAGGCTCCTCAGCCCGTGCAGACGCAACAGCCGTGGGTCGTGGTTCCCGTCAAATCATTCAGGTCTGCCAAGCAGCGGCTCGCTCCCGTTCTTGATGCAGCGGCGCGTCGCCAGTTGGCTGCGGAGCTGGCAAGCGGGGTGATTCGCGCAGCTGCGCCGTGGCCGGTGTTGGTGGTCAGCGGAGATGACGAGGTCGCCGAGTTCGCGAAGTCACACGGTGCTCAGTCCATCGATGATCCGGCGCAGGGTCTCAACGCTGCTGTACGCGCAGGGGTAGACGCTGTTGTCGGTCTCGGTGCGACGCTGGTCGTCATCATTCATGCTGACCTGCCCTTCGCACGCGCGCTACCTGAGTACTTGTCACTCGAGGGCCTCGACCCCGACGAAGTGCTCATCGTTCCGGACCGGCATTTGGCAGGCACCAACGTGTTGGCCATCCCCGTGCCATGTCGATTCGAGTTCCACTACGGCCCCGGCTCGCATCAGCTGCATCGCCAGGAGGCGGAACGAAACGGGTTGCACGTCGTCGAACGCCGCGATCAACGGCTGTCGCTCGACATCGATACGCCGGTCGATCTGCAACGGTGGCAGTCGATGCCAGGTGCTGGGCCACCACCGCTTTGGTCAACTTCGTAGGCGTCGACAGTTGGGTACGGTGGCGCTGTGGCTCTCCCTGACTCGTATCTGCCTCCGCGTCGTTCTGCAATCACCACCGACATTGCGACCCCCGCTCGGGCGCTGGCCATCGGCGCACACCCAGACGATGTCGAATACGGATGCGGGGCCACGCTTGCCAAGTGGGCCGCGCAGGGATGCGAGATCTTCCATCTGATCTGCACCGACGGTTCCAAGGGAACATGGGACCCCCACGTCGACACCGATTGGCTCATCGCAACACGTCAAGCCGAGCAGCGACGCGCAGCGCAACTGTTGGGTGGTACGTCGCCCGAGCATGTTGCGTTCCTCGGTCATGCCGACGGCGAGTTGCAGAGTGGGTTGAAGGAACGTGCACAGGTTGCATGGTGGATACGCCGGTTCCAGCCCGAGGTTGTGCTTGGCCACGACCCCTGGAAGCCGTATCGCATTCACCCCGACCACAGGCATGCCGGCCTTCTTGCGTGCGAGGGCATCGTTGCAGCGCGCGACCCGAAGTTTTTTCCTGAGCAGATCGACGTTGCGCCGCACCGGCCCTCGCTTCTGCTCTTGTGGGAGGCGGCGGAGATTCATCATTTCGAGTCGGCCGATCAGTCGATCGCAGCCAAAGCCAACGCGCTGTTGGCCCACGAGACCCAATTCGAAACGACCATGCGTATCGGCGAAGCCACCGATGCCGGCGAACGAGATGCGTTTCACGAACGCCTCCGAGAAGCTGCGCAGAATGCCGCCCAAGAAGCAGGAAACCCCGCCGGCGCAAGCGCCGGCGAGGTATTCGCAGCAGTTCGACGGCTGTAAGGAACCAGCCGAGAAGGGGCTTACTTCTTGGCGGCCTTCTTGGCAGGTGCAGCCTTCTTCGCGGGAGCAGCCTTCTTCACAGCAGCCTTTTTGGCCGGAGCGGCCTTCTTGGCAGGTGCAGCCTTCTTCGCGGGAGCAGCCTTCTTCACAGCAGCCTTTTTGGCC
>JANNBN010000048.1:0-41627 GCA_031385545.1 Acidimicrobiia bacterium | reverse complement strand
GCCAGAGTGGGGACCTATTCGAGCAGGCGTTCACCAACGGTCGGCGAGGGCCAACCATGCCTGGGTGGTGAGACCGAGCGATTCGACGTCGATGCGTTCGTTGTTGCCGTGGAACCTGGATGCGAATTCGCCGGCGCTGAGTGATGGGCTGAACAGGCCGAAGCCGTAAGCAACAGTGCCGGCCTGACGGAAGAACGTTGCATCGGTGCCCCCGGCAGTGATGCGCGGGACGAGGGTCGCCTCCGGGTGGAACTGGCGTGCAACGGATTCGAGCGCAGCGTAGAGCGGCGTGTTGATGGGTGAGATGGTTGCGTCCCCCTCGTTGATCATCTCCGTGGTCACCCGAGCCGAGAGGTCCGGGCCCAGTGCGTCGAGGAGCATGGCGTCGACAGCGGCGCGATCGTGTCCGGGCAGCGTGCGGATGTCGACCTCGATGGCAACTTCGTCGGGGATCACGTTCGTCTTCTGTCCGCCGTGAATCACGTTCGGTGAGAAGGTCGTATGTGTGCATGCATGTGCGAACTTGGCTGTGCCGTGGTCCGAGAGTCGGCGCAAACCGGCGTCGACCAAGTTCGGGTCGTGAAGCATGGCAACCACGTCGTCGTCCACATCGAGAGCAGATGCGTATTGCTTCCACACCTCGTTGATCACCGCTGCGGGCCGATAGTCCGCAAGGCGACGCACCACCTCGGCAGCCACGACCAGAGCGTTGTCGGCCCCGTATGGCATCGATCCATGCGCAGGGGTCCCTTTCACGATCAGCCGCCGCCACGATGTTCCCTTCTCGCCGACGGTGATGGTGACCCGATGTCCACGGGGTGACTGCAGCGACAAGCCGCCGGATTCGGTAATGAGGTAGTCACACCGGCTGAGTTCCGCTTCGTGCTGCACCAGATGACGCGCACCGTAGTGGCCGCCGGCTTCTTCGTCGGCAACGGCGATGTAGCGGATGGTCCCGCGCGGGCGTTTGTTGCTGCGGGCCAATGCCTTCATCGCCACTGCCATGGAGCAGGTGAGGTTGAGCATGTCGAGCGCGCCCCGGCCCCACACCTCGCCGTCGACGAGTTCGCCGCCGAACGGGTCACGTCGCCACCCCGCAGCGTTCACGGGGACCACGTCGGTGTGGCCGAGCAGACACAGTGTCGGTGCGGTTGGATCGGTACCCTGGATCTCGGTGATCAGTGACCGTCGGCCGGATGCCGGTTCCACGCGTTGGAAATCCAGCCCGCTACCTTCGAGGTAGGTCTGAATGAGGTCGCTCGTCCGTGCCTCGGCTCCCGATTCGGCTGCTCCGGTGTTGACGCATTGATTGCGAATCGCCGCCTGCAGCAATTCGACGGTTTCGTGCAACTGGGCATCGGCTGGCATCACCGCAGCGTATGCCCACTGCCGCCCAGCCACGGGTGCTTGCGAACTGAACCGCCTACGGTCGGTTGCTGAAGCGCCCAGGCATCGGCCGGCCCAGATCTGGTCGCGGGATATTCAAAAAGGAGCCGAGGTGTGCGGCGGGTAGTTTGAAGAGGTGAACACCGTCGAAGACTTCAACGCCCGCGTCGCCTCGATCGAGGGTGGTGCTGGGTACAGGCGGCCCGCGGCGTTTGCACTTGGTGTAGCAACGGTGGCACCTTCTGGCAAGGTGCTTGACACGGCGTTCTCGGTGGTGAACCGCGAGCAGAACTACGGCTCGGCCGCCGTCTTTGCTGGCGCGGCGGGGCACGCGGCTGGCACGGCCTCCTACCGGCTGACCGATGAACAACTCGGCGCCATCCTCAATGATTTCGCTGCGTTCGACGGTGACGGAAAGTCCCATCCCAACATTGATGCCGTGCGCACCGCACGTGCCATTGCAGCGTTGCCTGCAGGCGTCAACGGGGCCCGCGTGTCGGTGGTTGCGTTCATCGGTTCGCTCGACGACGCACCGGTGGATACGGCCGACGTCTACCTGCGTCTGCACCTGCTGTCGCATCGGCTGGTGAAGCCGCACGGGTTGTCACTTGACGGCGCGTTCGCCTTGCTGAACAACGTGGTGTGGACCAACCTCGGCCCCTTCGATCCTGACGGGTTCGACCTGGTTCGTATGCAGCTGCGGGCGGCGGGGCACGAGGTGCGCGTCCATGCTCTCGACAAGTTCCCGCGCATGACCGACTACGTCATTCCCAGCGGCGTCCGTATCGCCGACGCCGACCGTGTGCGGTTGGGTGCACATCTGGCCGAGGGCACAACCGTGATGCACGAAGGGTTCTGCAACTTCAACGCTGGCACGCTCGGCACCTCGATGGTGGAGGGTCGAATCTCGGCCGGTGTGGTGGTGGGCAATGGGTCTGACATCGGTGGTGGCGCATCGATCATGGGCACGCTGTCGGGTGGTGGCAAGCAGGTGGTGTCCATCGGGGAGCGTTGCCTGCTGGGAGCCAACGCCGGCATCGGCATCAGCCTGGGCGACGACTGCATCGTCGAAGCTGGGTGCTACGTGACTGCCGGGACCAAGGTGTTGTTGCCCGACGGTTCGGTCGTGCGTGCGCGTGAGTTGAGCGGAGCTTCCAACCTGTTGTTCCGCCGCAACAGCCAGACGGGTGCCATCGAAGCGGTCCCGAACAAAGCCGAGTGGACCGGCCTCAACTCCGTCCTGCATAAGAACTAGCTGACGCTCACGGCGAATATGCAGCAGGCTCCGCCCAGCCATGCGTTTCTCCAACGTTGGTCGTTCTGCAACCAACGTTTCCGCTGTGAGCAACCAACGTTGCGAAATCCGCGCTGATCTGTCCTGAGATTTCATACGTTGGGTGCTGGAGCCGTGAAGTTGGAGCACTGGCACTCGGTTGAGCCAGCTGACACGCTGGCTCGCGTTGGCGGCCAACGGGCGTAGCGTTGTGCCATGTCACTGTTCGGGTTCAGAAAAATGACCGAGATCCCCTCAAAGGATCAGGCTCCCAAGGGTCGGTCCGCCCAGACGGCGCTCCCAGCGGGCCATCACGTCAACGGTGCGGAGTTGCAGCCACCGTTCGCACCGGGCATCGAGTTGGCGATGTTCGGGCTTGGCTGTTTCTGGGGTGCCGAACGGATTTTCTGGCGCACGCCCGGCGTGGCCAGCACCGTGGTGGGCTATGCAGGCGGCTGGACCACTAACCCCACCTACGAAGAAACGTGCAGCGGAACGACCGGGCACAACGAGGTGGTTCTTGTCGCTTTCGACCCCTCCAAAGTCACCTACGAGCAACTCCTCAAAGTCTTCTGGGAGAACCACAACCCGACCCAAGGCATGCGCCAGGGTAACGATATGGGCACGCAGTACCGCAGCGGCATCTACGTGTTCAACAGCCAGCAGCGGACAGCTGCCGAGGCATCGTTGAACATGTTCGCTCCGGTTCTCGCCGCGGGCGGATACGGCAGCATCACCACCGAGATCGTCGATGCAGCTGCACTCGGCGACGGTTACGTCACGGCACCCGATGTTGAGCCCAGTCCCAGCCTCGCAGTGTTCTTCCCCGCCGAGGCGAACCACCAGCAGTACCTCTCGAAGAACCCGAACGGGTATTGCGGCCTCGGTGGCACGGGCGTGTCATGCCCCATTGGCATGGCGACTCAGTCCTGATCCGTGGCCAACGATCCAGAGAAGGCGGGTTCGGGGTTGCGAAGCCGCGCTATCGGAGCGATCCTCAGCGCATCGATGTTCCTCGGCGGTTGTGCTTCTTCCGAACAACCTGTTGTGCTCGTCGACTCGGTATCGCCCACCGCTGTCGTGCCCGTTTCGCCGGTGGCCGTTCCTGATTCAAAGCAAACCGATACTCCCACCGACACAACGGCTGATCCGGCCGCAGTTGTTCCCGCCACAACGACCGAAGGGTCTGGCACCACCAGCCGACCGGGTGAAATCGCGCCGCCGGGTGACCCAGCCGCAACGGGGTCGCTCGACGCCAGCAGCGACGGGTTGGGCGAAGCCCGGTTCGGCGACGACGCGCAAGACGCCATCGGCTACTTCGCACAGCAATTCGGCCCGCCCACCTCCGATAGTGGATGGGCACCGAACCAGTCTCCGTGCGACGGCTTGGGCACCCGGCAGCGCACACTTTCGTGGAACGACCTGGCCGTAGTCGTGCTCACCACCGGTCCCACCGAGACCATCCAACGCGCCGCCGATCACTTCTCGGCCTTCATGGTGTTTCGGGAGTTCCCCGGTGCTGACCGGATCACGGTGGAGGGCTCGACAGTGCTCGGTCGTTCCGTGTCTGACCTGCGCGCCGAGATTCCCGGTGTCACCTCGTTCGAATCCGAGATCGAAGGGTCGTTGTGGGCGGTCGGTTCCGACGGCTTGGGCGGTGTCAGTGGCAGTGTGCTGGACGGCGTCACCACCTCGGTACGAGCCGGACTCTTCTGCATCGACTGAATCGGCGTCGACCCGAACGAGTTGGCGCTCGTCCCGGCACACCCCCCTGCGATGAGTTGTTCTACGATTTGTATACTGCTACGTAAGTCGACTCCGATTCCGACGCGGTTCACCTCGGAAGAGTTGACCTTGATCGACTCGCTTGTAGAAAACGGCGTTGGAGACAGCAGGTCTGCTGTGATTCGGCGCGGTGTGCAGCTGCTCGCGGACTCGGTGAACCGAGCGCTGGTCGGTTCCGACCCGCTGAGCCAACTTTCGTCGACGATCAGTCCAACGTTGGCTCGATGAGCAGGATCTCGACGCCGAGACTTCGATAGGTAGGGAGGGCCCGAACATCTCTGGTCAGCAGTGGCGCACCCGCGCACTTCGCAACCCACCCGACCAACGCGTCGTAGACCGCGCCTCCGACCACGCCGCTGGGCCTCAGCCACTCCGCGAAGGCTGCCTGCTCGTCCGTGGAGAGGAGGCGCGTGGTCGGCACGACGGCATCCAAGACGCGGCCGGCGTCGGCATGGGACAGCCTGACATCACCGGGGAGCCGGGTGAGCACCGAGAAACTCTCCAGCCACGCGTGACCAGCCGCAGCTGCCTGCGTTGAGCGAATGGCGGCCGAGCATTGGGCGTGCCCTGCTCCAGTACGCAATGCAGCGGCGACGATCGCGCTGGTGTCAGCGACGGCCTGCATACATCGCCTGGCGAAGTTCAGTGTCGGTGACAGCGCGTCCGCCCGAAGCGACGACTACCAACTCGCCGTCGACCTCGACCAGCCGACCACCTTTTGCCTCGGGTTCGATGCGCACACCGACCCCGTCAGTGGTCACGACGAGAGGAACACCGGCAGCCAAACCGAGCGCGTCTCGCATAGCTTTCGGAATGACGACCCGCCCGGCCGAGTCGATGGTAATTGTCATACCATTTGTTCTACCATGTGCCGCCGCATGAGCGATACCTGCTCACAACTTGGCACACTTGACCGAAAAGCTGGCCCGAAATGGCCAAGTTGCGCGTATCAGCGGGGCGAGTTGCGCGTCTGCGGGGTGGGAGAGCACAGTGCGTCCCACCGCTTCGAGGACAGAGTTGCCAGGCCCTAGTTCAACGAGGCGGACCTACGATGGCGGGGTGAGTCTTCCCACACCTCTGGAGCGGCCCCGTCGTCTGCGCCGCACGTCAGCCCTTCGCAGCCTTGTTGCCGAGACCCGTCTCGGCGTCGATGACCTCGTCGCCCCGCTGTTCGTGCGCGAGGGCATCACCGCACCGCAGCCCATCGTGTCGCTGCCCGGGGTGATGCAGCACTCGTTGGAATCGCTGCGCAAAGAGGTGGCCGAACTTCGAGCCGTCGGCATCAAGGGCGTCATCCTGTTCGGTGTGCCTGCAACGAAGGACGAGATCGGCAGCGGTGCGTTCGATCCCAACGGCATCGTGCAGGTAGCCCTGCGCCAATTACGAGACGACGTGGGCGACGACATGGTGCTGATGGCCGACCTGTGCGTCGATGAGTACACCAGCCACGGGCACTGCGGTGTGCTCGATGTGGGTGGTGATGTCGATAACGATGCAACGCTGGAGATTTACGGACGCGCCGCAATGGCGCAGGCCGATGCCGGGGCTCATGTCACCGCACCCAGCGGCATGATGGATGGTCAAGTTGCGGCCATCCGTGCGGCGCTCGACGCCGGCGGTCACGGCCACATCCCCATCCTCGCCTACTCGGCCAAGTACGCCAGCGCCCTCTATGGGCCGTTTCGCGAGGCGGTCGACGTGCGCATCGCAGGCGGCGGCGACCGCAAGGGGTACCAGCAGGACTGGGCCAACGTCCGTGAAGCGCTGACCGAGGTGAGACTCGACCTTGAACAGGGCGCCGATATGGTGATGGTGAAACCCGCGGTCACCTACCTCGACGTCATCGCAAAAGTACGTGCACTTACGGACAAACCTATAGCCGCATACCATGTGTCGGGCGAGTACGCCATGCTCAAAGCAGCAGCAGCCAACGGGTGGATCGACGGCGACGCGGTGGCGCTTGAACAGCTCACCGCTGTCAAGCGTGCGGGCGCCGACATCATTCTGACGTACCTGGCCAAAGAGGTTGCTGTCATGTTGGGTGGTTCACGATGAGCGCTCCGGTGTGCACACGTGCGGGCGGATGCTCGCAGCCAGTCGGAGGATGCCCAATCGCCACTGGAGCGATGTGCGGCGAGACCAACGCGTCGCTCTTCGAGCGTGCGCAGCGTGTGCTGGTCGGCGGCGTGAATTCGCCGGTGCGGGCCTTTCGCAGCGTCGGCGGTGTCCCGTACTTCGTGGCCGGTGGCGAGGGCGCCTACGTATGGGATGTCGAGGGCACCCGCTACATCGACTACGTGCAGAGCTATGGCGCGTCCATCCTGGGCCACGCTCACCCCCGTGTGGTCGAGACCATCCGCCAGGCCGCCGCGCAAGGTTCGGCGTTCGGTGCGCCCACCTATCGTGAAGTGCTGCTGGCCGAAACGATCGCGGACCGTGTGGCCGGTATCGACATGGTTCGCATGACGTCAAGCGGGACCGAAGCGACGATGAGCGCGCTCCGCCTCGCCCGCGGCGTAACGGGACGAGACAAGGTCGTCAAGTTCGCCGGCTGCTACCACGGGGCAAGCGATTCACTGCTTGCCGAGGCGGGTAGCGGGGTGGCCCAGCAGTCGTTGCCGGGAACCGCGGGCGTCACCCAAGGTTCCGTGCAGGACACCATCGTCGTTCCGTACAACACCATCCCGCAGCTCACCGAGGATGAGTGGGCACAGGTCGCGCTCATTGCAGTGGAGCCCGTTGCGGCCAACATGGGCCTGGTCGCCGCAGCGCCTGGGTTCCTACAGGGACTGCGAGACGCCGCCACCGCACACGGAGCGTTGCTGCTGTTCGACGAGGTCATCACCGGGTTTCGTATCGGCAATCCAGGTGCCGCCGCCTGGAGCGGGGTGCAACCCGACCTATGGGCCTTCGGAAAGGTGATCGGCGGTGGGCTGCCGGTCGGTGCGTTCGGTGGTCCACGGGCCATCATGGAGCAACTCGCCCCACTTGGACCCGTCTATCAGGGCGGCACCATGAGCGGCAACCCGTTGGCCTGCGCTGCAGGGCTGGCAGTGCTGGAACTGATGACCGACGCTGCCTACGACGAACTAGCCAACCGGGGGGCAGCGCTGGCCTCAGCCCTCAACGATGCAATCGGCAGCGCGCTCCCGGTGCAGACGCCAAATGTGCGGTCGCTGGTTGGCCTGTTCGTCGGTCCCGGTGAGACCGTCTACGACTACGAATCGGCCAAACCGATCGCCTCGTGCGGCTTGTATGCACCGTTCTTCCACGCCTTGCTCACGAGGGGTGTCGCTCTGGCGCCAGGCGCCTACGAGGCCATGTTCCCTTCGCTCGCGCACACCGAGGACGACATCGGTCGCACTGCCGAGGCAGCCCACGCCGCCGCAGTCGAAGTGGCCCGCACACACGCTCATCTGCTGGGCTGAGCAGCATGAACGGCGCACCCAGAACTGGCCTGTGGCTGATGAAGAACGAGCCCGAAGAACTGTCCATTCAGATGCTCGAAGCCGCACCGGGAAAACGTGCGTTCTGGGACGGGGTCCGCAGCTTCCAGGCCCGCCGCATGATCCGGGACGACATGCAGATCGGAGACCGTTTCCTCTACTACCACTCGTCGTGCAAGCCCCCAGGAGTTGCTGGCATCGGGGTGATTGACAGCGAACCAGAGATCGACCCCGCTCAGTTCGACCCTGCCAACCACTATTTCGACCCGAAGTCAACTCAGGACAGACCGCGCTGGTTGGGTAGGTGGGTGAAACACGAGCGCACCTTCGGTCGGTACATTCCGCTGCAGGAGATACGTGAGCATACAGATCGCCTTGGCGGTAACGATTTCGCTCTGCTCCGCAGAGCCAACCGCCTCAGCGTGATGCCGGTAACACAGGATCAGTTCGACTTCGTTCTCAGCCTCGAGACCGTTCGGTGAACCGCGACGCGGTTACACCTCAGGAGTTCACCCCTGACGCACTCGCTGTTCTGGTGCCGCCGCTCGGCGAGCAGCGCGCGCTGATCGGCATCGTCGGCCCGCCCGGCTCTGGGAAATCCACCGTGGCGCAGCCCCTCGCAACCGCGTTGCGGGCACGCGACGGCGACGTGTGGGCCGTGCTGGGGATGGATGGGTTCCACCTGTCGAACCGGGTGCTCATCGAGCACGGGAAGCGCGAACGGAAAGGTGGCTTCGATACGTTCGACGTCGCCGGTTTCGTGGCCGTGCTTGGACGGGTCCGTTCAGAGAGCACGAGCGCGGTGTATCTACCGGTGTTCCATCGTGAGATCGAGGAATCGATCGCGGCCGAAGCGATGATCGGCCCCGATGTCAGGGGCGTGATCGTGGAGGGGAACTACTTGCTGCTGGAGCAAGGCGGATGGGAAGCAGTCCGCCCGATGCTGGACTCGTGTTGGTTCGTCGAATCGGATCCCGTCGTGCGACGAGCAAGACTTGTTGAACGAGCCGCCACGACCTATGGGTCGGTCGACGCTGGCGAAGCGTGGGTGGCGCGGGTCGATGAGCCGAACGGTCGGCTCATCGAATCCACGCGTCATCGTGCTGATCGGGTGATTCGGGTCGCCCCGGTCACCACCGGTGAGCTCAGGCCTGCAGGCCCTTGAGGTAGTTCACCAGCAAATGGTCCGTCATGGTGTCGACCTCGTCCCAACCCCATTGCGGCTTGGTGACCATCAACGACACGATGCCGTGGCTCAGCTGCCATACGGCCATCGCGATCTGGCGAGCATCGCCGGCGATTCGGCCGGCATCGATGGCCGACTGCACCCGGCGCTGTAACCCGTCGAAACCCGATGTGCCGGACAGGCGAAGGTCCTTCCATTGCTCAGGCGTGAGGATGGCCTTTTGCATGAACAGAATCCGGTAGTGCTCGGGGTTCTCCAGCCCGAACGTGATGTACGCCTTTGACCCGGCGATGAGCTGATCGAGCGGGTCGGTCTGGTTGGCCACTTCACGTTGAATGCGCGATGTCAGTGCAGCGAAGCGACGTGCACACACTTCGAACAGGAGTTGGGTCTTGTCGGTGAAGTGGATGTAGATCGCTGGTGGGGTGCAGCCCACCCGATTGGCGACGGCTCGGATGCTGACAGCGTCGTCGTGCCCGTAGCGGGCGAGGAGGTATTCAGCGGCCTCAAGGATCTCTTCGCGGAGCCGATCACCTTCTCCTCGGCGTGCACGCTCCCGGCGGGGGAGACTGACCAGGCGGCCATAGGCGTCGCGTCGAAGTGGAAGAACGGTTGCGTTGCCCGTGCTGACGTCGGGGGCGTGCGTGGGCTGATGGATCTGCGTTGCGGTAGCTGCGTTCATTCTGGGTGACCTCCCTCGGCGACACGGTGGTGAGCCGTCGAGTAAAAGCAGCTTGGAGACCGCCGATTAGGGAGGTGTGATCGGGGGATTCGGCACAAATGGGGGTTTCTGGACCATGTGATCCGAACCGCGGTCCGATTCGCAGCGATGCTGGTGTTTGTTGTCAGCCGACCGGGCGTCCGTTCAGGCTGGTGTGTGGGGTAGCTGCCCGGGTCGGTAGACCACCTTTGTCGAAGTGGGGTCGTCGGGGTCGATCACCGTGTCCGGCACATCGTCGTCGTCACCGCGTTCCTGCATCGCCACGATGTCATCGCGTTGACGGTCTGGATCGAACACGTTGGCGAACCCCAGGGCAAGCGCATTGCCGATACTGCCGCCGGCGGTCCGTCGCTTCACAGGAGAGATCTCTTCGGCGTCTTGGCGCTCGCGTTCGCGCTGCGCGAACAGTGGGTCGGCGAACAGCCGGGCGACCCGTTCTGCTTCGGCGTCGAATCCCTCGTACGGGTCGACAACGTTCGACTCGGCTTCGGCGTTGTCGGGAAGATTGGGCTGGTCGGGCTGAGACATGGCACACCATGCTCGCCCAATCCAGATCGTTGTGCGCGCCGGGTGTCACGATCCTTGTTCAGCCGGTGTTCGAGGTGACTTCTGGCGCCTCGGTTACCGGCGTGGATTTCTGGTGACCTAGGGTCAGAGGCGTGGGAAAACAACCGTTCAGCCTTCCCGGGCTGGCCGACGACCTACAGCGTGTCGAACACGCGTTGGCCGCTTCGGTGAAGACCGGCGACGAATATATGAGTTCGGTGGCTGCGCACCTCCTTTCGGCCGGCGGCAAGCGATTCCGCCCGGCGTTGTCCATCGCTGCGGCTTCGGCTCTCGTCGGGTCGGCGTCAGACGACGTGGTGATGGGCGGTTGCGCAGCCGAACTTGTTCATCTCGGTTCGCTCTACCACGACGACGTCATGGACGAGGCGGCCACCCGTCGGGGAACTCCCAGTGCGAATATTCGCTTCGGCAACGTGGTGGCCATCCTGGCCGGAGACTTCCTGCTGGCCAAAGCATCCGAAATTGCAGCCGACCTTGGCACCGAAATTGCAGGTCTGCTTGCCCGCACCATCGGCCAGTTGTGCGAGGGCCAGGTCCTCGAGCTGCAAGACGTCTGGAACATCGACCGCCACACCGACCGGTATTTCCGCTCGATCAACGGAAAGACTGCGTCGCTCATGGCCACCGCCACCCGCATCGGCGCGCTCGTCGTGCTCGATACCGGCGGTGCAGACCGTGCGCATGTCGATGCGCTCACGGAATATGGACAACGCATTGGGATGGTCTTCCAGATCGTCGACGATGTGCTGGACCTCGTCGCCACCGACGAGCAGTTGGGCAAGCCCGCTGGCAACGATCTGGTCGAAGGCATCTACACCTTGCCCGTCATCCACGGGCTCACCGATGCCCGGTACGGCGAAGAACTTCGCGCCAACCTCGGCGGTCCCATTGGACGGTCCGACGTCGACCGAGTCCGCAAGCTCGTGCGCTCCACACCCGGTATCGACCACGCGCTCACCGTTGCACGCGAGTACGCCAATCAGGCTGACCTTGCGCTGCTGAAGCTCCCGCAGAACGACGTCACCGGAGCGCTACGCGGGTCCGGTTTCCGGATTATCGACTCAATTCCTCACAGCTGAGGGTCGGGCACGCCGCGCCGCTTAGCGCCGCAACGCTGGTGGAATGAGGTCGCCGTGTGCGTCGAGCATCTCGTCGACCATGGCCCAGATCTGGTCCAGGTCGAGTTCGGCAGCGGTATGAGGGTCCAACATCGCGGCATGGTAGACGTGCTCGCGATTGCCGGTGAGCACTGCCTCGACCGCCAACGATTGAACGTTCACGTTGGTCTGCATCAACGCCGCAAGGTGCGGAGGAATCGCGCCGACTCGCGTCGGCTGGATGCCGTTCCCATCGACGAGGCACGGCACCTCGACGGTGCAACCGTGCGGCAGGTTGTCGATGATGGAATCGTTCGCAACGTTGCCGTAGATGACGGTGGGTTCGCCGGTCTGCATCGCGTTGATGATCGACGACCCGTACTCCACACTGCGATGAACTTCGGGCGGGGCAGAACCGTTTTCGAGATCTGCGCGCAACCGTTCCCAGCCGGCGATCTGCTCCTCGCAACGCCGCGGGTACTCGTTGATCGGGATTCCGAAGCGGTCGATGAGATCTGGCCGGTCACGTTTGATGAACCACGGCACGTACTCACTGAAGTGTTCGCTTGACTCGGTCACGAAGTGCCCGGTTCGACGCATCACTTCGTAGCGGACGGCATCGGGCAACGTGACTCCACCGGAATGCGCGCGCCCAGGCGACGCGCCCGACGCGTGGTAGTCGCGCAGTTTTGGATAAAGGTCTGCCCCGAGGTGTTCAAGTTTCAAGAAGAACGCCATGTGGTTGATGCCGGCCACCTGGTAGCGAACTTCGTCGAGCGGCACGCCGATGTCTTCGCACAGGTCTCTCGCGGTGAGCGGCACGCTATGGCAGAGGCCGACGGTTTTGATGTCCGAGCCACGGTTGAGAGCCCAGCAGTTCATCGCCATCGGGTTGGAGTAGTTGATATGCAGTGCGTCGGGGCAACCACGTTCCATGTCGGCGGCCAGGTCGAGCAAGACGGGGATGGTGCGCAGCGCCCGCATGATCCCGCCGATACCGAGTGTGTCTGCGATCGTCTGCTGCAATCCGTACTTCGCCGGGATCTCGAAGTCGACGACGGTCGATGGGCGGTAACCACCCACCTGGATCATGGTGATCACGAAGTCCGCGCCCTTGACGGCTTCGGTGCGGTCGGTGGTTGCGGTGATGGTCGGGGTGGCCCCGAGCGTGGTGGCTACTTGTTCAGCGACCAACTTCGACGTGCGCAACCGTTCGGCGTCGATGTCCATGAGAACGAGGTCGGAAGAGGAAAGCGCCGGATAGCCCAGAATGTCGCCAAGGAGGTTCTTGGCAAAAACGGTGCTTCCGGCCCCAAACAGGACGATCTTCGGCATAGCCGACATCGTCGCCTGTCGAGACCCGTTACGTCAACGTTGAAGTAATTCGGCGCCAAGAGTTTCTCTGACTCCCGGTGAGGCAAGATGGGCGGATGCCAGCAGCCTCGACCCTGCATGACGTGGCCAAGCTTGCAGGTGTTTCGCCCCGCACGGTGTCACGCGTCGTGAACGACGAAGGCGGTTTCAACGAGTCCACGCGTCGTAAGGTGCTCGACGCGATCGAGAAGGTCGGCTATCGCCCGAACCTGCTCGCACGTGCGTTGGTCACGCGCCGCACCGGCACCATCGGTCTGGTTCTGGTCGATATGACCGATCCGTACTTCGCCGAGTTGGCCGACGGCGTGCAGCAGGCGGCCCAGGATCGCGGTCTCACGATGTTCATCGCCCAACACAAGGGCGATCCTGCGATGACCGCAGCGGTGCTGGACCAATTGGCGTCATTCGCTGTCGACGGAGTGATTGTGTACACGGCCCGGGCCGATGTCGGTGCGGTCATGGCGCACGCCTCGGCGGGACTGCGAATCGTGGTCGTCGATCAAATCGTGCAGGCTCCAGGTATTGCCTCCCTCGCGTCTGACATTCTCGGCGGGGCCGAAGCGGCCGTCCTGCACCTGATCGATCAGGGTTGCACCCGGGTCGCGATGGTCGGCAATGTCCAGTCCGACCAGTCGCCATTGCAACCCCGCCGTGAATCCGGGTACCGGCGTGCCTTGCAGATCGCCGGCCTCGAATACGTTCCTTCGTTGGTCAGGCGCGGCGAGCCGACCATCGAGGGTGGCCGACTGGCGGTTCAATCGCTGTTGCAAGGCGAGGAGTTCGACGGACTGTTTGCCTACAACGACTTGGTCGCGATCGGGGCGATGCAGGCATTGCATGCTGCCGGCCGGAGAATTCCGCAGGATGTCGCGGTCATCGGCTTCGACGACATCGCCATCTGCGAGGCACTCGTTCCTCCCCTCAGCAGTGTGCGCCTCAACCGCCGCCTGATCGGCGAACGGGCTCTTGACCTGCTCGAGGCCCTCTCGGTGGGCGGTGCCAGCCTCGAGCCGATGGTCCTTGCGACCGAAGTGGTCGGACGCGGTTCGTCCGTGAATCGTCTGCGTTGAAGCGCTCTTACCCCGATTTACGTCAACGTTGACGTAGGGAGGTCAGGCTCGTATAGTGGTGCCGTCCGTCACAGTCGTACAGGGGAGGAAGTCGAACGTGTCGATCGGTAGCAGCACCGCTCCGCTGAAAGAACTGTCGGAAACGTGGCCCGCTTCGCGTCCACGAAGACGCCGGTTCGATTCCGAAGCGCTGACCGCGTATGCGTTCATCGCGCCGTGCATGCTCGGGTTCGGGTTGTTTTACCTGCTTCCAGCCTTGCGGGCGATCTGGATCAGCTTCACTGACTGGGATCTGCTGTCCCCGGCCAACTGGATCGGCTTCAGCAACTACCGCGAAATGTGGCACGACGACTTGTTCTGGAACGCCATCCGGGTCACGTTCAAGTACGTCGCGTGGAACATCCCGTTGCAGACAATTCTCGGATTATTTCTTGCGTTCATGCTGCACCGGGTTGCGAAGGCAACGTTCTGGCGGTCGCTGGTGATCTTTCCCTACCTGCTGTCCAATGTGACTGCAGCACTTGTCTTCGTGTGGGTGTTCGACCCGCAACTCGGATTCGCGAACCAGTTCCTACGCATGCTCCACATTCCGGAACTCAGCTACTTCGGCTCTGAAACCGGCGCACTTCGATCGATCGCCTTCGTCAACATCTGGCGTCACATGGGTCTGACCTCGCTGCTGTTCTTCGCCGGCATGCAGGCCATCCCCGGGTCAATCTACGAAGCCGCTCGCATCGATGGCGCCGGCGAGTGGGCGATGTTCCGCCGCATCACGCTGCCCTTGTTGCGGCCCGTGTCGGCCTTCGTCGTGATCACCAGCCTGATCGGCTCGTTTCAGATCTTTGACACCGTGCTCGTCGCCACCCGGCCGCCGGGCGGTCCGATCGACACCACTCGATTCTTTGCGGTCTACATCAACGCAAAGGCGTTCGGTCAGTTCCAGATGGGGTACGCCTCGGCACTGTCTGTCGCGCTGTTCTTCTTCCTGGGGCTCGTCGCCATCGTTCAGCTTCGACTGTTCCGTGGTGGCCGATCGGACCTCGCATGACATCGATCCGCGCGGAGCTCGCCCAGAGACCCCGTAACGGGCGCAGCATCCGCACTTCGGCAGGGCGCGGCCTCACGTGGGGAGTGATGCTGGTGCTGCTGTTCCTGTCGATCGTGCCGCTGCTGGTGGTCGTCAAGACCGCAATCATGAACCCGATCTCGTACTTCTCCGACGTCGAGAAGATCGTGCCGCCAGACACCACGCTGTTCAACTTCAAGCGTGCGCTCGGGATGGTCTCCAAAGCCGACAGCATCGCAGTCGGTGGGTCTGGTGCCGAGTTCAACTTCTTTACGGCCCTCAAGAATTCGGTCATCTTCACCGGGGTCTCACTCGTGGGACAGGTGTTCTTCAGTTCGCTCGCTGCCTACGCGTTTGCGCGGTTGCGTTTTCCGGGCCGCAACTTCCTGTTCGGGCTATTACTTGGCGCGCTGATGATTCCTGGCGTGGTGCTCTTCATCCCTAACTACATCCTCGTCAAAGAGATGGGGTGGCTGAACACCTACCAAGGTCAGATCGCCCCGTTCTTCCTCATGACACCCTTCGCTGTCTTCTTCATGCGCCAGTTCTTCTTGGCGTTTCCGAAGGAACTGGAAGAGTCCGCCCGCCTCGACGGGGCGTCGCATTTCATGACCTTCCGCAAGATCGTGCTGCCGGCTTCGAAGGGCCCACTCGCCACACTTTCGATCTTGTCCACGATCAACCTGTGGAACGAGTTCCTCTGGCCGTACCTCATGGGCAACACGGCAAGCAATGCATCGAAGTATCCCCTCACGGTTGCGCTCAATGCGTTCAAGTCGCAGCAGCCCCAAGGGGGTCTGGACTGGACCGGCCTCATGGCCGCCACCAGCCTCTCTGTGCTGCCGGTCATTTTGCTAGTGGTTTTCCTCGGCAAACGCGTCGTCGAGTCCCTTGCCTTCTCCGGAATCAAATGATTCCGGTCGCTCTCCGCCACAACCTCCCGCCACACGGGCCCAACAAAGGAGCAATACCAACATGAAGAGGAAATTCCTCGTATTCGGTGCCATCACAGCCGCTGTGGTCACGGGCACAACTCTCGTTCCCGCCAACGCTGCCGACGACGTCAAACTCAGCTACTGGCTGTGGGATTCCAATCAACTGCCCGCTTATCAAGCGTGCGCTGAAGCGTTCACCAAGGCGAACCCAACCATCAAGGTCGACGTCATTCAGAAGGGATGGGACGACTACTGGACCGGCATCACGACCGGCTTCACGTCGGGCACTGCACCAGACCTTTTCACCAACCACTTGGCGAAGTACCCGGAGTTCGCCAACAACAATCAGATCGTCGACATAGCGCCGCTGATTGCGAAGGACAAAGTTGATACCAAGCAGTACCTCAGCGGTCTGTTCGACCTGTGGGGCAAGAACGGCAAGCAGTACGGCCTCCCGAAGGACTGGGACACCATCGCCATCGTCTACAACAAGGACATGATTGCTAAGGCGGGAATCACCGAGGCCGAGATCAACAACCTCACCTGGGATCCAAAGACGGGCGGCACCTACGAAAAGATGCTGAAGAAACTCACCGTGGACGACAAGGGCAAGAACGCGAGCCAGGCCGGCTTCAACAAGAAGAAGGTCAAGCAGCACTCGATCGCGATTCCTTCCGGCGGCGCATACGGCCAGACCGAGTGGAGCCACTACGCAGTGTCCAATGGTTTCAAGTTCAACTCCGGCCCATGGGCAACCAGCTACAACTATGCAGACCCGAAGCTCGCCGAGACCCTCCAGTGGGTTGCTGACCTATCAAACACCAAGGGCCTGTCGCCTGCGTTCAAGGACATCAAAGCAACAGGACACGACACGTTGTTCAAGGCCAAGAAAGTCGCCATGATCACCGAGGGTTCGTGGAACATCGGCACGTTCTCGAAACTCGATTTCAAGACGGGCTTCGCCCTTCTGCCAAAGGGGCCACAGGGTCGCAAGTCAATGTTCAACGGTCTGGCCGACTCCATCTGGAGCGGATCGAAGAACCAGGACGCCGCATGGCAATTGCAGAAATACCTGGCGTCGCCCGCTTGTGAAAACGAAGTCGGCAAGGCCGGCGTCGTGTTCCCAGCCATCAAGACCGGCGTGGACAACGCGCTCGCCACCTACAAAGGCCGCGGTCTCGATGTGAGCGCATTCACCACAATCGCTCAGGAGCCAGGTGCAACGTTCCTGTTCCCAATCACCGACAACGCCTCGGCGATCGGCGACATCATGAACTCGACGCAGGACACCATCCGCCTTGGCAAGGGCAAGGCTGCCCCCACCCTGAAGGCGGCCAACGACAAGGTCAACGCCCTGTTCAAGTAAGTCTCGAGAGGTTTTCGGGCGTCTCAGCGTCGCCTGCGAACCCTCGGCGGCCCGGACACAGAGCTGCTCCCCAGCTTTGTGTCCGGGCTCTTTTCACGTGTGATTGGCTTTGTCAAGGAGGTCACAACGATGACTGTGTCCCTGCTCCACCTGACCTCCGATCAGTTGTCGGTGCTCATTGATCCATCAACCGGCGTGCCGACCGTTCTCCATTGGGGAGCGCCTCTGGCAGACCCGTCATCGGACGACGCCCTGCGTTCTGCGTTGGCGCCACCCATCGTCCACGGGGGGCTGGACTCGGTCGCTCCGTTGTCGCTGCTGCCCGAGCACGGCTCGGGATATATGGATCGCCCCGGCATCGAAGGGTTCCGTTCCGACGGGTCAGGTTGGGCGCCGCGGTTCGTGCTCGAACAGGTGAGCACCGGTGACGACGCCGACAGGTCCTGGGCAACGGTCCGTAGTGTCGACGCCAACGCCGGGCTCGTGGTCGATGCGGAGTTCGAGGTCAACCGAGCGTCCGACGCGCTCCGGACCCGGGTGACGGTCAGGAACACCGGCACCTCCGACTACACGCTGTCGGCCGTCCGCCAAACTCTGCCGCTCCCGGCCGACGCACGCGAGGCGTTGACGTTCAGCGGGCGATGGGGCAAGGAGTTCATCGAGGTCCGTCAGCCTCTGGCCACCGGATCGGTTGTGGTGGAGAACCGGACAGGCAGAACTTCCCATGGCCGGGTGCCGGTTGCCTTCGCCGGGACAACAGGCTTTTCCAACGACTTCGGCACCGTTCGTGCGGTGCATGTCGAGTGGAGTGGCAACTCGTTCGTGGCAGCAGATGCATCGACCGATGGTCGCCGTTCACTGCAAGCTGGTGAGTTGCTTTTGCCCGGCGAGGTGGTCCTGGCAGCTAATGAGTCCTACGTTTCACCGTGGGTGTGTTGGGCTTATTCGGGCTTCGGAACCAACGGGGTCAGCAGTACCTTCCACCGCGAACTTCGCCGTCGGCCGAACCACCCCTCCGTTGCGCGGCCGGTCACACTCAACATCTGGGAGGCGGTCTATTTCGACCACAACATCGAGCGCCTGAGCGCCTTGGCCGATGCAGCTGCATCCATCGGGATAGAGAGGTTCGTAGTCGACGACGGTTGGTTCCACCTTCGCCGTAACGATCATGCAGGCCTGGGGGACTGGTGGGTTGACCCAGAGGTGTGGCCCGAAGGCCTGCAGCCCATTGCTGACAAGGTGGTCTCGCTCGGTATGGAGTTGGGCCTGTGGTTCGAACCGGAAATGGTCAACCCCGACTCCGATCTCTATCGGGATCATCCAGACTGGGTCCTGGTCGACCCTCGGTATCAGCCGGTGATGGGACGCCAGCAACTGGTCCTCGACCTCGGTCGCGGCGAGGTTCGTGACTACCTGTTCGAGCAGATCAGCGCAGTGTTGTCCGCCTACCCGATCTCCTATGTGAAATGGGACCACAACCGGGAGCTTGTGCAGGCCTCGCACGAGGGAACGCGTGCCGGAGTCCACCGCCAGACGCTCGGGGTCTACGAACTATTCGCACGGATTCGGGCCCAGCACCCAGGGGTTGAGATCGAGTCGTGTTCCTCGGGAGGTGGCCGAATTGATTTCAAGATCCTCGACTGGTGCCACCGGTTCTGGGTGAGCGACTGCATCGACCCCCATGAACGTCAGCTCATCCAGCGCGGGTTCAGCCACGTGTTTCCACCGGAACTCATGGGTTCACACATCGCGTCGGAGCACTCGCACACCACGCGGCGGAAGCATTCCTTGGCGTTCCGCGCGGCAACGGCTCTCTTCGGCCACCTCGGTGTGGAATGGAACGTGCTCGACGCGTCGCCGGCGGACCGCAAGCTGCTGGCAGCGGTGATCGCCGTGCATAAGGAACTTCGGTCCCTGCTCCACACGGGAGACGCCCGCCGGTTCGATCACGCGAACCCTGCAGTGGTTGCGCACGGCGTCGTTGCCAGGGACGGGTCGGAGGCACTCGTGTCCTTCGCCACCATCACCGCTCCAGCGTCGCTGGTGATCGAACCGTTCCGGATCACTGGCCTCGACCAGGAACGTCTGTACACCGTGAGTGTCATCAGCCTGGCCGGTGGCACGACGGGTGCTGCTCGCAAGCAGCCAGGTTGGCTGGAGACGGGGGTAACGCTCTCCGGACGGGAACTTGCACTGTTGGGACTGCAGGTTCCTGCTCTCGATCCTGAGCAGGCGCTGGTGCTGTATCTCGTCGGTCGCTGAGGCCGCATTCGGGTTCTCCATCCCGGGAACATGGCACATCCGTTGGCCCTAGCGGCGATAACCGAGTGGGGGAACAAACCCACCACCAAGCGGGTTGGCCATGTCATCAACAGTGGTGGCGGTGTTTCGGCGCCCCGCCGGTAGACTGTCCACAGATCCCATCGCCCAGGAGGCGGTTCACTTGTTCGAACGCTTTACTGACCGAGCCCGTCGCGTTGTCGTCCTAGCGCAGGAAGAAGCGCGGCTCCTCAACCACAACTACATCGGAACCGAGCACATTCTGCTCGGTCTGATCCACGAAGGAGAGGGTGTCGCCGCCAAGGCGCTGGAATCGCTTTCCATCAGCCTTGAAGGCGTTCGTGGCCAGGTCGAGGAGATGATCGGGCAGGGCTCAAGTTCCCCGTCCGGCCATATTCCGTTCACACCACGGGCCAAGAAGGTGCTCGAGCTCAGCCTGCGTGAGGCTCTGCAACTGGGCCACAACTACATCGGCACCGAGCACATCCTGCTCGGCCTCATCCGTGAAGGCGAAGGCGTGGCAGCCCAGGTGCTCATCAAGTTGGGTGCAGATCTCAGCCGGGTCCGCCAGCAGGTCATCCAGCTGCTCTCGGGCTACCAGTCCGGTAGCGGCCAGGCCGCCGGAGCGTCGGGTTCCGATGCCAAGGGCCAACCGGCGGGTGTTGCGTCCGGCAGCCAGCAGGGCGAGGGCGCTCAAGGGTCGCTGGTCCTCGATCAGTTCGGCCGCAACCTCACCACCTTGGCGCGCGAGAAGAAGCTCGACCCCGTCATCGGCCGTGAGAAGGAAATCGAGCGCATCATGCAGGTGCTGTCTCGGCGCACCAAGAACAATCCGGTGCTCATCGGTGAACCAGGCGTCGGCAAGACAGCCATCGTCGAAGGCCTCAGCCAGAAGATCGTGGCCAACGATGTTCCCGACACCATCCGCGACAAGCAGCTCTACACCCTTGACTTGGGCGCCCTCGTTGCGGGTTCTCGGTACCGCGGCGATTTCGAAGAACGCCTCAAGAAGGTGCTCAAGGAGATCAAGACCCGCGGCGACATCATCTTGTTCATCGACGAGATCCACACACTCGTTGGGGCAGGTGCTGCCGAGGGTGCCATCGACGCCGCTTCCATCTTGAAGCCCATGCTCGCCCGTGGCGAACTGCAAACCATCGGTGCAACCACCCTCGACGAGTACCGCAAGCACCTTGAGAAGGACGCTGCGCTCGAACGCCGTTTCCAGCCCATCAAGGTCGAGCAGCCGACGGTTGCCCAGACCATCGAGATCCTCAAAGGTTTGCGAGAGCGTTACGAGCAGCACCACCGAGTCACCATCACCGACCAGGCCCTGGTCGCTGCTGCCAACCTCGCAGACCGCTATATCGCTGACCGTCAGTTGCCGGACAAGGCCATCGACCTCATCGACGAGGCTGGCAGCCGTTTGCGCATCAAGCGCATGCAGACGCCGCCTGACTACAAAGAACTTGAGAACGAGATCGCCAAGGTCCGCAAGGACAAGGAAGACGCGATCGAGAACCAGAAGTTCGAACAGGCCGCCAAACTGCGTGACCGCGAGAAGGAACTTCTCGAGACCAAGACGCTGAAGGAATCCGAGTGGAAGGCCGCTGGCGTCGACCTGTTCGACGAAGTCGACGAAGAAGCTGTTGCCGACGTGGTTGCCATGTGGACCGGTATCCCGGTCGCGAAACTGACCGAAGCCGAGACGGCCAAGCTGCTGCGCATGGAGGACGAACTCCACAAGCGCATGATCGGCCAGGACGACGCCATCAGGGCTGTCAGCCAGGCCATCCGCCGCACACGTGCCGGGCTGAAGGACCCCAAGCGACCCAGCGGTTCGTTCATCTTCCTCGGCCCAACCGGTGTCGGCAAGACCGAACTCGCCCGCACGCTCGCCGAGTTCCTGTTCGGCGACGAGGCAGCGCTCATCCGCCTCGATATGTCCGAGTATCAGGAGAAGCACACGGTCAGCCGCCTGGTGGGTTCCCCCCCCGGGTACGTGGGTTACGACGAAGGTGGCCAGCTCACCGAGGCAGTCCGTCGCAAGCCGTTCAGCGTTGTCCTGTTCGACGAAGTCGAAAAGGCTCACCCCGACGTGTTCAACACGTTGCTGCAGATCTTGGAAGACGGTCGCCTTACCGACAGCCAGGGCCGCATGGTCGACTTCAAGAACACCGTCATCATCATGACGTCCAACCTGGGCACGGCCGATTTGCGCAAGGCGCAACTTGGCTTCTCCTCCGGCTCGGAGTCGGTGTCGTACGAAAAGATGAAGGTGAAGGTCAACGAGGCGCTGAAGTCGCACTTCCGCCCCGAGTTCCTGAACCGCATCGACGAGACAATCGTCTTCCACGAGCTGTCACGCGAAGAGATCGTGTCGATGATCGACAAGATGACCCGCCGCCTGGTGGACCAGATGAAGGACCAGGGCATTGCCCTGGAACTCACCGGTGATGCAAAGCTGTTGTTGGCCGACAAAGGCTACGACCCCACGCTGGGCGCCCGCCCGCTGCGTCGGGCTGTGCAACGCATGCTGGAAGACCCGTTGGCCGAAAAGCTGTTGGAGAAGCAACTTGTCGCCGGGCAGACGGTTATCGCCGACGCAGTCAACGGCGAAATCTCCTTTACCGGCACCGATCCGTTGGTGCCGCCAACGGTCGACGAGTTGGTTGGCGGCCCCGAGGCCTGAGAAACCAACACAGGCGGTCTGCTGACCCCTTGCCTCAGTTTCACGAACGTCACCGCACGGGACCATCGCTGGTCCCGTGCGGCGCGTCCCCCACGGACCAGCCTGACGCCAGTAACGTGCACGCCGTGAGGCGGTTGCTGACAGCGATGATCTCCCTGATCGCCCTGATCGCCTTGGGTTGGCTGTCGGGGTGTCAGACACAGGTCGGAATCAAGGTCAACCAGATCACCGACGGCTCCGGCGAAGTGACCGTGTCGCTGCTCCTGGATCGCGATGCCGCCGAACAGAGCAGCGACCTTCGTTCAGCGCTACGCACCGCTGACCTGGAGGCGGCCGGATGGAGCGTGGCTGGGCCTGTTCCTCGCCCTCCGGGTGGTTTCGTGGAGTATTCGGTCAGCAAGCCGTTTCGCAATGCTGGCGAGGCGCAGCTGATCTTGTCGGAACTCACTGGTGAAGACGGCCCGTTCGCATCGTTGATCATCGACCGCACGAGATCACCGTTGCGGGTGGTGTCAAGCATCACCGGCGAGGTCGATCTTTCGGCTGGTTACGACGCGTTCGGCGATGAGGTGATTGCCCGGCAGTTCCAGACCGACTCCAAGATCGGTCTCATCGTTGCGGACATCCAGGCGCGATACGGAAAGAAGCTTGACGAACTGGTGCCGATGCACCTGGAGATCACGTTGGCCGGCCGGCCGATGCAACGAATCGACCTGGTGTCAGGGCAGCGCACGCCGTTGGACCTCCGTGTGGTTCGCTGGAACCGGCTGATTCTGTTCCCGATGGGAGCGGCTGTCGTTGGCCTACTGGGCTTGTTGGCGAGCCTGCGCCGTCGCTGAAGCCCTCTTTTGGTGGGTTGTCGCGTGGTCATCCGAGTTTCGCCTTCACCGTCCCGGCGACTTCGCGGACGACGAGACCAAGAGCCCTGATCCGGTGGGTAGGTCTGGAGAAGGATCGGTCGTATTGCGGTTCCGTGGCCGCCACGACGACAGCGTGGACGCCGGCGTGTTCGAAAATGTCGCGGGCCCGCCGGGTGTGGGTAGGGCTGGTGACCACCACCACCCGAGTCCAACCACGGAGGCCCTGCACGTTTGCAACGGCATCTGCCTCTGTTGCGGTAGTCCGCATTGCCGGGAGAACGATCGTCTCCGGGCCTCCAGTCCCTGCGAGCGAGGTGATGAGCGCTCGTTGGACGTTGGCCTGCGAGGGGCACCCTGCGGGTCGGGTGACGGCACTTGAGTCGGAGATTGCGATTAGCGGCGCAACGCCGGATCGCCACAGGGTGATGGCGGTGGTCAGGCGTGCGAGCGAGGCTGCGTCGAGTTGTCCGGTGCTGCAGTGAATCCCAGCGCCCAGGACCACGATGGCGTCAGCTGTCTGAGGGGGCGGCTGTGAGACGTCAAGCACTTCGACGCACCAGTCAACAAGGGGGGTAAACACGATGAGCGCCGTGACGCAGCCAAGCGCTATCACCGCTCGCTGCAACAGTCTGCGTCCGACCTCGCTCAGCCCGAGTGCCCCGGCGACAATGGCCAACAGGCCGAGAAGGGGATACGACACGAACCGTATCGAATCTATGAGAAGCACCAGGGCGGTGCAGCCCATAGCAACTCCGTAAGCGAACTGATGAACTCTGCGCTTCGGTGTCCGAGAGGGCGACTCGATTGCGGACTCATTGTTGGGTCGCTGACGGTCCTGTGACCGAGATACTGCGGCAGACCGATGCCAGTCGTCAACTGAGCCCCAGGCATCTGCGCCACTTCTTCCTTCGGGGTACGCAGCTCGATACTGATCTGCCAATTCGTTGTCGGAATGCGCCATCTCTAACCTCGTTTTGGATCAACCTGGCATAAGTGTCACATGGTCGGGTTACCCTTCCGGGATGTCCAAGTCGAAGGTGGTGCACCGGTGCATCGATTGCGGGTCTGCGTTCCCCAAGTGGGCCGGTCGGTGTGCTTCGTGCGGGGCGTGGAACACCCTGGTCGAAGAGGTTGAGACGCGCGAGACCAGAGCTGTCACCGTGGCTCTCGCTGCAATTCGATCGGACCCGGCGCAGCCGCTGGGTCAGGTCGATGTCAACAACTGGCAGCCGCGCTCCACCGGAATCACCGAGGTCGACCGCGTTCTTGGGGGCGGGCTGGTTCCGGGGTCGGTCACACTTGTCGGCGGAGAACCAGGGGTGGGTAAGAGCACGCTGCTGCTTCAGCTGCTCGGGGCTGTGAGCGGAGCAGGTCGGCGATCGCTTCTCGTATCAGGCGAAGAGTCTGTTCAACAAGTTCGTCTGCGCGCAGAGCGTCTCGATGCACTGTCGGCCGAATTGTGGATTGTTTCGGACACGTCGGTGGACGCGGTCGTCGGGCACATCCGAAGCGTGAAGCCAGAGGTCTGTGTCATCGACAGCATCCAGACTCTGTCGGACCCCGATCTGTCGTCAGCCCCCGGAACGGTGACACAGGTACGCGACTGCACGGCGGCGCTCATCACCGTTGCAAAGGAACTCGGCATTGCAGTGGTTCTGGTCGGCCACGTCACCAAGGACGGCAGCATTGCCGGGCCGCGCGTGCTTGAGCACATGGTCGACACGGTTCTCTCTTTCGAGGGTGACCGCCACCATCAGCTGCGCCTGTTGCGTGCGGTGAAACACCGGTTCGGGGCGACGGGAGAGCTGGGACTCTTCGAGATGCGTGGCGATGGGCTGGTCGCGGTCGACGATCCGTCGGCCATGTTGCTTGCGGATCGTTTGTCCGGGGTTCCCGGGTCCATGCTTGTTCCGGTTGTCGAGGGGCACCGGCCGCTCATTGTCGAGGTGCAAGGCCTGGTCGCTCCATCGTCACTCAGCAACCCGCGGCGGGTGTCGCAGGGCTTCGACTTCAACCGCCTGTCAGTGCTCCTCGCCGTGATCGAACGACGAGTCGGGGTCGCGGTCAGTTTCGCAGATGTGTTCGTGTCCGTGGTCGGTGGCGTGCGTATCGCCGAGCCGGCTGCTGACCTTGCGGTTGCGCTCGCGGTGCTCTCCAGCGCTGCCGATGAACCAGTCCCCGAAGGGTTGGTGGCGATCGGTGAGGTGGGCCTGTCCGGCGAGATTCGCCAGGTCTCTCACTTCGAGGCACGGCTGCGTGAGGCTGCTCGGCTCGGCGCGACTCGGGCCGTGGTGCCGGCCTCATCGCCTGCAATCGACGTTGTCGGGATCCGGCTCGAGCGGGTGGCAACGATGCAGGCAGCCGCAGAAGTTCTTGGCGGTGTCGACGCCATCAAGCGGGGTCGGCGCGCGCAGGCAACGGCCGAGCGAGACGCGAACGAGTCTCCCAAGTACTCCTCGCGTTACCGCCCCGACGGAGGGAGAAGACCGACCGAACTCAACATTCGCCGGATTGCCCGCGGTCCGGCGCAGGCGGGTGAGTCAGGCTTTGGTTTCGATCTGCATCCCGGCGATTTCGATGACTGACCTCGGCCCCAAGGTTCAGCTGGAGCGAAGGGTCATACGCTTACGATCGACGATTCGATAGGCGCGCTCGTGCTGCTCCATCCAGCCCAGCCGAATGAATTGTGCGATGGCCTTGTTCACCCGCTCGCGGCTGGCACCGATCATGCCGGCCAGCTCTTCCTGGGTAACCGGCAACGTGAACTCGTCGGTGTCGCCGGCGATTTCCAACAGCCGTTTGGCGGTTCGCCCGGTGACATCAAGAAAGACCGAATCGGCGAGCGCCTCGTCGGCGGCTCGGATTCGCTTGACGAGGAGCCGCACCACGTTCCACAGGGCGTCTGCATCGCCTTCTAGTTCGGCCCGCATAACCGAGAACGGCACGGAAACGACCTCGCTCGGTTCCAACGCCCTGGCCAAAGCCGAACGGCCCTGACCGTCGAACAGCGCCATCTCGCCGAACAAGTCACCGACACCCATCAAGGCAAGCAGCGATTCGCGGTCCATGTTCCGGTTCGCGATTGCGATGCGGCCACGGTTGACCACGTAGAGGTGTTCGGCTTCGTCCCCCTCTCCAAAAACCAGGTCACCGCGTTGAAAGCTGTGCTGTTTCGCTGCAGCTGCAAACCGCTCGTGCGACTCCGGAGAGAACACCTGGAAGAACTCGAGTGCGCCGAAGAAGTCGCGGGTGATCATGTTCGAAGCGTACTGGCCGGTAACGTCGTGAGGTGGGTCTACACGACGATTTCGGAGACGACGACCTCGATCCGACGCTCATAGCGGTATTCGGGCCGCCTGCACAACCAGGGGTGCACGAAGCGCCGCTCGATCTCGGATCATCGGTCGGACC
Source organism: Acidimicrobiia bacterium (assembly GCA_031385545.1). Taxonomy (GTDB): domain Bacteria; phylum Actinomycetota; class Acidimicrobiia; order Acidimicrobiales; family JANYDT01; genus JANNBN01. The sequence goes on along the minus strand of JANNBN010000048.1, from coordinate 15,112 downwards.
GTCCGCCACATCAGCAGCCGATCAGGACCGGCACGCTGCCCGGCATGCCAAAGACGAAGGGCAACTCAGACAGTTCGTTCGCGCTGTGGTCCGTCAGCCGCTCCCGTTCTGGCTGTCGGTCGGTCTTGCGCTCGGATTCGGAACCCTCTTCGGGCGGCTCGGCGTGCGCCATTACAACGCGTTCGGGTCGTGGGCGTTCGACCTCGGTATCTATGACCAGGCGTTGTGGAAGGCGTCTCGGTTCGGCAAGACCTTCATTACCGTCCGTGGTCTCGAAATGTGGGGCCACCATTTCAATCCGGTGCTGTACCTGCACGCGCCCGCTTATTGGCTTGGAGCAGGACCTCGTTTTCTCTACGTTTCCCAAGCCGTCATGATCGGGCTCGGTGCCGTCGCGGTGTATCTCCTCGGCCGAGACCGGCTGCGCTCGCCGTGGATGGGCTTCTTCTGCGCTGTCGCCTACCTCGGCTACGCCCCGATCGGCTTCATCGCCTGGGCGAACTGGCACCCTGAGGCCCTTGTCATCACGCCGCTCCTGTTCGCGTGGTGGGCGGCGCGGCGCAAGTCCTGGCGCATGTTCACGGTGTTCGCACTTTTTGCGCTGACCACCCGAGAAGACGCGGCGCTCGTGATGACAATGATGGGAGTGCTGCTGATCTGGAGCACTTGGACCGATGTGCGCACTGGTGCAGACACTGCCGGGTTCAGGTGGTCGAACCGAAACCTCCGAAATTCCGTGTTCACCCTTGTCGGCGCGATTGGCCTCTACTTCTTCGCCACCAAAGGCGTCATCAGATACTTCAACGACGGCAAGGACCCTTTCTACATCCAGTACTTCTACGGCGACTTCGGGTCGACGATGTTCGAGGTGCTCGGCAACATGATCCGCCACCCCGACCGTGTGGTGTCGCTTGCGATGAAGAAGGACCGGGTTACCTTTTACACGCAGCTGGTCGTTCCGCTCGCCGGAGCTCCGCTGCTGGGGTTCCCGTATCTGCTGATGGCTGGGCCCCAAATGCTCTCAAGCATCACCAGCTCGACGCCGTACGCGCGGGTGATTGATTACCAATACCCGTCGATGATGATCGCCCCCATTGTCATTGCCGCTGTCGAGGGGTTAGCCAGGCGCCTTCGCACGCAGTCAGCACGTCGCTGGGGGATTGTGGCTCTTCTTGTGTGTACATATGTTTCCAATGTTGCCTGGTCCAACTCCCCTCTTGGTCGGAAGAGCTCGTATTGGTCAGCACCTGGTTCGCGGGCACCGGCCCTACAGAAAGCCGTCGATATGGTGCCAGATGGCGTCGGTGTCGCTGCAACCTATTCGCTCGGGCCGCACCTCAGTCATCGAGACGACATCTATGACTGGCCAAACCCTTGGATAGTCTCCTATTGGGGCAACGACTTACCAGGTGGTGGTACTGACCCAGCGCCTCACGACCCGAACCGCGTCACATGGGTGGTATTCGACCGGGTCCATCTCGACGTAGCCAACCCGGCGAATGTGCGTCAGGCCGCGCTCGTGCAACGGCTGATCGGCCCGGGCGGGGAGTTCGAAGTGGTGTTCGAACAAGACGATGTGGTGGTTGGCAAACGGGTCCGTCCGGACAACTCGGCTGCGGGCTCGCCTCCGCTCGAACCGGTCGTGGTCGACGGCTCCGCTGTGCCCGTCAGCGCTGTTCCCGAGCTCGTTCCGTTGGACCCAGTTTTCGTCCCGGATACCGCTACTGTTCCCGTTCCTTGACCGCAAACCCCTATGAACAGGGCTGTTGTAGCACCGTGGTTCAAGGTGGTGGTCCTGTCCGCTATCCTGGCATGTCTGATTTCAGCGGGTTCCCCGCTGGATCGTGCGAGAAGTGGAGCGCCATGACGTTCGATGTCGGTGACAAGGTTGTTTATCCCCACCATGGGGCAGCGACGATCGAACAGCGCGAGACGCTGACGTTTGGCGGAGAGGAGAAGGAATATCTCATTCTCAAGCTGGCTTTCGACAACCTCACCCTGAAGGTTCCGGTCGACAAGGTGGAAGCAATTGGCCTTCGCGAGGTCATCAACGACGAAGAGGTTGAAGAGGTGTTCGCCGTCCTTCGCAAGAAGGAAGCGCGCATGCCGACCAACTGGTCGCGTCGTTTCAAGAACCACGTCGAGAAGTTGAAGTCAGGCGACATTTACCAGGTGGCCGAGGTCGTTCGTAACTTGTCCATCCGTGACAAGGACAAGGGTCTGTCGGCAGGCGAGAAGCGCATGTTGGTCAAAGCGCGCCTCATTCTGGTGTCCGAGCTCACCTTTGCGCTCAACGTCACCCAGGAGCAGGCCGAGCAGAAGCTGTCCGACGCGCTCGTCTGAGCGTCTCGGGCTTGCTGATCTCGTCGGTCCCCAAATGCCTCCGGTGACCTGGGCGGTCGTGGTTGCCGGCGGCAGCGGAGCGCGTTTCGGCGGCTCCGTTCCAAAGCAGTACGCCATGCTCGGTGGCCGCCGCGTCCTGGATTGGTCTCTCGATGCGATGTGGCGCGCAGCGCCCGACGGCGTAGTCCTGGTGGTTCCCCCCGATCGTGTGGGTGACGCCGAGCCAGGCGCCACCGTCGTGGTCGCTGGCGGTGACACACGATCGCAGTCGGTCCGCAATGGGCTTGGTGTGGTTCCTCCTGAAGCCGAGGTCGTTCTGGTCCACGATGCAGCCCGGCCGCTTGTGCCAGCGGTAGTCATCGAATCGTTGCTGCATTCCCTGGCCGACGGTGCCGATGCAGCAATTCCGGGAATCCCGATCACCGACACGGTGAAACGCGTTCTGCACGGGTTCGTTGCAGAGACACTTCCGCGTGACCAGCTCGTTGCGGTCCAGACCCCTCAAGCCTTTCGAGTTGCAGCGCTGCGACGCGCGCACCTGTCTGGTGCCGACGCGACCGACGATGCTGCTCTGGTCGAATCGGTCGGCGGGCGCGTTGCCGTTGTCGCTGGTTCAGCGGTGCTTCGCAAAGTCACATCGGCCGAAGATATCGACATACTTGAGCAGTTCATCGCTCAGGGTCTTCCGGTGGACTCGCTCCTTCCAGGGGGCGACCTGTGATGGATATCCGCGTTGGCCAGGGGTTCGACATCCATCCGTTTTCCGAAGATGACTCCCGCCCGCTCATCCTCGCTGGCGTCCGGTTCGACGGTGTACCCGGATTGCGTGGCCACAGCGATGCAGATGCCGTTGCCCACGCACTCACCGACGCGTTGCTCGGTGCCGCCGACCTGGGGGACATCGGAACCCATTTTCCCGACACCGACGACCGTTGGAAAGGCGCTGACTCGATGCGGCTCCTCGCGGCCGCGGTGCAGTTGGTGCACGATGCTGGCTGGGACATCGCAAACACCGACATCACGGTGGTGCTTGAAGCTCCGAAACTTGCGCCGTACCGCGCCGCCATGAAGGCAAGTCTTGAAGCGGTTGTCGGGGCACCAACTTCGGTGAAGGCCAAACGCGGCGAAGGCCTCGGAGCAATCGGCCGACGCGAGGGCATCGCTTGTTTTGCGGTCTGCCTTCTGACTCGACCACAGCAACCACAGGAGGTCTGATCATGGCTCGTCCAAGCGGAAGAGGCGGCGGTTCCTTCGGGTCCAGCGGCGGAACAGGCCGATCAGGGGGTAGCCAAGGTCGTGGTGCTGGTTCGGGTCGTGGTGCTGGTTCAGGACGTGCCGGATCTGGTCGCGGCGCCTCAGGAGGGGCTGGTGGATCCCATGGTTCCGGCGGAGGCTCGTTCGGAGGCTCGTTCGGAGGCGCCAGCAGATCATCGGGAGCTGGCAGGTCCGCAGGTGCGGGCAGGTCTGCCGGGGCCGCCAGATCGGGCGATCCCCGCTCGTCGGGCCCACGGTCCCCAGGCCCTGGCTCAAGCGGCGGAGCTGGCGGCCGGACAGGTGCGCCCCGCGGCACGGCAGGCTCAAGGGGCCCGGCTCGTCCCGAGCGGTTCGCTGGTGGTCCTAGCGGACTTCGCGATGCGCCTCGGTCGCCGGCTCGTGCAGATGGCCTCGACGGAACCCAGGTCGAGGGCCGGGTCGCCGTTCGTGAACTCCTCGCCGTCGGTCGTCGACGTGTCCGCACGCTGATGATGGCTGAAGGCAGCGATGACAGCCCCATCCTGCGAGAGATCGAGTCCCTGGCGGGCAGCGCACGCGTGCCCATCCGGTGGATGACAAAGGAACTTGTGCTGGCCAATGCCCGCACCGAGGCTCCGCAGGGGGTCATCGCCATCTGCGACGAACTCGACGAGGTCGACGCCGACGACCTCCTGGAGATGGGTCCGCTCGGCGGCCCGCAACCGTTCCTGCTCGCACTCGATGGACTCACCGACCCCGGCAATCTCGGAGCTCTGCTGCGCAGCGCTCAGGGGGCCGGTGTCACCGGGGTCATCGTGCCACAGCACCGCGCGGTCCACATCACCCCGACGGTTGCCAAAGCCGCTGCTGGCGCGATTGAACACCTGCCCATCGCATTGGTCGGCGGCCTTCCGGCGTTTCTGCTTCGAGCCAAAGAACGTGGTGCCTGGGTCATTGGTCTCGATGCCGGGGGCAATTCGACCGTGTACCAGCAGGCCCATCTCGCCGACCAACCGCTCGTTTTGGTGGTCGGGGCCGAAGGTGACGGGCTCTCCAGGCTTGCCCGCGAACGCTGCGACGTGATCGCGTCCATCCCGCTGCGAGGCGGTCTCGAGTCGCTCAACGCATCGGTCGCAGGGGCGATTGCGTTGTTCGAGATTGGTCGCCACCGGCCCACCATCGGCCCCGAGCTGTAGCGTCCGCGGTTTCTGCCGCCTCCTCTTTTGCGCTTTTTCCTCAGCTCTCGCCGTCGCGGTGCCGATAGGTGACTTCATGAGTGAGCAGTCTCTCCCGCAGTCCCTGATTCAAGCGACAACCCTCGATTCGATCGACCTGATCCGGCCAATGGTCGAGGACATGCTGTTGCGCCGGGCGTCACTCACCGATCGCACGACCATTGGCAAGACCGCCGTCGAGCTGTGCCTGCACCCGAATGTCGTCCAGCAAGCGTTTCAGGGTCTTCGCGACCGTCAGTTCTTCGATGTACTGCATCTCGAAGGGCTCGGCAACTACCACTTCACGTTGACCGACGCCGGTCGTGAACGGGCTCGTTCGGTGTTCGAGCGGTCCGGCTACACCGGCCCGGCCCCCGTCACTATGAAGACCTACACCGAGATTGTCGGGTGGCTGAGAACCGAGGTTGAGGTCTCAGACGAGCGGTTGCGTGCACGGTTCAGCGACCTGGTGCTCAACCCGAAGATCGTCGACGAACTCGGAGCAGCCTTCGCCGGGCAGCGCTCGATTCTGCTGTGGGGCCCAGCCGGAACGGGAAAGACGAGCCTTGCCGAGCGGCTGGTTCGTCTGTACGAGGACTGGGTCCTCGTGCCGTATGCCGTCGAAGTGGACGGGGGCATCATCTCGGTGTACGACCCCTCGATCCATACACCTGTCGAGACAGAGATCCCCGATCTCGACCCGCGCTGGGTGATCTGCGAACGTCCGCTGGTCGTTGCCGGCGGTGAGTTGGAGCTGAGCATGCTGCAGTTGCAGCGTGACCCGGTGACGAAGGTGTACTCGGCGCCGCTCCAGATGAAGGCCAACAACGGCATCTTGCTGATCGACGACTTCGGCCGCCAGATGGTGGACCCCGGTGCGCTGCTCAACCGTTGGATCATTCCGCTGGAACGCCGGATCGATTACCTGTCGCTCTCCTCGGGTCAGAAGTTCCCGGTTCCGTTCGAGGTGCTCGTGGTGTTCTCCACCAACCTCGATCCCAACCAACTTGGTGACGACGCGTTCTTCCGACGGATCCAGAACAAGATCTACATCGGAGCAGCGACGGCCGAGGAGTTCGATGAGATCTTGAACCGCGCGGCTCGCCACTTCGATGTCAGCCTGCCTCCCGGCGCCCACGAATCGGTCCGGCGCAAGCTCCATGAAGTCGGGAAGAAGGGGCTGAACGCGTGCTACCCCGTCGACCTTGTCAGATTGGTGCGCAACGTCGCCGACTATCGCAAGCAGCCGCGCGACATGAACGACAACATGATCGATCAGGCAGCCAGCCTGTACTTCACGGCCGCACCGAAGGAAGCGTTGACCGGCGTGTTCACGAAGAGTTGACCGAATACCTTCGCTGCGGAATTCCGATATCGGTCCGTCCTGCCCGGTTGTTCAGATAGCGTTTGGGTGCGGTTCCGGCAGGAACTGTGCGTCTCGCCGGTTTAGCTCAGTTGGCAGAGCACTTCACTTGTAATGAAGATGTCGTCGGTTCGATTCCGACATCCGGCTCTCAGTTTCGCTTTCACTCGCTTTCACTCGCTTTCACTCGGTTTCCTTCGGTGACGCTTTGTTCGCCACGTTTCCGTCGCCTGATCCCTCCGCGGCACCAGCTTGGCCGTCCGACTGGTTACCATCGGACCGGGGTCCGATCGGACTCCGGATCTGGAGGTGCATCATGAACTCACTCGGTCGCTCTGCCCGAGGCGCGCTCATCTTGTTGGTGGCGTTGGTCGTTGGTGTGTGGGTCATCTCCCGAACGTCTGATTCGCCGGCCGGCGCAGGAACCGCCGTGGTGGCTGGGTCCGCCACCACACTGGTGACGGTCAGCACCACCAGCACGACGCTGCTGCCGCCACGTGACCCGAAGTCGGTTCGGGTGCTGATGGTCAACGGCACCAAGACCAGTGGGATCGCCAAGCTCGCCGGGAAGTGCGTGGCCGCCAAGTACGACCTGCTTCCGGCGAAGAACTCGGTCACCAAACCGCTGGCCGCTTCGGCCCTGTACGCCGCTGCCAATGCCGCTGCCGAGGCCGCTGACATCGCCAGCACGCTGGGTTTCGCGGGCGCAGCAGTTGCGTTCCCGGTCGATCCAGGCGTGAAGGAGTTCCCTGCGCCGGCACCAGATGTGATGTTCATCATCGGCGACGACACTGCCGCAGCCATCCGCAACCTGCCCTGCGCGCAATCGCCGGCCTGACAGGAACGGGCCTTTACCCAGCCCCGGCTGGGTTCCTCACCCGGTTTGGCACTCTCCTTGGCCGAGTGCCAATACCGTGACGAGGCGGTGTAGGGTTAGCACTCAGTACCGCCGAGTGCCAGAACCACCCAGAACGAGGCAGCATCCGCTCGAAGTACGGGCTCGGCTCCCCCAAACCTCATTGTTGAACCCCCATTACGGAGGATGTTGATATGGCCAAAATGATCGCGTTCGACGAAACCGCACGCCGCTCGCTCGAAAAGGGCATGCAGCAGTTGGTCGACGCCGTTAAGGTGACCCTCGGCCCCAAGGGCCGGAACGTCGTGTTGGAAAAGAAGTGGGGCGCCCCCACCATCACCAACGACGGCGTGTCGATCGCTAAAGAGATCGAGCTTGAAGATCCTTACGAGCGCATCGGTGCCGAACTCGTCAAAGAAGTAGCGAAGAAGACCGACGACGTCGCCGGAGACGGCACCACCACCGCAACGGTGTTGGCCGGTGCCATGGTCCGTGAGGGCCTCCGTAACGTCGCTGCCGGTGCAAACCCCATGGGCTTGCGTAAGGGCATCGAGCTCGCAGTCGAGAGCGCAGTGGCTGCCATCAAGGCCATTGCAAAGGAGACCGAGTCCAAGGAGCAGATCGCACAGGTCGCTTCCATTTCCGCCGCAGACACCGAGATCGGCGGGCTCATCGCCGACGCCATCGACAAGGTTGGCAAAGACGGTGTGATCACCGTCGAAGACAGCCAGACGTTCGGAATGCAGATGGACCTGGTCGAGGGCATGCGCTTCGACAAGGGTTACATCTCGCCGTACTTCGCAACCGACATGGAGCGTATGGAAGCCTCGTTGGAGGACCCGTACATCCTTCTCGTGTCGTCCAAGATCACCTCCATCCGTGACTTGGTGCCGGTCCTGGAAAAGGTCATGCAGGCCGGCCGCGCGCTGGTCATCATCGCCGAAGACGTCGAGGGCGAAGCACTTGCAACCCTCGTTGTCAACAAGATCCGTGGCACGTTCAAGTCGGTCGCCGTCAAGGCCCCAGGCTTCGGCGAGCGTCGCAAGGCAATGCTGCAGGACATGGCTGTCCTCACCGGCGGAACCGTCATCAGCGAAGAGGTCGGCCTCAAGCTTGAGAACACCACCCTCGACCTGCTCGGCAGGGCACGCAAGATCGTCATCACCAAGGACGAGACCACTGTTGTCGAAGGCGCTGGTTCCGCCGAGGACGTGAAGGGCCGTATCGCCCAGATCAAGATGGAGATCGAGAACACCGACTCCGACTATGACCGGGAGAAGTTGCAAGAGCGTTTGGCCAAGCTGTCCGGTGGCGTCGCTGTCCTCAAGGTCGGCGCTGCTACCGAGGTGGAGCAGAAGGAAAAGAAGCACCGCATCGAAGATGCTGTCTCCACCACCAAGGCTGCTATCGAAGAGGGTGTTGTGCCCGGCGGTGGCGTCGCACTGTTGCGTGCACAGGCTGCCATTCTGGCAACTGCGGCAACGCTCACAGGCGACGAAGCAACCGGAGCTCGCTTGGTAGCCAAGGCAGTCGAAGAGCCCCTGAAGCAGATCGCGATGAACGCCGGCATGGAAGGTGGCGTGGTGATCGAAAAGGTTCGCTCGCTGACCAATCCATCCGAAGGTCTCAATGCTGCAACCGGCGAATACGAAGACCTGGTCAAGGCCGGCGTCATCGACGCAGCCAAGGTCACCCGCTCTGCGCTGCAGAACGCTGCGTCCATCGCTGCGTTGTTCCTCACCACCGAGGCCGTCATCGTCGACAAGCCTGAAAGGGAATCCGGCGGCATGCCCGGCGGCGGTATGGACGACTACTAGTCGTTCTTGCCCTTTTCGACGAACGGTTCGCCGTTCGTCCGTGGCTCAAGAGTCAGCACACAAACGAAAACGCAGAGAGGTTCCCTCTCTGCGTTTCTTCGTTTCTTGGCCGCAGGATGGTGAACAGGAATGGGAACCTCGTGTCGCGATTATCCGAGGTGCTGTAACTGATGGCCCTCCTGCGCGAAACTGGTCGAGTGAAACCCATGGTGGCGGCGCGCCCATCTGTGCGAACAACCCGACGGGCCCGGGGCCTCGCCTTGTTCAGTGTCCTCACGGTGACCGTTGGCGTGTTGTACGGCGGCGCTGCGCATGGTAATTCGACCCCGTCGACGACTCGCCGCGCTTCGGCGATACCCACGACGAAATCTCGCGCGGCGTCCGGCCGTCGGTCCACGCCGAAACCGAAGCCCAACGCCAAACGCACGTCCGCGATTCGGACACTATCGACGACTCGCCGTTCAACATCAGCACTTTCCCCGGCTGCTGTTTTGTCGTCGGTCGCACCGATAGACACCGTTTCGTCGTCGTCGCCCAGCACTCCTGGCACGATTGCGATCGGCACTGTCGCGGCTGGCTCCGGTAAGTCCGGCGCGGTCTCGCCTGTTGCGTTTGATCGGTCTCGGGTTCCCCTGACGATCGCGGCCGGCCCCACCTACGACGTGCCGTTCTTCATCAACGTCACGGCCGGCTTCGCTGAAACGCTGCAGCTCAGAGTTCCCGTTCTGCCCAGCGGGTTGTCGGTGCGATTCGACCCGAATCCCGTCCGCAATTACTTCACGATGACCGTTCGAGCCGATGTTTCTACGCTTCCAGCAATCGACTTCGACATAGAGGCCAGCAGCAGCGTGCACCCGACAGTGGTGCTGGCCAGGACGACAGTCACACTGTTCGTCACAGGAACCACTGGGATCGGTGGACCGATCGAGCCGGCGACAGGCGACCCACTGGCACCGCCCGGGGTTGTTTACACGTTGACGCCCAGCACCCTCCAAGTGACCCGTGGGACTGCAGCTGCTTCAGTGCGGATAGACCTCAGTCGCCAGGGGAACTACTCCGGGCCTGTCTCGTTCCAAGTCAACGGTGCGTTACCGGTGGGTGTAATTACCAGCTTCCAAGCCAATGCAGTATCCGGGAATGTGAACTACCTGTTCGTCAGTGCCGACGCGTCGGCGGTGCCGGGTACCTACGTGTTCGGCCTAGAGGGCGTATCCGCGATACAACGCACGCAGCTTCGTGTCACTCTTGTTGTCCAGTAGCGCTGAAAGCGGTCTTCGTGTGCGGTGGCGGCTGCCAGCGGTGTTTGTTGCCCTCCTCCTCGGTTCGTTGACGCTTGCCAGTTCCCCGGTCGCATCGTCGGTCGGTCGACCGTCGGGTACGAAGGCAGCGCCGTACCTTCCGACGACATTGCGCGGCGCGACATCGACGTCATTGGTCGTTGCGCCTGGCCGCGTGGTGATCGATGGGAAGGGCTTCGGCCATGGCGTCGGGCTTGCGCAGGACGGTGCGTTCTGGATGGGTAAGGCGGGCAAAAGCGTCGGACAGATCCTGGCGCTGTTCTTTCCCGGAACCACCCTGTCCAAGCGGGGTGGTGCGATTCGCATCCCGCTTTCTTCGCTCGGTTCGATGACGGTTGTGCTGCCCGCCGGCGGTTCCGCCGGAGGCGTGGCCGTTCCCGCTGGTGGCAGCGTTCGGGCCGTTGCCGGTTCTGGGGTGGTGTCGGTCAACCTTGCTGGTTCGAAGCGAGCGCCGGCCAACACGCGCCCAGCAGATCGAGTCAGTGGCGTGGCGGGAACTCGGGTAACGACGGTTGGCCGCTTCGACGGAGAGCTTGGTTTCAGTGGCCGTTTTGGTGTCAGTCCTGGCGAGCCGATTCCTGCCGATCCGACGAACCAAGGCACTTCACCGATCGGCATCGTCACGCCGACCACCGCGCAGGCAGAATCACTTGCCACGACCGTTTCACCGGAGATCCCGGTATCAGGGCTGCAGAGCGGCTCGGACGATGTGGGTCCGGTCGACACCATCCAGACTCTGCCTGGAGCAGTCGTTGCAACGGCGCCGGTGATTCGCATTACCGCTGCTCGTGGCGGGGTGATCGTTGTTGGTGCGAAGCAGTACCGGGGGACTTTGGAGTTCATCGGGAAGAGCCAGGGAATGAAGGTGGTGAACGAACTCGACGTCGAGCAGTACCTGCGCGGGATGGCCGAAGTAACAGACCCGCGGTGGCCGGCCGCTGCCTTGCAGGCGCAGGCTGTGGTCGCTCGCACATACGCATTGCGGATGATGGGAACACGAGGAGAGGTGTGTCCGACCCAGGCGTGCCAGGTATACGTGGGTGCTCAGGCGGAGTACCCGGCGATGGACGCAGCCATCGCTGCGACCGCGGGAAAGGTTGTCGTATACGAGGGCGAGCTGGCCAACACGTTCTACTCAGCGTCGGGCGGCGGCACGATGGCGGATCCGAGCGAAGTCTTCGGAAACGGGACTCCAATCCCGTACCTGAAGGCAGGTACGTATCCCACCGGAGACCCAAAGGCCTGGAGGGTTGAGCTGTCTGTTGTTGAACTGGGACGCCGGGTGGGATACCCGGGAGCTTTGTATGACGTGGTGGTCTCCAAAGTTGGTCCATCGGGCCGTGCCGTTGAGGTGACATTCGTCGGCTCGAGTGGTGCTCGCTCGATGCCCGGGCCCTCGCTCGATCGAATTCTCGGTCTGCGCTCGACAAACTTCAGCGTCGTCGTCGGCCGGTCCGACCCGCTGAGCAGCACCGTCCCGATCACCGGTGAGGTCGTGGCTCTCGACGTCGGCCAGGTCGAGGAGTCAGCGCTCGACTTTCAAAGCGGTGTCTTCGGAGACGAAACGACTCGTCCTGTTGCATCCCTGACCAGCCTGACGACGGTCACAACGACGGTTGCCCCGGCGTCGTTATCGACGGCATCCACTTCCGCTACCGCAGTATCGGCTGCGATGAACGCGGTCTCGTCGTTGGCTTCAACCACTTACTCAATTGCGACAGGGTCGCAAACGCCGGTCGTGGAATCTGCAGCCGGGGTCCCTGGCGGATCTGTGACGCAATCCGGACGTCTGGCGACGGTAATGCTTGGTGGGCTGGTCTCGCTCGTCGGAATCGGGTGGGCTCTGAAGTGGGCCATGAGGCAAGAGGGACACAGCAACCGTCAGACTTAGCGCACCACCAGGGAAAATTTCCCTTCGTCCTGGTACAGTTCGTTGCGAAAATCGGGCGTTATTCCCGGACGACAAGGAGATGCACGTGCGGAAGTCATTGTGGTCAGCCGTTCTCACAAGCTCGGTGGTACCCCTCGTCGTGCTCACCCCGATTGGTTCCGTCGGAGCGAGCGCCAGCTTCAGGTTCACGGTTGCCGCACCTGCGGCGACCGACAGCGTGTCGTGTGTGACAACTGTCGGCCAGGGCTTGAAGGTGAAGGAGGGCGCCGGGCGGCCAGACGACACGAACGCGGTGTCCGAAGACGATCTGCGTGCTCGTGAGGACGACTTCGAGCGTTCGCTTGTGGAGCGCGGCCTCGGCCGCCGCAATGCCGACGGCTCGGTCACGGCAACTATCAGTGTCACAGGTGGGACCATCCCCGTTTACTGGCACGTGATCAACAACGGCACCGGTATCGCAAACGGTGACATCCCTGACAGCCAGATCAATTCGCAGATCAACGTGCTCAACGCGGCGTACCAATCGTCGGGATGGACCTTCAGTCTCAGCGGGACCGACCGGACGACGAATGCCTCGTGGTACACCGCTGGGCCGGGATCGACGGCCGAAACGCAGATGAAGAACGCGCTTCGCCAGGGAACTGCGGACGACCTCAACATTTATTCGAACAACATGGGCGGAGGACTGTTGGGCTGGGCTACCTTCCCGTCGGACTACGGAAGGAACCCGAAATTGGACGGCGTTGTAATCCTGTTGTCGTCGGTGCCGGGTGGCACTGCCGCCCCGTACAACTTGGGTGACACGGCCACGCACGAGGTCGGTCACTGGATGGGGCTCTATCACACGTTCCAAGGTGGCTGCACGAAGCGCGGCGACCTGGTCAGCGACACCCCTCCCGAGAAGAGCGCGGCGTTCGGATGCCCGACCGGCCGGGACTCGTGCCCCAGGGACGGCGGCGACCCGATCACGAACTTTATGGACTACACCGACGACGCCTGCATGAACACTTTCACGGTCGAACAGGACAAGCGTATGGATGCGCAGTTCTCGGCGTACCGCTTCGGTCTCTGAGCTGGCTCCTCGCCCGAACCGGACAAGTCCGTCAGGGTCCGGTTGTCACGGTTCGGGCCCGGGTTCGTCACTCCGGTTCGTCACAGTTGTCGTCGCAGCCGGCGGGTTGACAGCGCGGCGCTGCCCGTGACGAGGCAGCCCAACGCAATCGTCAGCGTGCGGTGGTCATATCCGCCGGTAAAGGCAAGCTCGTCAACTGCAGGTGTGACCCGGAAGATGGCTTCCGACCGGGAGATGCCGCCGCCCAGTACCTCAACGGCAATGGTCTGGTCGGTCAGGAAGGCGTATTCGCCCGGCACGCCTGCGACGATCGTGACGGCATAGGTACCTTCGGTCTCGACCGGGGTGACGAACCGTCCTGCGGAGTCCGTCGTTGTGTTGGCGACGAGCTTGCCGGTGGCCGATCGAACCTCCACGGTGACTGCCGGCAAATTGGGCTCACCTTCGTCCTGCACACCGTCTGAGTCGAAGTCGACGAACACCCAGCCGGTCACCGTGAATCGACGAGGGCCACTTTGTGCTGGACGGAGTGGAAGCGTGGCTGCGGTCGTGGGTTCTTGGACCTCCGCGGTGGTCGGTAGTACCGGGTCGATCGATGTTGGCGTCGCCGTGGGCTCGGGCGAAGGTTGAGTCGGCGTGCCTTCAGCCGGTGTTTCAGCAGGTGTGAGGGTCGTCGTCACTTCCGTTGTCACGAGCGTTGGTTGCACCGTCGTTGCCGTCGTTGCCGTCGTTGCCGTCGTTGCCGTCGTGCTTGGGCTTGGAATTGTTGTCGACGGCGTCGCGATGGTCGTCTCGACCGTGGTTGGAGCGGAGGTTGCAACTGTTGTCGGGGTCGTCGTTGTGATGGTTGTCGGGGTCGTCGTTGCGATGGTTGTTGGTGTCGTTGTCGGGGTCGTTGTGGTCGAGCTGGTGGTGCTCGGATCCGTCGTGGTCGATCCGACCAGGGTTGTTGACGTCGTCGGTGTGGAGGACGTTGTCGATGATGTTGTCGATGACGTTGTCGAGAGGTCCAGCGTTGTGCTCGTCACGGGGTCGGTGGTGGTTGTTGCGAGTGTCGTGTTCGTTGTCGAGGTCGTCGGGGTGGTGGAGGTCGACGTCGTCGATGTCGATGTCGTGGAGGTCGACGTCGTTGTCGTCGGGGGTGGCGGTGCGAACCCGAAATCCACGGTGCGGTTGGACTGGGCGTTGATGGCTTCGCCCGGTGGGTTCGCACTCGGAACGTCGGCATCGTCGGTCGGCTCGACGGCGCCCGGTCCGAGTGTCACTACGCCCGATGCGATCCCACCGGGAAAGACGGACCCGCCGCCGAGAGGTGTGTCGACACCGTTGTCGTCAGAGTCGACGTTGTCGTTCGGGTTGCCGGATTGGCCTGAGCCGGTGGACGAACTTGTTCCTGACAACGATGCCCCCGCGGGGTCGACGACCACCACGTAGTCGCCGGCTGCCAGACTGTCGAATCGGTAGTACCCGGAAGCATCAGTGGATGCGGGAGCGACAGCTGTCCCCGAGGCGTTCGTTGCTGGCACTAGACCCGCCCCGGTTTGATTGAAGAGATGAACAGCAACGGCCGCGGCACCCACCTCGGCACCGGTCAGGCTTCCCGAGTTGTCGGTGTCGATGAACACTCGGTTTCCCAACGAATAGCTGCGAGAGAACCCGAAGTCGATCGTGTGGTCGTTGTGGCCGGCCAACCCTGTGGTGTACGCGGACTGTGCGCCGTTGGACGAAACGATCGCGCCATCGGAGTCGGTCTCGTCCGATGCCGCGGTGGCGTTTGCCTGTGTGGTTGCGAACCCGGTGAGCACACCCTGGGCCGGTGGTATGTCGATTGTGTAACCCGTCTGCGGGAGCAGCGTCGTGATGGCGTACCTCTGTGCGGCGTCCTCCGTGCCGACTCCGCTCGAAAAGGAGTACATGCCAAGTGTGTTCGTGACTGCGGTCGCAAGTTCGGCGCCGCTCCCTGCGAGCAGGCGCACGGTGACCCCCGCAATCGGTGCCTCATCGGGATCCTGCAGACCATCGCCG
>JANNBN010000139.1:0-38644 GCA_031385545.1 Acidimicrobiia bacterium | reverse complement strand
TGAGCTGGGCGCCGGGCCTATCGCACTCGCTCGAGCCCGCAGGGCACAAACCGCCCGGGTTCTCATCGAAACGACCCCGATCCCCTTCGGCGAGGTGGCATTTGCAGCAGGCTTCTCAAGTATTCGCCAGTTCAACGAAACGGTCCTCGACGTGTTCGCATCGACACCCTCCGACCTTCGGGCAGGCCGCCCCCGGTCCAAGCGGGAAGCCGGTGTGATCCGGGTGCGGCTGCCGTTCCGAGAACCCTTCGATGCTGCCGGACTCTTTTCATTCTTCGCCGCTCGTGCTGTCGATGGCGTGGAAATGGGAGGTGCCAACACGTATTCGCGGACGCTGTCACTCGCCAACGGGCCCGGGGTGGTCCAAGTCGAAAAACATGGAACAGCACTGGTGGCGTCGTTCTGGCTCACGTCGCTCAGCGACCTCGGTGCTGCAGTGTCTCGAGTCCGCCGACTATTCGACCTTGATGCAGATCCGTACGGCGTCGCTGCCACGTTCGATGCTGATCCGAACCTCGGACCGGTTTCGCGGCGTCATCCGGGAAGGCGCGCACCGGGCGCTGTGGACGGGAACGAACTCGCGGTCAAGGCTGTCCTCGGTCAGCAGGTGTCGGTTGCCGCTGCACGCACGTTGGCTCGGCGTATTGCGGAGTCCAGGGGCGTGCGCTTTACGCTCCCAGGAGCCCCGCTTGGCCTGTTGTTCCCCTCAGCCGACGCACTTGGCGCTGCGAACCCCGAGGAGTTTGCAATCCCCCGTTCCCGCGGCGTTGCACTCATCGGATTGTGTGCAGCGCTCGCCGATGGCAGCGTCGACCTTTCGATCGGGGTGCCACGTGAAGAAGCGAGGAAGCACCTGCTCTCGCTCAAGGGGATTGGCCCGTGGACGGCCTCGTACATCGCGATGCGGGCGCTGAGTGATCCTGATGTACTTCTCGATGACGACCTCGGCGTCATCCGCGGCGCACGAGCGCTCGGGTTGCCGACAGATCGCCGTGCGCTCGCCGAGGTCGGCCGCCGGTGGGCACCGTGGCGTTCGTATGCAACACAACTACTTTGGCTCGCCGCTCAGGAGGCACAAACATGATCACGTACGCGTCGCTCGATACCCCCGTCGGAATACTCACTCCATATGTACGCAGAGAGAATCAGGACGATCATCTGGTGGCCGTGCTGTGGGACGACGAACCCCACCGCCTGATGCTCAGCACAGCACAACCATGCCCGGGTCAACCCTCCGGTGTGCTGCAGCTCGCACTTGAACAGCTCGCTGCGTACTTCGAAGGCACCCTGACGGAGTTCTCCGTTCCGATCCGACCGGTTGGTACCGAATTCCAGCTTGCAGCATGGCGAGCGCTGACAGCCATCCCGTTCGGCGAGACGTCTACGTACGCGCGCCAGGCAGAACGGATCGGCAAACCAACGGCCGTTCGTGCCGTCGGTGCTGCGAACGGACGCAATCCCATCCCAATCATTGTGCCGTGCCACCGAGTCATCGGCAGCAACGGTTCGCTCACCGGCTTTGCTGGTGGATTGGACTCGAAACGGTGGCTGCTCGACCATGAGCGCCGTCTGGCCGGGAAAGCCACCCCGCAACTGTGGTGATCAGCGCAGATGTCCACCGGTTGTCCACACGAAGAGGGGTCTATCGGTCCACAGGCAGCCGTCAATAGTGTCGAGTCATGCGATACGAGGTGAAGCTCGAAGACGGGTCGGCAGAGACCATCGATCAGGTCGATGGGTACGCACCCGATGGCACGCTGACGACGTTCTTCACCGTCGAGCCGGGCAGAGCTGTCAGGCTCGACCCCTGGGCGGTTCGAGTGTTGTCGATGCGAACCGATCGCATCGTCCGCATCGCCCGTATCGCCGCTTAGTCAGCCGTACTCCGCAACGGCCCATGTGTGATGCCAGCGCGCGTCTCGGTTCACGCGTTGCAGGGTTCAACATGGGCGGGGTCTCCACCACGCGCGGGTTCTCCAACGTGGGAACCCCAGCAACCAACGTTGCGTTTCGAGTGCCCAAATCGTCCTCGATTTCCAAGGTTGGTTGCTCACGTCCCAACGTTGGTTGCTCACGTCGCAACGTTGGTTCCGGCAAGGCGGGTTTGGGGATCGCCCCTGCGGCTGGCCGCCGAACGGTGGTGCTCAATGCTGGCTACGAGCGAAGCGTTGCCCCAACTGCAACTCCCGCCGCAACGCAGGCGTCGCGGAGGTTGGCCAACTCCTGCTCCGACAGCGTTCGGTCGAGCGCCACGAACCGCAGCCGGAACGCAAGCGATCTACTGCCGACAGCAACGCCTTGGCCGCGATACACGTCGAACAGTTGCACCTTCTCGCACACCTTGCCTGCCGAGCGCCGGAGCGCAGCAGCCAACACATCAACCGTGATGGCGTCCGGCGTGACGAACGCAAGGTCGAGGTCCGACGACGGGAACGACGAGATCGGCTGCAATTCCTGACCGCGGCGAGGCAGGCTGCAGATGTTGTCAAGATCGACATCGAACCAGCCCACGCGTCGATCGATCCCAAAGCGCGCAAGCACACCAGGGTCGACCTCGCCGACTGAGCCGAGCGGAAACCCAGTACCTGCGCCGATGATGAGAGCGGAGCGTGTCGGATGCAGCCCTGCGATTCCGTCTGACGCCCGCAACTCGAGAGCGCCGTCAGCAACGCCGAGCATGGAAACCAACTGCTCGAAGAGCCGTTTCGCTGAGCCGGCATCGTCGGTGTCGCCAGCCAGAGCAACGGTCAGCCGTTCACGTTCGTACGGCACGATCTGGCGAATTCGTGGCTCGCCGAAGACCCGGCCGGTCTCGAACAACCTGATACCCGGGTTACGCCGTGTTGCGTTGTACCGAAGGGCCTTCAGGAGACCGGGCAGCAGCGATGGACGCAACACCGACTCCTCGGCAACGAGCGGATTCGCCAGCGTGACCAACCCGGTGGTGGACAGGCCGGCGTCTGCAACATCGGTCGCCGAGACCAGGGTCGTGGTCCACGCTTCGTGCAGCCCGGCCCCCGTCAGCAGCGTGCGCACTGCGCGTCGGTCATGTTGGCGAGGTGACAATCGCCCGACCCTGGGGCTGAGCGGAACGACGCGTTCGATGCGGTCGTAGCCGTAATGGCGGCCGATTTCCTCGATCACGTTGATCTCTTCGGTTGCATCGGTACGCCACGATGGGATGGTCACGGCAGTGACGCCTGAACGGAGTGGGGATACGACAAAACCGATGGGGGCAAGCAGCGCACCGATGGTCTGGTCATCCAGCGCTGTTCCCAGGATCAGGTTCACACGTGCGGTGCGTACTTCGACGACGCGTGGCGCAGGCTTCCCACCCGGGCGAATGTCGTCATGGGAGACGATGGTCAGGTCCGGACAACTCTCACGCAGGACCTCGACGAACCGGACGATTGTCGCGCCGACCGCTTCGGCATCGGCATTTCTTTCGTAGCGCGCCGATGCCTCGGACCGCAATCCCAGCTTCTTGGCCGATCGGGCAACCGCCATCGGCGACCAGTGCGCCACCTCGAACAGCACTCGGGTGGTGGAGTCGGTCACCTCGGTGGCAAGGCCACCCATGATTGCGGCAATACCGACAGCTGTTCCACCCCCGTCGATGATGACCCCGTCGATGACTCCGTCGTCCGACAACTCGCGTTCTTTTCCGTCGAGCGTGGTGACCCGCTCCCCAACAGCGGCCCATCGAACCCCGATCCGTTCGCCCTCAAGCGTGTCGATATCGAACGCGTGCGACGGGATGCCGATCTCGAGCATGACGTAGTTCGACGCGTCGACCACGTTGGAGATGGGACGCATTCCGGCTGCGCTGAGACGCGACCGAACCCAGGCCGGGCTGGGGCCGACGCTAACCCCGTCGAGGATCGTCGTGGTGAGCCGGTCACACAGGTCAGCGGCGGTGACAGAGTCCACGTTGCGCGCTGCAACGGAAAGTGCCGAGAGGTCACGGACCGCCGGGTCGGTGAATGGCAGTCCCATCTTGGCAGCCAGGTCACGCGCAACACCACGGATGGACATGGCATCCGGACGATTGGCCTCGACGGAAATGTCGAACACCACGTCTCGCAACACCCCGAGCGCCTGCTCGATGGGCACACCGAGCGGGGTCTCGGGTGGAAGGATCAAGAGGCCGCTCGCATCGGAACCGAGCCCCAGTTCCGGCGCCGAGCACAGCATCCCGTTCGACGGTTCGCCGCGTAGTTTTCGTGCTTCGATCTTCAACCCGCCCGGCATGACCGTGCCGAGGGTCGCCAGCGGAACACGGTCACCCACCTTGAAGTTCCATGCACCGCACGCGACCTGCGGCAGCGGGTCGGCGCCGTCGACCGTGCGCACGTCGATGAGCCGCACCTTGTCCGCATTGGGATGGGGCCTGATGGCGACAACTTCGCACGTGATCACACCAGCCAGTTGCTGGGCTGCTCCGTCTACGGCTTCGTCAACACGTGCGGCTCGGGGATTGAGCGACACCACCGTGTCGGTACCTTCGACGACAAGCCCCAACGAGTCGAGCACGGTGATGATCTCGGCAGTGGAATGCGTGAGCTGCGGCACGAACTCGCGCAGCCAGGAAAGGGGAACGAGCATGGTGTCCTCGGTCTTCGTTCAGAACTGACGGAGCAGCCGCACGTCGTTGGCCAGCAGGTCGCGAAGATCGGCCAGGTTGTGGCGGTTCATGGCCAGTCGATCGATTCCGAAGCCCCAGGCGAAACCTGACCACTCCTCGGGGTCCACTCCCCCGGCACGAAGCACATTGGGGTGCACCATGCCGCACCCACCCAGCTCGATCCAGCCGGTCTGGCTGCAGACCCGGCACCCCGACCCTCCGCAGAACGGGCACGTGATGTCGAACTCGGCGCTTGGCTCGGTGAACGGGAAGAACCCTGGGCGCAGTCTCGTGCGCAAGTCGTCGCGGCCGAAGTAGGCCGCGATGAACGCGTCGATGGTGCCAGCGAGGTGACCAAGCGAAATTCCCTTGTCGATGACCAACGCCTCGATCTGGTGGAAGACCGGCAGGTGCCGTGCGTCTGGCGTGTCGCGCCGATAGCAACGGCCGGGCATGACGGCGTAGATCGGCGGCTGCATTTGCTGCATGACACGGATCTGCATCGGGCTGGTGTGCGTGCGGAGCACAACGTCGCCCGGTTCGCCGGTTGCGACGTGGAATGTGTCGTGCATCGTGCGCGCCGGATGCCCGGGCGCGAAGTTGAGGGCCTCGAAGTTGTACCAGTCCGTTTCGGCCTCCGGCCCTTCGAACACCTCAAAACCCATGCCGACGAAAATGTCCTCGAGATCCATCGTGGTCCGGGTGATGAGGTGGAGCCGCCCAGGCTCGCCTTCGGCAATCACCTCGCCAAGGTCAAGCCGCTCGGCGTCGAGCTGCCTGCGACGGGCGTCCGCAGCGAGGTCCGTCCGCTTTTCGGCGATCGCTGCGGTAACCGTGGTGCGCACCGCGTTGATGGATGCGCCGGCCGACTTCCGGTCTTCGGCGTTCATCGATCCGAGAGTCTTGTTGACCTCGGTCAGCGGTGCGCTTTTGCCGACGACAGCGATTTCGACCGCCTTCAGCGACTCGAGGGAGTCAGCGGCCGCGACCTGTGACAGCGCATCGACTTGGAGCGGGTGGAGAACGTCGTTCAGGTGGGGAGCTGCACTCACCTGTCCATTCTGCCCGAGCAGTCGGTCTCCCCCGCTCACACTTCACCGAGTGCTGGTATCACAGACATCACCCACGCTGCCTGGCAGCTTCAAAACACAACACCGACGTCGCCATCCCTACGTTCAGCGATTCGGTGCGTCCGTGCATTGGGATGGTGATCCATTCATCGATCAGCCGTTCCACATCGGAGTCCAGGCCGTGAGCCTCGTTCCCCATCACGATTCCGACGAAACCTGTGAGCAAGTCCGTGGCGGTGTAGACCTGGCTGTTGCCTCGCACCGCAGCGCCGAGCAGCCGACAACGCTCATTGGACAGGTACCGCAACGTGTCTCCGACGTCGGACGTCTGTACGACGGGCATGTGAAACAACGCACCGGCGGAGGACCGCACAACCTTCGGGCTGGTCACGTCGACGCTGGTCCCGGTGAACACCACGCCCACCGCTCCGGAAAGTTCGGCGGACCGGATCATCGTCCCTGCGTTGCCAGGATCGCTGATGTCAACGCCGACGACAACAAGACCTTCGGGCCAGGGCGAACGTGACTCGAGGGTCACGAGAGGCGATTCGACGATCGCGAGGACCGGCTGTGGCGTCACTGTGTCGCCCAGTTTGGACAACAGACCCGGAGCGAGGCGACGCACGACTGCGCCGCGTGCAGCCGCCTCGGTGACTTCCGGACGTTCGCTATGACCTTCGACGAATACCGTCTGGACCGTGTGGCCGCCGGCCAGCACTTCGGCCAGAACTTTTGCACCCTCGACAACGCACAACATGTCGTCGGAACGCGCACTCCGACGCCCGATGAGGCGCCGGAGTGACTTGACATCTTGATGCTGGTCAGACGTGAACGCGCTCATGCGGTTCGGGGCCTACGTTGGTCACAGCGGCGAAACTGGCTGCGGTGAGTCAGCTTGCTGCTGCGGCCTGAACGGGCAGGGCAGCCTTGGCCTGGGTGACCAGCGCTGCGAACGCCGTAGGGTCGGTGACGGCAAGGTCGGCGAGGACCTTGCGATCTACTTCGATGCCGGCCAGGTTGAGCCCGTTGATGAAACGGCTGTAGACCATGTCGTGTTCACGACATGCAGCGTTGATGCGCTGGATCCACAGCTTGCGGAAGTCGCCCTTGCGAGCGCGACGATCGCGGAAGCTATAGAGAAGGCCGTGCATGACGGCCTCGTTGGCGGCGCGGAACGTACGGCTGCGATTGCCGTAGTAGCCCTTTGCCTGCTCCATCGTTTTCTTGTGTGACTTCTTGGCGTTCACACCGTTCTTAACACGTGCCATGAGAGTTCTCCTTTTTCCTGGTTCTGTCTCTGGCTCAGATGCCGAGCATTTTCTTGACGTTGGCAGCGTCTGCCGGCGACAGGGCCACGTCGCCGTCGAGACGGCGGGTGCGGGTCGAGCTCTTGTGCTCGAGCTTGTGGTAGCGGAACGCGCGGGCGCGCATCACTTTGCCGGTCCCTGACAGGCGGAACCGCTTCTTGGCGGCTCGGTTGGTCTTCATCTTTGGCATGGTTGTTCTCCGTATGACTGCGCTCTTGAGGTGCAGTGGCGGTGGCGATTCGATTGTGGCGATTCGTTGATGTGGGAATGTGCGATCGGTGTCGGTGGCACCGATCGGTCAGGCGTGGTGCAGATCAGGATTCGGATTGCGCTGCTGCTGTTTCGACGGCTGCTGTTTCGACAACCGGTGTTTCGACGGCTGCTGTTTCGACAACTGGTGTTTCGACGGCCGCTGTTGCCACCGTTTCCGGGTTCCGCTGCGCAGCGACTTCGCGTGCGGGTTTCGGATTCCCGACCGACGGCTTTGGGGGCCGGGTGGGCTCTTCATCCTTCACACCGTCGGGCTTTGCCTTCTTCTCGGGCGCAAGGACCATGATCATGTTCTTGCCATCGAGCTTCGGCATTGCCTCGACCTTCGCCGTGGCCTGGTAGACGTCGGCGACGCGGTCGAGAATGCGCTTCCCCAGCTCGGGGTGCGCGATCTCGCGCCCGCGGAACATGATGGTGATCTTCACCTTGTGGCCCTCGGCGAGGAACTCGCCGACCTTGCGGGTCTTGGTGTCGAAGTCGCCGCCGCCAATTTTGGGCCGGTACTTCATCTCCTTGATCGCAATCGTTTGGGCCTTGCGGCGGGATTCCTTGTCTCGCTGTGCGAGCTCGTAGCGGTACTTGCCGTAATCGAGGATCTTCGCGACCGGTGGGCTGGCCATCGGCGCGATCTCCACAAGATCCAGTTCCAATCCGCGGGCCATGGTGAGGGCTTCGGGAAGCGGCTTGATGCCCAGCTGGGCACCATCAGGACCAATCAGGCGTACCTCGCGAACGCGAATGCGCTCGTTGATACGGTGCTCGTTCGGGTCAGTTGCGATTCGGCATCACTCCTCGGTGCGGTTCGGGGCTGCGGCAAGCGAGCACCCGAAAACCGGCCCGAGGGGCCTGGCAATCGGAGAACGAAACCCATTTGCCTCTTCGGCAATGGGTGGGTGCCACCGGAAGACTTGACGTCAGGAACCCTCGAGGGCCTGTCGACACCGGTGATGACCGCTTGGACACAAGTTGTAGCCAGTTAGGGTAGCAGTGATGAGTTCCCTGTGGACACCAGGCGGCGAGCACCCAGTGCCACCGGCCCGGCCAACTGCCCCACCCGCCTCCAGCCAACACGCTGCACCGCCATTTTCTCAAGCGCCGCTGTATTCTCGGACCCCGCTGTATTCTCAGGCCCCGGTCGACGACGATGACTGGGAGGACTCGCTTTCTCCCGAACAGGAAGCAGAACTGCGGGCCATGCAGGAACAGCTCATCAGCGTTCCTGCAGCGTCTGTGATCGCCAACCACGTGGTCAACATCTTCCAGCTTGCGATGCTGCACCTGTTCGCCGAACCGCCGAAGTTCGAAGAGGCCTCACTTGCTATCGACGCAGCAACCGCGATCGTCGACAAGTTGAACGGTCGTCTCGGTCCGGACGAGCCCACGCTCGTCGACGCGGTTCATCAAATGCGTCTGGCGTTCGTCCAAGTGAGGAACAGCCAGGAGTAGTTCGTGCCTTGAGCCTTCCGGAGGGGTCTCGGTGGCAACCAGGCATCCAACGTTGGGCTTCCAGCAACCAACGTCGGCTTTCGGCCCCGATCCGAGCCGGTTTTTCGCAACGTTGGTTGCGCAGGGGCCAAGGTTGGAGAAACGGTCGGCCAAATGGCGAGCCTAGAGACCGATGGTGGAACGGAACACGCTTCCTGAGCCGCCGAGCGTGTAGCGCCGGGCGGCTGCCGGGACGAACACGGCGTCGCCCGCCGTGACTGTCAGGGGCTGGGTTCCGGTCACACCGATCTGCGCCGAACCGGTGTGACACCACAGCAACTCCGGTCCCTCAACGGCCAGTGTCACACCAGCATCGACAGTGAGGGTGATCGCGTCGAGGCGGAACTCGTCGCTGGGCGACGGGTACCTCACCACCCCGGGTTGACCGTTCGCGTCGGGAACGGGCGACGGGCGAATGGCCGGGTCGTGCAGCGGATTCCAGTCGACGACCTGGATGAGCCCCGGAACATCGACGTGTTTCGGCGTCAGACCCCCGCGCAAGACATTGTCAGAATTGGCCATCAGCTCGACACCGACACCTTGAATGTATGCGTGCAGATTTCCCGCTGGGAGCATCAGCGCATCGCCCGGAGCAAGGACCACCCGGTTCAGGAGCAGCGCGATGATTGCTCCGATATCGCCGGGGTAAGCGGCAGCCAATCGAACGGTGAGCTGAGCTTCAGCACCCCAGGTACCCGAATGCTTCTGGCAGATCGGGACGATCTCGTCGATAACTTGCTGCGCACGCGTACGGTTTGCTTCGAGTAGATCCACCACGATCGTGCGCAGCGCCACCCCAGGATGCTCCGAACGGATTCTTGCGGCCATACCTGCTGTCGTAGGCGTCCGGAGTGCATCGAGAAGTGCAGCAGTTTGCTGCACCGGACGGAATCCGCACAGCGCCTCGAAGTCCGTCAGTGCACAGATGAGTTCGGGTTTGTGGTTGCGATCTTTGAAGACCCGCTTCGGGTCCGATATGGAAATGCCGGCACGTTCTTCTGCATCGAAGCCGGCGACGGCCTGCTCTCGAGATGGGTGGGCCTGCAGAGACAGTGGAGCGCCGGCGGCCAGGACCTTCAGCAGGAACGGCAGCGAGTCGCCGAATGCGGTGCGGGTCCGGTGGCCCAATGCCGAGGCAGGGTCGTCACTGATGAGCTGAAAGAGCGACTCTCCGGTTGCGCGTCGCAGCGACGATGCGTTGGCGTGGGCTCCGATCCAGAGTTCGGCTTCCGGTCGTTGCGCCGGGAGCCGCCCCTGTAAGGACGCAATTGCCGAACGAGAACCCCACGCATAGTGCTGGATGGTGTTGTCCAGGAGGAACGGCTGTTTGTCCACCGGTACCCCTGCTCAGCCCCGAGCGAAGGGCTGAAGTTCGCCGGTTTCCTGTTCGATCAGGTGCTGCATCGCTGCATCGCGCACCGTGCGGAGCGGAAGCACGTTGGCACCGGAGACGTCCACGTCGTCTCGCTGCACCGGATCGTCTTCCCACTTGCACGAGCGACATATGTCGTAGCCACCCGGTTCGCCCGGCACCGTAGCTGCGCACACCGGACACAGGAACTGGCCGGGGCGGGCACGCAGGCGGACTGCTTCCCACACTCCGGGCAATCCTGCTTCGATGTCGAACTCCACTTCGGTTCCAACCGCAACGGTTCGCGCCCCACCGGAAATCTGTGTGCAGTGGAACGGCCACGTCGTCTCGCCGTCGGTGACCGTGCCAGCGCCTTCCACTACGCCGAACGAGCTGACACGACCAATGCGACCGGCATGACCTTCCGAGCGTGGACCGAACCGATGTGATGGAGGGTTCACGCGACGATCTTCGAGATGGGGACTTCAAGGATGGCAGTGGCGCCCGCCTCGACGAGATCGGGGATGAGCGTGTTGATGGTCTTCTTGGCGACGACGGTCTCGATCGCATAGCCAACGTTCCCGGCAAGCGGGCTGACGGTCGGTTGACCCATCGACGGCACGATGGCCAAGACCGCCTGGTAGTTCTCGGTGGACACGTTGAGTTTCAGCAGGACCTTGCCCCGCGCCTCCATCACTCCGTCGAGGAGGGTCTTCAGTTGCATCATGGCCTTGCGTTTCGACGGATCAGCGTATGCATCGGCATTGGCGACCAGCTCGGTGTAGCTGGTGAGCACCGTGTCGATGATGCGCAGCCCCGCAGCCCGTAGCGCAGAACCAGTTTCTGTGATCTCGACGACCGCATCGGCGATGTCCGGCACCTTGGCCTCGGTCGCCCCGTAGGACAACCGAACGTCTGCACGTATACCTTTCGATTCGAAGTACCTGGTCGTCGCACCGACATATTCCGTCGAGATGCGAACGCCGTCGTGCAGGTCATCGGCACTTTGCCACGGGGAGTGCTCCGGAACCGCGAGCACCAGCCTGATGGGCCGAGACGTTGCTTTGGAGTACCGCAGTTCCCCTAGCGATACAACCGGTGCCTGGGTTTCTTCGATCCAGTCACGCCCCGTAATCCCGAGGTCGAACAACCCCTCGGCAACATATCCCGGAATTTCCTGGGGCCGCAGGATGCGCACTTCGGTGACACGGGGATCATCGATGCTGGCAAGGTACTGGACCGCCGATGACCGAAGTACGGGCAGGTCTGCCTGCTCGAACAATTCGAGCGTTGCGCGCTCAAGAGAACCTTTTGGCAGCACCAGCTTCAACATGCGGAGCAAGCCTACTGGCGCAAACCGCGCCGTCCTCGCTCGTGACGCACGACTGCAAACTGCACGACCTTCCCGGTACCGTGCTCCCATGACATTGAAACTGGGCCTGCAGACGGGTTACTGGAGCGCAGGTCCCCCAGCAGGGGTGACGGAGCAGGTCGAGACGGCGGAAGCGCTGGGTTTCGACTCGATGTGGACAGCCGAAGCGTATGGGTCCGACGCGCTGACCCCGCTCGCGTGGTGGGGAGCACGGACCGAACGCATCAAACTGGGCACGGCCATCGTCCAGATGTCGGCCCGCACCCCGTCCGCAACAGCAATGGCGGCGTTGACGCTGGACCACCTGTCCGGGGGCCGGTTCGTCCTCGGCATCGGGGCCAGCGGTCCACAGGTCGTGGAAGGGTGGTACGGCGAGGATTACCGCAAGCCACTGGAACGGACACGGGAGTACGTTGCCATTCTCCGCTCCATCTGGGCGAGGGAGTCTCCGCTCACGTTCTCCGGGAACCAGTACTCACTTCCGTTTCAGGGCGGGACCGGGCTGGGCAAACCGCTCAGGTCGACGGTCCATCCGTTGCGCAAAACGATCCCCATCTACCTTGGGGCCGAAGGGCCGAAGAACGTCGCACTGGCCGCCGAGATCTGTGACGGGTGGCTGCCACTGTTCTTTTCACCGAGCCAGGACCACTGGTACAGGCAGTGCCTGCAGGCAGGGTTCGACGCACGCACCGATGGCAGAGACTTCGCCGGATTCGAGGTGGCTGCGACCGTGCAGGTGATCATCGACGACGACATTGAACGCGCTGCGGATCGAATTCGTCCCTACCTCGCGCTCTACATGGGCGGTATGGGCGCCAAAGGGCAGAACTTCCATTTCGACGTCTTTGCTCGGATGGGCTACGAAGACGTTGCTCTCAGGGTGCAGGAGCTGTATCTGGCCGGCGACAAGGCCGCCGCTGCCGCCGCGATCCCCACTGCGCTCGTGGAAGAAGTCTCGCTCATCGGCCCGAAGGGCAAGATCGGAGAGGACCTCACGAAGTGGGAAGACACGTGCCTCACCACCCTGTTGCTCAGCGGCCCACCAGCTCTGCTGAAGGAGGTCGCAGAACTGGTGGGCGCGTGAGGGGGAAGCGAGCGGAGGCTTTTCAGCCCGGCTGTTGCGCATCAGCGAACGATGGTGAAGTCCGATGTCGACGCAATACCCAAGGGGCCGATGAAGATGCGGTTCGGTGCAACGGGCACGCCATTGATGGCGATGCTGAACCGCAACGCAGTCGCACACGAAGCGGAGATCCGGACGCTGTCGATGTCGTAGTCGCTGCGCAGCGAGAATCGAGCGCTCCTGCTGTAGCGGCGGAGCGAGTCACCTCGTTCCAGTCCGTAGCTGCTGAAGGTCACCCTGGTGTTAGCGGAGACAAATCCCGAGAAGGTGACCTGGCCGGGTCCTGGGTTGTACACCTTCATCTGCCAGTACTTGCCGTCGTGCCATATGTACACACCCTGAGGTGCCCCGGTGCTCAACGTCGTCGGCCGTCCGTACACATACTTTGGCCATGAGACCCGAACGCATGGTTTCGGGGTACCGGGCGGCGTGGGTGCCTGCCCAGGAAGCGGCAGGCCGCTCGGCGGTGTCAAGGTGGCCGGTGGTGCAGTCGGCTGCACGACCGCGATCGCAACAGAGTTCGAGGTTGCTGCTGCGCTCTCCTTTCCGTTGATGCCGATAGCGAAGATCTGCACCAGGTACGTCGTGCCGGCGCGAGGCGATGCGAACGTTGCGCCGAGTGTGCTGGCATCGACGGTGACCGAGCCGATCGACGGAACTGTGACCACCCGGTACCGAGCAATGGGTGTCGGAGTGCTGCTCGGAGGGGTCCATGTCGCCCGCAACTGACCGTTCACCAGCGTGAGGATGGGGTTAGTCGGCGCTGCTGGTGAGGCCGGTGCCGTTGTGGTCGGCCCGGGCACGATGACGGGAGCCGTAAAAGCGGTGTTCGGGCCAGCTCCGGCAACACTCTCTGCTCGGAGGTAGAACGCGTAGGCCACGCCAGGTCGCAGGTCGTTCAGCACGAACGTTGTGAGGTTCGGAGCGATCAGGAGCGGGGCCGACGTGGTGGACGTATTCCCCACGATGGTGAGGACGACCAGCTTGTAAACGGTGATTGGATGACTGCCCGTCCGTTCCGGGGCTACCCACGAGACGGTCACTTGCGCCGTTCCCGTCAGCGCCACAGCAAGGTTGCGCGGCACCGACGGCGCATTGGGCGCCACCGTGGTCGACGTGGTGGTGGACGTGGTGGTCGACGTGGTGGTGGGAACGGTGGTTGTGGTGGTTGATGTCGACGTGGTGGTTGATGTCGACGTGGTGGTCGTCGACGTGGTGGTGGGAACAGTGGTCGTGGTGGTGGACGAGGTCACCTGTGCGCCCGCCGGGCTTGCTCCGAGCAGCATCAGCACACCTAAGCCACCGATGAGCCAACGCCGGCCCGCACGGCTTTGGCCGTGGCGGGTTGGACCGGTTCGTTGAGCGGACCGGAAACTGGAATGATGCGCTTCGGAGTGGCGATTCATGGTCCTGTTCATGGTCCTGACCTTCCTCCGCTGACGTGTAGACCGCGTGGGCAGAATGTGATGACTTCGTGATGCCGCAACTTGCGGGATCGCATGTGGCATACCGGACATACCGGCGCGACATCGTGGAGAATGGGAGTGTGACCCAACTCCCCTACCTCGAACAGGTCCAGGCCGATACGTTCGCACTGCTCGAGATCCTCCGCCGAGACCCATCGCTTCCGGTTCCGACTTGTCCGGGTTGGGACGTGGTTCGCCTTGCCGGTCACGTCGGACGAGTGCATCGGATGGCCGCTCAGGTGGTCCAGAAGCAGCTCGCCCTGCCGCCCGGGAAGGACGACATCGAGAGCGTCCCGCAAGACCTTCACCGCACCGACGAGTACCTGCTTCGAGGTCTGGCACGACTGCTCGAAACCCTCCGTGCAACACCGTACGGGTTGCCAGCCTGGAACATGACCGGTGAAAACCTGAACGTGGGCTTCTGGTCGCGCCGTATGGCATTCGAGACATCAGTCCATCGTGGCGACGCAGAACTCGCCCTGGGCGGAACGGTCACCCCACTGTCGGCTGCGCTTGCGGTCGACGGAGTCGACGAGTTCTTCGCACTGATGCCTGCACGGGTATTGCACACGCGACAGGATGCCGATCTTGGCGGGACGCTGCACCTCCATGCAACCGACGGTGAAGGTGAGTGGATGGTTCATGTGGAGCGCGGTTCGCTGCGCGTCGAACACTGTCACGGCAGGGGCGACGCAGCGGTACGCGGGACAGCATCTGACTTACTGCTTGCTGTCTGGGGCCGCCGACCGATGACCGGGCTTCATTTCGAACGATTCGGCAATGCAGCCGTGGTCGAAGCCTTCGAGGCACTTGGGGCATTCTGAGCCGGACCGCCGACGGACCGACCCGAGCCAACCTCGTCCGATGCGACGGACCCTAATCGGTTAGATCGTGGAGCGCTTTGTCCACCGCTCGCCGAGCCTTGGCCAGCCGTCGTTCCTGGTTGGCCAGTGCAGTCCGTTCAGCTTCTTCTGCTGTGTCGACTGCACGGGCGAGCAGGTCGATCGAAAGATCTGCGAGTCGCTCAGCGACACGCGCCAGATCCGTTCGTATCTCGTCGATTTGGGACATTCGCACCACGGTACCGTCGATTTATGGGTCCGGGGAGGGCTTCAGGCAGCAGCGACAGGAGCTGGTGGCGTGGTCGGAGGCACCGTAATCGGCGGTGCACCGCCCGGTGAAGTGGTGGGTGGCACCGTTGGGCTGGGTCTTGGCTGCTCGACATAGGGAGGGGCGGCCGTCGGCGGGAACCGCGAATCAGCCGGTCCTGAGCGGAATTGCCAGAGGTACGGTGCCCACGCTTGGGTGAACACCTGCCAGTCGTAGAACGAGACTCCAGTGCTTGCGCTTTCGCGGGCTGCTTGGAGGTAACCGGAAAAGTCGTTCAACGTCATCCTCGAACCGCCGACTCCACCGATCAGCTGAATCGGGACGTCGGGCCGTCCCAACGCGTTGCGCAGGCGGGCGATGTTGTCCAAGCTGTACCGATACCCGTCGCGCCAACCCGAGTCGGCAGCGCGGTCGGTCCAGTAGTTCTGGATCATCCAGAGGTCGTAGAAGGGCGCGATGTCCGAATACGGGAACGTGCCGCCCCACCACTTGACGTTGGATTTCGGAACACCATTCGCCTGCGGCCAGTAGTCGGGAGCACCATCGAGGTAGTTCGTGGCGTAAATGTTGTTGCCGATCACCCTCCCAGGTAACAACTGACGCAGCGCCGCCGAGTAGGCAACGAGGCGACGGGTGCGCTCGGCAAGGTTGCGGACGCCGTCCCGGTCTTCGATGTCGATGTTGACGCCGTCCACGTCGAGGTTTGCGATGGCTACCGTCTTGCGGAGGTCCGTGTTCACGTCCTGCCACACCGGTAGATACCAGACCACGACGTACATCCCCAACTGGTGGGCACGGTCGATGAGGGGAATGAGCCGCTCGGGCTCGAGGATGTCGTTGACCCCAGGAGTGCTCCAGTGCGCAGCCTGTATGTAGATCGTCTGTACACCTGCGTTCGCGAGAACATCAAGTGTCGCAACGTTCACCGGCGGGGTCGGCTTGCCGGACCAACGGACCGTCCAATCGAATCGGTCCACCCACATACCCGTCCCGCGGTACGGGTCAAGGGATGCGGCGGTTGCGCGGGTGGGAGGATTGGCGGGCAGTGGGTACGCTGCGGGAACCAACGTGGTGGTGGTCGCAGGCCGCGTGGTCGACGTCGAAGCCACCGGCAAGAGCGTGCCGAGGGGTGCCGATTGTTGCGGCACCGGTGTCGTTGTGATCGACAGGTCAACCAGTGTCGACGATGTCGACGCGGCCGAAGTCGGTGAAGCGGGAAGCGTCGTAGCGAGCTTGGTCGACGCAGGTACCCGCTTCGTTGTCGGGCGCTTGGTCGTCGAGCGCCGCTTCGTGGTGGTTCGCTTCGCTCGCTTCTTGGTGGTCGTCGCCCGCCTCGCTGATTTGGTGGTTGAAATCTTCGCCGCAGTGGACGCGCTGACCGCCGCTGGATGAGCCTCAACTCGTGGGACCTGTGTCATCGCAGCCGCCAGCAAGGCGATGCAGACGGCGACCGCGGCACCTGGGGAAGTGTTTCGAGCCATTGGTCAAGGCTAACGGCCGCACATGAGGACGCTATGAACTCTTATGAGCTGCTTCGGCAACACAGCACGCTCTGAGAAACATCTGCGCGCTGATTTGTTCTACCTGGGCAGGACCACCGCCGATCATCGCGACAGCGAACTGCAGCGCTACTTGCGATTCTCGCGGCGGCGGTCTTCTTCCTTGAGACTCTTCTTACGAACGCGGATTGCGACCGGAGTGACCTCGACCAGTTCGTCGGGGCCGATCCACTCGATCGATGTTTCCAGTGTCATGTCTCGCTTCGGAGGCAGCTTTACGATCTCGTCGTGGCTGTGGGTGCGGATGTTGGTCAGCTTCTTCTCACGGCAGATGTTGACGAGCATCTCTTCGAAGCGCGTGTTTTCGCCGATGACCATGCCCTCGTAGACGACCTCGCCCGGATCGATGAAGTACGTGCCCCGCGACTGCAGGTTGTCCATGGCATATTCCGTGGCCGGGCCCTGCCGATCTGCGACCATGGCACCGCCGAGCCGGTGGGGAAGTTCACCGACCCATGGGATGTAGCCCTCGTGGCGCTGGTTGATGAGCGCAGTGCCGCGGGTCTGCGTGAGCAGCTCGGACCGCAGCCCCAGCAATCCCCGTGACGGACATTCGAACCGCATGATGGTGCGGCCGTTGTCGCCAGGACGCATGTCGGTCATCTGGCCTTTGCGTGGTGCTAGTGCCTGGGTGACTGCACCGACGTACTCGTCGGGTGAATCGACGATGACTTCTTCGTACGGCTCGTGACGCTTCCCGTCGATCTCCTTGGTGATGACCTCTGGGCGCGACACCTGGAGTTCATAGCCCTCACGCCGCATCGCCTCGATCAGCACCGCAAGTTGCAGTTCGCCACGACCCGCAACCTCGAGGATGTCAGGCGAATCGGTGTCGGCGAGTCTGATGGACACGTTGCCGAGAATCTCGCGATGGAGCCGGTCACGCAAGTGGCGTGAGGTGAGGTATTTCGATTCCTTTGCCTTGCCTGCCATCGGCGACGTGTTGACACCGAAGGTCATCCGCAGCACGGGTTCGTCGACCGTCAGACGCTCGAGCGGTTGCGGATCGACCGGCGATGCGAACGTGTCCCCGATTTCGACCTCGGGGAAGCCGGCGATCACGAACAGGTCACCGGCGAGGATCTCGTTGGTCTCGACGCGCTTCAGCCCGTCGACGTTGTACAGCGTGCCCGGCTTGCGCTTCAGGACGCCGCCCGGCACGCCAGGGTTGGGTTGGGCCTGCAGGAGCGCCAGAGGCTCGCCGGCGCGGAGGGTGCCCTGCTGGACACGTCCGATTGCCAGCCGTCCCAGATACTCGCTGGCGTCGAGGTTGTTGACGATGGCCTGGAGCGGAGCTTCGGCATCGCCGGTCGGCGCAGGAATGGTCTTGATGATGGCCTCGAACAGCGGTGTGAGGTCATCGGCGGCCCCGGGCATTCCGATGCCGGACACAGCACGGCCATCACGGGCAATAGCGCTGACAACCGGAAAGTCGAGGTGTTCGACATCCAGGCCGGCCGCCTCGATGAGATCGAGGAACAGGTGCTCGACCTCGCGCAAGACTTCCTCGGCCCGGGCATCCTGGCGATCGACCTTGTTGATCACGACAACGACAGGCAGCCGACGGGCGAGTGCCTTCGAGAGCACGTAGCGGGTTTGTGGCAATGGGCCTTCGGCGGCATCGACGAGCAATAACACTCCGTCGACGATGTGCAGACCCCGCTCGACCTCGCCGCCGAAGTCGGCGTGTCCAGGCGTATCGACGATGTTCAACTTGTAATGCTGCCAGCGGATCGAAGCCTGCTTGGCAAAGATCGTGATGCCGCGTTCGCGCTCCTGGTCGTTGGAGTCCATGACGCGATCGACTGCTTCGCCACGGGTGGACATTGCCCCGGTGGAACGGAGCATAGCGTCGACGAGGGTGGTTTTGCCGTGGTCGACGTGGGCGACAATGGCGATATTGCGAAGTTCCATGGGTGTTCTGCAGTCTCTCGAGCTCAGGGTGTGCCAGGGGCGGCACGTCGGCGCGAGCGAAGCCCGCAGGGTGACAGCACCGGTCCGGAGAGCGGCGGTTCAGGATCGCTGGTCGACCCCGTCGCTGGTTTGAGATTTTTCGTTGCAATGGCTGCAACGATGCGCGCAACCGCTCAGACCGCTTCTTCGGCCTCTTCCTCTTCGTCGTCCTCGTCGAGCACTCGGGCCAGGCACCATGAAGCGCAGGTTTCATCCGCGCCGGCGCCGCACTCCTCGCAAGGGGTGCCGACAGTGAGATCTGTGTTCCGCTTCAAGGCGCGAGCCTCTTCGAAGCGGCGGTGTCGACCCTTCTTCACGTCACACTCCCTACGTCTGGTGTCATCTCATGCGTGCGGGCATCTACGATACCTTCACTTGGCGGTCAACCGATGACATAAGCAGACGAATTGGGTCACACCATACGGTGTCCCTCGTCACATCATTGCCCGTTTGCACCGTCCCGCCTCTGTTTCGGGTTCGTTGAGCGGCCACAATGGCCGGAGAGCGGCCTCGTGAATACCGAGCGGTTCGGAAAACTCAAGCGAGTTACGCTGGCTTCGTGAGTGCATCTCTCGATATCGACGCCATGATTCGCCGATTCCAGGAACGCGCGAAGGCGGTGAAGAACCGACCGATGCCGCCGGTCGAGGGTGCCGAGCGCAAGTTGATCATCGAGCGTGCCCAGACTGACTTCATGGACTTCGCAATCCTGGGTGACGCAGTTGGTGCGATCGAGGACGGGTTTCTCGTGCTCCGGGTCGATCTCCGGCCGGCCCCCGCAGCGCCGCCCGCAGGCTGACCCCTGAATGACCCCTGAATGACCCCTGACCTGACAACGACCTCATACCGCTGCAGCGCGGAAGGACGGCCACGCGGCGTGCTCTGGAGACCCGAAGGAGGAGCGTCGGCACGCCTTGTTGCAGGCGTGGCACCAGAGATCGCCGGCGATCGGCTGGCGCACTTCCGCTGGGCGTCGGTGACGAAGCTCCTGACCGCATACGGATGTCTCATTGCGGTGGAGGAAGGCATTGTTCGGCTGACCGACGAAGTGGTCAGCCTCGAAGGCGTCACCCTTGCTCACCTGCTGTCGCACGCCGGAGGTATTGCGTTCGATGAGCCGACGCCCGTTGCGGCACCCGGTACGCAGCGTCTGTACTCCAATGCCTCGTTCCGCATCGCCGCCGCGCACGTCGAACGAAACGCAGGGATGGCTTTCAGCGAGTACCTACGCGGAGGTGTCCTGGAGCCGCTCGGCATGGGTTCGGTTGAATGGTCTGATCCCGCTGCCGGGGCAGCCGGCACCATCGACCACTTGGCGACATTCGCCGCCGAATTGATGTCGCCGACGCTGCTTGGCGCTGAAACGGTGCAAGACGCCACTCGGGCCTGGTGGCCGGAACTCGACGGATTCGTCCCCGGTTTCGGAATGCAGCGCCCGTGTCCGTGGGGGCTGGGCTTCGAGATCAAGGGGTCCAAACAACCGCATTGGACGGGATCGACCAACAGCGCGCAGACATTCGGTCATTTCGGCCAGAGCGGAGCGATGCTAGCGATCGACCCACTGCGCGGTGAGGCCGGGGCGGGGTGGTGCTCGTTGTCACCGGATCCATTCGGACCATGGGCAAAACGTGCCTGGCCGAACATGATCGACGCGCCGTAGCCGGAACTTCGGGGCCGCGCTCGGTAGGGTGTTGGAAACCGACCGGGTTACCCCTTTTCCTGCCAACCGGACGCGGACAACGGACGCGAAGAATGGACGCGAACAAATGATGAGAGGTGAGCAACTGTCTCGCACACCAGCAATCTCGCTCGTCGACGTTCACAAGCGGTTCGGCGAAGTCTCGGCAGTTGACGGGGTCACCTTGGACATCGGCCGAGGGGAATTCTTCACGCTGCTCGGCCCGTCAGGTTCTGGAAAGACGACAGTCCTTCGGATGATCGCCGGGTTCGAACAGGTGTCCAGCGGGAAGATCCTGCTCGACGGGTCCGACGTCACCGGGGTGCCGCCCTTCGACCGTGACGTCAACACCGTGTTCCAGGACTACGCCCTCTTTCCGCACATGAACGTGTTGCGCAACGTCGAGTACGGCTTGTTGGTCAAGAAGGTCAGCGCCCATGAACGCACAGCGAGGGCGAAGGCCGCGCTTGCCGGCGTCCGGCTCGCCGAGTACGGCGCTCGGAAGCCCCACCAACTCTCTGGTGGTCAGCGCCAACGCGTTGCCCTTGCCCGAGCACTGGTCAACCGTCCACACGTTCTGCTGCTGGACGAACCGCTTGGTGCGCTTGACCTGAAGCTTCGCGAAGAAATGCAGGTCGAGCTGAAATCGATCCAGCACGACGCCGGAATTACGTTCGTGTTCGTCACCCACGACCAGGACGAAGCGCTCACCATGAGCGACCGGATCGCTGTCTTCGACAAGGGACGGGTTGTTCAGGTCGGAACACCCCGGGACCTCTATGAGACTCCGAGGACCCGGTTCGTCGCCGGATTCGTCGGGACATCAAGTGTGGTCCACGGTGCACTAGCGATGCGGTTGCTGGGAAAGGACGCAACCTTCTCGGTACGTCCGGAACGGTTTTCCATTCTTGGGGCTGACCCGATCGGCGAGCGGTTACCGGCTGGGCAGGTGGTCATTCCGGGCACCCTGACCACAGTGCAATACCTGGGGTCCGAGCAACGGGTCCGAGTCGATGCTGGCGAGGGCTGCGAACTGATCGCTCTCTGCCCCACGGCATTCCCGCTCCCCCGGCCCGGCGACGACATCCGATTGTCAGCCTCCCGGGAGTCATTCACCGAGCTGGTCGGGTAACGAGACCAGTTGGGCAGTAGCACCACCACCACCACCACCACCACAGCACCAGAGACCACAGAAGAGGACAAATCATGCGAATGCCGATTACGAAGCCCACGATGAGGACCAGGACGAAGGCTGCAACGCTGTTTGCGGCGGCCGTCTTTCTACTCGGCGCCTGCGGATCAGACACAGACGCAGGAACCGATACGACGGTCGCGGAATCAACCGATACCTCCGCCGATACGGCAACCGAACCAACCACGGCCGAAGGCGGGAACGAAGTTGCCGCCGGAATCGCCGCACCGGACCTGCCGATGCTCGAGGCTGTCGGCGAGGGCGAGGGGCAGGTGAACATCGTGGCCTGGCCCGGCTACACGGAGAAGGCCTGGGTCGACCCGTTCCAGCAGGCATCGAACTGCAAGGTCAACGTCAAGGTCGGCAACACTTCCGACGAGATGGTGGCGTTGATGCAGACGGGCGACTACGACGTTGTCAGCGCATCCGGCGATGCCAGCCTGCGCCTGATCGCGTCCGGCGAGGTCGCCCCCGTGAATACGGCACTGATGACGAACTACCCCGACGTGTACGAGGCGCTCAAGGGCAAGCCGTGGAATTCCGTCGGCGCCAAGGCCTACGGCGTCCCGCACGGCCGGGGTGCAAACCTGTTGATGTACAACACGGACAAGTTCGCGACCGCCCCCGACAGCTGGAGCATCGTGTGGGCCGCCGACTCGCCGGCGAAGGGCGGCGTGACGGCGTACGACGCGCCGATCTACATTGCCGATGCTGCCGTATACCTGATGGCAACCAAACCAGAACTCGCCATCAAGAACCCATACGCGCTCGACGAGACCCAGTTCGCGGCAGCGATCGAATTGCTGCAGCAGCAGAAGGGCTTGGTTTCGGAGTACTGGAGCGACTACCTGAAGCAGATGGCAGCGTTCAAGACCGGCAGTATGACTGCCGGAACCACCTGGCAGGTCGTGGCGAACGCGGCCAAGGCCGAAGGCACCAAGGTCGAGGTTGTCCTTCCGAAGGAGGGTTCGACCGGTTGGTCAGACACGTGGATGATCTCGTCCAAGTCGAAGAACCCGAACTGCGCGTACATGTGGATGGATTACATCATTTCGCCTGCAGGAAACGCGAAGGCAACCGAGTACTTCGGCGAAGCTCCTTCGAACCAGAAAGCCTGCGCACTTACTGATAACAAGGACCACTGCACGCTGTTCCACGCCGGCGACGAGGAGTACTTCTCGAAGATCTGGTACTGGACCACACCGACCAAGGAATGCCTCGACGGCCGTGGGCCCATCTGCAAAGAGTTTGCCGAATGGACCAAGGCCTGGACCGAGCTCAAGGGCTGATTCGGCCCGACCGGCTGGCTTGGGTGCCACACTGCGAACCCGAGCCAGCCAGCACCCCGTCCACTCCGATGCCAGCACCGATACGACCCGTTCCGCGCTCGGTCGCGCGATTTCTCCATCGGCATGCACGCGTCCGTCTGGGAGCCCTGCTGGTGGCGCCGGTCGCGTGGCTGGCCATTGCATATCTCGGCTCGCTTGCAGCACTCCTGATCACGTCGCTCTACCGCGTCGACTCTTTCACGACTGCAGTCGTGAAAGACGTCGGCTGGCGCAACTTCGACGAGATCCTCACCACCCCGGTGTATCGACGAGTCGTGGTGCGCAGCATCACCGTGGCGGCCGGAGTAACCGTGATCGACCTCGCTCTTGCACTGCCGGTTGCGTTCTACCTCGCCAAGGTCGCTTCGCCACGTGTGCGGCGGATCGTGATCGTCGCCGTGACAATGCCCCTGTGGGCCAGTTATCTCGTCAAGGCCTATGCCATGCGAGCGTTCCTGGACCCATCGGCCGGTCTCATCAAGAAGGCCGTCGGCGCGTCGCCAGGCTTCGGTCTCACCTCGACCATCTTCGTGCTCGCCTACCTCTGGCTCCCGTACGCAATTCTGCCGCTGTATGCAGGACTGGAACGGCTTCCGAACTCGCTGTTGGAGGCATCGTCAGACCTTGGCGCGCACCCGGGGCCGACATTGCGGCGGGTGGTCATCCCAACCCTTGCACCAGCCATCGTTGCCGCCAGTATCTTCACGTTCTCGCTTTCGCTCGGCGACTACATCGCGGTCGACATCGTCGGCGGCAAGACCCAACTCCTGGGTTCGGTCGTCTATGACAACTTCGTCCAGAACGGCCCGCTGGCTGCAGCGGTCGCCATCATCCCTATGGTCATCATGATCGTGTACCTTCTCGGCGCCCGCACAACCGGCGCTCTCGACAACCTGTGAGTGAGGTGAATCGATGCACCTGTCAACGGCTGCCCGCCGGCTGATTGCAACGGTTACCGGCGTGGTGGTGCTGCTGCTGTGGGCCCCCATCGTCTATGCGGCGCTCCTTGCGTTCAACACCGAGAAGTCCACCATCCTCCAAGGGTTCAGCCTGAAATGGTGGAGACCGACGTTCGATGATCCTGAGGTGCGTCGCGCGTTGTTCGGATCGGTCAAGACGGCATTTGTCGCTACCGCTATTGCGCTTCTGTTGGGCACGTTGCTCGCATTCGCGCTTCAGCGCTATCGCTTCTTCGGCAAGGACGTGCTGTCGTTCGTCGTGGTACTGCCCATAGCGCTGCCCGGCATCCTGACCGGTATCGCGCTCAACAGCGCCTTTCGCACATTCGGGTTCTCACTCGGGTTCAAGAGCCTGGTCGTCGCTCACGCGACCTTCTGCATCGTTGTCGTCCAGAACAATGTGCTGGCCCGCTTGCGAAGGATGCCGGCGTCGCTCGAAGAGGCGTCCTCGGACCTCGGCGCGCATACGTTCACCACATTGCGTCTGGTGACCCTCCCGATGCTCCTGTCGTCGCTGGCAGCCGGGGCCATCCTCGCGTTCGCACTCTCTTTCGACGAGATCGTCGTGACCACGTTCACGGCCGGCCCAGGATTCCGGACCCTGCCGCAGTACATCCTGAACAACTACTCGCGCCCGAACAACCTTCCGAAGGTCAACGTGGTTGTGCTCGTGGTCCTGTTCCTGTCCGTGGTGCCGGTCTGGTTCGCACAACGGCTCAGCGAGTCGGGCCCGGGTATGGCCAACACGCGCTGACCGAGCCGCCGGGCCAGACGCCAGCGTCTTTCACCTCAAGGTGGCGCGTCGACCCCCAAAGTCCGTACGCTCGGGGTATGGCTGACCAACCGACCGCAGACGAACTCCAGAAGTTCGGCACGGGGAACACACCGATTCCCCGCCCGCTCGACGGTCGAACGATGGAGGAAGAACGCCTGCACCGCAAACAGCGCCTCGCCGCGTCTCTGCGCCTGTTCTCACGCTTCGGTTTCGACGAGGGAGTGGCCGGCCACATCACGGCACGGGACCCGGAACTCACCGATCATTTCTGGGTCAACCCATTCGGTGTGCATTTCAGCCTCATCAGCGTGAAGGACCTGCTCCTGGTTCGCCACGACGGCAAAGTCGTGCACGGTACCCAACCGGTCAATCAGGCGGCCTTCGCGATTCACTCGCAGGTTCACGCCGCCCGTCCCGACGTGATAGGTGCAGCGCACAGCCACTCCCCGTACGGCAAGACATGGTCCACCCTTGGTCGCCGCCTCGACCCCATCACCCAAGACGTCTGCGCGTTCTACGAGGACCACGAAGTCTTCGACGATTACACCGGTGTCGTCCTTGACACCGAAGAAGGCAAGCGGATTGCCTATACGATCGGCGACAAGAAGGCCGTCATTCTGCGCAACCACGGGCTGCTCACGGTCGGTCACTCGGTCGAAGAAGCGGTGTGGTGGTTCATCACCATGGATCGCTCCTGCCACACCCAGTTGATGGCTGAGGCCGCTGGCACGCCGATCCACATCGGCCACGAGATGGCGCAGCTCACGCAAACCCAGGTTGGTTCGCACCTGGCCGGCTGGTTCAATTTCCAGCCCTTGTATGCGCGCATGGTGAAAGAACAGCCCGACCTGCTCGACGAATGAAGCGACCGGTACCCACTGGTGCCACTGGTGCGCCCCGGCATGATTGAGCCCTCGGCCCCACGTGACCGGAGTGACACGCGGTCCGCCTGCTGGTAGCGGCTGCAGCATCTGTACCGTGTTGCGGTGGCAACAGATACCGACCGCTTCGCCTTCACCGACAACGGACCGTGGGTGGTCGATGAACATCGCCTCAGTTGGTCTGCGGGAGTCGACGCACTCCGTCAGCGCACCAACGATCTGGTCCCGTCACTCACCACACCTGGACGACTACCCCCGGGTATCCGAGTCGTTCGGACGGGCCGGATACTGGGCGGAGCCCTGCTGGCCTGGAGGTTGAAGGAAAAGCCGGCAGGCGGGTCGGTGAGTCGTGCCGGGGTATCAAGACGACTTCGCATTGCGTTCGCCGAGCTGGGTCCGACCTATATCAAGATGGGTCAGATCATCAGCTCCGGCGAAGGAATCTTCCCTCCTGAACTGGTCGCGGAGTTCCGCCAGCTGCGAGACAGGGTCCCGCCCGAGCCGTTCGACACTGTGCTGCGGACGGTCGAGGATGACCTCGGCAAACCGCTCGATTCCGTGTTCTCCTCGTTCGACCGAACACCGCTCGCAGCGGCTTCGATCGCGCAGGTTCACGCTGCAACGCTGTGTACCGGGGAACCTGTCGTGGTGAAGGTCCAGCGACCGAACGTTGCGCAGTCGGTTGGCCGGGACCTGCGGGCAATGAGCTGGTTCGCCCCACACCTGATCGGACGGATACCCATCAGCTCGCTGGCCAATCCCCCGGCCCTCGTCGAGCTGTTCGCAGAGACCATCGTCGAGGAACTCGACTTCCGTTTGGAAGCGCAGAACATGCTGGACACGGCGCGGGTCCTTCGCTCGACCGGTCAGCAGACCGCAATGGTGGTGCCGAGGCCACATCCCGACCTGGTCACCAAAAGGGTCTTGGTGATGGAGCGCCTGGAGGGCTATGGCTTCGACGACGTCGCCGGCATGCATAAAGCGGGTATCGACACCGAAGCGGTCATCCGGGCGTCGATGGTGGCGTTCCTCGAAGGCGTCATGCTGCATGGGGTGTTCCACGGCGACCTGCACGGCGGCAATCTGTTCGTGATGCACGACGGACGGGTGGCGCTGCTTGACCACGGCATCACCGGACGGCTGACGGAAGCAAAGCGATTGGCCTTCCTCAAGTTGATGCTGGCCGGCACCACCAACAACGTCCGACTCCAGATTCAGGCGCTGTGCGAGCTGGGGGCTTTACCAGCTGATTCCGACATCGATGCCGTGATCAGGGACCTCAACTTGGACCGGCCGGTGAAGGACCCCACCAAGATGGCGCCCGAAGAACTCATCGCCGAAGTGCGGGATATCACAAAGGCCCTTCTGGGGTACGGAGCCAGGATGCCGAAGGAACTCATGCTGTACGTCAAAGATCTGCTGTTCCTCGACGGAGCCATCGCGACACTCGCACCGCAAATCGACCTGTTCGCCATGCTCACCGACATCGGCATGCACTTCGCCACCAACCACGGCGGTCGGATTGCATCCGACGTTGGTCTTGCGGTGTCCGCCGAAGGGGTGGACATCACGGCCTTCAAAGCGTCGATAGGAGTCGAGGCGCATGTCGAGAAGCTGACATATGCCGATCTTCAGAAGCGCCGGGCGATCATCGCTCAACGGATGGAGGGGCAGGAAGGCGCCGCACGAAAGGCGCTGCGGGACGCGACCCGTGTCCGTCGCTCGTGGCGTCACCGTGTGCTGCGCCGGCGCTCCGTAACATGAAATGCAGTGAAACTTCTTGACCAATAACACGAAGTTTTATAGATTTCCATGTGTCGTCATCATATCTCACGAGGAGTTTCCACACATGGCATCACGGGTACTGAGCAGCGAGCAGGGCAAAACATCAATCACACGCATGCAGGCGATTCTGTCGAACGGGCTCACCGAGCAGATCCGGTCGTTGCGAGCCGAAGGCGAAATCCTGTCCGACCCGAACGTGTGGGACGGAACGCTGGCCGAGGACTTCCGCTCCAACACCTGGCCGCAAGCGGCAAACGGTCTGGCAGCATGTGCCGACGCGCTCGAGGCCTTGCGTGCGCGCATCCAAGGCATCAACTCCGACATCATGGCCGCTGGCGGCAACGCCTGAGATCCCGCGGCTGCGTCTGAATCGAATCTGAATACGACGAAGGCCCGGGACGTGTCCCGGGCCTTCGTTTTCGTTCGTTGTGCCTCGTAAAGCCTCGTGATGCCCCGTGATGCCTCGTGATGCCTCGTAATGCCTCGTGCCGTCCGCCGCTCGGCCAACGCAGGTGATGCCGCCGAGGTTGGTCAGTCCAGAGCGCGGCGCAGGCTCAACGACAAACGCCGCTTCTCAGGTGTGATCTCGATGATCTTCACCCATACACCCTCGCCGACAGCGACAACCTCGGACGGGTCCTCGACGCGGAACTTGGACAGTTCGCTGATGTGGATCAACCCTTCGAGCTCCTGGCCGTCGAGACGCACGAACGCACCGAACGCAGCAACCCCGGTAATGGTGCCGTAGACCAAGTCTCCGGGTTGGTGAGCCGACTGGAACT
Organism: Acidimicrobiia bacterium; assembly: GCA_031385545.1. Lineage (GTDB taxonomy): Bacteria > Actinomycetota > Acidimicrobiia > Acidimicrobiales > JANYDT01 > JANNBN01. The sequence continues at coordinate 10,574 of JANNBN010000139.1, read as the reverse complement.
GAGCCCACGGATCGGGGAGGGCGCGTTTGCGCGACAGCGAAATCTTCTTGCGTTCGGCGTTGACCTCGAGAACGACTACGTCGATCTCGTCGCCAACCTTCACGACCTGATCAGGCGTCGCCACCTGCCGGTGAGCAAGCTCGCTGACGTGGATCAGCCCTTCTACCCCGCCGAGGTCGACAAAGGCACCGAACGGCACGAGCGCACTGACTCGTCCGCGTCGTCGATCGCCTGGGGCGAGGCTGGTGATCAACTGCGCACGCTGTTGAGCACGTACCTGCTCCATGAGCGGTTTGCGGGAGACGACGATTCGCTCGCCGGGACGCTCAGCATTCTTCGTTGCTTCGATCACGACGACACTGATGGTCTGGCCGACCAGGTCGGATGCTTTGCCCGTGCGACGGACATCGATGAGCGACTCGGGAAGGAATGCGCGCATACCAATATCGACGATGACCCCGCCTTTCACCGTCTCGGTGACAACGCCTGTCTGAACCTCGCCCGTCTCGCTGGCAGCGACGATACGTGCCCAGGCCCTGGTGCGCGCAGCGCGCTTCGGGGAGACCACGTAACGGCCGGTTCCCTGGCGGCGGATGACGGTGCCTTCGATCTGGTCGCCAATGGCCGGGGAGCTGGCGGCTATCGCTTCGCTGGCCGGCACGACAGCCGTGCGGCCCTCGCCCAGGTCCAGGTCGAGCCCGTCAGGCCTGACTGCAGTGACCACACCAGGAACCATGTCGCCGTTCTGATAGGCGAGCAACCCTCCGGCGTCTCGTCCACCGTCCGCCGGTTCGGCGGCCGATTCAGAAGTGGGTCCTGCCGAATCAACCACGCCCGGCTCTGGGGCTGGTTCAGTTGTGACGGACCCTTCCGCTGTCTCCGGTGCCGCTGGTTCCGGTACCGCTGTCTCCGGTACCGCTGGTTCCGGTACCGCTGGTTCCGTTGCCGCGCGTTCCGGTACCGCTGGTTCCGTTGCCGCGCGTTCAGGTGCCGACTCGGCAGAAGTTGGGGATTCGGACGACGACTCGGCAGGCTGTGCCGGCTGTGCCGTTTCCGGTGAAACCGGGTCTGTGGGAGTCACATCCGGAGGGAGGCCAGCCGTATCGGGTTGACCAGCCGTATCGGGTTGACCAGCCGTATCGGGTTGACCAGCCGTATCGGGCAGACCAGCCGTATCGGGCAGACCAGCCGTATCGGGCAGACCAGCCGTATCGGGCAGAATGGAAGCCTCGCCGAGCGTGGACGATGAGGGTTGCTCCGCAGCTGCGTGCGGAACGGAAGGGTCAGTCATGTGTGCCTCATGTGAGGGGGATCGTTGGAAAACCCTAGCGTGCCTCAGCGACGGGCATCGAGGCCGGAGCGCAATCCGCCGACGAACGCTTCGACACCGCTCGGTCCTGCACCGTCCAGGATACGCCGCACGAGCGCAGTTCCCACGATGACCCCGTCAGCGATGGTGGCCACTTCCGCAGCCTGTTCGGCATTGGAGACTCCGATACCGATGAGCACCGGTTTGTCGGTAACGGCTTTCAACCGGCTTGCGATCACGGAAGCGGATGCCGCCAAGCTGGCGCGTTCGCCCGTGACGCCGAGCGATCCGATGCCATACACCCATCCGCGAGAAAGATTCGAAATTGTCCGGAGTCGCTGCTCCGACGATGTTGGTGCGGCAAGCATGATCGTTTCGATCGAGTGGCGACCTGCAACTTGCAGCCAGTCGGCGGCTTCCTCCGGGGGAAGGTCGGGCAGGATGGTGCCGGCGAACCCGTTGTCTGCGAGCAGGCTGGCGTACCGTTCGTGACCGGCCCGGTACGCAATGTTGTAAGAGGTCATAGCAACCAGGGGCACGCCGACATCCAGCGCGGCGACCTGTGCCATCACCGACAAGGGCGTTGCTCCGCCCTGCAGTGCCCGTACGGAAGCTGCCTGAATCACCGGGCCGTCCATGATGGGGTCAGAGAACGGGATGCCGATCTCGATGGCGTCGGCGCCTGACGCCGCTGCAGCCAGCACGCATTCGGTCCAATCGTCGGTCATGCCTCCCGTGATGAACGGCACGAGAAGTTTGCGACCCTCGACGTCGCGACGATGACGAAACGTGGTCTCGATCCTGCCGACCGGGGTGTTGTGTGTTGCATCCATCGGAACATTCATCGGAGCATTCATCGGTTCGGGCACCCTTCACACACGGGAACACATGGCCGGCTTCGGCAGAGCGATAGGCGGCCCATGATCTGTTCAGCGTCTTTGTCTCCCCTGCCGGACAGGTTGACCAGAACAACCGACCCGGCGGGAAGCTCGGAAGTTCCTGCAGCACGTGCAACCCACGCAATTGCATGCGCAGACTCGAGCGCAGGAATGATGCCTTCCGTCTCGGCCAACAAAGCAAGCGCGCTGAGTACTTCGTCGTCGTCGGCCGGCACATATCTGGCGCGGCCGATGGACGCGAGGTAGGCGTGCTCCGGACCGACGCCGGGGTAATCAAGACCAGCGGATATCGAGTGGGCTTCCTGTACCTGGCCGAACTCGTCCTGCAGCACGTAGCTCTTCATGCCATGAACAACGCCAGGCACTCCCCGACCGACCGCGGCACCGCCGGCTGGCTCAACTCCGACCAGCGCTGCGGACGTGTTGGCGAAGCCCGCAAACGCACCGGCGGCGTTGGAGCCGCCACCCACACACGCAACCACGAAGTCGGGGTCGTTGCCGTTGAGCAGCACCCGGCACTGCTCGCGCGCCTCGTCTCCGAGTATGCGCTGGAATTCTCGGACCATCCACGGGTATGGGTGCGGGCCCATCACCGACCCGAGCAGGTAGTAGGTGTTCTCCACGCTGGCAAGCCACTCACGCATGGCGTCGTTCACAGCGTCCTTCAGCGTGCGCGAGCCTGAATGCACGGGCCGGACCTCGGCGCCGAGGAGCTTCATTCGGAACACGTTGAGCGCCTGACGCTGCACGTCGACGGCACCCATGTAGACCACGCACTCGAGACCCAGCAACGCGCACGCGGTCGCTGTGGCGACACCGTGTTGGCCAGCTCCCGTCTCCGCGATGATCCGGTGCTTGCCCATTCGCTGCGCAAGAAGGGCCTGCCCGATGACGTTGTTGATCTTGTGGCTGCCGGTATGGGCCAGATCCTCGCGCTTCAGGAGCACCCGGACACCGAGTCGTTCTGACAGGCGCTCACACTCCGAGACAGGTGTCGGACGCCCTCCGTAGTCGCGCAGGATGCGGTGGTATTCGGACCGGAACGACGGATCGGCCCAGGCGTCGACGAAGGCGGTCTCCAGTTCGAGCACGGCCGGCATGAGCGTGTCCGGGACGAATCGCCCGCCGAACTCGCCGAATCGGCCGTCTTCGGTTGGGGAACCCATGAAGGGTCCGTTCTGCGGTTGCGGCGCGTTCATGGGGAACATCCTCGCACGAGGGTCACCAAGCCCCATCAGGTAGGGCCGATCAGCAGCACCCGGTGACTAGCCGTCCACCTCGAAGTCGAACGGTGCACGTGCACCCACCCCGTCGGCACCGGGGCCGATTCCGGGATCGATATCCGGATCGTCGTCGAGCCACCGGCCACTGCCGTTGCTCAAGGAGCCGCCGAAATCGTCCAACGACTCATAGCCGTCAGCGCCGACATTGCTGTCGCCGCCGCCGTCGCGCCCATTCGCCTGCTTGGCTGCCTTGATGAACTCCCGGACCAATCGTGGGTCCTTGTGGCCGGGGCTGGATTCCACCCCGCTTGCGACGTCGACCCCCCACGGCTGCGTCGCCCGGACAGCGTCGGCCACGTTCCCAGGATGCAAACCGCCCGCCAGTATCCACCGCATCCGTGGCGGGAGCGACTGCAGCAGCGACCAGTCGAACGTCTCGCCGGAACCTGGGGTGGGGGCGTCGATCAGGAGGCTGTTCACCCGATAACGGCGCGCGGTGCGCAACGACGGATCGTCAATTGCGAACGCCTTGATCAACAACGGGACCCGGGCCCGGACCTCGGCCGTCTGCTCGACCGTTTCAAGACCGTGGAGCTGTGCACCGGACAACCCGCACCGCTCCACGGTCCGGATGACCCGCTCGGGCAGATCGTTGCGGAAGACCCCGATCGTTGTGACTTCCGGCGGCAGCCGTTTGACGATGTCGGCCACAACCGGGGCCTGCACCTGACGCTTGGAACCCTGCGCAAAGATGAACCCGATGGCGTCGGCACCCATGGCGATGGCCAGCAGTGCGTCTTCCTCGTTGGTCAGCCCGCAGATCTTCACCCAAGTCATGATCGGGGCCCCGTCGGTGTTCGGGAATGCTCCTGAGAAGAGCCGGAGATGAGGCGGCGCACCGCACCGGCTCGGTCCGAATCGGTCACGAGCGATTCGCCGACCAGTACAGCGTCGTATCCCGCTGCCCTGAGCACCGCAGCGTCGGAAGGGCCTCGAACACCGGACTCGGCAACGCGAACCACCGATGCGGGAATTGCATGCGCCACCCGGACCGCGCGCTCCTGGTCGACCTGGAAGGTGTGCAGGTCTCGCTGGTTGACCCCGATCATGGTTGCGCCGTGATGCAGTGCACGCTTCACCTCGGTCTCGTCATGGGTTTCCCACAGCACGTCGATCCCGAACCGGTTGGCAACCGTTGCGAACCGTTGCAGTTCGTCGTCGGTCAGTGCCGCAACGATGAACAGCACGCAATCAGCGCCCATGGCGACGGCGTCGACCACGTCGGCCTCGCAGACCGTAAAGTCCTTTCGGATCACCGGTACCGAAACACTTGCCCGCGCTGTTTGCAGGTCCTCGACCGAGCCTCCGAAATGGTTCGAGTCCGTGAGCACCGACAGACACGCCGCACCTCCGGACACATAACTGCGGGCTGTGTCGGCGGGATCGAGCGACGCAGCAAGGTCACCTTTGGACGGGGACCTACGCTTCACCTCGGCAATGACCGAGAGTCCGGGCACGATGAGGGCCGGTCCAAATCCCCGCATCGGCGAGCGGGCGAGGCGCAGTTCGGCTGCGTGTTCGCCGGCGGACAAATGGCGCGGATCACTTGCTTGTGCGGCCTCGGCGCGTCGGCGATGCCACGCAACGATCGAGTCGAGATAGGTCGCCATGCGTCCCTCACGCTAGCTTCCGCCGGCGAGGGTGCGCCCTGGTGCGGGACTCTGCCCATAGTCTGGCGTGATGTCCGCCGATTCCAACCCGCTCGGAACCATCGTGGTGGTCGAGGACGACCCCAATATCGCCGATCTTCTCGACATGTATCTCCGCCAGGCCGGATACCGGGTTATTCAGGCGACAACCGGCGAAGCCGGTCTCGCGGCGATCGAACGGGAACGGCCGCGGATGGCAATCCTGGACATTGGTCTTCCCGGCGCGATGGACGGGATGGAGCTGTGCCGGGCCATTCGATCCAAGGGCAGCCTGCCGATCATGATGTTGACAGCCCGCGACGGAGAGATCGACCGCGTCCTCGGCCTCGAGTTCGGCGCAGATGATTACGTCACGAAGCCCTTCAGCCCGAGGGAGATCGTGGCTCGGGTCAAGGCCATTCTCCGTCGCACGGACCAACCGCATAAGGAGACAGCGGCCGAGTTGCTGATGGCGGGAGACGTCGAAGTAGACCTGTCGCGACGCGAGGCGACCGTGACAGGGCAGGTCGTTGCGCTTGCGAACCGTGAATTTGATCTGCTCGCCTACTTTGCGTCGAATCAGGGCTTGGTGCTGTCGCGGCAGCAACTTCTCGACGGCGTCTGGGGAGTCGGCTGGTACGGCGATGAGCGAACCGTCGACGTACACGTGCGCCAACTCCGCAAGAAGCTCGGCGATGCGTTTCCCCTCAAGACGGTGTTCGGTGTCGGTTACCGGCTGAACTGACGGCTTATGCGCCGTCGTCTGCTCGTCGTTCTGCTCAGCACGGTCATCGCGGCGTTGACCGTCGCGTCGATCGGCAGCTTTCTCCTCATGCGCCGAGACGACAGCGCGCGGGAGATCCAGCGCCTCCGTGAGAGCAGCGAACGCCTTGCGGGCAACATCGACGCACCGAATTCGCTGGACATTGCGCTGTCCGCGCTGAATCTCACGGCCGCAGCGCAGGTTCGGTTCCCGTCGAAGTCTCCGCGTCTGGAACAGGTCCGGTACCTCCAGGAAAAAGGCCTCCCGGTGCAGTCGCTCATCGAGGTGACCGAAGACTGGACCGCTGCGGATTTTGCTGCCGTCGCAAAGGGCACCACCGTGTCCAGGGTCAACAGGGGGCTCACGTGGGCAATGGCACCCGTCGGGCAGGTGAGCGACGACCGGCCGGTATCGGTGTCAGAACCGCTCGCTGAGACAGACCTGTTCGAGGCAATCGTGCTGGTAGGGCCGGTGACGGACACCGCAACCCGAGCGGTTGGGCTGATCGCACTCGGTTCTTTGGCCGGATTGGCCATTACGGCGGTGGCGGCCACCATCATCGCCCAGAACATCAGCGCTCCACTTCGCGCAGCGACCGCAGCGTATCGGCGGATCGCCTCCGGGGACCTTTCTGTGCGAGTCCGGTCTTCCGTTGTCGGCGATCTGCGTCAACATGGTCATCAAGACGGTCTTCAACACCCTGATCAACGTCGAGCCCACAGCGGACAGCTGCTCCATCGGTGGCATCGGTGGCATCGGTGGCATCGACCTGGACGTCGCAACGACGAGGTCGACGAACTGCTGAGCGCCCTCGATTCCATGGCCGAGTCACTGCAGCGGGCACGCGACCAGGAACGCCAGTTCCTGCTGTCGGTCAGTCATGATCTCCGCACACCGCTCACCAGCATTCGTGGCTACGCAGAAGCGCTCGCCGACGGTGCAGTGAGTGACCCCGTTCGAAGCGCCGAGGTGATCGTGGCGGAGTCGCGGCGGCTTGAACGGCTGGTGAAGGACCTGCTCGACCTGGCAAAGCTTGAATCGAATCAGTTTGCGCTCAGACCGGCGGAGGTCGACCTCACAGACCTGGTGACCGACGTAGCTGACGGGTTCCTCCCAGCAGCGGAAGAAGCAGGGGTGGCACTCCATCTCGCTGCGGCGCCGAATCTCCTTGCGGTTGTCGATCCGGATCGCGTGGCCCAGATGGTGGCCAACCTGATCGAGAACGCGCTGAAGTTCGCGAGGACATCGGTGACGGTTGGCCTGAGTGTCGGCCTGCCGGTCGGCGAGATGAACCGCGGTTTTGTCATCACGGTGAGCGACGATGGTCCTGGAATCGACGAGCGTGACCTACCCCATGTGTTCGAACGGTCTTTCACCAGTGACCGGCAGCCGACGCGCAAGATCGGGTCCGGACTGGGCCTGGCCATTGTGTCCGAACTCGCGGCTGCGATGCGTGGGGATGTCACCGTGACCACGGATGGGAATGGCACCACCTTCTCGATCCTCTACCCGAAAGTGTCCTGAACCCTTGACCGAAGGCGCGCCGAATTTCCACCCGAAATCCCCCAGGGCCTGACGCTACGGAGTGACCGGAATGGTGGCTGCGGGCGAATCGCTCGCCTGGGTCGCCGGTGCGGTAGTTGCTGCCGATACGCCCGGCGGGTTGCCTGCAGGCCCAGCTGTGTCGGGAGGCGCCGTTGTCGGCGGTGGTTGACACCCCCGGGGCTCGATCACGGTATCTTCGCCTGTTGCGAAGTAGGCCTGCACGCTGGCGCTCCCGACACCGTTGCAGATCATCGTGAAACTGGCAAGGCCCCGAGCGTCGGTGACCCGCTCCGTTTCACCGGTCGGCTGCAAGGCGCCCAACGCAACAATGCGCGCAGAGATCCCTTCAAGCGGTGCTGGCCGAACCACCCCGTCCGGATCGACACGGCGAACGTTCAGTTGGATCGTCAGGTTGATGACTCGACCGATAGTCGGCTGCCCCGGGCCGACGGACCAGCGGATCTCGAGGTCCGAGAAATCGCCCAACGTGAGATCTTGCGTTGTCCTGCCCCTCGCAAAGACCACTTTCGCATCGCCGGCAGACAGGTCCGGGGGCTTGAACGCATAGAGCTCGACGACCCCACCCTTGACGTTGGCGGCAACGTATCGGCCGTCTTCGTTGGTCTGGACCCGCAGCACCGCTCGCTGATCTCCGAGAACGCGCGTCAGCACGACGACTGCGCCAGGGACCGGTTCACCGTCGGGACCCTTGACCACACCTGAGAGAGTGACCGTCCCCTTCGCAAAGGCGATTGTTGTCGTGGTCGAAATTCCTCCGACCGGTGGAATCTGCTGCTTCAGCGCCTGCGCGTTACGGGTGGTGGGCACGGTGGGAAGCAGGGGCAGGGTTGACGGCACCTCGATGTACGCGACGGGCTGCTGATTGACGCAACCAGCACCGGCGACACCGGTGATCATCGCCGCGAGCAACGCAGCGCGCACCCTCGTGTTCATGCGTCGTCGAGCAGCGCAAGGGTGGTAAGCGCGCATCCGTTTGCCATGATGGTTTGGCCGCCGGCTGTGCGAACCATGGCGATGCCAACCCACGTGGTGTCCGGAAGTTGGGCTCCCGAGGTGACCACGCCGCGGTCTGCGCCCGTCTCATCGGACAGCGGAGTTCCCGGCTGGAGCGCAGCATCGGACCGCAGGCGCATCAGCGACCGGACGACGCGACCACGGCTATCGATACGCTCGACCAGTTCCTGCCCCGTGTAGCAGCCCTTGCCGAAGGCGATGGCAACGGACTGCAGACCAGTTTCGCTCGGAATGGTGCTGTCGGTGAGGTCGACACCGAGCCGGGGCTCGCCGTTCAGGACGCGCCATAACTCTGTGGTTTCTGCCGACACCACGGGTACGGGAGCGGCAATTGGGTCCGAGCCGCTTCCCGTCAGCAGCCAGCCCGGCCAGGGGCTGGCTGAGATGACGCGAGTTCCGACAGGACCGCCTTCGGGTTGTGTGCACACTCGAAACCCCAGAACCGAAGTGTGCAGGGTCAGTAAGCATTTGGTGCGGATGAGGAATCGGCTGAGCGCAGCGTGGACCGCGGCACCGTACCCGGTTTGGACGTCGATCAGAACCGTCTCGTCGTCCAGACGGTGGAGGCGAAGCAATGCAATCAGCCTGCCGTTGGGTTGCAAGAGCAGCGACCAAGCTGTGCTGCTGGCGGTGATCGCTTCAACATTCTGCGTTACTTGGCCGTGCAGGAAGCGGGTTGTGTCTGCTCCAGCGGCGAGGATCAGGTCGCGCGTTTCTTCGACGCAGGCAGTTCCGTGCATGAGGGCAGCGAGTTCGGCCGCGACATCTGGCTGTGTCGTCATGGCGTCGGGGTCGCAGCCGAGCCGCGTGTGAAGGTCCGATAAAAGCACGAACGCGCCCCGGTATGACAGGCGCCCTTACCTTCTTGGTCGACACCGAACAGCAACGTGTCTCCATCGCAGTCGTAGCGTGCCGACCGGATGAATTGCCGATCACCGCTGGTGTCACCCTTGCGCCAGATCTCTTGGCGAGACCTGCTCCAGAACACCATGCGGCCTTCCTGCAGGCTGAGCGAGAGCGTTTCGCGATTCATCCAGGCCATCATCAAGACTTCGCCGTTGTCAGCGTCCTGCACGATTGCGGGGATCAGACCTTCGGTATTCCACCGCAGCTGTTCCTCGTCGGACGAGGCGAGCGCGCCGTCGATGGCGACCCACGCATGGGCATCGGACCGCGCACCGGTGGTCCCTTGGTTGACCGCAGCATCTGAATCCATGGCTCCCAATGTAGGGCTGGCGCTTTGCAGAACAGGTCCTCTTACATATCTGTGCTGGTCAGAGGGCATGTTTTCGGGCCGCGGGAACGCCTCGGGAACACTCAGGGAAATCCGATTGGTATCCGGCGGTCGTCGCGGTGTCGAACGATTGGTTTCGCGGGTCGCCTCGCAACGTGCACGCGGATCGACCGAACGGGGCAGGATTGTCCGATGCCGCCGACCGATCCAGAACCCAGGGTTCGCCGAGCACCGATCCCTGACGACGCCGTCCTCGTCATCCGCGGCGACGATTTGGACCCCGAGACGGCCAAAGGTCACGCCGAGGCCTTCCGACGTAGGTTTCCTGCGTGGCACCGCTGGGGACTGTCGGCGTTTTACGCGCGATCCGACGACGAAATTGACGACCTCGCAGCAGACCAGCTCGAACGCTTCCCGGTGCTCGTCGTGCTGCCCATCGGGCGACTCCTCGAGGCAGGATTTCAGGTCATGCCGACGTTTCGGACCCCCCACGTGACGATCGCGTTCGAGGGCGACCTGACCGAGTGGCTCTCCCGGCTCGAGAACCTCGGCACCGATCGTCGACCGAACCCCTATCATGACCCTGAGCCCGGATAGGAGACGACGATGAACGTCGAGCACGACGACACGGTTGATCTTGTGGTCGATTTCAACACGATGGACGAGACCGGCCTGCCGTGGGCGTTCCTCGACGAGGCACCCCATCCGGATCGTGTTTTACCCGGTGCGTACATCGTTGCTGGTTCGGGTGCCGCGCGAGCCGTTGCACTCGTGGTCGACATTGTCGATGGGATCGTGCACGTCCAGCCGATGCGCGGCTCCGTTGCCAGCAACCTGCAGCTCCTCACTGCTCATCGCATCGCGTCGTAGGGCCGCAG
>JANNBN010000104.1:0-58947 GCA_031385545.1 Acidimicrobiia bacterium | reverse complement strand
CGTGGAAGCGGTCCGAGCGAATTGCCATCGAGGTAGATGCCGTCCGGGGGCAGATCGAAACGGTCTCGCATGGACCGGAGCGGATCGGCCGCATCCAGTGCAAGCGCATGTTCCCTGGAGAACGTGCCCGTGCTGTGTTCGGGTGACATGGGCCTCCACACTACGGTCTGAAAGACTTGCGGCTCGGCCCGTCGTTCCCATGAGCACACCATCAGCACACCATCAGCACACCATCAGCACATCAGGAGTAACCCCTATGAGCACCCATCTATACAGCACGCTGACGGCGGGTGTCGTTGGCACCGGGTTCATGGGCGTCACGCATACCGAGGCGCTCCGACGCCTCGGCGTGAACGTGAAGGGCATCGTGGGGTCCACGCCGGAACGAGCGCGGCAGGCGGCGGCGACAACCAGTCTTCCTGATGTGTACGACAGCCTTGATGCGCTGCTCGCCGATCCTGAGATCGACGTGGTTCACATCACCACTCCCAACCATCTGCACCACGCTCAAGTCTGCGCAGTTGTCGGAGCCGGGAAGCACGTCGTGTGCGAGAAGCCGTTGGCCGTGTCGATCGATGAAGGCAACGACCTTGTTGCGCGCGCTGCGGCTGCCGGCGTGATCGCAGCTGTGTGCTTCAACCAGCGCTACTACCCACTGGTTCACCAGGCTCGTGAGATGGTTGCGTCCGGCCAGGTGGGCGATGTCCGTTTGGTCACTGGCGGCTACTTACAGGACTGGCTGCTGTTCGAGACCGACTGGAACTGGCGGTTGGAATCGGACAAGGGCGGTGAACTGCGGGCGGTTGCTGACATCGGTTCGCACTGGTTCGACAACGTCGAGTTCATCACGGGCGCAAGGATCAACGAGGTGATGGCCGACCTGCACACGTTTCATCGGCATCGCACCCGGCCGATGGGCGAGATCGGGACGTTCGCAGGTGACGCTGCGGCCGACGTCGAGCTGGTCAACCAAGACGTGGCGTCCGACGATGCCGCTGGCATGCTGTTGCGATTCGACAACGGGGCCCGCGGTACGGCCACCGTGTCGCAGATCTCACCAGGGCGGAAGAACTTTCTTAACTGGGAGATCGACTGCACGCAGTCGGCGCTCTGCTGGAACACCGAGAATCCCGAAGATCTGTGGGTCGGTCACCGCGGGCAGCCCAACCAGCTCATGAAGCGAGACGCTTCGCTGATGCATCCACCAGCAGCAGCGACGGTTGGCTACCCGGCCGGACACGTCGAGGGCTACCCCGATACGTTCCGCGCTCTGTTCAACGATGTGTATGCAGACGTACTACACGGCGGCCCGGCGAACGGCGTTGCGTTGTACCCAACCTTCACCGACGGCCTCCGGTCTCTGGTCGTCTGCGACGCAGTTGCGCAGAGCGCGCACACTCAGCACTGGGTCGCAGTCGGCCGATGATTCGCTGGTCGGGGTCGCTGGGAGCGTCGGTCACTACCGCGTTGTGAGCTGAGCCGGCGAACGGGCCTTACAGGTTCGGAAAGATCCGGCGGAAATTCTGCTCGTAGAACCGCGTCTTGCTGAGTTCGGGGGTCTCCTGCAGCGCACGTTCGAAACGGCCGATGGGATCGCGGCCTCCTTCGATGTGTGGGTAGTCGCTGGAGAACAGGTACAGCTCGTCGTTGGAGTTCGTGATGAACTCTCCGACGGGCTCGAACACGAACGGGGTGAACGCCAACTGCTGGGTGATCTGTTCCGACGGCTTGCGGCTGAGGCCTTGCAGGTTGGCGTCGTTACGGCTCCACGTTGCAACCACCCAGTCGAGACGGCGGAGCAATTCGGGCACCCATCCGGCTCCCAGCTCGATTGCCGCGCCACGCAGGTTCGGGTGGCGATGGAGCACGCCGTCGAGGATCAGCATCGACAAGAACGTCTCGGGGGCTTGGTGCAGCAGCGCAACGTCCTTCGTGCGGAGGTTCTCGCCGCCACCCAGCCAGTCCTTCGTGGGAGGTCGGCCGTTGTTCATCCACGCTTTGGCGCTCTGCAACGGCGCGCCACCCACGTGCAACAGAAACGGGACGTCGGCTTCCGCCAAGCGGGCCCAGAAGGGGTCGAAGTCGACATGTCCCGGCGACCGATCAAGCGGTGCCCGGTGCGGGACCCACACAGCGGACAGGCCCGTGTCCAGCACCCAGTCCAGTTCGGCGAGGGCCAACTCCGGATCGTCCAAGGGGATGATGGCCGCGCCCAGCAGGCGATGATCCGCCGCGCAGAAATCGGACATGTGTCGATTGTGAGCGCGCACGGCGGCGTATCGGAGTGATGGGTCCAGCTTCGAACTGGGGTTGAACGGCATTGACACCGAATGAGTGGCGAACACGATCTGACGTTCGAACCCGAGCATGTCGAGGGCGATCGAGCGGTCAGCCTTGTCGAATGCGCCAAGGGCTTGGATCTCTTTGGAGTTCGCGATGAGCGTGTCACCCATGGCGATCTGTGCGGCGCGGTGTTCGTCGCTGTGACGGTTCCCCTGGCCGACGATGACAGCAACCTCTTCGTCGGTCACGATGGATGCCGAGTAGCTGACCAACGGAATCTCGTCGCGGACGCTCGGGTCGGCGTAGCTGGTGAGAAAGTCCGGCAGCTCCATGATGTGGCTGTCGGCGTCGAGGAAGGTCCGAGTGGCAGGCGCATACGGCATTTGCGCACCGTACCCCGAACCCGGCGGTGCATGCGGAGTTCGTGCATTCAGTCGCTCCCGAAGCGACCCAGTGCACGAACATCGCCCCAGCACTACGGTCGTGGCCGATGGCCCAAGACCCAAGCGCACTGACCGACGTCGCGGGCATCGCGGTCGGGCATTGGAGCAACGAGCCTGCGCGGACGGGGTGCACGGTTGTGCTGCTTCCCTCAGGAACGGTCGCGTCGGGCGAAGTCCGCGGCGGAGCCCCTGGTACGCGGGAGTTCGACCTGCTGCATCCAACCCGCATGGTGCAGCACATCGACGCCGTTCTGCTGTCCGGTGGGTCGGCGTTCGGGTTGGCGGCCGCCGACGGGGTGATGCAGTGGCTCAGCGAACGCGGCCGTGGCTATCGAACCCGCCATGCCCTCGTGCCGATTGTGGTTGGTGCCGTGATCTACGACCTCGGCGTCGGCTCTGCTGCTGTACGGCCCGGTGCCGAACAGGGGTACCTGGCGTGTGAGGCGGCAAGCACTGAAGGCCACCATGTCGGAAGAGTCGGCGCAGGAACCGGGGCGACGACGTCGAAGTGGCGCGGCCCCGACGCTGTGCAGCCTGGTGGGCTTGGAGCCGCCACCATTCGCAGCGGTGAACTGATAGTTAGTGCACTTATCATTGTCAACCCGATGGGCGACATCGTGACTGGCAACGAGGTCCACGACGGTGCTGCCGTGGCCGCAGCGTTCGCAGCGCCTGAAGCGTGGAACACCGTTCGACAAAACACCGTCATCGGTGTGATTGCAACCAATGCTCCGCTTGACAAGGTGGGCTGTCATCTGGTGGCCCAAAGCGGGCACGACGGCATTGCTCGGGCAGTGTGGCCGTCGCACCTCACCGGCGACGGCGACGCGCTGGTGGCGGTGTCCGTGCCGCCCCACGGACAAGGGCAGGTGGGGGACCGGAATGGGCCCGACGTCGCGGTTGACCTGGTGCGAACGCTGGCGTCGGAAGCGGTGGCTCAGGCGATTCGTTCGGTGCTCACCTGAGCAACCACCGGAGCCGATTGCCCGCCGGCCGGTGTCAGCCCAGCGTGTTGACGTTGTGCAGCTCGGCGAAGCTCTGTTCGAGGCGCTTCGAGAAGCTCTGCTCGGCGTGGCGCAGCCAGACCCGAGGGTCGTAGTACTTCTTGTTCGGCGAATCAGGGCCCGATGGGTTGCCCAACTGGCCCTGCAGGTAGTCGTGCTTGTCTGCTTCGAACGTGCGGATACCGTCCCAAAGTGCCCACTGCAGGTCGGTGTCGATGTTCATCTTCACGACGCCGTACGAAAGTGCTTCGGCGATTTCTTCCGCCGTTGATCCAGAGCCGCCGTGGAACACGAAGTTGACCGGGTTAGCACCCGTTGAGAACTTCTCGGCGATGTGGGTCTGTGCGTCGCGCAGAATGGTTGGGGTGAGCTTGACGTTGCCTGGCTTGTACACGCCGTGCACGTTACCGAACGCCGCGGCGATGGTGAAGCGGTCCGAAACTTCGTTCAGCCGTTCGTATGCGTACGCAACTTCCTCGGGCTTGGAGTACAGGTCGGCCTGGTCCTTGTCGGAGTTGTCCACCCCGTCTTCCTCGCCGCCGGTGATGCCGAGTTCGATCTCGAGGGTCATGCCCATCTTGGCCATGCGGGTGAGGTAGCTCACGCAGATGTCGAGGTTTTCGTGGATGGGTTCCTCGGACAGGTCGAGCATGTGGCTGCTGAACAGCGGCGAACCGGTGCGCTTGAAGTGTTCTTCGCCGGCTTCGAGCAGACCGTCGATCCAACCGAGCTTGTCCTTGGCGCAGTGGTCGGTGTGCAGGATGACACGAGCGTTGTAGGCGGCGGCCAGCGTGTGCACGTGCTGTGCGCCTGCAATGGAGCCGAGCACCGCAGACGCATCGCCCTTGACACCGATGCCCTTGCCGCCGACGAACGCGCCGCCGCCGTGGGAGAACTGGACGATGACGGGCGAGTTCACGCGGGCCGCAGTCTCAAGGACCGGGTTGATGGTGTTCGAACCGGTGCAGTTGGCGGCTGGCAGGGCAAAGTGCTTGGCCTTGGCCAAAGCGAAGATCTCGGACACGGCGTCACCCGTGAGGACACCAGCGGGGAATTGATCTGAAAGGCTCACGTGCAAACGTTAGGACAACTCTGGACCCTCTCCGGTCAAATCGGTCCATCACTTGGATTGATAGGCCGAGCTGCGATCGGAATACTGTCGTCGAATGACCCCGGAAACCACGTACGAGACCATCCAGCTCCACTTTGCAGCAGGGGTTGCCACCATCACGCTCGACCGGCCGGCGCAATTCAATGCACTCAACCTGCAGATGTCGAAGGATCTGCTCGATGCGGCCATCCGGCTGGACGAGGATCCGGGCGTCCGCTGCGTCGTGCTCACGGGCGCCGGTAAGGCATTCTTCGCCGGTGGGGACCTGTCGGGCTTCGGTGCGGCCGGCGATTCGCGGGGTGCGCTTCTGAAGGAGATGACCACGTACTTCCACGGCGCCATCTCGCGGCTGGGAAGCATCAACGCACCCGTGATCGCGAAAGTCAACGGGGTGGCGGCGGGCGCGGGCTTCTCCACGATGCTTGCATGCGACCTAGCGGTGGCTGCCACGTCAGCCAAATTCACGATGGCCTACACCCGCGCGGGCCTCACTCCCGATGGAAGCTCGACGTGGTTCCTTCCACGCACCGTCGGCCTGCGGCGGGCCCAGGAACTGACCCTGCTCAACCCAACGCTGACGGCCGACCAGGCGCTGGACTGGGGTCTCATCACCAAGGTGGTACCCGACGCGGAACTCGATGCCGCTGTCGCCGAGATGGCAGCGATGATCGCCGCCGGGCCAACTCTCACGCTGGGCAGGGCGAAACGGCTGCTTCGCGAGAGTGCCGACCATGGTTTGGAGACACAGATGGAGCGCGAAGCCCGGGCCATCGCCGCGTCGTCGCTCACCGCTGACGGGCGTGAAGGTGTTGCGGCATTCCTCGGGAAGCGTGCGGCGGTCTTCCAGGGCCGGTGAGCCCGGTTGCTATTCCTTGGGGCAGGCGGGTGCGGTGCTGGGAGCTTGTACCCCGACGGGTAGACCCTCGCTGCTGTAGGTGACCTTGGGGTCCCAGATGAGCCAGTCAGGGATACAGGCGTCGGCCGATGCGATAATCTGTGCACGTAGTTCTTTTGATCCGTAGGTACGGCCCAGGCTGAAGTCCTGCAACCACGGGATGATCTTCACCCCTGTGCCGCTGCTCGCCTTCTGGAACTCTTTGAGTGAAGCAAGCACGATGTCGTAGGGCTGAGCGGAAGGATCGGCGACGCCGAGCTGTCCCGGAGTCCACGACGACGGGTAGATCATGGGCGCGATGTAGTCGAGTGACTTCGACATTTCGGGGACGTTCTGGCCAATGTTTTCACCCTCGGCCACAGCGACCCCGAACACCGACGCACCGAGGCGCGCGGGGGTGTCGGACAGCGTGCTGCCGATCTCGGTGAGGAAACTGACGATCTCGGCTGACACCCGTGCGGAGTCCACCGGCCCTTCGACCCCGGCGAACCGCAGCTTGGTGATGTCGGCCTCGGGGCGCCGGATGTAGTCGAGCAGGATGTCGTCGACTCCGGCCTGAGCGGCTTCCAAGGCGATTGCTTTGTTGTAGTTGCGAACGACCTTGTTGAACGGGTTGGTGAACCCGCCGTATTTGCCCTTGTAGGGCTGGGAGTCGGCGCCCTGCAGCACTTGATCGGTTTGTCCTGCAGCCCATGCCGCCCGCGCAAGGAGCGGGTCTCGGAACACGACGAGCCGTCCGACCACACGCACGCCACGCCGTTTGAGCGCTGCGACCTCGGTGGCCAGGTCGTACCGCTTCTGGGATGCGCTGATCTGGTTGACCAGCGGAACGTTGGAGCGATGCCCCATGAGGCCGTCTTCGTCCTTCAGGTCGAGTTGGACGGTGTTGATCCTGCCGGCGTCGATGAGTGCAAGGACCTCCTTGCGCAACGGTGCGTACGACCACGCTGCGGCGCTGACGTGAACCCCGCGCACGGGTGGGAGCAGATTGCCACTGACTCCTGGGAGCAGCACCTCGCCGACGTTGCCAGCACGGTCGACGGACCGAACTTGGATGGAGCCGATCGGCGCTCGGGGAAACGTGAGGGTGAACGCACCGTCGTTGGACACGAGCGCATCACGGCCGTTGACCGAGACGGTTGCGCCGGGTTCGGTGGCTCCGGTGACCGTCACGTCGTCCTCAAGGGCCTTTGGGGCCGTTTGGATCTGAGCGATGGGGGACGGTGCCGTCGAGTCGACCTCGAAGCGGAGCTGCTTGGTGACCGGGCCGCGGTAGAGGATCCGCGAACCAGCCTTGACCCTGATCACGTGTTCACCCTCGGACATCGCGCCGAGCACGAGCGTGGTCGAGTCTCCGTCTGGAGTGGGTTGTACGACGATTCCGTCGACTGTGAGCTGAACCTTCTTCATCGCACCGTTCGGATCGGTCTTGATCCGAACGACGTGTGACAGCATGCCCGACGGTTGCACAGCTTCACCCTCGGTCAGTCCCTCAATGATGATCGTCGGACGATTCGGGGCCAGCCATGGCGCAACGGCCAGAACAGCAACAACTCCGAGGGTTGACCACAGGCCGATGCTGTACGGGTTCGATGGAGGCTTGCTACGACGCTGGAACTCGAGGTGCGGGACCAGCACCTGCTGGGGGGACCTGGCCAGCTTGCGCAGAACGTCGTCGGGATGCGAAGGCATGCGTATCCGGCGCGGTGATGATGGGGTGCGCAGAGGCGAGCGTGTGGTCTGCCGGGGGGTCATCGTGGGAGTCCGGCCGTTATGGAAACACAGCCGGGGGATGTCAAGTCTCGCGCAGCAGGACCGTATTCGCCGCGTTCAGCCCCGCTCAGGCAGTGGCACAGGCGATGAGACACCGGGTGGCCCAGGACGTGCGACCTTCGGAACACTTCAGAAAGCAATGCCGGGCAGCGTCGGATAGTGCGGGCTCGGGGGTGGCGTACCCGTCCTCGGTTCCCACCGGGAGGGCGGAGGAAAGCCACTCCCACACTGCTTCGGGGCTGAGGATGCGGGTTGCTTCGACCGTCGAGAGCTGCACGTTCTCGAAGCCCGCAGCGTGGAAGACGGCATGCAGCATGGGCGGACGGCCAAACCTGAAGTGCACGTATCGTTCGGGCGGCCAGAACGAGTGGCCAAGCGAGTCGCCAAGCGAGTGGTAAGCGTCCCAGAACTGGTGAAACGGTTCCACCTCGGGTGCCGTTCCGAGTGTGACCGCCACCAGTGGTGCCCCAGCGGCCAGCGTTGCCCGGATACGGCGAAGGTCTTCGATGGTGTTTGCGGTGAACGGCAGCACCAGGTTGCTGACGCATCCGTCGAACCGGTCGTGATCATGGAGATCGGCGGCGGTTCCGAGTTGTGCAGAGCCCCAGGGCTCCCAGGGCGCCTGCGGGGCCGAGCGGAGCAGATCAGCTGACGGATCGAGACAGTGGACGGTGCAACCCGGTATTCGTTCGTGCAGGAGGCGAGCAACCTGTCCCGTGCCGGTTCCGTGATCGAGCAGATGCACGGGGCGCTGCGTCGAGGTCATGTCGACGAACGCCGAGACGGCCGCCTGCGCAAACGGCGCTGCAAACGGGGCAATGTGCTTGTCGTACGAGGTGCCTGCGGCCGTGTGCTGACGCTTTGGGGTTCGATGCTGTGGGGTTTGATGCTGTGGGGGTTGATGAGGCGGCCCGACCGGACCGGTTGCTGTCACGCTCAGCGGATGCCGAGCGTCGCATCCGTCCCGGGAGGTCGTCCGGCTGCAAGCCGCAGCATCAGGTTGGCCGGAAACTCGACTGGCGAGGTCACCCGGCTGATGAGCAGGTCGGTGTCGACGTTGCCGTTGCGAACCGTCGGCCCGAACGCGCTCCAGAACGCACCATCAGCGGTCAGGCACAGTTCGGCCGGTAGATCCTTCATCCCCGCTGGTACGCCGATGCCGTCGAGTGCGGCGCGGCCACGAGACACGATGGGCCGCACCACATGGTCCTCGTCGGGGACTCCCCAGCTTCGATGCAGTTCGCAGAGCCGTTCTTTGTCGTCCTCGGCCAGGTCCTCGGTGGTGGTTGCGATCCGGACCTTGAGCCCACGCTCGACCAGCCGCGGGATAGCTGCGCACACGTCGGTGAAATTGTCTTCGCCCCGCTTGGTGTCGTTGGCGAACGCATCGGGAGCATCGAGCGAGATCTGTATGTGTACGTCTTTTCCTGCAAGAGCAGCGACGATGCGTTCGAGACGCGGTCCGTGGAACAGGCTGCCGTTCGACAGCACGATGGTGGGCAAGATGTCCGCGATACGAGCGACGGTGTCCGGCATGGACGCAACCATGAACGGCTCACCTCCGGTGACACCGACCGAGGTGAAGCCGAGCTCGCTCGCCTCGACGGCGCGCGCCACCATCCAGTCGGCGTCGAGCTGACGCCTTGCGACGTTGGGCCCGGACTCGGTGAGGCAATACGTACATTCGAGGTTGCAGTGATAGTTGGCGTACATCCAGAGACGTCCGCCGATCACTCCCTCGGCGATAGCAGCAGCGATTGCAGACATCAGAAGCCTTCCTTGGCAAGCCGTGCGAGCGTAGAGGCGCCCACCGGCAACTGCAGCGACGTTGCGTAGCGGTTGAGCAGCATGGTGACTGTTGTGGTGAGCGTGAGTTCCACGATTTCGTGCGGGGCGAAGTGCTGTGCAACAAGGTGGTTGACCGGTTCGGGGATTGCGCCGCGTCCACCTGCGACTGCGTCGACCCACGCAATGAGCGCCTGGTCTGTCTCGTTGGCGAATGCGGATTCGATCGAGGTGCCTGGCTCGGTTCGCAGCGCGCGCACCTCGGCGTGGGTCAGACCCGAATCGAGCGCGACCGGTGTATGCGAGTCGATGCAGTACCGGCACTGGAGTATTGCCGAGGTGCGCAGGATGATGATCTCTTTGGTGCGGAATGAGACCGCAGAAGCAGCGAGCGCCTGGCCGATGAACGGCAGCCCCAGGTCGAGTAACTCAGGAACGTGGGCCATGGTCGCCGTGATGGGGCCGGGATCGCCTCCGCCATAGAAGCGTTGAGCGAGGAGAGGCGCTTCATCGGCGGTGAGTTGTCTGACAAGCACGCATTGACCATATCGAACCGGATGGTGGAACCCTTCCTTGCCTGAGGGTTTGCTGAAGCGGCCGTCGGGTGAGGCATTGATCTTCGATCCGAACCCGAGTGAGGCGGCAGCTACGGTGGAAGTGGTGCGCGACGTCGTGATGGTGATCTGCAAGGAACCGCTTGCGGGGTTGGTGAAAACGCGCATGTGCCCGCCGTTCTCGCCGGAGCAGGCGGCTGAACTGGCCCGGGCTGCGCTCGCCGACACGTTCGCTGCGTGCGAAGCAGTGGGTGCAGACCGCCTTGTCGCAGTCATCGATGGTGCAGCGGGCGGATGGATATCGGGGAATTGGGAAGTCGTCCACCAAAGCGTCGGCGGGCTGGACCAGCGGCTTGCCGCAGCGTTCGCCGACGTGCTGCAACCAACGGACCGTGGTGTTTTGCTTGCGATGGACACGCCGCAGGCAACAGCCGGGCAGATACGAGGGGCACTTCAGGCCCTTCGATCGCACGATGCCGTCATCGGCATGACCGAAGACGGCGGGTTCTGGATCATCGGTCTCAACGCAGCTAGAGCAGACGCGTTCGTAGGTGTACCGATGAGTACCACTGAGACGGGTCTTGCTCAGCGGGAACGGCTGTGGACGCTCGGGCTCAGCGTTGCGACCATCGACGTCCTGCGTGACCTCGACACCGCCGACGACGTGCGGGTAGTTTGCGGCGACCATCCGAACCTGTTGTCCGCGCAGTGGTTCAATGGTCTGGGCCCAATCGCGAGCCTGGCCGGTCTCTCGTCAGAAGAGAGCCCCGCATGACGAAACCGACTCACGTGTTGGTGACCGGCGGTGCCGGGTTCATCGGCTCGCACATTGTCGACGATCTTGTTTCGGAGGGCGTCGAGGTGACCGTTCTCGACAACATCGACCCGGCAGCGCACTCTGTGCATCCCGACTACCTCAATCCATCCGCGCGATACATGTTCGAGGACTGCCGATCACCGGTGGCATGGCGAACAGCACTTGATGGGATCGATGCGGTGTGTCACCAGGCAGGCAAGGTTGGCCTCGGTGTCGACTTCGGCGATGTCGACGCATACGTCGACCACAACGACACCGGGTGGGCGGTTGGGCTGCGGGCGATGCATGACTCCGGGTTCTGCGGACGGGTCGTGCTTGCGTCCAGCATGGTTGTGTACGGGGAGGGCCGATATCGTTGCGCCGAGCACGGAGTTGTTCTCCCAGGTCCTCGCCGCCTCGCCGACCTTGACGCGGGACGTTTCGAGCCCCCGTGTCCGCTCTGCGGCGCTCACTTGACGGGGGAGGAGATTCCCGAGTCAGCGCGGCTCGATCCGCGCAACGTCTATGCGGCCACCAAGCTGCACCAGGAACATCTGCTGTGGGCATACGAACGCGAGCACGACGTGAGGGCAGTTGCGCTTCGGTATCACAACGTCTACGGGCCGCGCATGCCACGAGACACGCCGTACGCGGGGGTCGCATCCATATTCAGGTCCGCGCTAGCAGGCGGGCTGGCACCGCAGGTCACCGAGGACGGTAACCAAAGGCGCAACTTCGTGCACGTGAGCGACGTCGCGCACGCGAACGTATGTGCGCTGATGAACGATCGGATCGCTGTTGCGTCTGACTCTGCCCGCGCAGCGTTCAACATCGCGTCGACGCAGTCCCACACGGTCGGCGAAATGGCCGGTGCGTTGGCGACGGCATTCGGCGCTGAACCTGGCCACCCGCTGTGGCCCGTGGTCAACGGCCGTTACCGGCTGGGCGACGTCCGTCATGTGTTTGCGGCGACGGGCGCGGCTGTCGACGGCCTTGACTACCGTTCGCAGATTTCCTTCGGCGACGGTATGCGAGAGTTCGCAACGGCAGCGCTGCGAGCCAGCGTTTCCTCCAAGCCCGGCCCGTGAGGCGTGACGTTCCTGTCCGAGGAGTTTCCTGAGAAATTCCGCATACGATCCCGCCCGGGGCCGGTCGGAAATGCCTAGGTTTACGGCCATGAAGCAACCGAAGGCACTCGCCCGTCTCACTTCGCTCGACCAGCGCCTGTCAGGGTGGGTCATCGGGGTGATGCGGATGGTCGTCGGGGTGCTGTGGCTCGCCAACCTTGAGTGGAAACGGCCGGCGGACTTCGGGTTCGACGCCAAGAACGGGCTGTACAAGTACGTCGACTCTGCCGTGCGCCTGCCGGTGTGGAAGCCGTACGCCTGGTTCGTGGAGAACGTGGTGATGAAGCAGTACCGGTTCTTCGGCTGGGTCACGCTGCTCACCGAGATGTCCCTCGCTGCGCTGCTCATCATCGGGTTCAAGACGCGCTGGGTCGCTCTGGTGGGAGCGGGGATGAGCATTTCGATTGCGCTCTCGGTTCTGAACTACGACAAGTCTTACGAATGGCCATGGTCGTATTACCTGATGTTTGCGATCCACCTGCTGCTGTGGGCTGTCGCTGCTGGCCGCCACCTCGGCGTTGACGGAGCGCTTGAACATGGCCGCACAGGAGCAACCCGTACCTGGATCGCAGTCGGTGCGCTTGCGGTTGTTGCCGGGGCCGTCGGATGGTTGGTCGCACGCGACGGAGACTTCTTCGCGGAACAGGGACAACGGGTCGCCTGGAAATACGAGACCAACGTGTTGTGGTTCAACCAGTTCAGCGCGCTGCTCACCCTTCTGCTGGGCGTCCTGCTGATCGTTGGGGCCGTGTCGAAGATCAGGGCGCTCGTGCTCATCCCAGGGGTTGTCTCGGCATTGCTCGTCCTCCAGGTGCTGACGCAGTGGCGTTACAACAGGGGGCAGTGGACGGGCGGGTTCACCGGCGCGACCGGCGCAACCGCTGGGCTCTGGTTGGCAATCGCGGTTGCAGTGCTGACCACCTTCCGCAGGGCCGAGCGAGCTGACTGACGCAGGTTTGCGGAAAGCGGGTCCAGTCCGATTCAATCGGGCGTACACCCCTCTTTCGCCCTCAGGAGCACCGCATGTCTGCAATCAACGAGGTCACCGATCTCACGCTCGAGGGTGACGTGGCTGTCATCACGCTTGATTCACCCCCGGTCAACGCGCTCAGTGCCAAGGTCCGCGACGGCTTGCACGGCGCTTTCGGTGCGGCAATCGCCGAGCCCGCCGCAGCCTCGATCGTCCTGATCTGCGCCGGGCGCACGTTCATCGCCGGAGCTGACATCACCGAGTTCGGGGGCGCAGCAAAGGGTGCCAGCCTGTACGAAGTACAGCAGTTGATGGAATCCTCGCCCAAGCCGGTGGTGGCAGCGATTCACGGAACAGCGTTGGGCGGCGGGCTGGAAGTTGCGCTGTGCGCGCACTATCGCATCGCTGTTCCGTCAGCGAGGTGCGGTCTTCCCGAGGTGAACCTGGGTCTGCTGCCGGGTGCCGGTGGCACGCAGCGCCTGCCACGAATCGTCGGTGCACAGAAGGCCTTGGAGATGATGACAGCCGGCACTCATGTGCCGGCGGCCGAGTGCCTCGCCATGGACCTCGTCGACGAACTCGCCACGGAAGGAAACCTGCGCGCCGACGCGATTGTGTTCGCCCGCCGTCTTGTGGCAGAGAACCGGCCCCTCGTGAAGGTGTCGGACAATGACTCTAAGGTGGTGGCAGATCGCGGCAACGCAGAACTGTTCTCCGCGTTCCGCAAAGTGAACGCCCGCAAATTCCGCGGCTTCAAGGCACCTGAGAGCATCATCCAGTGCGTCGAGGCTGCTGTGGCCCTGCCGTTCAGCGAAGGCATTCAGGAAGAGCGTCGGCTGTTCGGCGGCCTGATGACCAGCGCCGAATCGGCTGCCCAGCGTTACGTGTTCTTCGCCGAGCGTGAAGTGTGGAAGATCCCCGACGTTCCAGCTGACACGCCTGTCATTTCGGTGAAGTCCGTCGGCGTCATCGGCGCCGGCACCATGGGCGGCGGCATTGCGATGAACTTCGTCAACGCAGGCTTCTCCGTGACCATCGTGGAGCAGCAGCAGGAGGCGCTCGACCGTGGGCTTGGTGTGGTGCGCGCAAACTACGAGCGCAGCGCGAAGAACGGGCGGTTCCCCATCGAAGATGTCGATCGCCGGATGAGCATGATCACGCCTGCGCTCGACCTGTCTGCGCTTGCTGACTGCGACATGGTCATCGAAGCGGTGTTCGAGCGGATGGACGTGAAGAAGGAGATCTTCACGGCGCTCGACCGGATCTGCAAACCGGGCGCCATCCTTGCGACAAACACAAGCGCGCTGAACATCGACGAGATCGCGGCGGTCACGACCCGGCCCGAAGCGGTGATCGGCATGCACTTCTTCTCGCCCGCCAACGTGATGAAGCTGGTCGAGGTGGTGCGTGCCGAGCACACCTCGCTGCCGGTGATCAACACCACCATGCAGATCTCCAAAAAGATCGGCAAGATCGCAGCACTCGTCGGCGTCTGCCCAGGTTTCGTCGGCAACCGGATGCTCTTCCAACGTTCCCGGGAATCGCAGGCGCTGCTCGACGAGGGGGCGATGCCGTGGGATGTGGACAAGGCACTTTTCGACTTCGGGTTCGCAATGGGACCCTTCCAGATGAGCGACCTTGCCGGCCTCGACATCGGGTGGGTGAAAGAGAAGTCGGCGGGGGCTACCATCCGGGACCGGCTGTGCGAGCTCGATCGTCGTGGGCAGAAGACCTCGGCTGGGTATTACGACTACGACGCCAACCGAAATTCCTCGCCGTCGCCGATCACCGAGAACATCATCAAGGAGTTCGCGGCGAAGAGCGGCAAGCCGGCTCGCACGTTCACGGCCGACGAGATCGTGGAGCGGCTGGTGCTTCCCATGATCAACGAGGGCGCCAAGATCCTCGACGAGCGCAAGGCCATCCGGCCCTCGGATATCGACATCATCTGGATCAACGGCTACAACTGGCCCGGGTATCGCGGTGGCCCCATGTGGTGGGCCGACCACCTGGGCCTGCCCAAGGTCCTCGACCGGCTGCGCGAGCTGGAAGCCGAATATGGCGCCCAGTGGAAGCCAGCTTCGTTGATCGTGCAGCTCGTCGCCGACGGCAAAGGCTTCTCGGGCTACCGCCCGTAGTTTCAGCCCGTGGTTTCAACGCGAGGCTTCGACCTGTTCCGCCGTCGGCCGCACGAAGAGCAGTTGCATCGCAAGGCCGGCAAGCGCAGTGGTCGCGATGATGAAGATCCATGCGCGGCGGTAGCCGGCGAGCGACATGTCCTCACCGGCCCGCAACGCGGTGACTGCGGCTATGCCGATGCCTGCACCGATCTGCCGCCCGGTTGCGTTGACAGCCGAGCCCATCCCGAACCGGTTGGGCGGCAGGAATGCGTTCGACGCGCTGCCCAGTGTGGATATCACCAGACCAACCCCGGCGCCGGTGATGAGATACGCCGGGAAGAACGTCGTGAAGTAAGCGGGCGTGGGGTCTGCGAGCGCCACGATGATCGCGATACCCAGGCAAAATACGGCGATGCCGGGCACGATGATGCGCTTGTGGCCCAGCCGCGTTGCCCATGCCCCGGCGGGGCCGGCGAACATGGCAGCCATGATCGGTCCGGGGCTTGACCCCAGGCCCGAGCGCAACGGGCTGTAGCCCCACACCGCCTGGAGGAACGTGACGTTCGTGATGAACATCCCGAAGAACCCCATCGAGAACAGAAACGACGCAAGGTTGGCCGCGGTGAAGAACCGGTAGCGGAACAGCGACAGGTCGACCACGGGTATGGGTTGAGTCCGGCATCGGCGAACCAACCAAGCAAGCGTGCACACGCCCAGCACAACGGCGCCGACGACGCGCCCCGATGTCCATCCCCAACGGTCTCCCTCGACGATCGCCGCTGTCAGCAGCCCGAACCCGACCATGGCCAACAGACCACCCAATGGGTCTGGAAAGCGGACTGCGCTGTTGTCCTTGGACTCGTTGAGGACCCATGAACCGACCACAAGCGCAACGACTGAAACAGGCAGATTGATCGTGAACGCCGTCCGCCAGCCGAACGTGTCGACAAGAAACCCTCCGAGCACGGGCCCGACGGCTGCGGACAACCCGCCGATTGCGCCGCTGATGCCGATAGCTGTGCTGCGCTTCTCCGGAGGAAATTCGGGAAGCACGAGCGCCAGCGCGGCAGGCACGATGAGTGCTCCACCGAATGCCTGCAGAACCCGGAAGGCGATCAACACGCCAACTGTTCCCGAAGCTGCGCAGCCGGCCGACGCAAGCGCGAAGACGACGACTCCTGCCATGAACACCCGCTTGCGGCCGAGGCGGTCCCCGGCGCGTCCGGCGGTCAGCAGAGCAGACGCGAACGCAATGCTGTACGCGCTGAACGTCCACGTGAGTCGTTGTTGCTGGTTGGGGCCGAAGTCCTTCACCATGTCCCGGAATGCGACGTTGAGAATCGACGTGTCGACGAATACCATGAAGGTGCCGATCGACGTTGTTGCGAGAACTTTCCAGCCACGTTCCATACGGTGTTGCTCCACTCTCGTTCGACCGAGGAGCACCATAGGTGCAGGTTCTGCGATCCACCAAACGCTGGTTCGGGTACGGTCCAGCGGTGGTGTCCGACTCCTTCGACTGCTCCGCCCTGTTCCGCCCTCACGATCCGTTGTTCATCGCCGACCCGTACCCGGACCTGGCAGCGCTCCGTGAGGAGACCCCGATCTTCTGGAACGAGGCGAGCGGGCAGTGGGTGCTGACCCGCTTCGCCGACGTTCACGAAGCGCTCCGTGACCGGCGCCTGGGCCGCACCTACGAGCACCTGTACTCGCATGCGGCACTTGGCCGGTCCGAGCCGGATCCGAGGTGGGCCCGCTTCCGTGAGCACGAGCGATGGTCGCTGCTATCACTCGAACCACCGGACCACACGCGCATCCGCCAACTCATTGCAAAAGTGTTCACCGTTCGTTCGGTCGCTCGGTTGCGGCCGTTTCTCGAATCGACGGCAACAACTGTGCTGCAGGCGAGTCTCGAAGCGGGTGACGGGACGTTCGACCTGGTGACGCAGTATGCGCAGCCCTATTCGGTAGCTGTGATCTGCGAGATGCTCGGAGTGCCTGTGTCCGATTCTCGGCTGCTGTTGGACTGGTCGCATGCGATCGTGCGGATGTACGAACTCAATGCCTCTAACGCTCAGAAGGCTGCCGCGGATATGGCCGCTGCGGAGTTCATGGACTACACCAGTTCCCTGATCGCCGAGAAACGGCGGGCACCGGACGACGCGCTCGTCAGCGCGCTTGTCAACGTCGAGCAAGACGGCCGCCGGCTGACGGATGAAGAGATCATCTGCACCACGATCGTGCTCCTGAATGCCGGCCACGAGGCGACCGTCAATACCCTCGGAAACGGGATGCGAGCGTTCATGCTCCACCCAGACGAATGGCAGCGGGTTGTGCGCGGGCAGGTCGAGGCGAAGAGCGCGGTCGAGGAGATGCTGCGATGGGACTCGCCCCTGCAGTTGTTCGAGCGGTGGGTACTTGAAGACGGTGTCGAGATCGCAGGTCAAGCACTTCGTGTGGGTGAGGAGATCGCCATGCTGTTCGGCTCGGCCAACCGGGACCCGGCACGCTTCACCGACCCAGACCGGTTCGATGCCGGCCGCGGTGACATGACCCACGTCGGGTTCGGTGGCGGCATCCACTTCTGTGTGGGCGCGCCGCTGGCGCGAGCAGAGATCGAGGTGTCGCTCGAAGTTCTCGGGCGGTTAGTCCCAAGTTTGTCGTTGGCGTCGGAACCGAGCTACACCGATGCCTTCGTCATCCGCGGCCTGACGGGGTTATCGCTCAGGAGCACCTGACGCAACGTGGCATCGGGTCCTGCAAGCCAGTCCCGGAGCAAATGGTCATCCAAGACAACGACTGCCACGATCAGCTGGTCCGCAGATCGTCGTCGTCGTCGTGGGCAACATTTGCGTCGTGAACTTCGGCAGGCAGGACCTGGTCGTTCCCATCACCACTTCGTGCGGAGCCAGGCTTGGAGAACCACCGCAAGGCACAGCTGCACAGCGAGCCACAGTCGCGCGCGGGAAAGGGCCGACGTCACGGTCATGAGGAACGGCATGAATATCAACCAGATCCGCTCGACCTCCGACTTGCTGTAGCCGGACAGGTCGGCCACTGCCACTGCAAGCAAAGTCGCGCCGATCAAAACCCACAGACGGGTCTTGCCAAGTCGTCCGACGCCGCCGACAAATGCTGGTCCGAGCGCAATCAGCAGCACGGCAAGGTTGGCCACTGCGAAGTAGTGCTGCGGACGGAACTGGGCCGTGCCCCAGTTGTAGAAGTCCTTCGTGGTGGCAAGCCCGGTGAACCACCAGAACCCAGCGCCCCAGAACGCCACGGTCACCGCAAGCGCTCCGCAGCACGCTGCGGTGCCGACCATCGCCCGGCGTGGCCAGGTGGCGCCGCGAACGAAGACCAGCAATGCGAGCGGAATCACCAGGAAGACGGCCGCGCCGTAGGTCGAGAACAACGCAAAGGCGAGCAGCAGGCCGCCGGCTGCGCTGAGCAGAAGCACGTTGCGGAGCTGGGCCGTCAGTGCGCCGACAACGATGCAGGCGCAGCCCCAAACCAGCAAACACGCGAAGAACGCGTCGGCTGAGGTGGCGGTCCACACCGCAAACGGAGCAACGGCAAGGAACGGAGCAACAGCGCGTGCGTGACCTTCTTCGGTCAGGCTGCCGACTGACAGCATCACGCCCGGTGTAATTGCGGCAAGCGAGAGCCAGGAGATAGTCGCCACGACCCACGGCTGGCCGAGACCGACGCGTTCCAGCGCCTGCAGAACCACGATGAAGCCTGGCGGGTGCCCCTTGAGGTGCGTCGTGTAATCGAGAAGGAACCGCCAATCGCCCCAGGATGCAATCGTCTGCGACATCGAAGGCAACGTGTCGAGGTTGACCCAGTATTCGGTGGGGTCGACCACCGGCTGCATGATCCGATCAAGACCTTCGGTAGCGGCCAGCGATACGGCGAACGCGCCTGTTGCAACTGCTGCAGCGCAAGATGCCCAGCCGAAGGACAGTCGTGCGGAAACTCTCGGCCAGAACCAAATGATAAGCGCGCCGATTATCAGTGGAACAAGGTGTGCGGGCGAGGGCATCCACTTGAGTCGGCCGATGAGCGGCGCAGCCTCAACCTTTACATCGAGCCGTAGTTGGATCTGTTCCCGGTACGGCCGACCGCGGGTCCACGACCACCACAGCGCAAATGCCGAGAGTGTCCAGAGCAGAGTCTGGGCAGCGTGTCTCGTGTGGCGCCGAACGCAGTTCACCCGAGCAACCTACGTCGAAGCGTGGTGCTGAGAACGTCGACGAGCGCCGTGATTGCCAACAGCACGATGACCGACGCGGTGAGCTTGTCGTAAGCGAACGCCGCCATGACCTGCTTGATATGCGCACCGATTCCTCCGGCTGCAGCCACCCCGACGACAATCGTCTCGCGCATCGCAACCTCCCATCGGTACAGCGAGTAGGTGGCAAAGGAGGGGGCAGCCTGCGGAAGCGTCGAGTACGCGCTTGCTGCCAGGGATCGGGCTCCGGCAGCGCGCAACGCCCGGCGTGGCCGCTGGTCGAGGTTCTCGAAGACCTCGGCCAGGAGGCGGCCGAGAACACCCGCGTTGTACAGCCCCAAAGCCACGGTCGCTGGAAGGGGGCCGGGAAACAGCACGAGTACTGCCAGGAAGGCCCACACAGCGGGAGGGATCGCACGTGCGATCAGCAGAACAACACGGCCGAGCCATGAGACCAGTCTTCGCAGGGGTCCGGTGTCAGGGAGTCGAGCCGTTACGAGCGCCAGTGGAACGGCGATGACCAGCGAGATCAGGATCGAACCGATCGAGATCGCAACGGTTTGCCGCGCTGCCGGCCAGAGAACCTTCAGGTGGTCTGTCATCAGGTCCGGTGGCAGGAAGTTGTCCCGAACGAAGCCAAACTCTTTGCGGGTCCGTTCGCTCCACAGGGTGGGGACGGAGATGCGTAGTTCCCACCACGACGCAGCTGCTCCTACGAACAGGAAGCCGAGGGCAACCGTCGGGCGCCGGATCACCCGTGCGGTGCGACCAGGATCAGACCGTCCTGATCTGCGAACCACGGAGGAAATCGCATCGGCAGCGGCTGACAGCGCGATCAGCGGCCAGATGAACGTCCACATCTCTCGGTAGTTCGGTTGCAGCGCTGACAGGAAGATCTCCTGGCCCAGCCCCGCTGCTCCAACGATGCCAAGCACGGCCGACGAGCGAATCGCGCACTCGAACCGGTAGAACGCGTACGAGCCCAGGTCCCGCGCCGCACCAGGGAAGATGCCGTAGAAGAACGCCTGCCATTGGCTCGCCCCGCTCGCGCGCAACGACTCGAATGGTTCGCGTGGCTGGGCCTCGAAGAGCTCAGCGAACACTCTGGTGCTCACAGCTCCGAAGGGCAACGCAATGGCAATGACGGCGACCAGCGGATTGATTCCGAGGACGTTGACGAGTAGCAGAGCCCACAGCACTTCGTGCGTGCCGCGGATCGGGATTGCCAGGAGACGGAGCACCCGTCCGACGTGCGACAACGCCAGGTTGTCGTGGCGCGCCCGCGTGGTGACGACGCCTGCGGCCAGTCCGCCGAAAACACTGAGCGCGGTGGCCACGACTGCGTAAGCGAGGGTGATGAGCGTCGCGTCGGCAACGGCGCGGGCCAGATCCCACGAGACGCTGGGCCGATACGAAGCCGTGATGAACTTGGCGAGTTCAGCGAACCCGCTGCCGTTGACCAGCGCACGCGTGCCCACACCCAACTCGCCAACCGTCCAGACCAGCAAAACGATCGCGAGGAACGCCCACACCCACCGGAATCGCAGCGCACGCCGGTGCGGCCTCGTTCGAGGGGCACCAGCTTCGATCAAGGTGACGTCGAACCAGGACTCGGCCAGGTCTGTCATTGACCACCTCGCGTGCGCAGCGCGTGCGTCACAGAACCGCTGTGCGCCGATCGAGGACGTAGAGCGTGGAGATGTCCGCGTCGGTCACCTCGTCCGTCGGTTTGTCGAAGACCACGTGACCCGAACGCAACCCGATAAGCCTGTTGCAGTGCCGCTGAGCGAGGGCGACGTCGTGCAGGCTGACCAAGAGCGAAGCCGAACGTTGCGCAACTTCGATGCCAAGGACGGAGAGCACCTCGTCGCTCCAGGCCGGGTCGACTGAGCTCACGGGTTCGTCTGCAATGAGCAGCGCCGGTTGTTGACGCAGCACCCGCGCCACGGCCACCCGTTGCTGCTGCCCGCCGGAGAGGTCACAGGTGCGGGCGTGAAGCCGGTCCGCAATACCCAGCCGGTCCAGCGCTGCCCGGGCACCGGCTTGATCCAGAGCGCCGAACCACAGCGAACGCAAAGACCGACCGACCGACCACGTGCCGAGCATTCCGGCGTTCACGTTGTGCACCACTCGGAGAGAACCCGTGAGGTTGAGCTGCTGATGCACCATCCCCACCCGCGCATCGCTGGCGCGTCTGTGGGCGGCAGTCATCGCCTGAATGGATACCCCGTCACGTAACACCAGCCCGGCCGATGGCTTGACCAGTCCTGCTGCGACGTTGAGGAGCGTGGTCTTGCCCGAGCCGCTCGGGCCGAGCAGGCCAACGCGTTCTCCTGGGCGGATGTCGAAGCTGATGTCTGTGACTGCGTCGGTGTCGGCAGCCGGGTAACGGACGCCAACCTGGTCGAAGCTGAGCATCACTGCGAGCACCCTATGCGTGGGTCAGAGCAGGTTCAGTTTCTTGGCGGTCTTTTCGATCAGCGCGTAGTTCTCGCTCCTGGTCTCGATGAACTGCGTCGCGCTGAACAGGTCGAGGATCGCCTTCTGCTCCGGTACGTCCTTGTTGAGCCCCAGGACTGCTGCTTGCAGCTTGGCAACCGTGCCGGTGCCGAACTTCTTGTCCGTGTCGGGACGGGCGAGCCAGTGGTAGTCGTAGTACGTCGGTGTTTCGAAGATCACGCGGACCTTGCTGGTGTCGACGGTCTTGTTGGCGACGTTGGAATCCCATACGGCTTTGTTCAGTGCTCCAATGGTGAACGTTCCGGACTCGACCAGGCGGATGGTCTTGTCGTGGCTGCCGCTGAAGCCGGGCTGACCCTTGAAGTCCGAGAGGTCCAGGCCAGCCTCGTCGAGGAAGAACTGCGGCATCAGGCGGCCCGATGTGGAGATCTCACTGCCGAACGTGAGGGACTCGCCCTTCACGTATGAGAGTTTGCCGACGGTATCGATAGGAGGCGCTTTGAAGCTGGAATTGGCTATGAACACGCTTCTGAACTTCGCGTCGATGTCTCGCTGGCCGACGTAGATCGAACCAGGGAGTTGCTTGGCAGCCTGCACGCCTGTGAGGCCGCCGAACCACACCAGGTCGAGGTCGCCGATGCGGTACCCGCCGACAGCCGCCGCATATTCAGTGACTGGCACGTATTCCACCTTGAGGCCGGTCTTGTCGCCGAGGTACTGCGAGACGAGCGTGAACTGACGTTGCAGCTTGGCCGGATCCTGGTCGGGGATGGTCGCGATCTTGAGTGTGGGGACCGACTTCGGGGTGGTGATCGGCGCCGCTGCAATCTGCTGTCTTTTGGTCGTGATCGGCTTCTTCTTCGCAGCGCCGTTTGCTGCGGGAGAAGCGAACGCGGCCAGCACGGTGATGGATGCGATAGCTGCGATACCCCCGAGGAGTACGGCTGGTCTGTGTTTCATCCGCCTGACCGTATCGAACCGTTCAGCCGGACCTGATCGCCAGTTCTTGGCCGGTGCTCAGCCTGAGTTGCTCATCCGCTTTCCAGCAACCAACCTTGGGCTCCCAGCAACCAACGTTGGTTTGCGAGGCCCATCTCGGGACGGTTTACGCAACGTTGGTTGCTGTACGTCTGACGTTGGTTGCTGTAAGAGGGGCGCTCGCGGGTCGGGAGCCAGGCACGTCACCTCTTGGTTCCGGGACGCTCATGGCTTGTAGCCTTGCGGGTATGGCAACAATCGCGTTGACGAACGCAACCTCAGCCCCGGTCGCCGAGCCAGCCGCCGAGCCAGCCGCTCTGCACGTCCCGCAGCACCCCGTGCGGTTCGTGACGGCTGCGTCGCTGTTCGACGGCCACGACGCGTCCATCAACATCATGCGTCGCCTGCTGCAGAGCCAGGGCGCCGAGGTTGTGCACCTGGGCCACAACCGGTCGGTCGACGAAGTGGTGCGGGCGATCGTGCAGGAAGACGCCAACGGTGTCGCTGTTTCCAGCTATCAGGGCGGGCACGTGGAGTACTTCACGTACCTGGTGGACCGGCTGCGCGAACTCGGCTTCGGCCACGTCAAGGTCTACGGCGGGGGTGGAGGAACCATCGTTCCGTCCGAGATCGCCCAGTTGCACGAACACGGTGTCGAGCGCATCTTCTCGCCGCAGGACGGTCAACGCCTCGGCCTGGTCGGCATGATCAACTCGATGATTGCCGCATGCGATACGGCTCCGGTGGCGCTGCGTAGCGGTGACGTCGACGCATTGCTCGGCGGCGACGAGCGGGCCTTGTCGCGTGTCATCACCGCCCTCGAGAGCGATCTGGTCGACGCCGAAGCGCTCACCGTGCTGCGTGATGCTGCCGGCCGTCGAGTGGCCCCGTCGGTCGGGCTCACCGGCACGGGCGGCGCTGGCAAGTCCTCCATGACCGACGAACTGGTCCGCCGGTTCCGCATCGATCAGGAAGACAAGCTCAAGGTTGCGGTCATCGCCATCGACCCCACCCGTCGCCGCGGGGGCGGTGCGCTGTTGGGCGATCGCATCCGCATGAACTCGATCGACTCACCCTCGGTGTACTTCAGGTCCATGGCAACCCGCGACAGCCGCGAGGTGCCGAGTTGCATCAGTGACGTCATCGCCGCGTGCCGCGCGTGGGGTGCCGATGTGGTGCTGGTCGAAACCCCCGGCATTGGTCAGGGCGACGCTGCAGTCGTTCCGTTCGTCGACATCCCGGTTTACGTGATGACCCCAGAGTTCGGGTCGCAGTCCCAGCTTGAGAAGATCGACATGCTGGACTTCGCAGCGGCCGTTGCCATCAACAAGTTCGAGCGTCGTGGCGGGGCCGATGCGCTGCGCGATGTTCGGCGCCAGATGATTCGCAACCGCCAGGCGTTTACGCAGCAACCGGAAGACATGCCGGTGTTCGGAACGTGTGCAGCACGATTCAACGACGACGGCGTCACGGCGTTCTATCAGCACATCAAAGCTGTCCTGATCGAACGCGGTCTGCCCATGGCTGCGGGCCAACTCCCGGTCGTGAGCGTTACCGAGTCAACGGTTACCGCGCAGATCGTGCCACCGCGTCGCCAGCGCTACCTCGCCGACATCGCCGAAGGGGTGAGGGGCTACCACGAGTGCACTGACGAGCAAGCCGGTTTGGCGCGGACAGCGCAGCAGTTCGAGGCAACCATCGCAGCGTTGCGCGAAAAGGGTGCCGAGGTGTCGGCGATCGATGCAGTCCAGTCGCTGTACATCGAGACCGAACGCAGCATCGATCCATTCTGCTTGGCGCTCGTGTCCGCATGGCCATCCGTCGCTGTGAGTTACCAGGGCGATGAACAGGTCACCTCGATCCGGGGGCGAGAACTGCACACCGTTCTGTACCGAGACACGCTTTCTGGCAATCAGGTGCGACGCGTCTCGCTTCCCAAGACCACGGACCACGGCGATCTGCTGCGCTTTCTGCGGAAGGAAAACCTGCCCGGCTATTTCCCGTTCACCGCCGGTGTGTTCCCGTTCAAACGCGAGGGTGAGGACCCGACGCGCATGTTCGCAGGCGAAGGCGATGCGTTCCGCACCAACGAACGGTTCCATCTGCTTGCCGCTGGGCAGCCTGCGACGCGTCTGTCGACCGCGTTCGATTCCGTCACGCTGTACGGCGCCGATCCCGATGTGCGTCCCGACATCTACGGCAAGGTCGGAAACTCAGGTGTCAGCATCGCCACCCTCGACGACATGAAGGTGCTCTACGGCGGCTTCGATCTGCTCGACCCGGCGACCAGCGTGTCGATGACGATCAACGGCCCGGCACCAACCATCCTTGCCATGTTCCTCAACACTGCGATTGATCAGCAGGTCGATCGATTCGAGCAACAACACGGGTGCCGGCCCGACGCCGAACAGCACGAGCGCATCACCGCAGCCACACTCGCCGCAGTCCGCGGCACCGTGCAGGCCGACATCCTGAAAGAGGATCAGGGTCAGAACACCTGCCTGTTCTCCACCGAGTTCAGTCTGGGTGTCATGGCCGACATTGCCGAGTACTTCGTGCAGCACAGCGTGCAGAACTTCTACAGCGTCTCCATCAGCGGCTATCACATCGCCGAAGCCGGGGCCAACCCCATCAGCCAGCTTGCGTTCACGCTGGCCAACGGGTTTACCTACGTGGAGTCGTACCTCGCACGGGGTATGAAGATCGACGACTTCGCCCCCAACCTCAGCTTCTTCTTCTCGTCATCGATGGACCCCGAATCAGCGGTGCTCGGCCGCGTCGCCCGGCGCATCTGGGCCATCACCATGCGAGACCGGTACGGTGCCAGCGATCGCAGCCAGAAGCTGAAGTACCACGTACAGACTTCCGGCCGGTCGCTTCACGCGCAGGAGATGTCGTTCAACGACATCCGCACCACCCTGCAGGCGCTCAACGCGCTGTACGACAACTGCAACTCACTGCACACCAACGCCTACGACGAAGCCGTCACGACGCCCACCACGGAATCGGTGCGCAGGGCAATGGCGATCCAGATGATCATCAACCGCGAGTGGGGAGTCTCGTTCAACGAAAACCCGATGCAGGGCTCGTTCCTCATGGACGAGCTCACTGACCTCGTGGAAGAGGCCGTGCTTGCCGAGTTCGAACGCATCAGCGAGCGCGGGGGAGTGTTGGGGGCGATGGAGACGGGGTATCAGCGTGGCCGCATCCAGGACGAGTCGATGCTGTACGAGCACCGCAAGCACGACGGCACACTTCCAATCATAGGTGTGAATACGTTCCGCAACCCCGACGGCGACGAGATCTCGGCCACCATGGAACTCACCCGCGCACTCGACGACGAGAAGCAGAGCCAGATGTCGCGTCTCGCGGCGTTCCAAGATCGCAACGCGCTCCAGCGCCCGGCTGCCATCGCTGCATTGCAACACGCAGCACTCACCGGCGGCAACGTGTTCGCCGTCCTGATGGATGCAGTGCGTTCCTGCTCGCTCGGCGAAATCACCCAAGCCCTGTTCGACGTGGGCGGCCGCTACCGCAGAAACGTGTAGCGGGCGAGAGAGGTCACCCCCAACCGCGGGGGCAGTCTTATGCAGCGAAGCCGTGTGTTGCGACGTGCGCAGCGATGAACACCGCAACGTCGCATCCGCATCCGTGCCCAGTTTCATGCCCAGTTTCATGCCCGGTTTCGTGCCCGGGACCCTGCGTCGAACGACGGAGCGGCCCGGCAGTCGCAACGCTCCCCGCATGTGGGTGTTCATCGGCTCGGGACGCACGAAGGTCGTCGGGTACGGGTCTCCAGCGACCTTCGAACACGATGCCGAGCACTGGAATGCGGCCAAGGTCCCGTGGATCTACTGCATACGGATCATCTGCCAAGACCGAGAACGTCGCCAGTTTCCCTGGTTCGATGGACCCGAGGTCCCGCTCGCGCTGCCACGACCGTGCCGCCCCGATGGTGACCGCCTTCAGCGCGTCGTGCACGCCGATGCGCTGTTCAGGACCTGCAATCCGACCCGAGTTGGTGATTCGGTTCACTGCGAACGACGCCATCTGCAACGGGTCGGCTGGCCCCATCGGCAGGTCCGAATGGAACGAGAGGTCGATCCCGTGCTTCACGACCGAAGCTGCCCGAACCATGACGTCGGCTCGCCCCGGGCCGAGACCATGCTCGCTGAATTTGTCGGCGAATCCTATGGGGTAATACGGGTTGGCAGACACAACAGCACCCAGCCGAGCAATTCGCTCGACCTGGGTTTCGGTGGAGTTCGCGAAATGGACGATGACCGTCCGATGATCGATGCGCGGATGACGGCGCATCGCGTCGGCGAGTATGTCCAGCAGCACGTCAAGGCCGTGGTCACCGTTCACGTGGATGTGACACTGCCACCCTGCATCCCAGTATGCGTCGAAGTACCGTCGCAGTTCGGCGGGCTCCATGATCCACTCGCCATGATGATCAGGGTCAGGTGTTCCGTCTGCGGCAAGGTATGGGTCGTTCATCTGCATCAGCTGCGAAATGATGGCCCCGTCGCAGAACAGCTTCACCTGGTCTGCCACCACCTTTACTTTCCCTTCGGGTGCGCGCGCGATCTGCTGATTCGCGTCGTCGATCACTGCTGCCGGGTCTAGTCCGCGCACGGATTGTGTGCGTCCATCGACAAGGAACGTTGAGATGAACGGAACGTCGTCCGCACCGAGAATCTCCTGATAGAGGTGCCACGGTTCTACTGCCCACGCAATACCGGGTTCGTTGATCGCAGTCACACCGTTCATGTGGA
Organism: Acidimicrobiia bacterium; assembly: GCA_031385545.1. Lineage (GTDB taxonomy): Bacteria > Actinomycetota > Acidimicrobiia > Acidimicrobiales > JANYDT01 > JANNBN01. Next base: position 31,639 of record JANNBN010000104.1, on the reverse strand, counting down.
GGTACTCCACCAGTTGTGCCAGACCCTCACGGAACCGTGCTTCGGTGAGGAATTTCGGCATCAGATAGCGGGACAGCAGCACCATCCAGCCGTTCTCCCAGAAATGTCCCCGATCAAGGTCGAACATCTCGCTGGCTGGTCCCTTGCCGGCCAATTTTTCTGCGGTGATTTCGAGGGCTTCGATCGCAGCGGAGTTGAGGAACCATTCGTGACAAGACCGCTGCCAGATGGCCGTCGGCCGATCACCGGTGATGAGGTCGAGCCGTGTTCGGTGCATCTCGCCGTGCCACAGCCCGTGATAGCCCCACGAGAACAACCACTCCTCGTCGGGCGATCCGAGATGGGCCTGTCGCAACCGTTCGTCGTACTCCGAAGCATTGGACGCTGCGAGGAAGCGGTGACGGGGGAGCACCCAGTCCTCGGGTGCGATCACGTGCGTCGTCAGCGTGCTCGCACCCAACAATGGGTGAAGGTGCTGGTCGATGAGGCCGGGGACGATGACAGCCGATGCAAACTGGCTGTCGATGGTGTGAGGCTCCTCACCGAGTCGGGCCACGATCTCCTCCAGCGAACCGACAGCGACGACTCGGCCAGCGCTCACAGCGACAGCCCCGGCCCGAGGTTGTGACTCGTCCATCGTGATCACGGCTTTCGCCGGGTAGACAACGACAGGGTCATGCTGATGCGGACCAGCTGTCTGTTGGCTCATGCTGTGGCTCCGATTGTTTCGCGTGGTGTGAGAGCGATATCGAACTGTCTCACGGCACGGGCGAAGATGTTCGCCTCGACATCGGGTTCACTGACGACCCGCATCCGTTCGACTCGTCGGGTGAGCTCCTCCAGGAGGACGCGCATCGTGAGCCTCGCCAACGGTGCTCCGACGCACATGTGCGGTCCGTTGCCGAAGGACAGGTGATGGTTCGGGGTGCGGCGGATGTCGAACCGGAACGGGTCTTCGAACACCGTTTCGTCGCGGTTGGCCGAGGGATAGATCATGATCACGCGGTCGCCAGGGTTGATCCGGGTACCTGACAGTTCGGTCGGCACCACGCACACACGGAAGAAGTTGTTGAGCGGTGTCACCCAGCGGAAGATCTCCTCGACCGCACCTGGAATCAGCGAGCGGTTCGCAGCGAGAGCGTCCCAGTGCTCGGGGTGATCAATCAGCACCCTCAACCCGTGCGCGATGGTGGTGCGCGTGGTCTCCGACCCGCCTGACACAAAAAGGCCGCTCTCGTGATAGATCGTGCGCATATCAAGTGGGGAACCACCAATTCGTGCATGAGCCCATGCACCCAGCAGGTCCGACGCGGTCTCAGTCGTCCCACCGGCTCTGCGACGCGATACGACCTGAGCGTTGGTCACCTCGAAGAGTTCCATGTTGGCAGTCATGAACTCAACTGCTGTGTGACCATCTCGCTGGTGCATGTCGGTGCGCATCAGGCGCTCGGACCACTGCATCAGTTTCGGCCAGAGATCTTCGGGAAAGCCCATCAGCCGACACGTCAACCGTGCTGGTAACTGCCCGGCGAGATCGTGCACCACCTCCATGGAACCGCGCTGCAAGCCTGCGTCGATCAACTCGGTCACGATCGCGCGCACCTCCGGCTCGCGCCGTGCGACGGCGCCAGGTGCGAAGAACCGCTGGACCAGCATTCGCTGTGCGCGGTGCCCGGGGTCGTCCTGGGCGATCATGTTCATCTCCTCCCTGGCCGGTATCGCCCGATACGAATGGGCCGACGGGAAAATGTCGGCCCTGCGCTCCGCTGTGAGCAGATCCGCGTGCCGGGTGAGACCGAACAGCCCGTTGCGCTTGTCGTGGTAAACGGGACTTCCCGTGCGCAGCCGTGCCCACAGGTCGTGCGGGTTGGACTGCCACAGTTCGGGATCGAGCAGGTCGACGTTCACGGGGCAGACCCTACGGGCGGCCGACAGGTGGCGGCCAGTCGGTTCTCCCTCGTGAATCCGTCGAATTCAGTACTCCTGATTGTTGCGACGAGGTGCCCACGCGTGCCAGGGTGCACAAATGACCGGGTTCCACCACGTTGCCTATGCCTGCCGGGATCTGCACGAGACCACCGCGTTCTACGAAGCGCTGGGCTTCCCCCTGGTCCATGCCGAAGTGGCTGGGCAGCCCGGCGTAGGGGACAACTTTATGCGGCACGTCTTCTTCGACACCGGCGACGGCAGTTGCATCGCGTTTTTTGACCTGCACGGCGTCGGCGAAACCGAAGGATGGCGTTCCGATGTCTCAACCGGTGCAGGGTTGCCGGTGTGGGTCAACCACGTCGCGTTCCGCGCAACAGCTGAACGTCAGGAGCAGGCGCGTTCGTCACTTGCCGCGATGGGGCAGCAGCCCCACATGGAGTTGGACCACGGTTGGTGCCAGAGTTTGTACATCCTCGACCCCAACGGGATACTCATCGAGTTCTGCCGCGACACAGGCGGCCTGCCCGAGGTCACTGACGACAGCAGGGCCGAGGCGCTTGCCATGTTGGATCGCGTTCCCTGAACTCCGTAGGTTTCGTGGGATGAGTTCCTCCTACGAGACCTTGCTGTACGCCGTCGCAGACGGCGTCGGCACGATCACACTGAATCGCCCGGACAAGCTGAACGCATTTAACGCCCAGATGCTGCGTGATCTCCTGCGGGCGCTCGACGCCGTCGACGCCGACGATGATGTACGCGCGCTGATCATCACAGGCGCCGGGCGTGGGTTCTGCGCCGGGGCAGATCTCAGCGGTGGAAACGGCACGTTCTCAGCAGGAGTTGACAACAGCGACGCAGCGTCCTTCGACCGTGACGGCGGCGGGCTTGCATCGCTTCGCCTGTTCGACATGAAGAAGTTCACGATCGCTGCAATCAACGGGCCCGCCGTCGGTGTGGGAATCGCAATGACGCTTCCGATGGACGTGCGGATGATGTCGAACATCGCAAAGGTGGGCTTCGTCCACGTGCGGCGGGCAATCATGCCCGAGGCGGCGTCAACGTGGTTTCTGCCCCGGGTGGTCGGCATATCAAAGGCGCTCGAGTGGGGTTGCACGGGCCGGCTGATCATGGCCGACGAGGCAATGGCCGGTGGGCTGGTGCGTTCGGTTCATGCGCCCGACGATCTGCTGCCCGCAGCAACAGCACTGGCGCGCGAAGTTGCGGACAACGCAGCACCTGTTTCCGTCGCAGTCACGCGGCAAGCCATGTGGAGGCTGCTCGGATCAGCACACCCGATGGACGGTCACCGGGTCGACAGCCGTGGTGTGCGCTACCTCGCCCGTTTGGGTGATGCAAAGGAGGGCATCGAATCGTTCTTCGAAAAACGCCCACCCCATTTCACTGGGCGCCCCAGCGTAGAAACGCCCGACACCATGCCGTGGTGGGAAGAGCCGGAGTTCAGCTGACAAACGGTGCTCGGAAGCCCGTCCGAGGGTTTGTAGGGGTTCGTTACGCAGCCCGGGCGGCAGCTGCGCGGCGTGCTGCTGCGCGCCGAGCTCGTTTGATCAGGCGACGCTCGTCCTCGGTGGTCCCGCCCCATATTCCATCGTTCTGAATAGTGGCGATGGCGAACTCGAGGCATTGCTCGCGCACGGGGCAGCTGGCACAGATCTTCCTTGCGAGTTCAACCTGTTGGGTGACCGGGCCGGTTTCACCGATCGGGAAAAAGATCAGGGTGTCCATGTGGGCACAGGCTGCGTCGAGTCGCCAGGTACCGTCGTTCCAACGTGCGAAGCGGCTGGAACTCTGCATGTTTTGGGTGTTCTGGGGGTTTTGGGGGTTTTGGGGGTTCTGCTCCGGCAGCAGTTGAACGTTGGGACCGACCGGGCTGAACAGTTCGAAGAGCGCCGATGCGGTGAGCGGTGGGGCAGCGATTGATTCCACGAATCGAATCGTATGCTTTTCTGAGCAATCGCTCAATCAAATTCTCGAACAAATATCACTGAATCACGCTAAACGCATCGTTTGCGGCGATCGGATCCGCGTTGTCGGGCCAGCAGCGGGTGCCCCGGGCTACTCCTGCTGTGCTGTGGCCCAACTCTGCAGCGCGCTCTGCAACTCCGAATCGGTCGTTGCATACCGAATTTCGACGCCACCGGCGACCTCGGATCGGGTGATGGTGATCTTGTCGATGCCCGTTTCGACAACTTCTCGTCCCGTGAGGTTCTTCTTCGCTCCGACCGAGAAATCGCCCATGTTGCGGCGGGTGACGAGCAGGTCCGACGTGGCCCGTCTGATCTGGCCCCGAGTGTCGGAGTCGCCCGGCTTTGCAACGGTCCATCGTTCGACAACCCCGTCGACGGTGTTTTCCAGCACGTGCGAAACCCGAGGTGAGTTCAGCGACGCCTTGTCGGCCACCAACCGTGCGTCACGACGGTTGCCGATCATGGTGCCGCCCAGATTGAGTGCGAAGAGCGACACCACAAGCAGCGCGCACGCAATGACGACCGTGCGGCCACGCATGAATCCTTTGGGGGGTTTCGAGCCGGGCGGGAGGTCTAACGCGTACAAATCGGACGAATCGCGTGGCGATTGTGCCTGTGATCCGGTCGGCGATCCTGCTGGTGATCCGGTCGGTGATCCTGGGTTGCGGTCGTCGGTCTGCTGCGGCGGGGTGGCTGCCATGCAGCCAGTGTGCCAGGCAACGGGCACCGGAGAGTACGGCTCAGCCCAAGGCGGCCGTCCGCTCGCACTACTTCAGGATCACAAAGGCCATGCCGACCACCCAGACTCCGGCAAGAACGAGCGCCGCGTATCTGCCGAAATAGCGTTTCCGCAGCCCCGGGACCGACACGATGACGAGGGCAACAAGCACCGCAACTAGAGCAATCTTCACCCGCCCAGTCTGCATGAGCGGGCAAGAGATAGTGGGCTGTGTTGCTCCCAGCGCAACACAGCCCACAAATCTCTTGGCGTGTTGGGGTGGTTGTGAGGCCGTCCGGATAGCGTTCTCCCATGTGCCGAAACATCACCGAACTGCGAGGGCTGGAACCTCCAGCGACCCACATCGAGATCAGAGCCGCGGCCGAGCAGTTCGTGCGCAAAGTCTCGGGAGTTCCCAAGCCGCCGCCCGCCCTGGCGGCCAGGTACCTGGCAACCATCGATGCCATCGCAGCCGAGATGACGGCGTTGCTGACCGACCTACCCGCCCGCCGCCAACCGCCGCCGATCGACCCGCCGCTGCGCCGCATCGCCGCCCGAGCGGCTGGTGCCGATCCATCGACCTTACGAGGCCCGCGGCTGCGAACCCGCTAAGTCGACCGTGGGCGTCAAACGTCGACGATGCGAACTCGGAGGCGCTTGTTTCCCTTGCCCTTCGATTCGGTCTTCTCGACCACGATCCGGCCGACTTCGGCCGTGCTGCGGACGTGTGTTCCGCCGTCGGCCTGCTTGTCCAGCCCGACAATGTCGACCACGCGGATCTGTTGGATGTCGACCGGAATCAGGTTGACCTTCGTGCGAATGAGTTCGGGGTCCGTCTGCGCTGCTGCGTACGGCAACGACGACACCTCGATCGGTCGGTCGGCGGCCAACTCTGCGTTCACCAACGCCTCGATCTCGGCAGCGAAACCCTCGGGCAGCGGATCGAACGCGAAGTCCATGCGCGCTGCCAGCGGTTCCATGTTGCCGCCGGTGACCGGAACCTGCCAACGGTTCCAGATCACGCCGCACAGCACATGCAACGCTGTGTGGGTGCGCATGAGCTGATGACGGCGTTCCCAGTCGACCGTGCCAAGGACGACGTCGCCAACGGCCGGTCCGGCCGAATCACCGTTGAGCATGAGGTGATGCCAGGCGTCGCCGCCGTCCTTGCTGACGTTGGTGACCGTATGCGCGCCGATCATCCCGGTGTCGTGCGGTTGCCCACCCCCGGTTGGGTAGAACAGAGTGCGGTCAAGTTTGACGCGCACCCCGCCTTCGTCGGAAGCGACATCGGTGACCATCGCATCGAACGTCGTCGCGTACGCGTCGCTGAGATACAGCAGCTCGGTCATGTGATTGCCAACAGCTCGCGACTGTTCACATCACTGCAGCAATCGCGGCGCATACTGCTGGCAGGTTGTGGTGATTGAGAGCGGCCACACAGATGCGGCCGGAATCGACGCCGTAGATACCGAACTCGGACCGCAGCCGCTGCATCTGCTCGGCCGACAGGCCTGAGTAGCTGAACATGCCCCGCTGGGTGGTGATGTACGCGAGGTCCGTGGTCACTCCTGCAGCCCGGAGGCCATCTGCAAGGGCACTGCGCATCTCTTTGATCCGAACTCGCATGCCGCCGAGCTCGGTCTCCCACATCGCCCGCAGTTCGGGGTCGGTGAGCACCGCACTGACGATCTGCGCGCCGTGCGTCGGGGGATTGGAATAGTTGGTGCGGATGCTGATCTTCAGTTGCGACATGACCCGTGCTTGCTCGTCGGCGCTGGCACACACGACACTGAGTGCGCCGACCCGCTCGCCGTACAGCGAGAAGCTCTTTGAAAATGAGGTTGCAACCAAGAAGTCGATACCGGCGGCCATGAACTTGCGGACGGCGGCCCCGTCCTCGTTGATCCCGTCGCCGAAGCCCTGGTAGGCCATGTCAAGGAACGGGATGAGACCGCGAGCCGCAACAACCTGCACCACGCTGTCCCACTGTGCATCGTTCAGGTCGTAGCCGGTGGGGTTGTGACAGCACGCATGCAGCACGACAACGGTGCCCGGCTCGGCGGCTTCGAGCGCAGCCAGCATGGCAGGTGCATCGATGCCCCGCACCGTCGCGTCATAGTACGCGTACGTACTAACCGTGAACCCTGCGTTGGTGAACAGCGCACGATGGTTCTCCCAGCTTGGGTCGGAAATCAGAACCGTGGTTGCCAACGTGTTGCGGCGGATGAAATCAGCGCCGACCTTCAGGCCGCCGGTGCCGCCCAAGGCCTGGATGGTTGCAACCCGTCCCTCCGTCACCACAGCAGAATCTGCGCCGAACACCAGGTGCTTCACGGCCGTGTCGTATGCAACCAGACCGTCGATGGGGAGGTAACCCCGCGCCCGGGAAGTGCCCAGCAGAGCCTGTTCGGAAGCTGACACGCACCGCAGCACGGGTAGCTTGCCGGTCTCGTCGGTGTACACGCCAACGCCAAGGTTGACTTTGCTGGGATTGGGGTCGGCGTTGAACTGCTCGTTGAGGCCCAGAATCGGATCCGGCGGGACCATCTCGACGTTGTTGAACAGGGCTGTGTGCGGGGAGTTACTCGGGGTGCTATGTGGCGTGCTCGACATATGCCGTCAAGTCTTTCATGCACGCCGGGCGGTATCGGCAGGTATTGCCCGAAGCTGTGGGCCTGGCCGTCCCCGCCAAACCTCAGCGGCGTACAACCACAATCACCGTCCAGCGGAGGATTTCGTCCACACCCGAATCGCGTATGGCGCGCCCCGTCACCTCGACGGCTTGAAGTGCCCATCCGCCTGCATCGCGCAGTTCGCCGACGAGGCGATGGTCGAACTCCAGCAGGTCACCCTCGAACGCAGGCCCGGTGTGCGAACACGCATGCCAGGCAACGACCGTTGCGATATGGGGTAGACAGCGGGTGAGCGATGCCTGAGCAAGCGCAACCACATGCCCGCCGTACACAAGGCGCTTGCCATACATGCTTGCGGTGGAATCGCGATGCACGATCGCTCGGTTGTGCGTGATTCTGGCGAAGCTGGCTGCTAGGTCGACGTGGTCGCGGGTTGCGTCTATTGCGGTCTCCCACGGGTCGGTGAGGGGAAATGCAGCGGCCAGCCACGAGGTGGGAAGCAGGTCGGCGTATGCCGCGAGGTCAAGCGGCGAATCGGCCGGGCCGACGTCGGCGGCGTGCCCCGGCAGTGTTCCGCCTTCGCTGACGGGCAGCAGCGCGCACCGTTCATAGTCCAGCACCACCTCGCCGTCTGCGGTGGTGGTGATGCCGAGCAGCGCCTTCCCGCGCAACGGCTGCCCAGGCCCGGGCTTGGCCGATGCATCGCTCATCGCCTTGATCGTCACCACGGTGTGGAGCGTCTCGCCAAGATGCACGGGCCGGAGAACTCGCATGTTGCGATAGAAGAGGTTGGCGATGGCGCGGCGGGTGGCAACGGTGCTCTGGCCGATGGACAGGTTCACCACCAGGCCCGGGCTGGCCAAACGAGCTGCCTTTCCGGTGACCGCAGCGCTGAGAGGAGCGCTGAGCGGAAGGGCAAGAGCCTCACCGCTCATCGCCTGGTAGAACGAAGCCGAACCAGCGTCGAGCGTCACGTCATGTTGCGGAATCAGCTGTTGCCCCGGGGTCAGCCAGTCGTAGTACGGGCCGTCTGCATGGATCGTGGTCATCCCCCCAGGTTTGCCGAACCACCACCCCAAGTGCGAACCCGCAAGACCCCCGCAAGAACCCTGCGAGAACCCTGCGAGAACCCTGCGAGAGAGATTGCCCCCAACGCTGGGGGCGATCCACCTCGTCGTGGGCTTGCGAGGTGGATCGCCGCAACGGGCGGGAGGCCCAGTTCGCTACCGTGCACGCATGCCAATCGGAACGTTCAGCCTGGTCGCCCTCGAGTGTCAGAACCCGCACCGTCTCGCATCGTTCTACGCCGCGCTTACCGGTGGCATTGTCAAAGACGCGTCCGAGTCCGAGGACTGGGTCCGCCTTCAGATCCCTGGCAGCAGCGACATCGGCTTCCAACGAGACCTGGCGTATCAGCCGCCCGCCTGGCCGCACGGTGCCTCGCAGCAGGCCCATCTCGACTTCGACGTGTCCGACCTGGACGCAGCGCAGGCGGCGGTTGTCGAACTGGGCGCAACGGTTCCCTCTCATCAGCCATCGCCAGACGAGTGGCGCGTGTGCATTGACCCCGCTGGCCATCCGTTCTGCCTCGTCAAGGCATGAGTCACCAACGGGTGCCGATGGGCCGGGAACTTTTGCCTGGTCTGGGTAGCCTTGTCGCGTGAGCTCGTGGACCTTTTTGTCGAACCATGCACATGTCTTGGTTGCGATCGCAGACAACCCCGATGTACGACTGCGAGAAGTCGCTGACCGCGTCGGCATCACCGAGCGGGCAGCGTCCACAATCGTGTCGGACTTGCAACAGGCCGGCTACCTGACCCGCACGAAGGTGGGCCGCACGAACCGCTATGAAGTCCACGGTGACCTGCACCTGCGGCACCCGCTGGAGTCGCACCGCCGCATCGGTGATCTACTTGCGCTGCTCGCGCAGCCTGTGAGGGACCGATCTAGCTGATCGGGGTGATGGCCGGTTCGCCACGCAGGACAGCCAGGGTGTTGCGGGCGGCGAGCGTGGCCATTGCGGTGCGGGTCTCCACTGTGGCTGACCCAAGGTGTGGGATGAGCACCACGTCGTTGCGACCGAGCAAGCCCGGGTGCACCTGCGGCTCGTTCTCGAACACATCAAGGCCGGCACCGTCGAGTTGGCCGAGCTGAAGTGCTTCAACGAGCGCAGCCTCGTCCACGATCGGTCCACGCGCGGTGTTGATGAGATACGCGTTCGGGCGCATCATCGCCAATTGCGGCGCACCGATGAGATGGTGCGTGTCCGGCGAATACGGACAGTGAATGGAGACGATGTCGCTGGTGGCCAAAAGGTCATCGAGCGAGAGGCGGATGGCGCCCAGCTCGGCAGCCAGGTCCGGGTGCACCTCGCGTCGGTTGGAGTATGCGATTTCCATCCCAAAAGCCTTGGCTCGTCGGGCGGTTGCGGCACCGATTGTGCCCATGCCGACGATGCCAAGCCGTCGACCTTGAATACTGGTGCCGAGCATCATGAACATGCCCCATTGCCAGGGTTCGCCCGAGCGGATGAGCCGTTCGCCTTCGCCGAGCCGGCGGGTGGACATCAGGATGAGTGCCATCGCGATGTCTGCGGTCGCATCGGTCAGCACGCCTGGCGTGTTGGTGGCTACCGCCCCGCGCGCCCGGATGGTGGGAACGTCGAGGTTGTTGTACCCGACGGCCACGTTGGATACCACCTGGAGTTGAGTCCCGGCGGCATCGAGCAGTTCCGCATCGACCTTTTCCGTGAGCAGCGAAACGATTGCATGCGCGCCTGCGACTCGTTTCAACAGTTCATCCCGTGAGATGGGATGAGGTTCGTTCCACGCAACGACGCTGTGCCCTGCAGCAGTGAGAAGGTCAACGCCCGGCTGTGGCATGCGGCCGGTGACGACAACCTTCTTCAAGCTCATGCGCCCATCCAATCACGCAGCTTGCCCAGGCCCTCACGGATGTCGTCGGCGCTGATGCCGGAGTACGCCAGACGGATGTATTGCTCGGTCTCGCCGGGCTGCGGACGACCAAAATGTCGGCGTGTGCAGAACGACACGCCAGTGTTGTGCAGCGCAGCTGTCGCAAACTCAGAAATGTCCGCACAACCCTTCGTATGCATAGCTTCGGTGGCGTTGACGAAGAGGTAGAAGGTTGCGTCAGGCCGAGCGGTGTGGAGGCCGGGAACTGAATTGACCATGTCGACTGCGGCGTCGCGTCGCCCCCGCAGTACGTCGAGCATTGCAAGGCACTCGGTCTGGTCGCCGGTGAGGCCGGCGAGTCCCCCCCACTGCACGAAGTGCGTGGTGCACGACTCGTCGTTGGTGTTCAGCTTGGTGATCATCTCGGCCATTGGTTTCGGAGCGATCGCGGCGCCGAGCCGCCAACCCGTCATCGCAAACTTTTTCGAAAACGTGTACAGGATGCAGGTACGTTCCTGCATGCCAGGGAGCGACGCAATGCTGCTGCTGGAGCCTGCGTATCGCATTTCGAAGTAGGCCTCGTCGGACAGCACGAACAGGTTGTGCTGTATCGCCAGTTCGGCGACCGCCGCCATTTCCTCGGGCGAACTCTCACACGACAGCGGGTTCTGCAAGTCGTTGTAGATCAGCGCCTTGGTGCGCGGCGTGATGAGCGCCGCCAGGTATTCCAGGTCCAACGCGAAGCCGCTGGGCGTTTCTACGTACCGATACGGCACGGCCGTGCCGCCGTAGTATTCGATCATGCTTTCGTAGATGGGATAACCGGGATTGGGATACAGCACCTCGTCGCCCGGTTCCATCACGGTCTGGATGAACTTGCCGATGACGGGCTTGCCCCCGGGTTGCACCACCACATTCGCCGCGTCGTAGCTGAGACCGCGGCGAGCGCCTACGTCTGTAGCCAAGGCTTCGCGTAGCAACCCGATGCCAGCAGCCGGGCAATACCCGGTTTTGCCGTCGGCTATCGCCAGGTCGCTGGCGATGCGGACGGTGCTGGGTGTAGCCAGGTTCAGGTCGCCAAGGTGAAACGGGTAGATCCGGTTTCCTTCGGCACCCCACTCCGCTGCTGCCAACGAGACAGCGAAGGCTGTTTCCGTGCCGAGGCGATCAAGTCTGGAGGCAAGCGCAAGGGTTGTCACGCCGGTCAGAGTAATTGACAAGGTGTAAAGCGGGCGAGCCGTTTCTGCACGATTTGTTCGTGTTCCGCGATGCGGAACGGAGGGTTAGGGTGAAACGAGCCAGTGTTCCATCAGGCGGAACGACTTGCTACCAAGCGGTGTCCTACCAAGCGGTGTCCTACGAAGCGGACGAACCGGAGAGGTGCAGGCCGCACTCGGTCTTGCCCGACCCGGCCCAGCGTCCCGAACGAGGATCAGCGCCGGGGGCGACCGGGCTGGTGCATGGCCAGCAGCCGATCGACGGGTAACCCTTGGCGGTGAGCGGATGCTCCGGAAGCCCGTGTTCGCGCAGGTACGCCTCGGCATCTTCGTCGGTGAAAGCCGCCAGCGGGTTGATCTTCACCAGGTTGCGGAACGGATCGAAGACAGCAATCTTCGCTGCGGCCCGTGCTGGTGATTCGGATCGCCGCAGACCGCTGATCCATGCGTGGCGTCCGTCGAGTGCACGTTGCAGCGGCTCGACCTTGCGAACGAAGCAGCACTGGTCGATGTTCTCCTGCCAGAGATCATCGCGGACGATAGTGGGCTTCGGTTCGACGATGGTGAGGTTGAGGCCAAGGTCAGCTGCCAATTTGGTGGCGTACCACTTGGTCTCGGCAAACAGGTATTGCGTGTCGAGCATCACCACCTCGGTCTGCGGGGCCGCAACGCTGATGATGTGCGGGAGCAGCGCATCGCCGAAGCTGCACGTGGCGACGGTGTGATCGCCGAACGTCTCCGCTGCCCACCGCACGATGTCGACGGGTGACCCGGTCTCAAGCCACCCCGGCGCGGTGAACGTGCTGAGGTCGAGGGTTGCTGATGGTGCGTTCATGGCAGTTCTCGCTTGCGTTCGATGCGGGGGGTCAGATGATGTTGACGAGCTTGAGGCCGGAGCCGATGAGGACGGTTGCGATGGCCGGACGGACCCACGACTCGGCGACCCGTGAAGACAGGACGCCGCCGACAAGAACACCGGGGATGGCGCCGATGACCAGCGGGAACACGAGCGACGCTTGCACGTCCCCGATCAGGAGGTGGGCGATGGCCGCAGCGGCGACAAGCGGCACGGCCTGTGCCAGGTCGGTGCCGACGAGGTGCGATGCCTTCAGCATCGGATAGAGCCCGAGTAACAACGCCATGATCAGCGAACCGGACCCAACCGAAGTGGCGCCCACGAACAAACCACCCAGGAACCCGATTGCAGTGGTCGGGAGCGGGCGGACGACGACCTGGGCGGCGGCTCGAGCAGCGACCCGTTCGCTGCGGTGCAACAGTCGCTTGACCGTGAGTCCGCCGGCCACGAGGAGGGTGGCACCGATCGCAACACGGAGAGATCCGTCGTGCCCTCCGAGCAGGAAGTGTGCGAGTGCTGTACCGACCAAGGCGCCTGGGACAGAACCAGTGGTGAGCCAGCGGACGATGCCCCAGTGGATGGTCCCTGCCCGACGATGAACCGCTGCGCCGAACGGTTTGATGAGCAGGGACACGACGACGTCGCTGGAGACTGCCGCCGCAGGGCTGACGCCGAAGACCAGCACCATCACGGGGGTCAGCAGCGCGCCGCCACCCATGCCGGTGAGCCCGATGACCAGCCCGATGACCAAGCCCGCAGCCACAAGGACGGCAATGGCCGGATGCGCTGCCGGGACGGCGGCGAGGGCATCGACGGAGGCGGTGGTCAGGTGCACGAGGAGCACCGTAACACGAATCACGACAATTCCGATCAGTTAATAGGAATTAGCTCCCAGTGACCCTCGGCACTTCGGCAAACCGACCGCTGATACGCGTATCTGGCCGTTTGAGAGGTGTGCGGAGGGGGTGGTCAGGGGCGTTCGGCCTGTGCCAGGAGGCGCCAGGTTCCGCTGGGGAGCACGCCCAACTGCACAGCGCCGATGCGCACACGCTTCAGCGCCACGACTTCGAGGCCGACCAGTTCGCACATTCGGCGGATCTGGCGTTTACGGCCCTCGTGCAAAACGAAGCTCAGCCGATCGTGGTCCACCCAGTCGACCCTCGCGGGTCGCAGTTCACGTTCGTCGAGCGACAGCCCATGGCGCAACAACTCCAATCCCGCACGGCCGAGCGGCCCTTCGACACGCACGAGATACTCCTTCTCGACCCCGCCACCACTGTCGATGACGCTTCTCGCGATACGCCCATCCGCAGTCAGGAGCAACAACCCGGTCGAGTCGACGTCCAGCCGTCCAGCCACTGCCAGGCCCCTGCGGTCTGCGCCCACGAACCCTGCGCGGTTCGGATCACGCTGCCACCGCCGATCCGCGGTGATCAGCTCGATAGCAGCGTGGTAGCCGTGTTCGGGTTGGCCCGACACGATGCCGAGCGGCTTGTGCAGCGCAACGGTCGGCTTGTCGTCCTGCGCTGCGACCGCCCGACCTGACAACTCGATGCGCTGCGCCGGCAGGATCCTTGTGCCGAGCACATCGGTGACGATGCCATCCACTCGCACCATGCCTGCTGCGATGAACTCATCAGCCTCGCGCCGCGAACACATCCCGAGGTCGGCCATACGCTTCGACAGCCGGATGGGCACCTGGGCCTGGTCGGGTTCCTGGCTGCCGCTGCTCACACCACATCCTGTCAGGACTTTGCAGGCTGTGAACCGGTGCGACGGGGGGACAGCGTGGCGCTGAGCGGTGAGGCCGAACCAGCGGAATCCATGCGTTGGCCTGGCGACGATAACGTGAACCGATGGACTCCGATGCTCTGCGCGCTGAGCTTCGATCGGTCTTCACCGGTCGGCTGCTCCACGACGACGCTGAGGTCGAGCCGTTCGTTGTCGACTGGCGTCGGCAGTGGCGTGGTGACTGTCTGGCGGTCGCACAACCCGATACACCGCAGGATACGGCCGCCGTCGTCAGTTGGTGCGCTGGCCGAGCAGTCCCGGTGGTCCCCCAAGGTGGCAATACGGGGCTCTCCGGCGGAGCGACGCCGTCGCTGGGTGGGGGAGCGGTAGTGGTCTCCACCGTCCGCATGCGGCAGGTCAGACATGTCGATCTGATCAACAACACCATCACCGTCGACGCCGGTTGCACGCTTGCGGCAGTGCAAGACGCAGCGGCGCAAGCAGGTCGGCTGTTTCCGCTCAGCCTGGCCGCAGAAGGTTCCTGCACGATCGGTGGAAACCTGGCCACCAATGCGGGTGGGACTGCGGTTCTTCGCTATGGCAGCGCGCGTGATCTATGCCTCGGGATCGAGGTCGTGACGGCATCAGGTCAGCTCTGGGACGGTCTGCGTGGCCTCCGTAAGGACAACACCGGCTACGACCTGCGGGACCTGTTCATCGGGTCAGAAGGCACGCTCGGCATCATCACCGGTGCGGTGATGAAGTTGCATCCAAGGCCGGCTGTCCGCGAGGTGGCGCTGGTCGCTGTCGATTCGATCGGTCAGGCGGTGTCGCTCTTTCAACGCCTGACCGAGGGCCTCGGCCAGTCGCTGACCGCGTGTGAGGTGCTCAACGCCACGTGCGTCGAACTGGTTCATGCGCACTGTTTCAGCCGGAGCCCGTTCCCTGTTGTCACGCCGTGGATAGTTCTCGTGGAAGTGATTGGTATGCGCGCTGATGACACCGTCCGAGAAGGGTTGGAGAACCTGCTTGCAGCAGCCGCGGAGTTTCAGTCGATCAGCGACGCCGTGGTCGCAGCTTCCCAAGCACAGGCAAAGGCGTTCTGGGGTTTACGAGAAGCCGTGAGCGAATCGCAGGGTGCTGCAGGGCCGACCATCAAACACGACGTTGCCGTGCCGATCTCGGCGATCGCTGCCTTCGTGGACAGTGCCGATCTACGCGTGCGTTCACATCATCCTGACGTGCGATTCGTGACGTTCGGCCATCTCGGCGACGGCAATCTTCACTACAATTTCTCGCCGCAACCGGGAAGCGACGGAGAGGAATTTCGTCGTAAGCAGGAGAGCCTGAACTCGTTGGTGCATGACACGGTGCGCGACTTCGACGGGTCGATATCGGCCGAACATGGGTTGGGCGTGTTGCGGCGCGACGAGGCTGACCGGTTCAGGTCCCCGGTGGAACGCAACCTGCACCGTGCGGTGAAGCGGGCCATGGATCCGCACGGGATCATGAACCCCGGCAAGGTCCTTCCGTAGTCACCTGTGATAATCAGCGCGCGTCCCTTCAGTGAGAAGACCGCCCGGACCGACCGCCAAAGAGGATCTCCTCGACCTCTTTCAAACCGGGTGAGTCCTTCCAGTCGTGTTGCGGAACGACCAACGAGATCTTCGACCGGCGC
The DNA here is from genome assembly GCA_031385545.1 of Acidimicrobiia bacterium. Lineage (GTDB taxonomy): Bacteria > Actinomycetota > Acidimicrobiia > Acidimicrobiales > JANYDT01 > JANNBN01. The sequence goes on along the minus strand of JANNBN010000104.1, from coordinate 15,974 downwards.
CGCAGGAAGTCCTCGGTGCGGGTGATCATCTCGGTGTGCGCAGCGTGGTGCAGTTCGACACGCAAGTAGTCGGCTGAATCCATCACGTCGGCACCCATCGAGGGGTCCTCGCGGATCGCTTCGAGCATGGTGAACGCCCGACGCCCGTACCGGCGCCACAGCCGGTTGGACAATCGCTCCACATCGGGGCGCTCTCGCAGCTCGTCCAGGTGCATCAGTCCAGCCTGACGGAAGAACTCGGCCCGGCTGGCCTCGTCCGGCTCGCCGTACCAGTCGTGGCGGTCCTTTGACAACGCAACGCCGAGCCGGCCGACCTCGGTGGCAACCTCTTCGCCGACGTTGAGACAGTCCGTGAGCTTGCCGCCGAAGATGGAGACAACAGCGCGGTCGGTGTCGGTCTCGATCTCGTGCTGACGAGACAGCGAGGTCCAGTCGGTCTCCAACTGGTCGGTCCCGCCGGTCTTGACTACCAACGGGCGTACGCCGCACCGTTCGCTGATGATGTCGTTCATGGTCAGCGGCGACGCAAGGCTGAGACGTGCGTTGATCTGTTCAAGCAGGAACGTGCGGTCGTCGTCGGTGACCGTCGCGTTGGGGTCGTCGACGCGGGTGTCGGTGGTGCCGATCACCGAACGCCGGCCCATCGGAAGCACGAAGAAGAGGCGTTTCGTATCGTCGAAGAATGCGAGCACGCGGTGGTTCGGCGTGATCTGCGGAACAACAAGGTGCACGCCCTTGGAATACACGATGCGATGCTTCGTCGCGATGCCGATGCCTGAGTTCAGCCCATCGATGAACGGCCCGGCTGCGTTGACGACGACTTTGGACGAACAGTTCATCTCGGCCCCGGATTCGACGTCTCGCAGGACACTGTGCCAGCGTCCTCCGCTGCGAGCCGCCGACACCAGTTCCACGTAGTTGGCCGCAATCGCGCCCGAATCCAACGCGGAACGCACGAAGCCGAACACGAACCGAGCGTCGTTGTCCCGCAGGAGAGCATCCCAATACTCGATGCCGCCGCGAACGGTTGTGGTGTCGATCACCGGTTCGTCGGTTTTGATCCGTGAAGGAGAGAGATAGCGCGGCGCAGGAGTGCTGAAGTTGCCGATGCCCCAGTACCCAAGTGACCCGAGCGACGCCAGCGCCGGCGAGAACGGCGCAGTCTTGTCGAGGGCGGCCAGGAACCCGATCGGTGCAATGTTGGCCGGGTACGCCTTGATGAGGCGGTTGCGTGACATGCACAGCTTGCGAACCAGCCGCAACTCGTAGTTCTCCAGGTACTTGAAGCCGCCCCACACCATGTTGGAGGACTCTTGGCTGGTGAAGCCGCCGAAGTCGCCGCGGTCGATCAGCGCAACCGACGCTCCACGCGCAGCAAGCGCAGCGGCAGAGACGGCGCCGTTGATGCCCCCGCCCACGATGAGCACATCGACGGACCCCCCGTCGAGGCGATCGATGTTGGCGGTGCGAAGGGCCATACAACACGCTAAACCACGGGTGGGGTTCTCGAAAGCGCATTCGGTTGCGCGGTCGAACCCACTGCTGACGACCGGCCCCAGGATTGGCGAACAGGATTTGTGCTGTGACTCGTGGACAGAATGGGCCATGACCCCCTCAACGCAGCGCATCGGCGAGTTCGTGACCATCGAGCGCGGATGGGGGACGAGCGGGCGGATGGCCGTTGTGACCTTTGATCGAGGGAACCGCCTCAACGCGCTTTCGATGCAGGCAATGCGCGAGCTGCGCGACGCTGCTCGTTCGTTCGAGGACGATGTCGACACGTCGGTTGTGGTGTTGCGGGGCCGCCCCGATGGATTCTCGGCGGGTTTCGATCTGAACGATCGCACCGGCTATCACAGCGATTCGATGGGACTGGGCGAACGCCGGGCCATGCTGCGGATGGGGCCCTCGATGTGCGACGCATGGGAACAGATGGAACAGGTGACCATTGCCGCTATCGAAGGACACTGCATCGGTGGCGGAGCAGCGATCGTGGTTGCGCTCGATTTCCGCACCTGCGGGCGTTCGGCTCATTTCCGCATCCCCGAGATCGGGCTCGGCATGAACATGAGCTGGGGTTCGCTTCCACGGTTGGTCCACCTCATCGGTCCGGCCCGAGCCAAACAGGCGGTGATCTTGGCCAACGATCGAATCTCGGCGGAGTCGGCCCTGTCGTGGGGTCTTGTCGAGGAGGTGGTCGACGATGGCACCGTCTTCGGTGCCGCACGTTCGTTTGCCGAGCGCATCGCCGCGCAGCCCCCGGTACCGGTACGGATGACGAAGCAGTCCATCAACGCGCTGGCGACCGCATTGGATCGCACAGCCACTCACATGGATCTCGATCAGTACGCGCTCACGTATGCCTCAGAGGATTTCCGCGAAGGCGTGAGTGCGTTCAGACAACGACGGCCGCCCGAGTTCCGAGGCCGGTGACTCGGGAGGCGGAGGCGTGCGTGTCCGACTCAGGTCAGCGTGAGCCGAGTCAACACGTCGGCGACAGAAAACGACGCGATGGCAATGCTCTGGTCGTTGACCCCGTACGGGATGACGAGACGGTCGCCGTGCAGCATTCCGCCGCACGAGTACACGACGTTCGGAACGTACCCGCCGCCGTGGCCGGGACGGGGCCGGATGAGCGGTTCCTGCGTGCGGCCGATGACGACGGACGGGTCATGCAGGTCCAAGAGAATGGCGCCAATAGCGTATGTACGCATAGCACCCACACCATGAGTAAGCACCAGCCAGCCGGCGGACGTTTCGATCGGAGATCCGCAGTTACCCAGTTGCAGAATTTCCCAGGTCTCGATCGGCGCTTGGAGCGGTGTCGATGAGTCCCAGCACGTGAGGTCTTCGGACGAAGCCAGTGAGTTGGTCTCACGGTCTGCCCGTGTGAGCGCGTAGTACCGGCCGCCGATTCGCCGTGGGAACAATGCGAGCCCTTTGCCGGTTGCCGCAAGGCCGGTGAGCGGCGTCATGAGGAAATCTGCGAAGTCGGTCGTCTCGATGAGTTGCATCGCTATCGACCGGCCGTCGAACGCGGTGTATGTCGCGTAGTAGACCACGGAGCCGTCGTCCTCGGTGAACCGAACGAACCGGGCATCTTCCATCCCCTGATGCTCGATGGCAATCCTGGGCCACAGGACGCGCTCGGACATGTCGGTTGACGCTGCGAAATGCACGCCGTAGCTCGAATCGGCGACCGCGTGCGCATGCGCAATTGTCTCGGCTGTGCCCTTTCGGGTGGAGGCTTGCGCTGCCAGCACCGTGAGCTGAGCTTCCAATATCGTGTTGTCGAATCGAGGGCCGAGCGGGTCGACCACGAACGCAGCGTTCTCTGCATCGCTACCGAGATCTTCGACCAGGCGACGGAACGCACGCCGGTGGTGGACGCCCGGCCTGTGGACGCCGGCCTGAACCGTGCCGTTGCTGGGATCCAACGACACTCGACCAGTGAGGTCGATGGAGCCGGATCGGAAGCCGATCGACGACTGGTGACCTTCTCCGACGCCGCGCACGCTCATCACAAAGCGTGCAGTGCCGTGGGTGCCGTCGATAGAATTGGCGGCCTGCCCCGGGGCGAGCACCATCGACGGGTTGCAGACCGAAGCGCCCTCGACCGCGAACTGATGCGTGAACGCTGCGCCGATGAGCCGTTGACGGTCCGAGTCGAGATCAGCGAACCCATCTATCCGTGGGGAGACCAGGTCGGCGTGTTCGCCCGCTGAGCGCCACACTGCGTCGCGCACTTGCGGGAACTGCTCGTCGATCTCGGCGATGGCTGACTGCACCTGCGCGTCGTCCAGCGCCATGATCCGCTCGATGACTGTTCCCGCACGTGAGTTTCCCGGCCCCACGTCCTCGCGGCCCGGTACGAAGAACCGGAAGAGGAGCCGGTTGGGATCCGGCGTAAGAAACACGATGTCGGGAGTCGTTTTCGTCAGGGGCAACAGAGGCGGCGGGGAGAGCTTCGACTTCCGTTTTGTTACACGAGTGAAACTGGCGAAGCTACGGGCCGCGCGCTTGACGACCGCCTTGGGTGGGAGGTTCGTCATGCGGTTGGGCAGACCGACGCAAAACGTTGCATCGTGGACACGTAGGCAAGCGTGGACTCGGCGCCTTGATTGAGGTTCACGCGGTTTTCGTGCAGGCCGTCGAACCCGCCGCCGCTTTCTGGGTCGAACATGACCAGTCCCACATCGTTGCGACCCATGAACCATCCGTGTGCAAGCTGTACTCCGGCAATCCAGCGCTCGTCGCCGGTGACCTTCCAAGCTCGATGGCATGCGTCCGCTATCGCCGCAGGCTCGATGGGTTGCTGGTCGAACTGTCGATCAAAACGGCCGCGGCCACGTCCTCTCCCTTCGGTTCCGACAACCGACAGATGACCCTCCTGGCTTTGCAGGTTCACCAGCCAGTCGAGCATCACCAAACCGGAGTCCACCGCGTCAGATCGGCCGAGCGCATGCCCGGCGGCGATGAGGGCCTCGGCGAGAACGGCGTTCGCGTAACGCAACCGAGGTTCCGGCCATGCCCATTCTGCGGAGCGGATTGCCGGCAGCAGACCGATGACATCGATCGTGTCTTCCATGAGTTCGAACGCAGCGACATGGCCTTCGTGGGCCGCTGTCACTTCAGCGGCTCCGATGGTGGCAAAGGCCATTGCTCGTGGCCATGGAGAACGTTCCACGCACGCAGTCTGGAATGCCTGAAGTGCGGCGGACCCTGCGTCTGATGTCAGGGCCGCTGCAGTGCCAAGGCCCCACAGTGCTCGCCCCCAACAATCGTCGGTTGTTGGCTGGTCTGTCCAAAAACCCCTTGTGTTCATACGGTTTCTGACAGCGCCTGAGGCTTCGACAGATGCCACGACGAAACCGAGCGATACGTCGAACAAGTCGGCTGTGTCGGCCCGTTGTTCGTGGCAGCACAGTGCAAGGAGACGAGCGTTGTCGTCCGTGCAGTAGCCGTGTTCCGGACGCGCTGCTGTTCCGTCGGCGTGTTCGAACAGACCGTTGTGGTCCGTGAGGCGGCGCAGGTGGCTGAACTCCACGCTTGCGGTCACCTCGGTTGCGGTTGGGTTTATCAACTGCCCGGCAGCGAGGCGCATCAGCTGACCCGCTGTTGCACGTCGGCCGTCGAGGCGGCCACCGACACATAGCGCTGCGAAACAGCGCGCCAACTGAGAGACGGAGCGACACGCCGCGCCTCGGCGGCCAGCCGTGCAAGCGTCAACGGGTTGCACACCTGGCGAATGGCGTCGGCCATCGCAGCCGGATCGCCGTGTGGCACCAGGATTCCGGCACCCGAACCGAGCATCTCCATGGCGTGCGGAAACGCCGTGGCAATCACCGGGCGGCCCGCTGCTATGGCGTCGACGAGCACCCCAGAGGTGACCTGGTCGCACGAGTCGTAGGGCAGTACCACAGCGGAGACAGATGATACGAACGAGACGAGTTCGGGAACGGTTCGGTATGACGCATCGAATTGAACGTCGGAGCCGATACCGCGGTCCACCGCAAGGCGCTTCAGCGATTCTCGATAGACATCGCCCGAGTGCAGCAGCACATTCGGGTGCGTGACGCCAGCAACGGTGTAGGTAACTCGGGGTTGAAGGCCCTTCAACAGGGCGAGGGCTTCGATCACGTGCTCGATTCCCTTGCCTGGTCCTAGCAATCCCCACGTCAACAGCCGTGGCGGGTTGGCTCTGGCCGCCATGTTCTGCGCGCCGGTGGAGTTGGTCAAGTCGATGTCGTTCGACCATGAACCGATGGTGGCCCCGTGGGGAATGACGACCGGATGAGACGGAGGCACGCCGTACAGCGAAACCAGGCGACGATGAGCGACCTTGCTCATCACCACGGTGACCCGCGAGCGGTCGATGACCGACATGAGTACTTGGCGCTGATGACGCGTGGGGAGCAGCGGCACCGTATGCAAGGTAGTCATGACGGGAACACCAAGATCTGACAGATGATCGATAAGCGCGAGTACTTCGTCACCGTCAGGCCCACCGAAGATGCCGAACTCGTGTTGCAGCAGAACAAAGTTACAATTACGAAGCCGTTCCGCAGCGGCGCGGACAGAGCCGGGGTTGCCGTTGACCAACACGGTTGCGACAGGAAGCGAGCGCTGCTCCGTCGGACTGTTGACCAGCGCCACCGTTTCGACCGTGTGACCCTGTTCGACGAGCCCTGTACCCAGCGCGGCGGCAAAAGTTGCCAGCCCACACAGCTTCGGTGGATACGTGGACACCATCCCGATCCGCTGTCTGTTGCTCGGTGCGGGTACGGAAAATATGGGTGGGGGAAACAGGGTGGTACTCGGCATGGGGGCGCTACTCAACTGGCGCAGGAGGAGGCGTCGGGCCTGTACAGGGCGACGGTGCCAACACCGTCCTGCCCAAACGAGGCGACTCGTCCCAAGGGACACCTCACCCTACACGGCCGTCCGGTCAACCGGCCCCGACGCATGTCACACCGGTCTTCGGCGCAGGCGGCGTGCCTGGTGTTGTGTCGGTGTGGTGTCTGGTGTTGTGTCTGGTGTTGTGTCCTGTGCAAGCGCTGTCGATACGATCCGAGCATGATCACTGGTGACCTGACAGGCAAGACGGCTCTCATCACGGGAGGTTCCCGCGGCATCGGCCTCGGCATCGCCGCGTGTTACGCGCAGAACGGTGCGAACGTCATGATCGCGGCGCGTAAACCCGAGGGCCTCGAGGCGGCAAAAGCAGAACTGCTGGCCGCCGGTATTCCCGCCGAACGCATCGCTACCGAGGCGGGCAACGTCGGCCGTATCGAAGACGCGCAGCGCTGCGTCGACGCGACCATCGGCCGTTTCGGGCGTGTCGACATCCTGGCCAACAACGCGGCAACCAATCCGTATGTCGGTCCCATCATCGACTGCGACGTGGCCCGCTGGGACAAGACGCATGAGGTGAACCTGCGCGGCCCGCTGATCTGGACGCAGGCCGCTTGGAACGCTTCGATGAAAGAACACGGTGGGTCCATCATCAACATCTCCTCCGTCGGCGGGCTGCTCACCAGCGGAGCGCTCGGCGTCTACGACATCTTCAAGTCAGCCCTCATGCATATGACCCGCCAGATGGCCGCTGAATTGGCGCCGAAGGTGCGGGTCAACTGCCTGGCCCCGGGCCTGATCAAGACTGATTTCGCGAAGTACCTGTGGCAGGACGGTAAGGGCGACGTGGTTGCGCTTCGCTATCCCTTGAAGCGTCTCGGCGAACCAGAAGACATCGCCGAGGCTGCGCTGTATTTCGCTGCGGGCGCGTCGTGGGTGACAGGCCAGATGCTGGTCCTCGACGGCGGTGGGCTGATCCGCATCGACGACTCAGCCTCTGTCTGACTGGGTCGAGCGACCCGATGTCGAACCCGCCATCAGCCCAAGTGCCTGTCGGAGTAGCCGCGAGACGTGCATCTGGCTCATTCCCATGACGGCAGCGATCTCGCTTTGCGTGGACTCTTCGTAGAATCGCAGTTCAACGATCCGCCGGCTCCGCGGAGACAGCAGAGGCAACAGTCTCTGAACGGCTGCACGGGCATCGGACTGGTCGAAAGGATCGTCAGTGCGCATACTATCCGTTGTCTGATTCGGTTCGGGAGGCCCGGAACTCCCGTCCGACCGCGTGTCGGGCCGGTCCAGCGATACGGACCGAAATGCAGAAGCGGCGTCGATGGCAAGAAGGACATCGTCGGTCGTGCACTGCATCGCCTGAGCGACCTCGGACACCGTCGGCGTGCGTTGAAATTCCTGCTCCAACTTCGCAATCGTGGCACCCACGTGGTGCGATGATTCCTGCAGCCCCCGTGGCACTCGGACGCTCCATGACGAGCGGAAGGCGCGCCGAAGTTCGCCCAGGACGGTTGGTGTCGCGAAGGCCACGAACGGCACACCGCGATCCGGGTCGAATCGTTCGGCGGCGAGCAGAACGCCCATCTGGGCGACCTGCACCAGATCGTCGAACTCGAGACTGCGGTCCCGGTAACGGGTCGCAAGGCTGATGGCAAGCCCCGTGTTGTCGGCGAGAATCCGATCCCTCAGGCGGATGTCACCGGTACGGCGCCACGCTCGGAATCGTTGCAGTTCGGCAGCGCGCAGGACAGCCCGCTCAGCTGGATCAACCCGATCCACGGTCGGCCCCGCCTGGTGCCGAACGCATTCGGACCGCAACGATTCCGTCAGCCACGAAGACCTCGAACGAATCGGTGACGGCGGCCAAAACCTGCTCGGACAGCGGATCCAATTCCGCCACGAGCTTGGTGGTCGGCGCCTGTGCGTCGACCTCGATCACCTGTCCATCGGTGGACATGGAGATCTGCATTTCTGACCCCGGATCCGCGGTTTGCACCACGACGTTGACAATCTCGTCGACCGCGATGCTCACGTCCTGGATCTCGTCAACGTCGAAGTCGAGGTCGGCGGCAAGCGACGCGCAGACCAGACGCGCCACGCGGACGAACGAAGGGTGTGCTGGCGTCGTCAGTGTGACGGGGGCCTGTCGGGTTGCGAACACTCGGTTCCTCCTGGATCTCGATCCAATCGGCGGATTGAGGCGAATTGGGTGCGGCACTGGAGTTCCGTTACCCGAAACCTACGATCCGAAACGGAGTCAGGCCGCCATCTGGGTAGATGCGCTTGTTGGCCTGTTGGGTCCGAGCTGGACGGATGGGTGTAGGTTGACGCCAGCACGGTGAATCCCGAACGTGTCGAGCCGGGGAAGCCGGGCTCGGGAGCGGTGCTCCGGACCTTGGTAGCGCGTCAGACGACCACCCTCAGGAGGCGCCGCCGTGTCTGTTCCTTGTCCAACGCACGTACCCAACGTCAGTCAATTCATCGACCTGCTTCCGGTCGATACGTTGCCGGGCCTCCGGTGGCCGATCCTGGCTCGTTCCGAATTCGTCGTGTCGCTCAGCGGCCCGCAGGACCTCGCCACTGTGCCGAGACTCCGCCACCTGCTTTGCGCCGCGTGCGAGAACAGCACGTTCGACGTCCTGCTCGACCTGACCGATGTCAACTTCATCGACTCGCGGATTGCCGGAGTCATCATCGAATTCGAACGCCGGTTGGCCGTTACTTCGCGCCGCCTGATCCTGGTTGCTCCGGTACGGAATGTGCAGCGAGTGCTGCGGATCTGCGGGCTCGGGTCATGCATGCGTACGTCAGTTCACCAGACCTCACCGAGTCGGGCGCCGGTGGTAGCCGTGCCCGGCTTGATCTCAAGGTTCGACGCACCGAGTTCACTGAGCCAGTGGCTGTGATTCGGTGCCAGACGACCGACGCCTCCATATTCTGGGGTTGCTTCTTGGCGGCGGAACAGCGACCCTTGAAACACCGAAACTCTGCGAAGTGTGTGCAGAGGTCACCAAGATGACGGGAGCAGGTCTGATGCTGATGTCTTCGGACATACCGTCGGGTTCCGTGTGCTGCAGCGATACGACGAGTGAACTGATCGAACGCCTTCAGTTCGCGCTCGGCGAAGGACCATGCGTGGACGCACACCGCTTCGAGAGGCCGGTCCTTGAGCCTGACCTTGTCAGCCCGAAGGCCGTGCGGTGGCCTGCGTTCAGTGGTCCGGTCATCGACGCGGGAGCCAGAGCTGTATTCGGATTCCCGCTTCGGGTGGGAGCAGCGCGGCTGGGAGCGATGAACCTCTACCGCGACGCGCCCGGCCCGTTGACGGTCGACCAGCATGCAAATGCACTGGTCATGGCCGATGTTGCGGCTCACGCGATCCTCGTGATGCAGGCCCATGCGCCGGCCGGGACGCTCGCGACGGCCCTGGAGGAAGTGGCTGACTTCAACGACACGGTCCACCAAGCGAGCGGGATGGTGGCGGCACAGCTCGGTATCCCGATCGCTCAGGCGCTCATTCGGCTCAGGTCCTTTGCGTTCGGCAACGAGCGAGCACTTGCGGAGGTTGCAGGGGCAGTCGTTGCCAGGACGCTCCGTCTTGTTCGCGACGAAACTGATGCCAAGCCCGATGCTGGCTCCGGTGGGGTGCCCGGATCATGAGCGACTCGAACGCCGAACCGGTTTCGAACTCTTCTCACAGCGAGTCCTCGGTGAATCGAGAGTCCAAACTGGCGCGCACATTGGTTGAGCTGGCCGACACGTTGGTCGCCGACTTCGATGTGGTGGAACTGCTTTCCATGCTCACTGACCGGTGCGTGGAAATACTCGGTGTCGACGCCGCTGGGATCCTGCTCCAACGCGCGAACGGTGATCTGCGCGTGATGGCATCGTCGAGCGACGCGATGCGTACGCTCGAACTGTTCGAGCTGCAGGCGGAGCAGGGCCCGTGTCTTGACTGCTTCCGTACCGGTGTACCCGTCTCCGGCGGTGACCTTGCCGAGGCCGTCGGCCTGTGGCCGGACTTTGCCCCTTTGGCGTGCGAGGCCGGGTTCCGGTCGGTCCAGGCGCTTCCGATGCGGCTGCGCGGATCGGTGATCGGCGCATTGAACCTGTTCTTCACCACGCCAGGTCTCATGCCGCATCGCGATGTGCAGGTTGCCCAGGCGTTCGCCGATGTGGCAACGATCGCCATTCTGCAGCAGCGAGCGACGCTTGAGGCGAGCCTCGTGAACGATCAGTTGAACGCTGCGCTCAACAGCCGGGTTGTGATCGAGCAGGCGAAGGGGATGGTGGCCGAACGCATCGGCGTCGATATGGCCGAGTCGTTCGCTGCGCTGCGCGGGTTTGCCCGAGACCGCAACTTGCGTCTGGTCGATGTCGCTGCCGACATCATCAGCGGTGTGCGGCCTGCGGAATCGTTGCGTGACCCGGCCCGGTGAGGGCTGGTTCCCGGTCAGCTCGTTCTGGGTCAGCTCGTGATGTCGGCGAAGACGAAGCGGTTGACGCTGACGAACTCTTCCTCGGCGGCTGGCACCTTTTCACCGGGGAAGATGGCGTCGACCGGACACTCGGTCACGCATGCGTCGCACGCGGTGCATTCGTCGGGGTTGATGTAGAGCATCCGGCTGCCGTAAAGGTGTTGCAGATCGGGGTGAGCCTCGTGGGTGTTGACCACGGTTGTGCCGTCGGCGTCGCGGCCGAGCAACTTGCCGTCGACCAATTCGTAGATGCACTGCACCGGGCACACGGTGACGCATGCCGTGTCGGTGACATCGAGGCAGGGCGAGGTGATGACGTAGGGAAGAGCCATGTCCGCCACTACCCCCATCCGACGAACGCGAAACCCGATTTGCGCATCCGAGATCGCTCAGGCCGTGGGGGGTTTAGGCGGACCGTCGTGGCTGAGGCGACGCTGCTGGGGTTTCGACGATGTGAACGTGTGACGCAGTATCCTCGAGGTGGACCCGGACTGCGATGGAAACGGGGGCCCCGGCATCGGCCATTGCGGCTACGAATGCGCTCGGCGGCTCGCCCGCTCCTGGTGCAACGTATAGGTCGCCTACAGGGCGTGTGGTGTCGATCAAGCCGTTGCTCTTGTTGTTGCTCTTGCGTCGCCGGGCCGTAGCGATTCGGTCGATCAGCTTCTTGCGGTTCGTCCAAACCCAGTTGGTGGCGACCGTCTTGGCGATCAATTTGGCAACCGGGCGAAGTAGCTTGATCGGCTTGTTCGAAGTCATGCGGTCTCGCTACCCGTTCGGAACCCCCTTGAAACGTTTGGGTGGCGCCCGGCCAGCTCTTCTCGTTCGCTCAGTCGCTCCCCAAGCGACCCAGCGCACGATCTCTAGCGCAGAAACAAAGTAGGGCGGGTGGGGATCGAACCCACGACCGAAGGATTATGAGTCCCGTGCTCTAACCACTGAGCTACCGCCCCCAGTTTCGGGAACCCAGAGCTTGCCATGAGCAACCGCTCCGACCTGCACCCTGGTTTGGACAAACGGTAACCTGGCACCCGCTGGCGCGCTGCTAACGTGGTCAAGCCATTCCGAGATAGCTCAGCTGGCAGAGCAATTGACTGTTAATCAATGGGTCGCAGGTTCGATCCCTGCTCTCGGAGCCACTTCACACGGCAGGTCCTGTATCCAGGGTCTGCCGTGTGGCGCGTCACAGTCTCAGTCGGTCTGGCCCACCCACATCGGCGCCCGTTCCAGCAGGTACAGGCTGACGCCGCGACAGCTTTCCCACAGGTCACACAGCAGCTCTTCGCCCACGAAGATGCGCGCCAGCGACACCTGTCGCTTCGCAACGATGGTGAGACGGCGCTCGGGAGCATCGGTGACCACGTTGAACGAATCGATGGCCTGCACCTCCAGCGGAAGGTCCATTCCTCCAACTCCGGCCAGGTCGGTGGCGAGAACCAGCAGGTCAGGGGGGTTCTTCAGCGGTGGCAGCAGCCACGTGAGCGTGAGCGGAAAGAAGTACTCGTCCGGCGGCTCGACGTCGTCGTCGAGTTCGGCCATACGGTCCTCGAACGCGAACAGCACACGGGGGTTGACCTGCAGCGTGAGGTGTAGGTCGAGCGGGCCGCTGCAACCTTCCTCGGGGTGCAGTTCCACCTCCCAGGCCTGCTCGGAGGAGTAGGTCTCGATGAGGTGGCGTTCGTCATGGACATGGAACCCATGGTCGACCGACACGTGGTCCTTGAGGTCTGCCATGTATCCCGGCACGTCGATAATCGCCATTTCGAGACGCCACTCTAGGACTCCCACCGCACCTTCGGCGCAGGAGGCCTTTCAGAGCAGAGGTACGTCAGAAGAGTTGCACCTGCCCGTCGGGAAACCCGTTGAACGGCACGACGTTCATGCCGCGCTCCTGCAGCACAGCACCGAGGGTACGCAGGGTCTGCGGCGCGTGGCCCTCGTAGTGGTTGTTGACGACCACGAAGATGCTGCGGACATCGCGATGCGACAACGCGTCGATCTGGTCCGCCCACCAGCTGAGCGCCTCAGTCTGCGGCCGCTGGATCTCATCCTTCGGGATCCCGTCGTGACGCCCGATCAATCGTATGTACGCACATCGTTGGCTGGTGTCGTAGTTGTGTCGTTCGAGGTCGGGGACGTCGTGGATGTCGTTCGAGACCCGCGCCACGTCGTAGCGGCGCAACAGGTCATGCACGGATTCGTGGTTCCACGAGTTGCTGCGGAACTCGATTGCGAGCGGCACCTCTTCAGCCCATCGATTGAGAAACATGCGCAGAGCAAGGTCGTTCTGAGGAGTCCTGGCGAACGACGGTTGCATCTGCACCACGATGTTGCACAGCCGCAACCCGAGGGTTTCGGACAGAGTGCGGTGGAAGTGTTCGAACGGTACCTCGGGTGGGTTCAGCCCCGTGTCCTGCACCAGCTCACGCGGTGCTTTGCACGACACCCGGAACCGCTCAGGCAGGATGCGCGCCCACCGCTCGATAACCTGCGGAGCCGGAGCGGCGTAGAACGTGGAGTCGATCTCGACGAACGGGAACGCCTCGGCGTACCGGTGCAACGTGTCGCCCTGCGAGGTTCCCGGGGGATAGAAGCTGCCGGCCCAGTCGGGCAGGTACGACCAACCGGCTGTGCCGAGCCACACCCTGGTTTCCATCCGGTCAACGCTATCGGCGCGAGGATCGGCGGGTGACGTGGAATGAACAGCAGGCTTTGGAGCTCTTCGACGACGTCGCAGCAGCAGTGACGACTGCGTTGGGCTCGCTGCGCCGCGACCAGTTCGGTTTGCTCGCCGACGGGGCACACGGTGGCCAGCACGGCAGCGATGTCGCTGCCGACGACGCTGCGCTCGCAGTGCTGGATCGCGCCGGAGTTGGTGTGCTGTCAGAAGAGTCCGGCCTGCGCCGTGCGGACCACGAACTGCTTGTCATCGTGGACCCGCTCGACGGATCCACCAACGCCAGCCGCGGGATTCCGTGGTTCGCAACCTCGCTGGCTGCGGTCGATGCCGACGGGCTCCTGGCTGCGTTGGTTGTCAACCAGGCGACGGGGGCAAAGTACTGGGCCACCCGCGCCGGTGGCGCGTTCGCCGACGGTAGGCGCATGCAGACCAGCACGTGCGACTCGTGGCGAAAAGCCATCACAGGACTTTCCGGTCTGCCACCGAAATGGCTGGGATGGAACCAGTTCCGGGCACTGGGAGCCTGCGCGCTGGACCTCTGTGCGGTGGCTGACGGGGTTCTCGACGCGTACGTCGACTGCAGCCGTGATGCCCACGGCGTGTGGGACTACGCCGGAGGAATGCTGATTCTGCAGGAGTCCGGTGGGTATGTCGCGGACGCGTTCGGCCGCGATCTGATCGTTCGGGATGCCAGGCAGAAGCGAACGCCGGTCGGGGCCAGCAGCGAAACGGTTGCCCGGCAGGCGATTGTGGCTCGGCGTGCTGCGGATCGCACCGCCGCAGCGGCGGACGGGGCCTGATTCTGCTGCGAATTGCGGGCTCGGAATTAATTCACTTGCATCAGCCGTTCGTCACAGAAGAAACTGACCCGTAACCGAATCGTGCCGGTACAGAGCCGCGCCGGAACTACTGCAGCAACAAGACGCCGAACGAGGTGACCGACATGAAACAGCAATTCCCCATCAATGCGAGCGACCTGAAAGCACTCATGTTCGGCGCGCCGTCGGCCGCTGTGTTGTGTGTGTCGTCTTCGCCGCTTTCAGCCATGTCGGCGGCACCGGCGATTTCAGCTGTAGCCGCGTGGGAAGCAATGGCAGCCGTCCGACCAGAGTTCGGCCGTACCACCGCCGCTGCTCATGCCTGGGACACCAACGGAGGTGCACCCTCGTCCCAGGCCTACCCGTGCACCGTCGCCACAGCATCCGACGCCCTGTCGATTTGCACGACCGTCACGACCGCGCTGGTCAACAAGGCGAACAAGACCAAGACCAACAAGCGGCCTTCGAGCTGGAGTGGATCACCCAACGGGTAACCGTCGGACCCACAACCCACTCAGCTCACCAGGCCGCCGGATCATCCGGCGGCCTTCTTGTTTGTCCAGGTTCCGGCTGATCCCCAGGTTTCGGCCGGCCTCTTGCAGAAACCTCTTCCAACCCCCCAACAGCAGGACCGAACACGAAAACCGGACAGGAGCCGGATCATGAACCTCAACCAAGCACTGCTGACATCTGTCGACCGAGAACTGATTGCACGCGGACGGTGCGCCGACGGAGCCGGAACCCTCGCCGGTCTGTTCTTCTCCGAAGAAATCCACGAGATCGCGCAGGCAAAGGCGATCTGTGGAAATTGCCCCGTGACCGACCGCTGCCTGTCCGGCGCACTCATCCGGCACGAGCCGTGGGGTGTCTGGGGCGGGGAGATGGTCATCAACGGCAAGGTGCTCGCGTCGCGGCGTCGCCGTGGCCGTCCACCAAAGATCAAGGTTGTCGAGCTCGTTGTCGATGAACTCGGTTGCGTGATCTCCGCATAAGCGAAGCCGCCGGCCTTCGGGCCAGCTTCGCGAGATTCCGCAGAGCGGGGTGCCGTGGTCCACATCCGGAGGACTACGGTGAGTGACCGCTCTGTGAGCCCGGAATGCCGCTGGGCCGGCCCGATTTTCGGGTCGGCCCGTTGCGCGTCCCTCCCGGACGCCGCGGTTCGCTTCGCAGCCTCTTCTCGGCCTCGGTCACGCCGAGGACTCGGTCGACGACCCCGGTCGACAACCCAGCTAGGCGCGCATACATTCAGGGAATGAATATCGACGATGCCTTGGACACTGCTGCTTCCGAGGCGCACCCCACCAACTGGCTCCGGTTGCTCGTCATCCCGCTGCTTGTCGCCACCATCGCTGGAACTGTCTCACTCGCCGTGGGTGCCAAGGTCTTTCAGAACGGCAGCCGTTCGACGCAACTCAGGGTCGAGTCGGGCCGGGCGGCTCTTGCGCAAAAGACGATCGTGGCCGACAAGCTGACGCTCGCCTACAACGCGTTTTCGACCATCACACCCGCGGGTTCCACGTTCGGTTCGCTGACGACCGCAGAGAAGCAGCAGCTTGAATACGCCATGAGAGACGTGTACCTCTACGGCGATTCCGGAGCCACCGCTGCGGTTGACAAGTGGTTCAAGACAAA